>JBOHYG010000129.1:0-1017 GCA_050737875.1 Arenimonas sp. | reverse complement strand
CGCGATGTTGTAGATCAATAACTTGCTCTTTCAATGCCGCACCTACTTCGATTTCTTTGCGTGTTTCCTTCAATTCGTCGCGCAAATAGTCCAGATAGTCTGCGCGTTCGGCAACTGCTTGTTGTTCCGGAGCACGACTGTTGGTCACCATGTTCGCGATTCCAGACACCATTGTCTTGACCCCGATAGTCGGAGATATCTGCGCAACCAGGCAGAAAAGCAGGTAAAGAAAGGCAACGGCCATAATCCACTTGATCGGCTTTGGTAGTTCCGGAAACCAAGCGGTAACCGCACCTAGGCCGCCGCGAATGAAGTCGGAGTCCTTGCCGTTTTTCTGCCCGTTAGGATTTGGAGTGCTCATACGCCAGTCCAGGTTCTAGTAATCGATGCGGCGAACCATGACCCCGCTAACGCGTAAAGGATCAGCGCCCCACCGATTTGAGTGCACGTCTGGGTATTAGCGCTTGATCCGGCAACTCTGATTTGCTCAGTTCCGTTGCCTATCAATTTCATGCCATCGGCATCGGTCACAAGAAAAGTCAATTTTTGATCGATTGTAGCAACCGGCAGGGTAATATTTACAAGTGACGAAGCGCCTGTGATCGTGATGACCTTGCCATTATCCTCAATCGTCAAAGTCGTCGTCGTCGTTATGTTTCGTTGCCTGACTTCTACCGTTTCGAGCCCAGCGCCAGCAACTATGGCTATTGACCCGGCGCCATTGATGATATCGATATTAAGCCCTGGCGTTAAGGTCGCTTTGGTAAGCGTATTCCCGGTCGTATTACCGATCAATAATTGACCGTTGGTAAAAGTCGATTGCCCGCTACCGCCGTTCGCAACCGGCAAAATTCCGGAAACTTCGGACGCCAAATTCGCCGAAGTCAGAATAACCGAGTTCGTCGATTTGACCGACCCGAGAGCCTTCAGCGCCATTTCGACTGGCTCAATGTATTATGCAAAAGTCAAAGACACCGGAGCAACCGACGCCCGAACAAAAGCCTGACTGTTATTTCC
>JBOHYG010000128.1:0-21429 GCA_050737875.1 Arenimonas sp. | reverse complement strand
ATTACGCCCAGAAAATCCTGCCCATGCTGAGTCCCTGGTTGGCAGATAAAGCATGGGTTTATGTCGAAACAGGCCGCACAACCCTGATCGAAGTGCCAAGTACATACCAACTCTATCGCGAGGGAAGTACCCGGGAAGTCTGGTATCGGCTGTTTCGGCACGACACTGCTACACTGTCTCCCAGTTCACCTGAGCAACCAGTATGACCCCTGCACGTAGCCGTATCGCGGTGTACCCCGGTACTTTTGATCCGATCACGAACGGTCATATCGATCTCATTAACCGGGCAGCGGTCTTGTTTGAAAAGATTGTGGTCGGCATTGCCGAAAGTCCCGGCAAGGGACCTGCATTGCCACTCGACGAGCGCGTGGCTTTGGCGAAAACTGCACTGGCACATTGCACTAACGTCGAGGTGCGTGGTTTCAACACCCTGCTGGCGCATTTCGTTCACGAAGTAGGAGGCGGCGTTTTATTGCGGGGATTACGCGCGGTATCGGATTTCGAATATGAATTCCAGCTGGCCAGTATGAACCGGCATCTTATTCCCGACGTCGAAACGTTGTTTTTGACGCCGGCCGAACAACACAGTTTCATATCTTCGAGCCTGGTCAGGGAAGTAGCGCGTTTGGGTGGGGACGTCTCGGGTTTTGTTCATCCGGCGGTCGCAAAAGCGTTGGCTGCAAAATGGAAGCAGCAGTAATATTTAATCGAGTAAAACAATAAACGGGGGTAGGACCATGTTACGCACGGGTTTGATTTTTTCAGTAATGATCTTGAGTTTGCTGTTGGCAGCATGTGGCAAGAAAGGCGGCGAAACTGCAGGTGGCGTGGAATTGTCGGAAGAAATCCTGACCGCACCAACGGACGGTAAAGACGAGTCTTGGCGCAAATATTGCGGTTTGATTGCCGCGCAATACCAATCCCAGGTTACCGGCCAATTGATCACCTATTATTTGCCGCGCGCCAGCATGGAGCCTGATCAAAAAGACAATCTGACCGCCAGCAAATACAGTCGCCAGATGGAGCAGGTCCAGGGTGCGGTTCAAAGAACCGTATTGCCGGGCAATATGCTGGTGTTCTGTTCGCCCGACAGCAAGACCATGGCCGACTTGGTCGTCGAGGCGTTTGTAACGCCGCCAAAAGACGCATTGAAAGATTCCAAAGTGCTGTTTATCGGCAAGCCCGATGACAGCGAAAAAGTGAAAATCGCGGCTGAAGCGGCATCTGCAACATTTGTTTTTGTCGAGGCGAAATAATCCGCAAGTAAAGCCGCGCAGTGACTGCGCGGCTTTTTCCCGAGTAATCAATGGCACTTATCATCAATCAGCTGTGTGTGAACTGCGATGTATGCGAACCGGCTTGTCCGAATCAGGCCATCACACAGGGCGAATCGATTTATATTATTCATCCGGAACGCTGCACTGAATGCGTAGGTCATTTCGACGAGCCGCAATGCGTGGTCGTGTGTCCGGTAGAGTGCATCGATAAAGATCCCGAGCACGTGGAAACCGAAGAACAATTACTTGAGAAGCTGCTCAAGCTCAAACAGGAGGCAGCGTGAAACGTTTCGTACTCGGTGCATTGTTATTGTTGAGCTTCGGTCTGCAGGCCAAAACCGAAAGTAATCAGCCAAAGATCAAACCCTCCGGAGCCGCCATTGCGTCCTCGCATTTCTTGGCGACCCAGGCAGGTCATGAAATTTTGGCGAAAGGCGGCAACGCCTTCGATGCTGCCATTGCCGTTTCGAGTACGCTTTCGGTTGTCGAACCGATTAGCTCCGGCATAGGCGGCGGTGGTTTCTTCCTGTTGCATGATGCAAAAACCGGCCGCGATATCTTCATTGATGCACGCGAGACAGCACCGGCATCGGCATCTCCGGCGAAATATCTTGATGCAAATGGCGAGCTTGATCGCGACAAGGCCGAAAACGGCCCCATGTCGTCGGGTATCCCCGGGTTGCCTGCAGGCCTGGTGCACCTGGCTAAACGCTATGGTCGCTTGCCATTGTCGGAGTCACTGGCTCCGGCGATTCGTTACGCACGCGATGGCTTCGACGTGTATCAGCGCATGGTCGAGCAATATGCCGAACGCAAAGACGTGATGGAGCGTTATGACGGCACGCGCAAGGTCTATCTTGCCGATGGCGATGGTCCCGAAGTAGGCGAGAAGTTTGTCCAGGCCGATTTGGCGCACACGCTGGAATTGCTGGCGAAGTACGGTAATGACGGTTTTTATCGCGGCGAAGTTGCCGACAGGATGCTTGCCGACATCAAAAAATACGGCGGTGACTGGATCGCAGCGGATTTGACCGGATACAAGATCAAGGAGCGCGCGCCAATCCGTTTTAAATATCGTGACTGGGATGTCGTAACTGCTCCACCGCCGTCATCGGGTGGCGTTGTGTTGGCCGAGATCTTGCAAATACTCGAAGGTTGGGACCTGTCAAAGCTGGACGAGGCGCATCGCGTGCATATCGTGACCGAAGCAATGCGGCGCGCATACCGTGATCGCACTTTCTATCTGGGTGATCCCGATTTCGTCGATATGCCGATTGCGCGACTGATAAGTGATGATTACGCGGCAGGTTTGCGTGCATCGATCCTGCCGAACAAAGCGACGCCGAGTGCAATGCTGCCAGGTGAAAATCCGCCTCTGGAAGGCGTGAACACCACGCATTTTTCGATCATCGATGGCGACGGCAATATGGTGGCGGCCACGCAGACCGTCAATCTGGCTTATGGCTCGGGTCAGATAGTCGAAGGTGCCGGCTTCCTGCTGAATAATGAAATGGATGATTTTGCATTGCGTCCCGGAACGCCAAATGCGTTTGGCGTGCTTGGCTTTGATGCAAATGCGGTGGCACCGCACAGGCGCATGCTGAGTTCCATGACGCCGACTTTCATGATCGGAAAAGACAAGATTTCCGTGCTTGGCGGCAAAGGCGGAAGTCGCATCATCACACTCGTATTGCTCGGCATGCTGGGTATTGAGCAAGGGCAAGGTTCGGCACAGATCGTTGCGTTGCCCCGGTATCATCACCAATACCTACCCGATACGATATTCATGGAGCCCAATGCGATAACGCCGGAATCGGTGATCGCACTGCAAGCGATGGGCTACCAGATCGATCAGAGCAAGACGATGGGAACGCAGTTCCTTCATTCGGTAGATTGGAATTTGAATACCAATACGCTGGAAGGCGGCGCCGATCCGCGAAATGCAGTTGGATCTGCGATTGTCGTACCGAAAAAGGCGGCGAAAAAATAGCGTACTGGTTGCAGCAAGGATTTATTTTTTCACCCATGCAGAATGGATTTTTTAAAGAGTACGTATGACATCCGAAGAAACGAAAAAACACTGGATTGCAATTGCCCCGAGCTTGCTTACCGGTTTGGCTGCTTTGATTGCCGCCTTGACTACCGTTTACATCAATGTGCGCAACGACAAGTCGACGCCAGCAGTATCGAGTCCGGCGGTTCCCGTTGCAGCCGCGCCTGTTGCGGCAGCCGCTGCATCAACGATAAAACCATCGGCTCCGCAAACAAAAATAGTGGGTATTCAGCTCGAACGTTTGCGTGTCGACAATGATGGCAGCATGGGAACTACCGATTGGACTTTCGATGTGCAAAATGGCGATCGATCGCTGTTTTCCGTCCCGTTCAAGGCACTGGCCGACAATGCCGGCGACAATATCGTAGTGCCGAAGGACGCCAGTCTCGCCCGTGCAAAAGTGACGGCGACGGCGGGAAGCATGCAGGAAATTATCGTGCGCGGCTGGAAACAGACTTGGTCCGGCAAAGCCAAAACTCCTGATGTAATTGGACGTGCAAAATTGAATGCCGACGATGAAAGTCTGGTAATAGATGTGAAATCCGAGAAAGTCGGCGGACCTGCCTTTGTCCTCTATTTCAATACCCGCGTTATTCAAAAGTAAACCGATAAGCCCATGAAACTCTGGTCAATTCTAGGTAACTCGCAAAAACTCGATGGCGGTGCCATGTTCGGCAACGTGCCGAAAGCGATGTGGGAAAAGTGGATCGCTCCCGATTATGAAAATCGCATTCCACTCGCCTGTCGTGCATTGCTTGCCGATGGCTTGAATGGCAAGCGCGTACTGTTTGAAACAGGTATCGGTGCATTCTTCGAGCCAAAAATGCGCGAACGTTTCGGCGTGCAGGAAGCAGAGCATGTGTTGCTGCATTCACTGCACGTCGCCGGTTTTTCAGATTGCGATATCGACGTCGTCGTACTCTCGCATCTACATTTCGATCATGCCGGCGGATTGTTGAGTCCATGGCAGGCCGATAAGCCGCCAAGCCTGTTGTTCCCGAATGCGACCTTCGTTGTCAGCAAGGAATGCTGGTTGCGTGCACAGAAGCCGCATCCGCGTGATCGCGCGAGTTTCATTCCCGAGTTGGTGCCGCTACTGGAGCAAAGCGGTCGCCTGGAAATCGTCGAGGGTGAATACTCGAAAGCACTCGGGCAATCAGTGCGTTTTCATTACAGCCAGGGCCATACACCGGGCCTGATGTTGGCCGAAATTGTCGGTGGCGATGGAAACAACGGCGTAGTATTTTGCGCCGACCTGATCCCGGGGCGTCCCTGGGTGCATTTGCCGGTCACGATGGGTTACGACCGTTTCCCGGAAATCCTGATCGACGAGAAAAAAACCTTTCTGCAAGATAAATTATTGCGCGGGGTGAGGTTGTTTTTTACCCACGATGTCGATTGTGCAATGGCAAAAGTTTTCTGCGACGAGAAAGGGCGTTTTTCTACGCAGGATGAAAGTGAAGCATTGATCGCGTATGAACTTGATTGATATGAAAGGATTGTCGATGACCCGGAAATTATTTGGCATGGCCTGCCTGTTTTTCTTCGCAAGCGTGACGCAGGCAAAAACCTACGGTGCCGATATGCCAAAAGGCAAAGCGGTGGATATTGCCTCGGCATCGCAGAACATTGCTGTCTATGTCGGCAGGCCCGCGAAATTCAAGGGTCGCATCACCCAGGTATGCCAGATGGAAGGTTGCTGGCTGATGATCGAATCAAACGCGCAGGCGGCCCGCATCAAAATGAAAGACCATGCTTTCGTGATCCCGAAAGACTCAAAGGGCGAGGTGGTCGTTTTCGGTGAGCTCAAGCAAGTCGAACTCAAACCCGAAGTGGCGAAACACCTGGCCGAAGACGCCGGTCAATCGGAACCGGTTGCGACACGCGAGCTGCAAATCACGGCGACTTCGATTTCAATTCAATAACGGAAAATTATGACAACTTTATTTTATGCGGGCCTTTGCGTATTGCTGCTGATGTTCTTGTCCTGGCGTGTCGTGCAACTGCGCCGCATACACAAAATCGGAATCGGCGATGGTGGCAATGCAGAGTTACTGCAGCGAATTCGCGTTCATGCAAACGCGGTTGAATATATGCCGATGCTTTTCCTGTTGCTTGGCGGCATGGAATTGAACGGTTATCCGCAATGGCTGATTCACGTATTAGGGGCGATTATTTTCGTATCGCGCTGCGTGCATGCCTGGGGTCTGAGCCACCGGACAGGCCCGTCAAAAGGACGTGTTAGCGGCATGCTGATGACGTATCTGCTGATGTTGAGCATGGCGGTGATTTCCATTTACGGTTATCTGCAGGCGGCATTTGTTACTGCTTCGTACTGATATTTATCAGACGCAATAAAAAAGCCGGATTACTCCGGCTTTTTTTTATGCAGGTCTGGAATTTTCACCCTGCTTTGCAAGCAATATTAAAAGCATCCTCTGCGCTCGAATTGGGTTGGACGGGAGCTGCGTTGGGCGGGAATTCGGTTTCGACGGGATCGGGCCCAAACTTGCCGCCGACGGGAAGAAATTGTTCGACGGCTTTCAACAGTTCGACGGTACGCGCTTCGCAATCGTATCGGTATTTCGCATTGACTTCTTTAAGCAGGGGTTTGCCTGCTTCGCCTATTTTTTTATTGGTCGGCGATTCGGTAGTGAAATTGATGCGTACATTCATCGTCACCATTTTTCCGTCACGCTGGATCGATTGGGTGTCGACCGATGCGGGTTCTTCTGGCGAGCCTGGAAGCCGTTGCCAGTTTTCGGTTTTGTCGGAGGAGCATCCATGGACGAAAACGAGACTACATATCAAGCCAGTCAGGTGATGTTTTCGTTGCATGCCGCTCTCCTTGTCCGGTTGTGCTGACGAGTATACACAGCAATAAAAAAGCCGGATTGCTCCGGCTTTTTTATTTTATTGAATCAAGTGTTGCCTAGGCTGCTTCGGCTTTATCCAATGCCTTGCGTGGGCCATTCAACAAGGCAAAGCGGACGTGTTCGATTACCAGATCGATTTCGGCAGAAGTGATGCCGAAGTGCGGGGTGAAGCGCAGCGAATTGACGCCGCCATGGATCACGCCGATACCGCGTTCACGCATGAATTCTTCGGTCGAGGCAACGCCATAGCATTTGAAGCTTGGATCCAGCTCGCAGCTGAACAACAGGCCGGTGCCTTGCACTTTGGTGATCAGGCCGCCGAGTTCGTCTTTCAACTTGTTCAGTTTTTCCTGTGCTTCCACGCCCTTGTTGCGGATGTTGGCGCGAATTTCGGGGGTGAGCGAGGAAAGTACCGTCGATGCGATGTCCATCGCACGCGGGTTGCCGGTCATCGTATTGCCGTAAATACCTTTGCGATACAGGCCGGCAGCACGTTCGTTAACGGCCAGGATCGAAAGCGGGTATTGGCCACCGTTCAATGCCTTGGAATAGGTTTCCATATCCGGCGCTTCCATGTCTTCGAAGCCAGGGTAATCGACGATCGACAACACGCCATGCGCACGCAGGCCGGCCTGGATCGAATCAACCAGTAACAATGCGCCGTGTGCTTTGGTCAGCTCGCGAGCTGCCGCATAGAAAGCAGGCGGGACCGCACGGCCCGGGTCACCTTCACCCATTACTGGTTCGAGGAACATCGCTTCAATATGCCAGCCCTTCGTTTCTGCATCGGCAAAAGCTTGTTTCAGTGCTTCGATCGAATACGGCTCGATCGTGATCAACGAATCTTCATTGCGGAAACTGGCCAAGTGTTGTTCGTAAGCCTTGCGGCTTGAATCCGAATAAACTGCCGGGCGTTCGGTACGGCCATGGAAAGCGCCTTTTACAGCGATGCGCTTGATAGTGCGACCGGCATGAGCGCCGCCGGCATCGGTCATGGTTTTTGCATTGACGTCGGCGATACGGCAGGCCAGCGAAACCGACTCGGAACCGGAATTCAGCGCCAGGAATTTTACGTATGGGCAGACACCGCCGCGGCTATGGCCGATTTCCTTACGCAGCGCACGGGCAACGCGCAGGTGCGACAGGCTTGGCGACATCACGTTGGCCATCACTTGTGGCTTGCTCATCGTGTCGATCACATTAGCAGGTGTATGGCCAAAACCGAGCATGCCGTAGCCGCCGGAATCGTGCAGTACGCGGCCTTTCAAGGTAATGATCCACGGACCGCGGCCAGTCAGGGCAACATAAGGATTGACTGCGTCTTCGGCATAAAAATTGACGAAGCCCGATTGGGTGGCATCGATTTGTGCCTGTTCGTCAGCGTCGAGCAAATCGGCAAATTCCGATTGCAGGCCGGCAAAAATTTCCACCGCGGCCTGCGCAGCTTCGGTAATTTCCGGAAATTGCGCACTCAGGTGGAGCAGGGTGGCATCATCCAGGCCGTTTGTGCGAACCGCACCGCCACGTGCGCGTAATGGTTTGAGAATATCGATAACGGTCATAAGCTACTCCTGCTGCGACGGATGGATTTTCTCGAAAACGAAAAATGCGCAGGGGGTTCCCCGCGCACAGTTATCAAGAAAATCAATGATTAAGAGGTCATTTTAGCATGCCAAAATGGCCGATATAACCCCTTGTAGGAGGGGTTTTAACCCCGATAAGGCTCAATTAGTTCATCTTGAGGTCAGGACTGAAGTCCCTCTTGCAGAAGTCGCTACAATGCGAGGCCCAAACGAGACCCCAGATGAAGAAATCCGATTTCCATTTTGACCTGCCGCTGGAGCTGATTGCCCAATCACCGCTTCCGGAGCGCTCCGCCAGCCGTTTGCTGGTGGTTCCCAACGACCAGGTCGACTTCATCGATAAAACCGTCCGTGAGCTGCCGGATTTCCTGCGTTCGGGTGATTTGCTGATATTCAATGATACCCGGGTGATTCCGGCGCGTTTGTATGGCCAAAAAGAGTCCGGCGGTCGCGTGGAAATTCTGCTCGAGCGCATCACCAGCGCCCATGAAGTCAGGGCGCAGGTCGGAGCCAGCAAATCCCCCAAACCGGATTCGAAAATACGTCTGGACGAAGGCACTGAAATTACCGTGCTTGGTCGCGAAGGCGAATTTTACCGGCTGCGTTTCGAAACCAATGAGCCGCTCGAAAAAGTCTTGCTGCGGGCAGGGCGGATGCCGTTGCCGCCGTACATCCAACGCGATGCCGACATTACCGATGACGTGCGTTATCAAACCGTATTCGCCAAACAGCCAGGCGCGGTTGCCGCACCTACGGCAGGCCTGCATTTCGATGACGAGTTGCTGGAGAACATGAAAGCGATGGGCGTGGAGTTCGGTCATATCACGCTGCATGTCGGTGCGGGCACGTTTCAACCGATGCGGACCGAAACCATTCAAGAGCACACCATGCATCGCGAATGGTTGAACGTGGGTGCCGAGTTATGCGGCCAGATCGCGAAGACAAGGCTGCGCGGAGGACGCGTGATTGCAGTCGGCACGACGGTGGTACGCGCGCTGGAAACCGCGTATCGCGATGGCGAAGTCAGGCCTTATGCAGACGATACCCAGATCTTCATTTTCCCTGGCGTCCAGGTGAAATCGGTCGATGCAATGATCACCAATTTCCACCTGCCGGAAAGCACGCTGATGATGCTGGTGTCGGCTTTCTGCGGACGCGAGCGTATCTTGTCGGCGTATCAACACGCGATCGAAAAACGCTACCGGTTTTTTTCCTATGGCGATGCGATGTTGCTGTATCCACAAAAACAATAAATCAAGAGACCGAAATGAGTCGCATGCGTTTTGAAAAATTTGCTGCCAGCGGAAAAGCCAGGCGTGGTCGTTTGCATTTTCCGCGTGGCACGGTGGAAACCCCTGCATTCATGCCGGTAGGAACCTACGGCACGGTGAAAGCAATGTTGCCGGAATCACTGAAAGAAATCGGCGCCCAAATTATTCTGGGCAATACGTTTCACCTGTATCTGCGGCCGGGACTTGAAGTGATTGCCGCACACGAAGGCTTGCATGGCTTTTGCCAGTGGGACAAACCGATCCTGACCGACTCCGGTGGTTTCCAGGTTTTCTCGCTGGCCAAACGCAGAAAAATTACCGAGCAGGGCGTGACATTTGCCTCGCCGACCGACGGCGCCAAAGTCTTTCTCGGTCCCGAAGAAAGCATGCATATCCAGAAAGTGTTGAATTCCGACATCGTGATGATTTTCGACGAATGCACGCCGTATCCGGCGACCGAGATCGTCGCGAAAAAATCGATGGAGTTGAGTCTGCGTTGGGCCGAGCGCTCGAAAAAAGCCCATGAAGGGAACGATGCGGCTTTGTTTGGAATCGTGCAGGGTGGGGTTTATCCGCACCTGCGCACGCAGTCCGCCGATGGCCTGAAACAACTGGATTTCGACGGTTATGCTGTCGGTGGCCTCGCAGTAGGCGAGCCGCCGGAAGAGCGCGAACGTACGCTCGAAGCTATCTGCCCGCAATTACCCGAAGACAAACCGCGCTATCTGATGGGAGTGGGCAAGCCCGAGGATATCGTCGAAGCGGTTGCCCGCGGCATCGACATGTTTGATTGCGTGATGCCCACCCGAAATGCACGAAATGGCCACTACTTCACGCATTTTGGCCAGGTGCGGATTCGCAACGCCCAATATGAAAAAGACCTGAAACCGATTGAGCCCGGTTGTGCCTGCTATACCTGCCGCAGCGGTTATACGAGGGCCTATTTGCGGCATCTGGACCGCTGCAATGAAATTCTGGCCTCCATGCTGGCCACGATCCACAATCTGCACTACTACCAGGAATTGATGCGGGAAATTCGCGCGGCAATCGAATTGGGCCGGTTCGATGAGTTCAGGAGCGAATTTTATGCGCTCAGACGGGTTGAAAACCCCTAAACAGGTGCCCAAATCCCTGTAATCCATGCGTTAAGCCGGTCGCTCTGGCATAATTGCACGCTTTGATTCATCTACCTCTACGAGAAAAACTATGTCCTTGCTTGATTTCTTTATTTCCCCTGCCGCCGCTCAATCGGCAGCCGCACCAGCCGGTGGTGGCTTTGGTATGTTGATCATGATTGGCGTGACGTTCGTCGTTATGTGGTTCCTGATGATCCGTCCACAAATGAAACGCCAAAAAGAGCACCGTGAATTGATCAGCAAGTTGAGCAAGGGTGACGAAGTCATCACCAGCGGCGGCATCGCCGGCCGCGTGGACGATATTGGCGATAATTTCATTACCGTCGAAATCGCCGAAAACACCAAAATCAAATTACAAAAAAACGCGATTAACGCAGTGCTGCCGAAAGGCACCTTGAAGTCGGCTTAATTCCCTATTCGTTCTCATTGGCCTGATGGCCTTTATGGTGTTCCATGCTTGAATTTGCCCGTTGGAAATACGTATTGATTGTGATCGTGCTGATGCTCAGCACGCTATACGCACTGCCGAATGTCTTCCCGCAAGACCCCTCGGTACAAATCGCTGCGGCAGGAAAAATCCCGGTCGATGCTGCGCTTGTCACCCGGGTGCAGGATCTTCTGAAAGCTCAGAAGCTGCCTTACAAGAGCGTCGCTCTGGAAGGCGACAGCGTAATGGTGCGTCTGGCCGACAACGACACACAATTGAAAGCCGCCGATATCATTCGTCCGGAATTGGGTGCCGAATACAACGCCGCGATGAACCTGACTTCCACTGCACCGGCATGGCTGGGCAGCATCGGTTCCAAACCGATGACGCTGGGTCTGGATTTGCGTGGTGGCGTGCACTTCCTGCTGCAAGTTGACCAGGCGGCTGCAAAGGAAAAACGCATCGGTATCTATGCGGAAGAAATCGCCGGTAGCCTGTCGAAAAACAATATCCCCTACGCGGATATTTCGAATACCGCGAGCAGCATCAAGATCGTTTTTTCCGATGAAGCCTCCAGGACGAAGTCCCTGAGCTACCTGAAATCATTGATGCCGACACTTTCATTCAAGAACGGTGCAGATGCGGTAAGCATTGACGCCAACTTGACTCCGCAAGAGGTGAATTCGATCGCTACCGATGCAATCGACAAAAATATCATCACCATCAGAAACAGGATGGCAGCACTCGGCGAGCCTATCATCCAGCGTCAGGGCAACGACCGCATCATCGTGCAATTGCCGGGTATCCAGGACACCGCACGCGCAAAAGAATTGCTTGGCGCTACGGCGACACTGGAATACCGCGCCGTTGTTGAAGGCGATGCGCAAGCCGCCGACGAAGGCGGTGTAGCGCCATTGGGTTCGCGTGTTTATTACATGCGGAAACAAAACCCTTCCGAACCGAATACGCCGGTGTTGTTATCCAAACGCGTAATCGTTTCCGGCGATCAACTGGTTAATGCCGCACCGACCGTCGATTCGAAATCCGGAACCCCTGCTGTTGAAATCAAACTCAACACCGCTGGTGGCAAACGCATGTTCTCGCACACCCAGCGCAACGTCGGCAAGCCGATGGCGGTGGTGTACATCGAGCGCAAGCCGATTACTCGCATCATTGAAGGCAAACCGGTGCGTGGTTCGGTTACCGAAGAATTCGTGATCAATATAGCCACCATCCAAGGCGTGTTCAGTGACGTTTTCATCACCACCGGCCTTGATCCGATCGAAGCGAGAAAGCTGTCCGAGCAATTGAAATCGGGTTCGCTTGCCGCACCGGTCGATATCGTCGAAGAACGCATCGTCGGTCCAAGCCTTGGTGCCGAAAACGTGAAGCGCGGCGTGCAGGCGGTTGTATTCTCGTTCCTGTTCGTACTGGTGTTCTTCCTGGTCTATTACAAAATGTTTGGTGTGATCACCAATATCGCGTTGCTGTTGCAGCTCTTGATGGTGGTCGCGATCATGTCGTTCTTCGAAGCGACCATGACCTTGCCGGGCTTTGCGGGTATCGCACTGACCGTAGGTATGTCGGTGGACGCCAACGTATTGATCAACGAGCGGATACGCGAAGAACTCAGATTGGGTAATACGCCACTTGCCAGTATCGCTGCAGGTTACGACAAGGCGACCGGCACCATTGCCGACGCCAATATCACGGCGCTGCTTGCTGGTCTCGCGATGGCGGTATTCGGTTCTGGCCCGATCAGTGGTTTCGGTATCACACTCATCATCGGTATCTTGACCTCGATGTATACCGCCGTTGCGGTATCGCGCGGAATTGCCACCCTGATTTATGGCGGTCGTCGCAAGATGACCGGCCTGTCGATTTAATCGCACCGGAGGCGATGTGGAACTTTTTCCTTCAAATAGCAATATCAATTTCATGCGCATGCGCATGGTGTCACTCACCGTCGCAGCGTTGTTGATGGTCGTCGCCATAGTTGCGATGGCAACGAACGGCTTCAATTACGCACTCGATTTCACCGGCGGTACGCTGACTGAAATGAAGTTCGAGAAACCCGTCAACGTCGAACAAATGCGCCAGCGTCTCGAGGAAAACGGTTTTCCGAATTCCGAAGTTCGCACGTTCGGTAGCGGCAACGACATCGTCGTCCGCATGCGTCTGAACAAGAGCAATAGCAACGCCAATGAAATCAAGGAATTTTCGGAGTCGGTACTGAAGGCCGCACAAACGACCGACAATCCGGGCAAGGTTTTCCCCAGCGTGTATGTCGGTCCGCAAATCGGCAACGAGTTGGCCTGGAACGGTTTGAAAGCTGCGATCTTCGTGGTGCTGGGCTTCCTGATTTACGTATGGGTCCGCTTCGAATGGAAGTTTGCTGTCGCTGCGATCATCACGACCCTGCATGACGTCCTGTTGGTTGCCGGCTGGTTCGCGATTACGCAGCATGAACTCGATTTGGCAGTGTTGGCCGGTATCCTGTCGGTAATGGGTTATTCGATCAGCGATACCATCGTTGTGTTTGACCGTGTTCGCGAAAACTTCCGCAATCTGCAACGTATCTCGCCGGCGGAAGTTCTGAATCGTTCGGTCAACCAAACACTGTCGCGTACGATCATCACGTCCTTCGTGGCGTTCTTGACTGTGTTGGCGCTGTATCTCTACGGCGGCGACTCTCTGAAAGGCATGGCAGAATCGCAAATCATCGGTATCGTGTTCGGTACGCTGTCCTCGATTTTCGTGGCTTGCCCGTTGTTGCTGTGGCTCGGTACGACCAAGCAGGATCTGCTGCCGAAGGCAAAAGATCTTGCCGAATTGGAACGTCGTCCGTAAGCTCGGATCCAGAAATATCGATTCAAGAAAAAACCGCGCAATGCGCGGTTTTTTTGTGGCGATTCCATGTACTGGGTGTGCAGTGGCACACCCAATGCAATCATTAAGTAAACGCTGCGGCGTATCCTGAATCCACCAGCGACTTCTGCAGTGCTGCGCTGATTTTCTGGTTGCCGGCGACGATATGGTTGGTGTTGAGCAATTTATCGCTGCGGCCCTTGAAGTCGCAGACGCGGCCACCGGCTTCACGCACCATCAGCATGCCAGCCGCGATATCCCAAGGCTTGATCCCGGCTTCGAAATAGCCATCGGCACGGCCGCAGGCAACATAGGCAAGATCCAGGGCGGCCGAACCTGTACGACGTACGTCTTCGGCGGTCTTCAACAGTTCGTTGATCGCCTGCAGGTGTGCAGGAAGGCGAATGCGTTCACGCGGCGGGAAGCCGGTGATCAACATGCTGCCTGCCAAATCCTTGCGTTCGGCGACGCGCATTTTTTTATCGTTGAGCAGTACGCCTGCGCCGCGGCTCGCGGTAAACAGTTCGTTGCGCAATGGGTCGAAAATCACGCCGTCGGTCGGTTCTCCATTTTCCACCAGCGCAATCGATACGCAGAAATGCGGAAAGCCGCGCAAATAATTGGATGTGCCATCCAAAGGGTCGATCACGAAGGTTTGACGGCCAGTGCCCATCGCGCCGGACTCTTCGGCCAGAATGGCGATATCCGGATAGGCGCGGCGCAATTCCTTGATGATTTCTTTTTCTGCCGCAGCATCGACTTCGCTGGCGTAGTCTTGCGGGCTTTTTTCAACGACATTCAAGCTGGCGAGCTTGCTCATATGACGCAACATCACGGTACCGGCCATCCGTGCGGCTTTGGTCATGACTGTAATGACTGGGTTTTGCATAGGCCCGCCTAAACGTAAATTGTGTGGAGAACATGCCGCAGTCAGTGCCGCGGCGGGCGCATGATACCAGATATAGCTTGGAGCCTTCGCTCAACACGGCACAAAAGCCTTAAAATACCGGGATGAAATCCTCACTTCGCATCGTTCTCGTCGGTACTCAACACCCCGGAAATATTGGTTCTGCGGCGCGTGCCATGAAAACGATGGGTCTTTTTGAATTGCATTTGGTGAAGCCGCACAAGTTTCCCCATCCCGAAGCCAGCGCACTGGCTGCCGGTGCGCTCGATGTGCTGGATCAGGCCGTTTTGCACGACAGCCTCGCCGATGCAGTCGCCGACTGCCAGTTCGTGATCGGTACATCTTCGCGAAGGCGGGAGGTTCCCTTGCCCGAGCTGATGCCCAGGGAGGCAGCCGAGCGGCTATTGCAGTCTGGTTTGACCGGCAAGGTCGCGCTGGTCTTTGGCTGTGAACGTACGGGCCTGGAGAACGGGGATTTACAGCGTTGCCATGCGACCGTGAGCATTCCCGCCAACCCCGACTACGCGTCCCTGAACCTGGCTGCCGCCGTGCAAGTGTTGGCCTACGAATATCGAATGGCGCAGCTTGCTTCGGATTCAAAAACTGCAATCCCCGTGGATCAAACAAGCCATGCAGTACCCGAGCCCGATAGCGCTCCGGCGACCCACGAAGACATGGAGCGTTTCTTCGCGCATCTGGGCGAGTTGATGGAGCAAGTCGATTTCCACAAGGGCCGTGCGCCCGAGATGGTGACTTCCAGGCTGCGTCGTTTATATCTGCGGGCCCAGATGGATGTCCGCGAAATCAAGATATTGCGCGGGCTTTTTTCCGATACCCAACGCATGCTGAAACTGGGCCAGGCAGGGCCAACGGAAAAATAATGCAAGGAAAAATAAACCAGACTCGGTTAGTCTTGGCATCATGAAACTAGTTCGAGAACAGGGGCGTTGGCGATTGGGTTTGGGTTTGCGTGGGCAAATGCTCGGCATGCTCGGCTTAATGATGATTCTGGTAGTCCTTATTTTTTCGGCAGTGTGGATGAATGAAAAAACCAATCACGGCAAAATGCTGGGATTGACCGAAACCGCGATGCGCGGAATCGACCAGGAAAACCTGAAAAGAAAAGGCGAGGCACTGGTCGCCAGTTCGACTTTCGATATCGCAAACGCCACCCGGGACAAAAACTCGAAAATCCTGCGGGAAAAATTGCAGGCAATAAAAAAGCAGCATGATGTCGTCTATGCCATCGTCTTCGATCGCGAAGGAACAATCATTGCCGATGCCGACGAAGGAAGCAGTAACGGAAAACCGATGCTGGACCCTCTGGCGAATGCGGCGACTGCTGCGGTAGCCGAAAATAAAACGATATCGCAGTGGAATGAAAAGCTGCTGGATATCTCATCCCCGATATTCGTCGATGGCGAACGTGTCGGTGGTTTGCGAATCGGCATGGTGCTGGTTTCCCTAGCAGCGACCAATGCGTCACTGCTTCAGCCGTTGAAGCAAAACCTGAAGCAATCGAACGACCGGCATTGGCGCTGGTTGATGGCAACCACGATCGGCATGTTTTGTATCGGCGCCATCTTGCTGTACTTGCTGGAGCGCCACGTCATCCGGCCAGTGCGGGATTTGTCGCTGGCGACCGACCAGATGGAGCAGGGGCGCTATGCAGATGTAAATTTGTCATCGAATCGCCAGGACGAAATCGGCGGACTGACACGGGCGTTTTCGCGGATGAGCGCCGGCGTTGCACGTCATGATCGCGAGATTCGACGCATGGCATACACCGATTCGCTGACTGGCCTGGCCAATCGCCTGGCATTCCGCGAAGCCCTTGAAGAACGGTTGTTGACAATGCAGGCCAATAGCGGTGAATTGGCCCTGCTATTCATCGATCTTGATGATTTCAAACGGGTCAACGACACGCTCGGCCATGAAGAAGGCGATGAGGTGCTGAACCAGCTCGCCATGCGCGTCAAAAATACGTTGGAGCAATTCGGCTTGCCGGGTTCACAGGTGGCACGTTTCAGCGGTGATGAATTTATCCTGCTGTTTTTGAAATCCGAAATTCGTAATAGTGCCAATGAACTGGCCGAAAGCCTGCTCGAGAATATTCGCAAGCCGCTGATATTGAATGGCAATCCGCTTTATCTCACCGCGTCGATTGGCGTGACATTATTTCCATTCGATGCAAATGCGGCCGGCTTGCTGCTGAAGAATGCCGATATCGCGATGTACCAGGCGAAAGTTGCGGGAAAGAATTGTTACCGCTTCTACAGTCGTGCCATGGATCAGGCGGTCGAACGCCGCGTGCAACTGGAACAGGATTTACGCGGGGCATTTGAGCGCGGCGAAATGGGTTTGATGTATCAGCCGATTTACAGTCTGACCGATGGCCGGATTGTCGGTGCCGAAGCGCTGATGCGCTGGCAACATCCGCGTTTGGGCATGGTGCCGCCGGCGATGTTTATCGATGTCGCAGAGCAGAGTGGTTTGATCGACATGCTTGGACGTCATGCTTTGGTATTGGCCTGCAACGATGCGGCGACATGGAAATGCGCCAATCAATCCATGCCGTTCGTTTCGGTGAACGTTTCCTCGAAACAATTGCGCGGTGGCGAACTGATCGATGTCGTAGAAACGGTATTGGCATCATCGGGCTTGAAGCCGCATCAACTGCATCTTGAATTGACCGAAACCGCCATTCTCACCGATGAAAATCAGGCAAGCATATTGCTTTCGCGTATCCGCGCCACCGGCGTAAAAGTATGGCTCGACGATTTCGGTACCGGTTTTTCGGGCTTGAGTCATTTGCGTCGCGTGCCGGTCGACGGCGTGAAAATCGATCGCAGCTTTGTCACTGATCTATTGCGCGACCCGGATGACCTGGCGCTAACCACCGCCATCATCGCAATGGCACATTCGCTCGGCATTACAGTTGTCGCTGAAGGGATCGAAACCGAAGGGCAATACGGCGTATTGCGCGAACGCGGTTGCGATCAGGGGCAGGGCTTCTGGCTTGGAAGGCCGATGTTGTCGCAGGAAGTCGCGAAGTTGTTTGCCGCCTGAGTTAGAACCAAGATGCAATCATCACGGCCATTTCTTTCGAAAAAAACGCCAGCAACACTATTTCGATGATTCCCAACAGCCAGCCGATCATCATGAAACGGCCGTCGCGTTCGATCAGCGCGAACGAAAAAAACAGGATGATGATGCCGAACGGAATATTGGTGCCTGGAAGCGGCAAGGCCAATGTACCGCCCAAAATCAGCAATAGCAGACCGGTGAATGCGTGGGCTGCCGGATTGCTGAAAATCCATTCGTCGCGTGGCTTGGTAATTTTATCGAGACGCTCCAGCCATTTATCGAAGCGGTTTCGAAATCCGATAATTCTGGAACGGTGAAATTTCCTGTTGGCAATGAAGCCGGGTAACCAAGGGTGTTCGTAACGCAATAAAAATTGCAGACCGATCAGCGAGGTCAAAAAGCCGCTTACCGAACCTTGTCCCATCGGTACAGGAAAAAAGGTCGGCAACAAGACCAGAAACAGGAACAGCCCGAATGCACGTTCCTGGAATTCATCCAGCAAACCGCTAAGTGTCAGCTCGTCTTCCGGATCACCCTCGCACAGATGATTGATTAGCTGATGCGTACTGGGCGGCAGCGGGCCTTGTGATTTCGGGAAGCGAAATTTCATCAGACGGCTTCTGGATCCAGTGTTTTCTCGGGCACGGCGGCTATCAGCAATTTATCGATTCGCGCACCGTCCAGATCGACGACTTCGATGCGCCAGCGTTGCCAATCAAAAAACTCGCCTGCGTGCGGGATGCGACCGTAATGCGCAATGACCATGCCGGCGGCAGTGGTGAAGCCTTGCTCCTCTTCGTGAGGTAATGCATGCAGTCCCAGCAGTTCTTTCAGATCGTCGATGGCGACGCGGCCGTCGATCAACCAAGAATTATCGGCGCGCTGGACAATCGATGGTTCGTCCTCATTGCTATCGTTGTCCTGGATGCGGCCAAGCACGGCGCCAAGCAAGTCGTTCATTGAAACCAGACCCTGGATATCGCCATATTCATCAACGACCAGGCCGACGGTTTGTTGTTCTTCGCGGAAAATTTCCAGCAGTCGGAGTGCATTGGTGGAATCGGATACGAACAGCGCAGGGCGAAGCTGGCGTAGCAATTCGTCGGTTGTCTTGATATCGGTCTGGCCGGCCAGGGTTTTGACTTCGAGTATGCCGAGCACGTCGGCATCGCTGCCGCGGTAAACCGGGAAGCGCGCGAACAAGGTGTCCCGCATCTTTGCCAGATTGTCTTCGAGCGATGCATTTGCATCGAGCCAGGTAATCCGCGTTCTTGGCGTCATCAATGAATCCGAGGTGCGATCACCGAGCCGCAAGACGCGGTTCAACATATTGCGTTCGTCCTGATCGATAACGCCTTGCTCGTGGCTCTCGGCGACCAGGTGGCGGATTTCTTCTTCCGTCACTTTTTCTTCGGAGATTTTTCCAAGGCCCATGATGCGCAGCAGGGTTCTAGTCAGTAGTGTCAGTATGAAAACGGCCGGACGTGCGATCGTACTCAGGACGCTCATCGGAATCGCAACGGCAGTGGCGATTTTTTCCGGGCGCAGTGTGGCCAAGCGTTTCGGAACCAGCTCGCCCAGCACTACTGAAATCAGGAGTATCAGGGTGAAGCTAAATGCAAATGCGATAGTTTCGGCATATTTTGCAATAAGCGGAATGCCAAGTTCGATCAACGGTACCTTTAAACGGACAGCGAGCGATTGACCACCGAAAGAGCCGGTCAACAAACCGAGCAAGGTAATCCACACTTGTACGGCAGATAAAAAGTTTTCCGGGTGTTCGGACAACTCCACGGCCTTGCGCGCGCGCGAACTGGTGAGCGCCAGTTGCTTCAAGCGCTGCTTGCGCGAAGTCATTACGGCCATCTCCGACAAGGCGAAGAAGCCGCTAAACGACACCAGCAGGATTACGATCAGTATTTCAATCATGAGAAGTGGGCAGCATTAATCCAGAGATGAGTATAAATGCTGGCGATGTAGCCAAGTGTAATGGCCCAGGTCCATTTCAGGTGGCCGAGGAAGGTATATTGGCCCTTAGAAACGCCCATCAGCGCCACACCGGCGGCCGAACCGACCGATAACAGGCTGCCGCCGACGCCGGCGGTAAGGGTAATCAGAAGCCATTGGCCATGATCCATCGGCGGGTTCATCTGCAAGACGGCGTACATGATCGGAATATTGTCGACCACGGCCGAGAGCACGCCCATGATGATATTGGCCGTAGTGAACCCGAGTTCGCCGTAAATCCGGGTCGAAGCAAGTTCAAGATAGCCAATTGTCGCAAGCCCGCCGACGCAAAGCAGGACGCCGTAGAAAAACAGCAAGGTGTCCCATTCGGCACGCGCGATGATTTCAAAGACGTTATATGTCTCGCCGTGCGGCGTTTCATTCATTACGGCTTTCCGAATCTCGTGGCGCCTGATGAAATAACCGGAAACCTGCAGCAAGCCCAGCCCAACCAACATGCCGTACACCGGCGGCATATGCAGGAACTGTTTGGCGCTGACGGTTATCGCGATCGTAACTGCAAATAAAATACAGGTCATCCAGCCGCCGAACTTGACATCGGCATTATCCTTGCCCGGTGGCGGCGTTTCTTTCGGCAATGCAAAATACATGCACATTGCAGGAATAAGCCAGTTCACGAGCGATGGAACAAAAATCGCAAAAAATTCGAAAAACTCGACTTTCTTGGCCTGCCAGACCATCAAGGTCGTGATATCACCAAAAGCACACCAAGCGCCGCCTGCATTTGCAGCGACCACCAGGTTGATGAATGCCAAAGTGATAAATCGGATATTGCCGGCACCCACCGCCAGAATCACCGCCGACATGATCAGCGCTGTGGTCAGGTTGTCCAGTGCCGCGGACATGAAAAACGACACGACACCAGTGATCCAGAACAAGGAGCGATAGCTAAGATTTCGGCTTACCAGTTCCGCACGCAACGCCTCGAATACGTTCCGTTCGGTCATGGCCGCGACGAAACTCATCGCCACGATCAAAAAGAAGAACAATTCGGTGAATTCGAGAAAAATATGGCGAAAGGCGTTTGCGGCGAAATCCGGGCCAAGCGAAACGTCCTGGCTGCAATACCAGGCAATCAGGGCCCAAATCACGCCTGCAGCGACCAGTACAGGCTTGGATTTTGGCAGGTGGAGTTTTTCCTCCAGCACGACGAAGGCATAGGCTGTCACGAAAATGCCGACTGCCAGGAGTCCGAGCGGATGGTCGGTCAAGTCCAGCTTGCCGGCGTCGGTTGAACTTGCCCACGCAAGTGTCGGTAACAGAAAGACGCCAATGCCTGTCAACATGGACTTAATTATTTGATTAATCATGGTTTTAGAGCTGATTCTTGAGGTAACCATGATAACGCAGCCATGTGTCAATTAGTCGGAAATACGGCCATCTCGCTAGGCTATAATGCGCGTCATCAAATGGCAGTAAAAAATTCAAGAATCTGTCATCTGGCCATATTTTGCTTACTTCAAGGGGTTGTCCATGTTTTCTTTGCAAACTATTTTCGGTAAAGGCGATAAGTTTTATGGCCTTCTAGAGGCTAGTGCTGCCGCTGCACGGGAAAGTACGCGTGCCCTGGTAGAGCTTTTGCAGGCGCCTGCAGGCCAACGTTCGCTGGACAAATTCAAACTTGCTCGCCAGCTTGAAAAAGATTTAAACGCGAAAATCAGCCAGGAATTGGTCAACACCTTCGTCACGGCACTCGAACCGGAAGATATCGAAGCCTTGAATAACGTGTTGTACAAAATTCCGAAAACCGTCGAAAAATTCGCGGAACGTTATTTGATTGCTGCGGAACGGATTGGCGATGTTGATTTCGTGTCGCGTGCCATGATGCTTGAAAAGTCTTGCGAAGTGATCGAGCAAATGGTCGGCTTGCTGCGCAAAGGCATTAACATGGAAGCCACCAAGGCCTTGAACGACAA
>JBOHYG010000127.1:0-1267 GCA_050737875.1 Arenimonas sp. | reverse complement strand
GCTCAGGCCACGGTTACGGCATTCGCGTTCATCGAATGGTGGTTCGCCGAGGCGATAACTCACGTATTCGAGCGCGGCATTGCCGGAGTAAGATGAAATAGGAAATACCGATTTCAGCGCAGCGTGCAGACCGCGGTCTTCGCGATTGGCCGTTGGCGAGAATTCCTGCAGGAATTCACGGTAGGAATCCATTTGAATGGCGAGCAAGTAAGGCACTTCCAAAACATCACGGCGTTTGCCGAAGTTTTTACGAATGCGTTTTTTCTCGGTGAAGGAGTAGTTCATGGGAGCTATCGCCTCATTTTGATACGCAGATGGGTGTGATCTGCGGGTAAAACAGAAAAGTAAATTGTCAGTGGGAAATCGCTAGTATTGCCGGCACTAGCACGCCTTCTCCCGCTACTTCCGACTGACAACTCGTGAAAATTTGTTGCGGTATTTCTCGCCGATCAAATTAACGGCTAAAGGCCGGGGGCTTTCGCTCCCAGCCTTTACTCGCCATTCAAGCCGGCGAAGCAAGTAATTGCTTACTTGAGTTCGACAGTTGCGCCAGCTGCTTCGAGTTCTTTCTTGAACTTGTCTGCGTCGGCCTTGGACACTGCATCCTTAACGGTTTGCGGTGCGCCTTCGACCAGGTCTTTCGCTTCTTTCAAGCCCAGGCCCGTGATGGCGCGGACGGCTTTAATAACTTCAACTTTCTTCTCGCCGGCGGCTTTCAGAACAACCGTGAATTCGGTTTGTTCTTCAACAACGGCAGCGGCAGCGGCAGGACCTGCAGCAGCAACTGGGGCAGCGGCGGAAACGCCGAATTTTTCTTCGATGGCGCGAACGAGTTCCATCACTTCCATCAAGGTCTTGGTGGCGATCGCTTCAACGATTTGGTCATTGGAAAGGGACATTGTGTTTACCTCTGAATTTAATTACTGGATTGTTTGAGAATGCGTTTGTAGCGAATGTATCAAGCTTCGGCTGGTGCCTCGGCTGCGATTTCTTCGCCGCCGCCTTGCTTGTCGGCAATTGCCTTGACTGCACGAGCGAACATAGCCGCAGGCTCGGAAAGGGCGCGTGCCAGCATCGACAACGCTTGATCGCGGGTTGGCAGCGAAGCCAGCACTTCAACGTGCGAGGCCGGGTACATCTTGCCGCCAATGGAAACGATCTTCGCTTGTAACTTGTCGTTGATCTTTACGTATTCCTTGATCAGACGGCTGGCTGCGCCAGGGTCTTCCATCGAGAACGCATACAGCAACGGGCCGGTCAGAGAATC
>JBOHYG010000126.1:0-82457 GCA_050737875.1 Arenimonas sp. | reverse complement strand
ATCGAAGCCTTGATGCGCAGGTTGATATCCTTGGAAACCAGCACCACAGGCACATTCGGATTGTCTTCGCGCAATTGCAGGATAGCGCCGAGAATCAGGTTGTCCGGCAGTACCGTGCCAAAACGCTTGCCGGTTTCCACCGGTTTCAACTGGAACAATAATTTGCCGACGCTTTCTTCGCCGCGCAGGTTCAGGCTTTTCGGTTGGGCGAGCGAGACGCCGCCTTCGACATTGTTGCTGCCATGCGCTTCGATCAAATCGTTGAGGAAACGACTGACCTGACGGGCATTGCGACTAGCTTCGGAGTGACCTTTTTTACCGTTGTCTAACTCTTCCAATACCATCATTGGAATAAACACGTCGTGTTCCTTGAATTTGAACAACGCGGTCGGGTCGTGCATCAGCACGTTGGTATCAAGCACATATATACGCTTGCTTCGGGTCATAGTCGCCTCGGATTAAAACCAAACAGCAGAAAGCCACCAACAGCTGCTTGCAACAGCGCAGTGGAATGGAAAAAGTGGGGGATGTGCACTGAGAATTAGTTAAGTGGCGCGGTAGTGGAAGCGGCTGTCGAATACAAACCAGCTGGCAGACATGAAGCGGTCAATACGGAACGTCGTTCGGGCATTCAACTCTCCTTTCTTAAAACTTCATCGGATCCATGATCGCATCTAAATTCAATGCGTCGCAAAACTCAAGGAAATCATCACGCAAAGCCGCAATATGGGTATCGGCTGGTACGCCGATGGTCAATTGCGCTGTAAACATTTCCGCACCCGTTTGCATTGCGCGGTAACGTGAACTATGCATGTTTTCGATCGTAATGCCCTGGCGATCGAAAAAATCGGCCAGATTGAACAAAATGCCGGGCTTGTCTGCCGCGACTACTTCGACGATATACGGGAGCAAATTCGATTGCATGGCTTTCGGGCCAGTGCGGTACCAGACCAGCTTCAGTCCTTCTTCGCGCTCGAGTTTCACCATCTGCGCTTCAAGCTTGGCGATCGCATCCCAGGAACCGACCGCCAAAGCTGTCACCGAGACGTCGCGTCCCACTGTCGTCAGGTGCGCGTCGACCATATTGCAGCCAGACTCGGAAATTCGCTTGGTCACCAGTAACAATGGCGATTGCGGGTGCGTTGTGTAGGCGCTAATCAACAGATGATTTTCGTTTGCGGTCGGGCGTGGCGTGGGGTCAACAGTCAATGCAGGTGTCCGGATGCGTCGCATGAGTTACAAGCGGCTAGAAAGATGACCCAGCATACTGTCCGAATGTTATCGCCTGCAAGTTATTAATTACTGCCCCAAATATCGTCACAAATCGCTACAATATCGCCTCTCACAATCACGAGGCCGCCATGCAGCTATCTGGCAGCATTACTGCGCTAGTCACTCCCTTTGACGCCAATGGAATGGTTGATTTTGCTGCCTGGCAGCGCTTGATCGACTGGCAAATCCGCTCGGGAATCGATGCCATCGTGGTGGCAGGTTCAACCGGGGAAGCTGCAGCGCTAAGTGATGATGAATATTGTGAGCTGATTCGCAGCGCAGTAAAGCAGGTGGCAGGCCGTATTCCGGTACTGGCGGGCACTGGGCAATCCAATACTGCGAAGACCATCGCGCAGACGCGTCTGGCGAAAAGTTGCGGAGCAGATATCGCGCTTGTGGTTACGCCACCTTATGTCAGGCCGACCCAGGCCGGTTTGGTCGAGCATTATCAGGCGGTCGCCGATGAAGGCGGCTTGCCGGTCGTTTTGTATAACGTGCCTGGTCGCACCGGATGCGATATGCAGCCTGAAACCGTTGCCAGTCTTTGCAAACACCCCAATATCATCGGATTGAAAGAAGCACGCGGTGATGAAGAGCGCTGGAATGCGCTGTATCCGCTTGCTTCAGCCAATTTCACACTGCTGAGCGGCGATGACCCTACCTTCGTTCGGGCTGTTCATGGTGGTGCAAATGGTGTGATTTCGGTGGCTTCCAACGCCGTGCCAGGAACTTTTAGCAAGATATGCCGTCAGTTACAGGCTGGCGAGGTCGAGCAAGCCAAGGCATTGGATAAGCAGTTACTGGACTTGTACGATTTTCTCGGCTGCGAGCCTAATCCGATCCCCGTGAAGGCCGTCATGGCCCAGCTGGGATGCGGTCTTGGCTTGCGTTTGCCCCTGCTACCCCTATCGTCAGGCTACGCTGAAAACGCTGAAAGCATGACAGCGCTCTGTAAAGCGTTAGAATTACCCCTAGTTTGATCTCAGTTTTGAATTGAAAATAACGGCTTAGTGCCATCAGGAGAAGAATCCAATGATCGTTTCACCTCGCGTTACGCGCTCGCTTATCTGGCTGACATTGGCCATTGTAATGGTGTCGGCTACGACTGGCTGCAGCTGGCTGAAAAAACGCGTGAGTTACGAAAACAGCAAGCAAACCAATCGCTTGGAAATTCCGCCGGGTCTCGACACACCGAGCTCAAGCAATGCATTGCTTGTTCCGGGCATTGAAAGCACCACGGTCCAAGGCGAAGTGGCGGTAGAAACATTCTCGGTCAATGACACCCTCGAAAGTACCTGGCGTCGTATGGGTCTGGCCCTGAACCGTATCGAAGGCGTCACCGTTACCAGCAGCGCTCAAGCACTCGGTAGTTATGACGTCCGTTATCAAGGCATGAACTACCTGATTCGCGCTGAAGCTGCAGGCGATACAACCCGCGTCACTGCTTTCACTTCCGAAGGCGTAGCTGCCGCAAATTCACCGGCAGGCCGTTTGCTGGGTATCTTGAAATCGCGTCTTGAATAATTACAGATTTTATTTCGTCACGAAAAAAGCGCCTTCGGGCGCTTTTTTTATTGCCGAATTACGATGCCTGCGCGGTGGAATGGCTGTTGTGTATTATTCGCCCTGATATTGAATCAGTGAATACACCGGAAGACCTTGATTACGACATTTTTCGCTTCCGCCCAATTCCGGTAGATCGATGACGGCGGCGGCTTCGATAATGGCGGCGCCAATTCGATCCAGCAACTTTTTACCTGCCAGCAAGGTGCCGCCGGTAGCAATCAGATCATCGACCAGTAACACCCTGTCGCCGGGCTTGCAGGCATCAATATGAATCTCGACCACGGCGGTGCCATATTCGAGCTCGTAATCTTCCGACAGGGTTTTGTAAGGCAATTTGCCCTTTTTGCGGATAGGAATGAACGCCACATTCAAGGCGTGAGCCAAAACGGCCCCGAACACGAAACCGCGCGCTTCAATGCCGGCAACCGCATCAAGTTTTTGCCCACGGTAGCGTTCGACAAGATGCGCAATCACTTCCGCCATCATTTTCGGTGACTGGAAAACGGGCGTGATATCGCGAAAATGCACGCCCGGCTTTGGCCAGTCGGGTACCGTGCGAATGGTGGATAGCAGTGTGTTTTGCAGGTTGATCATGATTGCCTTATCGGGACCAGATACGCTTTATCAAGATGTAACCACGCTCGAGACCTTTCAGCAATAAATACAAAACAAAATCGTGCAATAACCTGAGCGCCACATAAAATGAGCCGACGATTAAAAAGCCGATGTAAAAAGTGAAGGGCATGGCAAATATTCCGAGCACTGCTTCCAATAGAGAATCGTCTTCACGGAAAAACAATGCGACTAGCCCGGGAAGAAACAGTGGTGCTGCCAAAGCGTGCAGAAACAGAAATGGTATTGGTTTGCGGCCACGAGCCCGCCGGAATGCATAACCCCAGTCACCAATCGACATCGCCGTCGTTACGTAAGCAATAAAACCGACGATGCAGGCAAAAATTTGCAACGGGCCGTCTTTCGATGCGAACCAGGCCGTCATTACGGCCAGTACCAAGACGGTGCCCGAGACGCCGAGTTGAATATTGGCTTGGCGTGAAGTTATTTCAGTGCGGGCGTTTTCGCCGTCCAAGGAAAGTGTCTTGGATGATTATCGTTGCAGGAATTCAAGCTTGCCGGTTTTGCCATCCCATTCGGCGGCATCGGCCAAGGGCTCGCTGCGGGTCGTGATCACTGGCCATTCTTTCGAAAGCTCAGCGTTCAGCGCAATGTAGCTTTCCTGGCCTGCCGGAACGTCATCTTCAGGGTAAATCGCTTTGGCCGGGCATTCGGGTTCACACAAGGTGCAATCGATGCACTCATCCGGGTCGATCACCAGAAAATTCGGGCCCTCATGAAAGCAATCGACCGGGCAAACTTCCACGCAATCGGTGTATTTGCAGCGGATACAGTTCTCGACAACGACAAATGGCATAGTGCGTATTCCGGTAATGGGCCAATATTGCGGCCTAAGTATTTGATTTGAAAGGTCAGAGCGCTTCGGTATTCAGCTATTATCCCGCTTGCATAGCTTGGCGTCTTCGCAGCCGGTAGTATAACGGGCTTGAATAGCTCCGCCCAAACGGCGGCCAAGACCGGAAGGATTCCGGTGTCGAGCAATCTTAATGGAAGAAACCGCACATCCCAGCCCGAAACTTGATCCACGCGTTATTTCGCGGGACGGCCACGGCATTTCACGTAAAGACATCAGTCCGAATGCCTTGCGTGTACTTTATAAATTGCGCGAAGGTGGGTTTGATGCCTATCTCGTCGGCGGTGCTGTGCGTGATTTGTTGATCGGCGGGCATCCGAAAGATTTCGATGTGGCGACCAGTGCAACGCCCGACCAGGTTCGCAGCCTGTTTCGCAACTGCCGCTTGATTGGCCGGCGCTTTCGCCTCGCACACATCATGTTCGGCCAGGAAATTATCGAAGTCGCCACCTTCCGTGCCAATTCCGATGACGGCAGTGGTGATCGCGAAACCGAGGATGGCGGCCGCTTATTGCGTGACAACGTTTACGGCACGATCGAAGACGATGCGATTCGGCGCGATTTTACCGCCAATGCCTTGTACTACACGGTTGATGATTTTTCGGTGCGTGATTACGTTGGCGGGTTCGAAGACGTAAAAGCCCATGTGCTGAAACTGATCGGTGATCCGGATGCGCGCTACCGCGAAGATCCGGTTCGCATGTTGCGGGCGATACGCCTGGCCGCGAAATTGAATTTCCGGATTGATGACTCCGCCGCAGAACCCATTTCACGCTTGGCGAGTCTGGTCAGCGATGCACCACCGGCGCGTTTGTTCGATGAATGCCTGAAAATGTTTTTATCGGGTCATGCCGAGAAAAGTTTTCTTGGTCTCGAAAATCACGGTTTGTTGAACGTATTGTTCCCGGAAACCGCGAAAGCACTCAGCACCAATAGTAGCGGCGCTTTGCGTGCGATGGTTTTGCAGGCTTTGCGCAACACCGATTCGCGCATTGCCGAAGGCAAGCCGGTAACTCCGGCGTTTCTGTTTGCGGCATTGTTATGGCCGGCCTATTGCCGCGAACTGGCAATCCTGCAAAAAACCGGTGTTGATTTAACCGTTGCGCAACAACGAGCCGCGGACCGCGTCACTTTGCACCAGGCAGAGAGGATTGCTTTGCCGCGCCGTTTTTCGCTGCCAATGCAGGAAATCTGGTTGTTGCAATCGCGTTTCTCGCAACGTGTACGCAAACGTGTATTCAGATTGTTGTCGCACCCGCGTTTTCGCGCCGCTTTCGATTTCCTCGAATTGCGTTTAAGCGGTACGCCCGAAGTTGCCGAAGACGTCGCGTTTTGGCGCGAAGCGCAAATACAAAGTCCGGAAATGCTCGCATCGCGTCTGGAATCGAAAAGAACTTTGCACAGTTCCGAGCCGGGAGATTTGTCGGCCGCACCGAAAAAACGTCGTCGTCGCAGGCCAAAACCAGCGTCGCAGGAAAATAATGTATGAGTAACGAACCCAAGAGAGTTTTTGTCGGGCTTGGCGGCAATCTCGGTGAAGTCCGCGAGACCCTAGATGAAGCCTTGTTTGCGCTGGATGAAATTCCGCAAACGACTTTGCGTCGCCAATCGAGTTTTTACCAGACACCTGCCTGGGGTAATACCGAGCAGGACGATTTCATCAATTGCGTTGCCGAACTGCAAACGCGCTTAAGTCCGCAAATCTTGTTACTGAAATTACTGGAAATCGAAGAGCGCTTCGGGCGTGTTCGTCAAAAGGAAGAACGCTGGCAGCCGCGTACGCTCGATCTGGATATTTTATTGTTCGGCAACGATGTAATTAATGAAGCGGATTTGCATATTCCACATCCGCATATGCATGAACGGGCATTCGTTTTGGTGCCGTTGGCAGAGTTGGTAAGCGAGCTGGAAATTCCGGGGCAGAGCAGTTTGAAAGACTGTCTGGCAAAACTCGACATTTCCGGCATCCAGGTTTTAGAGTAGCGCAGACTTTTAGAGAGCATCCATGTACGCAGATCAGTCAAAGCCGGCGCGACGTCCAAAGCTCACCGTGCCGAAGTTGCGGGAGATGAAGATCGCCGGTGAAAAAATAGTTGCCATTACTGCATACGACGCGAGTTTCGCGCGCGCGATTGACGCCGCCGGTTTGGACGTCATTCTGGTCGGCGATTCGCTTGGCATGGTCATGCAGGGCAAGGCAAGTACCTTGCCGGTCACGGTGGATGACATCGTTTATCACACCGCTTGCGTAGAGCGTGGACTTCACAATGCGTTATTGATTGCCGATATGCCGTTCCAGAGCTATGCCACTCCCGAACGTGCACTGGACGCGGCGACGCTGATGATTGCCGAAGGCGGCGCCAGCATGGTGAAACTCGAAGGCGCCGGTCATGTTCTGGAAGTTATTTCGTTTTTGGCGGAACGCGATATTCCGGTATGCGCGCACCTGGGTTTGACACCGCAATCGGTGATGAAACTTGGCGGTTATCGCGTACAGGGCCGCGAAGGCGATGCCGCGAAAAAAATGATTGCCGATGCAAAAGCCGTTGAAGCAGCCGGTGCCGATTGCCTGGTGCTGGAATGCGTGCCGATGGGATTGGCGGAAGAAATTACCCGCAGCATCAAGATTCCAACGATTGGTATCGGTGCAGGTCCGCATTGCGACGGACAAATACTGGTGCTGCACGACATGCTCGGAATGAACAGCGGTCATCGCCGCCCGCGTTTCGTCAAGGATTTCATGGCAGAAACGGGCAGTATTCAAGGCGCTTTCGAAGCTTACGGAAAGGCTGTGCGAGAATCGACGTTTCCAACTTCGGAACACAGCTACGAATGAAAACATATAATTCCGTCGCCGCGTTGCGCACACAGATCGCCGATTGGAAAAAAGCCGGTCTTCGAATCGGTTTCGTTCCCACCATGGGGAATCTGCATGCCGGCCATTTTGCCTTGGTCGAATTGGCGAAACAGCATAGCGATAAAGTGGTTGCCAGCATTTTCGTGAATCCGACCCAGTTCGGACCAAACGAAGATTACGCCCGTTATCCAAGGACACCGGACAGCGATATCAATGGCCTGACTGAAAAAGGTTGCGACGCCTTGCTGCTGCCATCGGTAGAAGAAATGTATCCGTTCGGAACGATGGGTTGCGTGCAAATGCACGTGCCGGGCATTACCGATATCTTGTGCGGCATGCATCGCCCCGGCCATTTCAATGGCGTCGCACAAGTGGTGGCGCGCCTGTTCAATATGGTGCAAGCGGATGTCGCGGTGTTCGGCCGCAAGGATTATCAGCAACTGCAAGTGATTCGCTACATGGCCACGGAAATGAGTTTTCCGACCCGTGTAATTGCGGCGCCGACCTTGCGTGAAGCCGATGGTCTGGCTATGAGCTCACGCAACCAATATCTGGAAGGCGAGCAACGTCAAACTGCAACATTCATCTATCAAACTCTGAATTTCATGAAAGATCAGGCCGGACTGGGTATGCCGATCCACGGTATCGAAGCAGAAGCGAAACAGCGATTGGAAATGATGGGATTTGTGGTGGATTATGCGGAAATTCGCCGCAGTGATCTGTCGCGACCCGTCGAGCCTAATGAAAAAAACCTGCTCGCGCTGATTGCGGCACGACTGGGCCGTACTCGTCTTATCGATAATCTCGAGTTCGATATTGCATGAGTTCGAAAAAGAAATCCGATGCCTGGAATTCCCTGCTTGCACATAGTCGGCGACTGAAGAACTTTCACCTGCGTGACGTGAAGCAAAATCACGAGCGTGCAACTAGCCTGTCGCTTCGAGTCGGGCCATTGCAGGCCAGCTTCGCCCGGCAGCGACTTGATGACCAGGCGTTGCAGTCCCTGTTTGATCTGGCGGAATACTCGTCGGTTGATACGGCAATTAAAGATTTGTTCAACGGAAAACTGGTCAACCAATCCGAACAACGCGCAGCCCTGCATACATCGTTGCGTGGATGCCTGGTGGAAAGCGCCGATGCCTTAGCCGCTAACGAGCTTGCGTTGAGTTCGCATAAAAAAATGGCCGAGCTGATCGAGACTTTGGAAGCCAGCGACGTCAGCGACATCATTAACATCGGCATCGGCGGTTCCGACCTTGGGCCGAGATTGGCGGTCGACGCATTGCGGGATTTCCATACCGGGCGTTTCCGCATTCACTTCATCAATAATGTCGATGGCAGCAGCGCGCAGCATCTATTGAAATCGCTCGATCCGTCAAAGACTGCCGCGATCCTGGTGTCGAAAACTTTCGGTACACAGGAAACGTTGTTGAACGGTCGGATCATCAAGGAATGGCTTAAAGATGATTCCCGTCTTTACGCCGTCACCGCCAATATCGAAAAAGCGACCGGTTTCGGCGTGGACTCGAAAAATATTCTGCCGATGTGGGATTGGGTGGGCGGACGTTATTCACTTTGGTCATGTGTCGGATTTTCCTTGGCGCTAGCGATTGGCATGCCGAAGTTTTCGGAAATGCTGAAGGGCGCCACCGAAATGGACGCACATTTCCTGAATTCGCCGGTCTCGAACAATCTTCCGGTCTGGCATGCCTTGATCGGTATCTGGAACCGTAATGCCTTGGGTTTTCCCACTCAGGCGATCATGCCTTACGACGAGCGATTGAGTCATTTGCCGGCCTATTTGCAACAACTGGTCATGGAGAGCTTGGGTAAATCGGTTGGTCCCGATAATCAGCAAGCTATGCAGGCGACGGTGCCGGTCTTGTGGGGCGGTACCGGCAGCAGTAGCCAACACAGTTTTTTCCAGGCCATCCACCAAGGCAGTGATGTCGTGCCGATGGATTTTATCGGTGTGATCAAACCGGCGCATGTTTATCTCGAAAGCCACCAGAATTTATTGGCTAATCTGTTTGCACAAGCCGAAGCATTGGCAAATGGCTGTGCCGAAAATGAACCGCAAAAAAATTATCCTGGCAATCGACCGTCCAGTTTGTTTTTACTGAATGAATTGAATCCGCACAACTTTGGCATGTTGCTCGCGCTGTATGAACACAGCGTTTACGTTCAATCGGTCATCTGGGGTGTCAATGCTTTCGATCAATGGGGCGTCGAACTTGGCAAGAAATTGGCGGTTGGATTGTTACCGGCCATTGCAGATAAAAATACCAGTGCCGGCGACGTCATTACACAATCGCTGTTGAAGTTGATTCCCTGATCCTTGATTGCAAGCCCGGCATTTCGGTGCTTCAATGTAACAACGATTTAATGGGAGCGTGCCATGAAGTTAATCCGCCTTAGCATTGCACTTTTGTTGATCTCTCTACTGTCCGGTTGCGGCTATAACCAGATTCAAACCAATGACGAAGGCGTCAAGGCGCAGTGGGCTGAGGTCCTGAATCAGTATCAGCGTCGTGCCGATTTGGTCCCCAATCTGGTCAATACCGTGAGTTGCTAAAATCAATGCTCTACTGACGATAAATTTTCCGATGAATGCCGATAACCCGCGAGAGTTATCCGATTATCCGATTATCCTGTAACGACAAAAAATCCTATGGCGCGGATACCGATTAAATAATCGACGATGCCATCATCACGCGATTTCGTCCGGCATTTTTCGCAGCATATAAAGCACGGTCGGCATGGCCCAATGCCGCATTAACATTGGGGTGAGAAGTATGCCACTCGGCAACCCCGATGCTGATACTGACACTTACTTCCTGGAAATTGTATTCATCGATTGCGTTGCGTAAACGCTCGGCCAATTCAGTGCCAGCCTGCTCGGAAGCATCGTCAAGAATAATTGCGAACTCTTCTCCGCCGTAACGAAACAACGGTGTTCCGGAATCAAGTGTTCGTCCTAGCTCGGCAGCTACTTGTGTGATGATGCGGTCACCAACCAGATGGCCATGTTCGTCGTTGATTGCCTTGAAATGATCAATATCGATCAGCAGGAAGGTAACGCGTTTCCCGGTGGCGCGCGAACGTGTCAGTTGTTCCAGTGCTTCATTGAATGTGCGTCTGTTGAAGCAATTGCTTAGAGCATCATGGTCGGAGTAGTAACGCAGCATTGCCGAAGCGCGTTCTTCCAGAAGCGCATAGGTATAAATGAAACATACAAGCAAGCCATAGCCGCTGGCGAATCGCACCACATCGATAAGTGGAATCAAGGGCTGCAATGTGAATACAACGTAGATGCCATACAGCACCATGCCGACCAACGCAGGCTTTGAGCGGATCAGAAAGACCAGAAGCGGCGGAAAAATATAGGCCCAATGCTGCATTGGTCTGCCGTGATACAGGCCAAAGGCGGGGACGAAGACCAGAAGCATGGTGACAGCCGTGAAAAAAACGGTGCCGCCGACGTGCCGTGGCGACAACACCAGGCCCAACACACTTATGCCGGATACGGCCAAAACAACCCAGGCAAGTTGCGCGGTATCCTTCAGGCCAAGCTGGGTATTGAGCGTGCCTAATGCAACCATCAATACCATCACCAACGCGCCCAGCACCAAACCCACGCGCCAGCGCATGGTTGCTCGAAAGTCGGTAAACGAATCGCGACGAATCGGCATCAAGAACAGCTCCCCCTGTTACTTGATGTAGTCTAGCGCATGATTCTGGCCGCGTTTGGCGTTCAAAAGCAGCTTGCAAGTTAATTCTTGTTTCGTACCTATAGGCTTGGAACCTGGGCCATGCTTCCAGCCGCGAGTTTCGATAGCTGTTACGACGCCGTTGAATTATTCAAGCGTCACGCTTCGTCTATGGTTATCACGCTACCGTTTCTTTATTTGAATAGAGCGTTATTGCAGCCATCGGCATGACCTCACGGTATTGAATGCCGTTCTCGGGAGTAGGAGATTGGCCTGGCTTGGCGCTTCGAGATTGGGTTGCGATAGTGCGAATAAGAATGGCTTCTGCTTGCAGGATACGTGCATGCGCAATTATTTTTTCGCCCACCGGTGTAATGCTGTTCAGGCTGCGAACGCCACGAACAAACAGGATGACGCCAAGTTCAACTTCCAGCTGTTTTATTTGCCTGGACAGCGCAGGTTGGGTCGCATGAATTTTTGCAGCGGCGAGTGAAATGTTTAATCCGGAATCGGCAATCGCCAGCAAATAACGCAGTTGTATCAATGTCATGAAAAATCTCTATGAAAAAACCCCGGCTGTACGCCGGGGGACGGGGAAATAAGACGCTCTTATCTGTCGGGGGCAGATTTGAGGCGTATTGGCTTATCGGTGAGTTAATCGAAATAATTCGTTGATCACTCTTGTGTTTTTATTCGGTTCAGAACTTAAGGCTCCAGCTATCGATTTTGCCAATGTCGTTGGCTGCATTGTCGTTGACGCGTAGTTTCCAGGTACCGTTCAGTGCCTCGCTCGACACGTTGACGGTATAAGTTTTGTTGATGTTGTCAGCACCCGCACCGGCATAGTTATGCAGGTTGTAGACACTGCCATCCGGTGCCACCAAATCGACTTTCAGATCGCCGATATAGGTATGGACGATATTGACGGCCACCGTCGCATTGTTTGGTGCATTGCCAGTGCGTCCTGAAACCGAAACCGGGCTGTCGACGGTGGCATTGTCGTTGATCGCGTAATCGGTGGTGTTGGTATAAGTTTGCGTGCCGTCACCTCCGCCGGTTGTGTAGCTACCGGTCAGACTCAAACCGGAAAATGTGCTGTAGCCATATACCAGCACGTGATAAGTACCGGCTTGTGCTGTCGATATATTGCAGGTTTCAGCATTTGTGCCGCCTTCGGATTTGCAGTCATTGCTTGTGGTGCTTGGGGCACTACCGAATTTAACGTAAAGATCGGCATCACCAGTGCCGCTGGCAGTGACGAATTTCAATGCGCTCGCGCCAGAGGGAACGACCAGTGTGTAACGCAACTCGGTGCCCGCGTTGCCAGACAGTCCGGTCACTGCAGTTCCGTTGGTTAGCGTGCCTGGCGTTGGATCTGGATCAGGATCAGGATCACCACCACCGACAGCGGCTTTCGCATTCACGATGCCAGCGCCGCAACCGCCCGAACAACTGCCAGGAAGCGCACGAGCAGTGTCTTTTAGAATCGTTTCCACCTGTGCGGGGGTTTTGGGTGAAGAGCCAGCAGCAGCCTGGATCAGTGCTACCACGCCAGCCACATGTGGCGATGCCATCGATGTGCCGCTCATCAAACTATATGATTCCGAGCCCTGCGCTTGGGTACCACCGTTGATGGTCGAAAGTATGCTGGAACCCGGCGCGGATACGTCGATGCCGGTGCCGTAGTTGGAGAAACTTGAGCGTGCACCTTGGCGGTCGGTCGATGCCACAGCAATCACGTTGTTGCAATTTGCAGGCTGGAAACCCGAGACATCGGCGCTACTGTTGCCGGCGGCAACCACCACCGTTGTGCCGCGCTGTACCGCGCCATTGATCGCACTTTGATAAGTACTGGAGCAGCTACCCGATCCACCCAAGCTCATATTGATAACTTCGGCTGGATTGGCATTGGATGGCACGCCACTAACATTACCGCCCGAGGCCCAGATGATGGCGTCGGAGATGTCCGACAGGCTGCCGCCGCAGCGGCCAAGCACGCGCACCGGCACGACTTTGGCGCCGTAAGCGACGCCGGCCACGCCCTTGCTGTTGTTGGTGACCGCCCCGACCGTGCCGGCCACATGGGAGCCATGCCAGCTCGAATTTCTCGCCTGTTGCTGGCCGCATTCGCCCGCGTTGTACCAGTCGCCTTCGTCGTTCGGATTCGAATCGCGGCCGTTGCCATCGCGTGCGGTGGTGGAATCGCTTACGAAGTCGTAGCCTGCAAGGACGTTGCCATCCAGGTCGCTATGTGGAGTGATACCGGTATCGATCACGGCTACCACGACTCCACTTCCCGTCGTAGTGTCCCAGGCCTCGTTGGCTTTGATGCCGCCGGTGGCTTCGGAGTAGTGCCATTGATCAGCATATCTGGTGTCGTTAGGGGTTACGGTCGCGTACATGCGCTGGTCGACTTCGACATATTCGACGTTCGGATTTAATGCCAACTGGCGCATGAACGACTCGGCGTCGACGCGGTCGAGTTTGCGACCGACTTGAACGACTTCGGCTCCTACCGCCAAGCGACGTACAAAATTTACCCCCAGTGCTTTACCGCCGACATTGACGCCTGATAACCGGGCAAGCGTTGCCTTCGCATTCGTGACGTTGGCGCTTTCGGTGCTGCCGCTACGGTACTTGACGATGAAGCGGTCGTTTGTTTGTTCAGCCTCCAAACCGCTGACATTGACTCGTGCGGCGGCAGAGGCAACTGGTGACGCTAGCGCCAATGCAGTGGCGGCGGCAAGAGCGGAGACGCGTAACATTGATAACTTGATATTCATATTCACTAGAGCTTTACCTTCTGGTTAATTAAGAACATGACCGCAAAACTGCGGCCTCGGAAATTGAGTTCACCGCCCGGCACCGAATTTCGATGCCGGGCAATGTCCCCTTATGATCCTGTTATTCACTCGCGTCATTCCGGTAACCACCGCAAAGACAAGCTGCCAATTCCCGGACCATTGAATGGGAGCGGGATGATTTAAGTGACAATCCGGTGACAAAACTTCTTTGGCAGTCTCAATTTTTTCTCAATTACGCTAATCGCCTGCTTTGATTCGAATAATTTGCGGCAAACTTCCGCGCCAGCTTGCCAGCTTGCCAGCTTGCCGGATTGCCGGATTGCACGGACGCATTTGAGAATCGATATAAATACGGTTCCGTATGCAAAGCTATGGCGAAGCTATCAGACATCAATCCGTGCATGGATCGATATTTTTTGCTGTTGTATTGGTGCTAGCATCGCGCCACTGAGTTTGCCGGCGCTGTTTTTACGCCGATCATTTGGAGGACTGTTCCGTGGCGACATCGGTGAGCACCCCATCATCGGCTTGGCCGGCAACGGCTCGACAGCTGAGTGTCGGCGATCTTCGTATCGACCTGCGCTATCGTCGCGTGCAACGGCCCGATCAGGATGTCGAATTACCGCAACGCATGTTTGAACTGCTGTTGCTGTTTCTGGCGGAACCCTATGCCATGCACACGCGCGACGAGCTGTTCAGGCGCGTCTGGTCCGGCGTTATCGTCGAGGATGCCAACCTTTCCCAAAGTGTCTGGATGTTGCGAAAAGCACTGGGGCACCAGCGTAAGAGCTGGATTCGTACGGTCGCGAAAAGCGGTTATATATTTGAACCACCGACCCCGGTAGCCGTGGTTGACGAATCGATTTCCGCTGAGCTGCTTGCGGATGCAACTACTGTGTCGGAAACATCGATCGCATCCGAAACATCGACGGTGATCCACCCGGTAGATCGAGAATTATCGAGTCCACCGCCCAGCAGCAGCACGCGTCGATGGGGAATGTGCGCAGCGATAAGTACCTTGTTCTTATTGTTGATGGGTGCCGCTTTTTACAAGCAAGGCGATCAAACTCCGTTGCCGGTGACGCCGTTATCCATTGCTTTAATTGATGTCGAAGACTCGGCGACGGCCGCAGAAATTCGCTGGCCCACGGCCTTGTTGCATGCCTGGCTTGAGTGGAAATTATCGGTATTGCCTGAAGTCAGGTTGCTAAGCCAGGCGCAAATGGCTGCCGATGCATCGGCATCGACGCCGACAAAATTAATATTGCTTACATCAGGCACTCTGGCCAATGATCCTTCACACATATTTGTAAGAGCGCGTTTTGAAAGTGACGGCAAACCCAATGTTGTTCAGGTCGATGGAAGGCACGAACAAGTCGCTGCATTGGTGGACACATTGTCTAAACGAGTGCTGGATCAGCTAGTTGTTAGCAGGGCGCAGCAGTCATGGCCCGCGCTCAAGCTAGATGCGGATTCCGCCAAACGCTATGTCGACATGGTGCATGCACGCCAGGCACGACAATGGCTCAAGACAGCCCAGATCGGAGAAGAGCTCGTTGCTCGCGCGCCGGATTTTGGCTTGGCGCATTTGCAGCTCGCGGAAACACATGCCATTTTGAGTCAGATGTATTCAGCCAAAGAACATGCGGCCACTGCACGTTTGTTATTGCAACCGGTACCGAACGATGCATTGGAAGTTGTGAATGCCCAGCTACTCGCAATTTCTCAAAAGCATCAGGAAGCAATCATTGCGTACACAAGTCTGGCTTCGAAATATCCGGCACAACCGGTATTTTCAACGGAGCTTTCGCGGGTATTGTTGCGAGCGAACCGTCCTGCAGACGCGTTGCTTGTTCTATCTAAACCATACTGGGAAAAACAACCCGTTAGCGTCCGGATTATCAGGCTGATCAATCTTGCATCGACTCAACTCATGCTCGGTGACCCCAAACGCGCCCGTGTCAATGCACTGGCTGCCGACAAGCTTGCGCAGGCGGCTGGCGAGGGCTGGGAGTTCGAGCGCGGTTTCGCCATCCTGAACCTGGCGATAGCCGACACCTACGAGACTGGCGGCAGTAACGATATGTCCCTCTACGAATCAGCGGCCAGGCATTTTGAAACTGCCGGCGATGATCTGCGAGCGACACGTGCGCGCTTTTTCGGGGAAACTTCGCGACCCATGACTACATCGTCAGAGCACATGGATGCATTGCTTGCGAAAGCCCGTACCGCCGGTTTTCGCGCGCTGGAAATTGAGGCATTGCGAACTGCGGCCTTCCAGAATTATCGTGCCGGTGATTTTCCAAAGTATCGCTTGCTGTTGCAGCAGGCCATGACTGTAGCAAATATGATCGGCGATACGGCTGCGATGAATATGCTGGACGTGGATTTTCTAAACGAGGATCTACTCGCCGGCAATTTTGCCAGCGCCGACCTGCGCATCGCCCGCTTGCAGAAAAGCGGCGTGCAAGGTGAGTCGGCACTCTGGGTAAATCAATTTGCATCATCACTGGCGTATTACCGTGGAAATTACCCCGCGGCGCTCGCGGCATTGAATCATGGTCAGAAGCTTGCTCATGTCGGACTTGGTTCGAGTGTGGCGGCTCCTGCATCAGCCGCGAAGTTCGCTTGCATGCGGGCGGCGATTTTATTAACGCAGGGCGATCCGGTGCAGGCAAGGGCAGGGTACTCGCGTTGCGACAAGTCGGTTCCGTTCGACGCTCTGCAAGCGCAGATCGGTATTGCCGAGGCAGATATGTTGAGTGGTGATCGTGAAGCAGCCTTGCGTGGCCTTCAAAGCGCGCTCAAGAAACTGCCTTCGATTTCCAATGCGCCTGCACGCTGGCAATTGTCTCTGCAGATAGCCACATTGATGACACGTGCCGGTGAAATTGAAGCATCCGGAAAAATGTATTCGGAATTATTGCCGTTGCTGGATTCGGCAAATTATGACTTGCTCGAAGCATGGGCACGGATTGGCATTGCGGAAAACGCTGTCGTGCATTCGGACATTTCATCTGCACAAGAACAAATGGAAGCGGTGCACTTGCTATTGCCAAACAGAGTATGGGTATTAAGCCAGCGCATGGATATGCTGCATATAGCGGTCGATCATGCTCGCGAAGATTTTCCGTCTGTGAAAAAAAGACTGGTTGAATTCGAGCGTCTGGCTCATTTTCATAATGATGTGCTTGCAAAAATTCAGGTGCACAGTTTAATGCCGACATCGATGACCGGAACGATGAGCTCAAAAGAGGAGCGTGCCGCACTGATAGCAAAAAGCGGCTTGCGTGGCGCCAGCGCCGATTGGTTGATTCGTCCATCAGCAGAAGGCCCGCTATTGGAACTGTCGAAAGCCAATTAATTTTCTAAGGAATGATCCTGGTCCTGGTGAATTCCCGGGCTTCACGAAAAACGCCGCCATGATCGCGACAGGTCATCGTGTACAGCAACTCCAAATGTGACAAGATGACGGCGGGGTCCTCGATTCATGTTTATTTGATCGTGGAAGGCAATGCTTTTTGGAGCGCGAAGGGAAAAATCATGCGTCCAGTGCAGATGCTGGCTTCCGCAATTTTGATGGGGCTGTCACTAGCCGTTGCGCCTTGTCGTGCAAATGAAACGATACCGACACAAAGCACCCAGGCAGCCGTAGATTCTGCCGGTGAGCCGACGTTCGAATCGATCGGTATTGCACAGGGCCTGACCAGTAGCACTCTCTTTGGCGTATTCGTTGATCGACACGGCTTCGTCTGGTTTTGGGGTGATGGTGGTTTGCATCGCTACGATGGCTTGCATATGCAGACCTTCGATCGTAAACCGGGGCAGACTGGTTCTCTTGGTAGTCGTCGTAATGCCGCATTGGCCGAAACTAGCGATGCGATCTGGGTCCTGAGCCCGAGCGGAGTATTGCAGCGACTCGATGCGAAGACCGGTGTATTTAGTCAGTACCCACTCATCAACAAAGATGGCAGACGTCCCGGTGCAGGGTTGCGGCTGCTTGCCGACCCGCGCGACCGACTTTGGATTGGTACGGATATTGGTCTGTTCCGGCTCGACCCCGGTATGTCAGCGCCGGTCGCAGTGGAGCTGCCAGGAGGTGGCGACACATGGATCACTGCGCTTGCGTTGAGTGTCGACTCGCGTCAATTGATGATTGGTAGTGCGGCTCGTGTGTTCACGATTGATCTGGATAAGCCGAGTCATAGCAAGTTGAAGTTCGTGTTGCCGACAGATGAACCTACTGTGGTTATCGTGATTGCTCCGTGGCGCAGGCTGTTGTGGCTGGCGACAAGTCATGGCTTGTTTCGTCACGACCTTGACAGTGGCATGACCGAGCGCGTCGCGCTGCCAGACGGCTTGGCGTATGAACGTATCAGCGAGCTGGTGGTGAGCGGTGATGGCACACTTTGGTTCGGGGGAGTTCAACCCGATGGACTGGTACGCTTTGATCCGAAAAACCATCGGGCTGTGGTGTATCGACATCATCCAGACGACCCACATAGCCTGAAATCCGATCGAGTTGGAGCTTTGGCGCTGGATAGGCGCGAAAATCTATGGATCGGTTTGTTGCGTGAGGGTGCCAATCGCCTGCGCGTGACGCAGCGAGGTAACGAGCGTTACCTCGCACCACCTGGTCGCAGCAACAGCTTTTGTGCGATGAGCGAACTCCCCGACGGACGTCTGCTTGTTGCGTTATGTGGCGGAAGTGTCGGTATTCTCGACACACGCACCGGCAAATTCGAAGATCGCGCTGCCGATCTGAATCGTGCATTGCCGTCGCCGACACCCACTCTAAACAGCCACGCGATCGTGTCGGACGGTCGCGGCGGTTATTGGCTACCAGCATCGTTCCTTGGGCTGGTGCATTGGCAGCCAGGTACAGGCCGCGCAACGCTCCACCAGCTACGTGCCAGCGATGGCAACATCGTCCCGCCGCCGTACCTCAGCGATGTTTTGGTCGACCGCAATGGAGTGTTGTGGGTAGGGACGCGACGAGGACTCGCGATGATGACGCAGAAGGAGCAGAGTCTGCGGCTGCTTAATGCAGCCGTGCAGCCTGGCGATCTGTTCGCCAGTGGTGTGAATGCAATTGCGGAAGCGCGTGATGGTCGGCTCTTGGTTGGTACTGCGCACGGACTTGTACGCTTAGACCCGAACACAAAGCATGGCGAGCGCCATGTTCACGATGTAGATGATTCGACTACTTTGTCGGATGACATGGTTCTCTGCATTTATACCGACCACGCGGGTACAACTTGGGTCGGTACCCAGGCCGGGCTCAACCGAGTGGTCAGCGATGCGGAGGGTAAGTTGCGTTTTCGTCGTTACGGTGTAGCCGAGGGACTTCCAGATCAAAGCATTTATTCAATCGTCATGGATGCGAGCGGCACACTATGGACCGGTACCAGTCGCGGTATCGCCAGCTATGAGGTCGAACGCGACAGGTTCCGCGCATTCTTGCCAACCGATGGTGTACCTGACAGCTCGATCAACAAGCAATCAGTGCTTTCAGCTAGCGATGGCAGTCTCTACTTTGGGACCTTTGCCGGTTTGCTTCGTGTACACCCGAATTTGATTGATACCGCCGAGCCATTGCCACTAATGCTGAGTAGTTATGAGCTCGGCGGCACCACACATGTCAACTTGCGCGGCAGCGAAGTAGATGCCTTGAGCACGAGCTATACCCAGGCGCGTGTGCGTTTTAAAGTGGCGGCCTTCGGCGACAATCGCCGATTGTCGTACCGATTGAGCGGACTCGAATCACAATGGCAGGACCTGCCTTCGAGTCTCGCAGTTGGCTATGACCCGTTGCCGCCTGGAACTTACCGTTTTGAAGTGCGTCAGATGGGACGCGATGGCAAATGGCTGCCGGCCTCAGTGCTGGTTCCGTTGCAGGTGTTGCCGCCGCCATGGCGCAGCAACCTTGCTTACGCGCTCTACGCCGGGACGATATTGATTGCACTCACGCTACTCTCGATTGCATATCGCCAGCGACGCGCACGCGCTTTGCGACATGTTGCCGAGCTGAGTAGGCTTGCTAACTACGACATACTAACCTCGTTGCCGAATCGCACACGATTTAACGAAGATCTGGCCAGGGCGTTGGACGATAGCCCTAGTACGCCGCTGGCACTCTTCTTTATAGACCTGGACCGTTTCAAGAACATCAATGATTCTCTTGGGCACGGATTTGGCGATCAAGTACTCGTGGCAGCCGGGCAACGATTGAGTGAGGCCTTACCGAAAAGTGGGGAATTGGCTCGCTTGGGTGGTGATGAATTCACTATTATCCTGCCGCAAATCAAATACGAAGCTGACGCGGCAGCAATCGCCAAGGACTTGCTGGCAGCTTTTGCAACTCCGTTGCATGTTGCTGGTTCCGATGTCGTTGTCACACTGTCGATTGGTATTAGCCTTTCGCCAATGCATGCCAGCGATGGTGCGACTTTGATCCAATACGCAGATTCCGCGATGTATTACGCGAAAAATGCTGGTCGCAATACTTATTGTTTCTTCCGTCCCGAGATGACTGCACAGGTCTCGCGACGCTTGGTGCTGGAAACCAGTCTGCGCAATGCACTTGAAAGCAACGAGTTCTATCCGGTTTTTCAACCGAAAAAAGATATGGCTACCGGGCAAATCAGCGGCGCAGAGGTGTTGTTGCGTTGGCAGAGTGCAGAGCTTGGCAACGTTACTCCGGTCGAGTTTATTCCAATACTTGAAGATACCGGCATGATCGGACCGGTCGGACTATGGTTAATACAAAGAGTCTGCGAGCACATGCAAACCTGGCGCCAGCAAGAACTTCCCCAGCTTCCGATGGCGATCAATATTTCTGTTCATCAACTTATTCGCGGCGATTTGTGTGACCAACTTGCAGAGCTGACAAGCAAGTTCGGCATTCCAACCGATTCACTCGAACTCGAGATCACAGAAACAGCGATCATGGAGAACTCCGGGCAGATGGACGCTGCACTACATGAGCTCAGTTCACTGGGGCTCGGCTTGTCGATTGATGATTTTGGAACAGGATATTCCTCATTTGCCCATCTATCGCATTTGCCGGTCAACAAACTCAAGATCGATAAAGCCTTTGTCGACGGTATTGGCATCAACGAGCGTGCCGATACGCTTTGCGCAGCCATCATTGCGATGGCACATAACCTGAAGTTGAGCGTTGTGGCTGAAGGCGTTGAAACTGAAATGCAACACAATCAGCTTCTGGCAATGGGCTGTGATGAAGCGCAAGGCTATTGGTACAGCATGCCGTTGCGCGTGCATGAGTTTGAGCAGTACATGCGCACGCAAGCACTCACGAAGACTTCAGTGTCCAGCAGCAAGGACTGAGCAGAATTGCGCACTAGCGAAGCAATTCGCTAGTGCGACGCGATTTACTCGGAGAGTAGATTAACCGGCTCGAATGGCACTACAGGATCGACATCGGTCTCGTAGTTCACGCCGGTTACACCAAAGCCGAACAGTTTCAGGAATTCTTCCTTGTAACTTTTGTAATCGGTCTGTTCGAACAGATTTTCGGTAGTGACATTTGGCCAGATTTGCATCACGGTTTTCTGGACTTCATCACGCAATTCCCAATCGTCCATCCGGATACGCTGACTGTCATCACGACTTGTGGCCGAACCATAAATCTGTGTGCGGAACATGCGATCGATTTGCTCGATGGTGCCTTCGTGCAGTTTCTGGTCTTTCATGACTTTGAAGCACAGCGAAATATAAAGCGGCATTACCGGAATGGCGGCCGAAGCTTGCGTCACGACGCTTTTCAGTACGGCTACATTTGCGGTGCCATGCAGAGGAGCGAGCAAGTTGCGAAGCGCGGCGGCCGCACGATCCATATCTTCCTTGGCTTTACCGAGTGCACCATGCCAATAGATTGGCCAGGTGATTTCAGTGCCGATGTAACTATAGGACATTGTTTTGACGCCATCGGCCAACACGCCCGCGTCGAGCAATGCCTTCATCCACAATTCCCAATCCTCGCCACCCATCACGGTGATCGTGTCTTCGATTTCCTGCTCGCTGGCAGGTTCGACTTCGGAATGGATGATCCGGTCTTTACTGGTATCGATCGCGGTCGATTGGTAGGTTTCGCCAATCGGTTTCAATGCCGAGCGAACCAATACGCCGGAATCCGGTAGCTTGCGAACAGGCGAGGCGAGCGAATACACCACCATATCGACCTGGCCCAAATCCTGTTTGATTAATTCGATCGCCTTGGTACGCATTTCATGCGAGAACGCATCGCCGTTGATGCTTTTGGCATACAAACCTGCAGCATGTGCCGCTTGTTCGAAAGCCGCCGAATTATACCAACCGGCCGATCCGGGTTTGTTTTCGGATGCAGGCTTTTCCAGGAACACGCCAATAGTGGCAGCATCGGAACCAAACGCTGCGGTGATGCGTGAAGCCAGGCCGTAGCCGGTAGATGCACCAATCACCAAAACCTTTTTCGGACCGTTTTCAATCTTGCCTTTGGCCTTCACGACCGCAATCTGCTCGGCGACATTCGCGTAACAGCCGGTTGGGTGCGTGGTGGTGCAAATAAAGCCGCGGGTTTTCGGTTGAATGATCATGCTGGCGTTCCTAGGGGTTCAATCAAAGGTGGGTATGGTAGCGCGATATGCTTTCCCTACGACATCGTATGCTGTGCCAATGCCCAGGCAACGTGTTCGCGAACGATTTCAGATTCGTGGTCGGAGCGTTTTTTCAGGGCGGCGATAATTTCCGGAGAGCCGGGTGCATTGCCGAGCGCCACAGCTATATTGCGCAGCCAGCCCTCGTATCCCGTGCGGCGAATGGCAGAGCCTTCGGTTCTGGTCAGGAACTCGTCTTCGGTCCAGGCAAACAGATCGAGCAGCGTCGCATTATCGAGGTCGTTGCGTACGCGGAAATCCGGTTCGTCGAAACGTTTGGAAAATTTATTCCACGGGCAAATGAGTTGGCAGTCGTCGCAACCGAAAATGCGGTTGCCGATCGGCTTGCGGAATTCTTCCGGTATGGAACCTTTCAATTCGATTGTCAGGTAACTGATGCAACGGCGCGCATCGAGTTTGTTCGGCGCGATGATGGCTTTGGTCGGGCACACATCGATGCAGCGCATGCAGGTTCCGCAATGGGCGTCGGCGGGAATATCGACAGGCAACGGTATGTCGACGAAAACTTCGCCGAGAAAAAACCAGCTGCCGGAATTTTTATTGATCAGGCAGGTGTTTTTCCCGATCCAGCCCAATCCTGCATTACGCGATAACGCACGTTCGAGTACCGGTGCCGAATCCACAAACACCCGGTATCCGAGCGGCGAAATTTCGGCCTGTATTTTGTCGCTGAGTTTTTGCAAGCGTGCCCGCAGCACTTTGTGGTAATCGCGACCGAGTGCATATCGAGCCACGTAAGCCTGGTTCGGTTCATTGAGCGTTTGCCATGCGGCTGCATCGTCACCGGTGCCGTAGTCCATGCGCACCGAAATGACGCGCAGCGTGCCGGGAATCAATTCGGCGGGGCGCGCCCGCTTGCTGCCATGCGCGGCCATGTAGTGCATCTCGCCATGCTGATTTTCGGCAAGCCACTCGTTGAGATAGTGTTCGTCTTCGCCAAGCTCAACGCCGCTGATACCGGCATCGGCAAAGCCCAGTTCGCGGCTCCAATGGCGGATATTCTCGGCAAGTTGGGCGTAATCGGTCATGCGAATTTATTCAAAGATGGGCTCTCAGTATAGAATCAACCCGATGAATTCTCCGCTTCCTCTTTACCGCACAGAACAAGTTCGCGCCATGGACCGTTTGGCCATGCAGGAATATGGCGTATCCGGTTATGAACTGATGTGTCGGGCAGGTACGGCAGCGTTGAACTTGATCCAGAAGCGTTGGCCGAAAGTCGACACCGTGGGAATTGTCTGCGGCCTTGGCAATAACGGTGGCGATGGTTACGTTTTGGCGCGCTTGCTGAAGAGCGCCGGCGTCAACGTGAAAGTGGTGATATTGCCGGGCGGTACGCCGCGCACCGCCGATGCAGGACAAGCCTATGCCGATTGGCGCGCATTGGGTGAGCGTACCGAACTCTTCGACGGCCACTTGCCCAATGTCGAACTTTGGGTAGACGCACTTTATGGCATAGGTTTGTCGCGTCCACCCGAAGGTGCCGCACAAACCATCATTGAGCGCATCAATGCAACGCGATTACCCGTGTTGTCGCTCGATGTTCCTTCCGGTATCGATGCCGATGCGGGTCATGCGATCGGCATATGCATTCGTGCCACACGTACGCTGAGTTTTATCTCGGCAAAACGCGGGCTTTATACCGGATCGGCACGCGATTATTGCGGCAAGGTTCAACACGATATTCTCGGCTTGCCGGAGAGTGTTCAATACAGTTTTGAACCGGATGCGTATTTACTCACTCCCGACCATCTTTCCGCCGGCCTCGCACCACGACACGCCAATTCGCATAAAGGCGAGTATGGCCACGTGCTATGCGTAGGCGGTGAAGTTGGCATGGGTGGTGCAGTGCGTTTGTGCGCCGAAGCAGCATTGCGCGTCGGAGCCGGGCTCGCGAGCGTTGCAACGCGGACCGAAGGCGTTTCGGCCTTGGTCGCCGCACGTCCGGAAGCGATGACGCATGCCGTGGAAAATGTCGATGCGTTTTTGCCATTGATCGAAAAGGCCGATGTGTTGGCGGTAGGTCCCGGGCTTGGTCAAAACGATTGGGGGCATACTTTGTTCGATTGCGCCATTGCATCGCGAAAAGCACTGATCCTCGATGCCGACGCCTTGAATTTGCTGGCGGAAAATCCGCAGCCATTGCCGCAAGCCATCTTGACGCCACATCCGGGCGAGGCCGCAAGGCTATTGGGTGTCAGCAATCAGGAAATCCAGGCGCATCGTTTTAATGCAATGGATGCGTTGGTCGAAAAATATCAATGTGTCGTGGTATTGAAAGGGGCCGGCACTTTAGTCGGCGCGCCAAATCAAGTGACGCGCGTGATAGATGCAGGCAATCCGGGCATGGCCACAGGTGGCATGGGCGATGTACTTACGGGAGTGATTGCCGCCTTGTACGCGCAAAATCTGTCGCTGTTCGATGCCGCCAGTCTGGGGGCGTTGCTGCACGGCGCAGCCGGTGACGCCGCCGCTAAAATTGGTGGCGAACGCGGTTTATTGCCATCGGATTTGTTCGTGCATTTGAGAAGATTGGCGAATCCCGAATGAGATTGACGTGATGAAAATCGTGCTGGCCGATGCCGAAGCTACCGAAAATCTGGGCCAGCTCCTCGCCCAGGCCCGGCCGAGTCTCGGTGTTTTATATCTGTTCGGCGAAATAGGGGCCGGCAAGTCCACGTTAGCCCGCGCCTTGTTGCGCGAGTTGGGTGTCAGCGGCCCGATCAAAAGCCCGACCTACACGCTTATCGAACGATATCACCTTGCCAAGGGAGAGGAGGCTGCACATCTGGACTTGTACCGTATTGCCGCTGCCGGGGAATTGGACTTCCTGGGGCTGGACGAAGTGGCTGAAAACACTGTGCTTTGGCTAGTTGAATGGCCCGAGCGTGGGCAGGGTGCACTGCCCAAGGCTGATTTACTGCTGAACTTGGAGCCGCATGGCGATGGCCGGATCGCCAGTTTGCGTTCAGAGACCGAAACGGGTGCGGCGTGGTTGGCCCGAACCAGCAAAATGGCGGGTTTCCGGGCCTCTTCTTAAAGATTTGCGAAGAATAGTGCCCAGGTATCGGATTTTTAAGGGAAAACTCTTGCAAATTGGTTGGTCCGGTGGTTCAATCCCGACCATGCGCACCTTCGTCTCATCGCGAAACTTCTACAAAACCGGCCTGCTGCTGATGTTGGCCCCGGCTTTTGTCAGCGCAGCGCAGCTGCAAGACCTCAAATTATTGGCGATGGATGGCCAGACTCAGGCCGAATTGAGCCTCAGCGAAAAATCCACCTATAAAGTTTTTACGCTCGCGAACCCGGAGCGTCTGGTAGTGGATTTGCCTGCGACTGCGACCTCGGGCAGCTTTAGATTGCCGGGCGCCAACGGTGTTATCAGCAGAGTGCGTACCGGTCAGCCAACGCCGGGCACATTGCGTATTGTTTTCGATTTAAGCCAAAGCGTGCAGCCCAAATCACGCATAGAAGGCACAGGTTCCAATACCCGTTTGGTGATCGAGTTGATCAATCCGAATGCCAAGCCGGTACAAATGTCGACAGTTGCGACTAAAACCACGCCTGTCAAAGCACCTGAAAACAAGGTTGCCGACATAAAAGCGGCGATGCAGGAAGTACTTTCCCTGGATCCAAAGGCCGAAGTAAAACCTGCCGTTATCGACTCGAATGAAACACCGCAAGCCGAGATCAAGGTTGAAAACAAATCTTCTGCCCGCTACCCTGCGACGAAGACTGTTCAAAGCGTGTTGGGAAATAGCCAGCGCGAATTGATCGTCGCAATCGATGCCGGTCACGGTGGCAAGGACCCCGGCGCCATTGGCCCGACCGGCGTGAAAGAAAAAAACATTACCCTGGCCGCCGCCCGCGAATTGGCGCGCCAAATTAATGCCGAACCCGGCATGAAAGCTTTCCTGGTACGCGACAACGATACGTTCGTCGTCTTGCAAGACCGCTACATGCGTGCGCGCAAGGCGCAGGCTGATTTGTTTATTTCGATCCATGCCGATGCTGCCTTGAATGGTTCGGCCAATGGTTCATCGGTGTTTGTGTTGTCGTTGAAAGGTGCCTCCTCGCAAGCCGCACGCTGGTTAGCTGACAAGGAAAATGCCGCTGACCTGGTCGGCGGCGTTTCTCTCGATGCGAAAGACAAAAACCTCGCCGCCGTTCTGCTGGATTTGTCGCAAAGCGCGACGATGCGGGTGTCGGAAGATGTCGCCAGCGAAGTGCTGGGTTCACTGAAAGATCTCGGCAAGGCGCACAAGCCCAATATTGAACATGCGAATTTTGTCGTGCTGCGTTCTCCCGACGTGCCGTCGATGCTGATCGAAACAGGCTTCATCACCAACCCCAACGAAGAGCGCAAACTGTCCGATCCGGCGCATCGCGAGCGTCTCGCATCGGCAATCGTGAGTGGTATTCGGGAGTATTTCTCGGAACAAGCGCCACCAGGCACCTGGTTCGCTGCCCGTCATGAATATCCAGTCGATACCGTTGCCGGAGTCCAATATGTCGTCAGTCGCGGTGAAACCCTGAGCCAGATCGCAACGCGCCATGGTGTCTCGATGGGCACGATTTTACTGGCCAACAACAAACGCAACGACGATGTACGCGTCGGTGAACGTTTGATTATTCCGCTAGCATCGACACCGCTGGCATCGACACCGAAATAAACTCTGCGGCTGGTATCATGTAAGCCCCGTTGTTCGTGGCTGCCTTACGTGCCGATTCGCCAATTACCCAATACGCTCATTAACCAGATTGCAGCCGGTGAGGTAGTCGAGCGGCCGGCTTCCGTCGTCAAGGAATTGGTCGAGAATGCGCTGGATGCCGGTGCAAAGCGCGTCGATATCGAATTGGAAGAAGGTGGCGTTCGTCTAATTCGTATTCGTGACGATGGTGGCGGAATTGCCGAAGCGGAATTGCCGTTGGCGATACAGCGCCATGCCACCAGCAAAATTTCGTCGCTGGAAGATCTCGAAGAAGTCGCTACACTCGGTTTTCGCGGCGAAGCTTTGCCTTCGATCGCGTCGGTATCGCATTTTTCTATTACTTCCAAAACCGCAAATCAGGCCAACGGCGCCCGTATCGAAATTACCGGTGGTGAAGTACATGGCGTAGTTCCGCATCCACATCCGGAAGGCACTACGATCGAAGTGCGGGATTTATTCTTTAATGTTCCGGCCCGCCGGAAATTCATGAAGGCAGAACGCACCGAACTCAATCATATTGAAGACTGGCTGCGTTCATTGGCTTTGGCAAAACCATTGGTCGAACTGCGTATTTCCCATAACGGCAAATTGATCAAGCATTACCGACCGAACCGGGATTTGGCCGAGCATCATCAACGGATCACCGAAGCATTGAGCGAGGCATTTACCGAACAAAGCATTGCAATCGATCACAGCGGTGCGGGCTTGGGGTTGCAGGGATGGGTCGGTTTGCCAACGGCTTCACGTTCTAGTGCAGATCAACAATTTTTCTACGTGAATGGCAGAGCGATCAAGGACAGATTGGTTGCGCATGCAGTGCGTCAGGCCTATTCCGATGTGTTGTTTCATGGTCGGCATCCGAGTTTTGTGCTGTTTCTAACGCTCGATCCGCGTCGGGTCGATGTCAACGTGCATCCCGCGAAACATGAAGTACGTTTTCGCGATGGTCGCCTCGTTCACGATTTCATTTACCGCACTTTGCATGAAGCTCTGGCCGGAGCGCGAGCAGGCGCAGTGGCCAGTCGCGTCGAAACCATCGGCAGTTACGCACTCAATGACCCAGCACCTGCACAGTCGGGTTTGGGTTTGCCGGTGCGTGAAGCGCAAGCCAGTTACCTTACGCAATACGCTTCCTTGTACCGAGCGCCGAGTTCGAACAGCGAACCTATGCGTATTCCGGCCGTAGACGAAACCCAGGCGCCGCCACTCGGTTTCGCACTGGCACAATTGCACGGCATTTTTATCCTGTCGGAAAACGAGCAGGGTTTGATTCTGGTCGACATGCATGCCGCGCATGAGCGAATCACCTACGAGCGATTGAAAGCGGCCAAGGATGCCGAAGGTATCCGTTCGCAAACATTGTTGGTGCCGCTAGCCATATCGGTAAGCGAGCGCGAAGCCGATATCGCCGAACAGCATCACCAGGCGCTGGCGGAATTGGGTTTCGAGTTGCGCCGAAGCGGTCCGCAGGCCTTGAGTATCCGGGCCGTGCCCACACTTCTGGCAGACCTGGATCCGAAAACGATAGTCCTGGACGTGTTGACCGATTTGCGTGAGCACGGCAGCAGCCAGACGCTCGAGCAAACACGCAACGAGTTGTTATCGACACTGGCCTGTCACACATCGGTACGCGCCAATCGCCGTCTGACGATTCCGGAAATGAATTCACTGTTGCGTGACATGGAAACCACCGAGCGTTCGGGCCAGTGTAATCACGGCCGACCGACCTGGGTGCAATTGACGAAAGCGGAATTGGATAAACTTTTTTTACGGGGTCGCTGAGGAAATTATGAACAAGCTAATCAGTTTGGGTTTGATATCGCTTTTGGCCATGGGCCTGAATGCCTGCAGCAATGAGCCGAGCCCGGAAGAATTGCAGGCCAATGCGGCGTTGCAGGCTGCCAAGCTGGCATATGAAAAAGAGATCAGGCAATACCGCTCGGAACGCCTTGAGCGACTTCAACGCCCGGCCGGTTGGTTATCACTGGTTGGTATGCACTGGATTGAAGTTGGTACGACCCGTGTTGGCAAGGGAAAGGATAACGGCACGCAAATCGCTGTCGGTCCGGATCGCATCGGCATGCTGACCCTGTCCAAGGAAGGAAAAATCACCTTGCAACCGGAAAGTGGCAGCGGCATTACCATTGATGGCGCACCTGCAACTGGTACTGCGACGCTGGTTTCGGATGCAGATGGAGAAGCGACCGTCGTTGGCTTCAATGATGGGATGGCCAGTTTCATCGTGATCAAACGCGGCGACCGCTATGCATTGCGCGTACGCGATGCCCTGGCTCCGACACTCACGCAATTTCCAGGCATCGAATATTTCGATATCAGCAAGGACTATCGATTCCAGGCCAAGTTCGTTCCGCATGAAGCCGGCAAGAAAATCGAAATCATGAATATTCTCGGCATGGTCGAGCCGATGGATAATCCCGGCGAAGTGGTATTCACCAAAGACGGAAAAGAATTCCGGATGGAAACCGTGGATGAAGGTGATGGCCGCCTGTTTATCATTTTTGCCGATCGCACCAGTGGCCACGAAACGTATGCGGCGGCTCGCTTCCTCTATGCCGATAATCCCGGACCAAAAGGTGGCACTACCGTGGTGGATTTCAACAAAGCCTACAACCCGCCATGTGCATTCACCAGCTTCTCGACTTGCCCGACGCCGCCATTGCAAAACCGTCTGGATTTACGCGTAGAGGCCGGCGAGAAGAAACCGTTGAAGTCGAAAGTTTGATTTTGTCGTAGGGGCGCTTGCTTGCGATCGCCATGGATGGCGTGAGTGCCGAAAATGCAGGAGCATTTTTCGGCCTGCGCCCTTACGCAGTCAAGAATTCCTGCCGATTCTCTTCCAACGGAATCAGGTCGATGCAATCCATCGGGCAGGGTGGTATGCATAATTCGCAGCCCGTGCATAAGTCGGCAATGATGGTGTGCATTAATTTCGGTCCGCCGATAATTGCATCGACCGGGCAGGCTTGAATGCATTTGGTGCAGCCAATGCATTCCGGTTCGCGAATGATGGCCAGCAATTTCGGTTTGATAATGCCGTTTTCCGGATTAATAGGCTTTACTTTCAGGCCAAGCAATTTGGCAAGGGCTTGTACGCCTTCATCTCCACCCGGTGGACATTGATTGATGTCCGCTTCGCCTTCGGCAATCGCTTTTGCATAGGGCTTGCAGCCCGGGTAATTGCACTGGCCGCACTGCGTCTGCGGCAACAAGGCATCGATTTGCCTGATGAGTTCTTCACCTTCGGCAAGACCGGGTTTCTTGTTGCGCGTGAACATGGCGAACAGCTTTTTAATGTGGGCTTACTTCACCGGCATGCCGGCTTGACTGCCTGCATCGACGTCGAGCAGGAACAAATCATCGCCACCACTGCCGGCCGACAGAATCATGCCTTCGGAAATACCAAAACGCATTTTTCTCGGTGCCAGATTCGCTATGAAAACGACACTGCGACCAATCAGTTTTTCTGGCTCCTGATAAGCGGCGCGGATTCCGGAAAAAATCTGGCGCTCGCCAAGGTCGCCGGCATCCAGTTTGAAGCGCAGCAATTTGTCAGAACCTTCGACAAATTCGCATTCCAGTACTTTGCCGATTCGAAGATCGAGTTTGGCGAAATCTTCGATGCCGATGTTGGCTGGACCAGCTGCGGCATCAATACTTGCGACCGGAGCGGCGGCAGGAGCGGCTTTTGCAATATTTTTCTTGGCAGGTGCGGTAGCAGGCTCAGTTGGTGCGAGTGAATCTTTCGATGCTTCAATCATGGCTTCAATGTTTTTCGGGTCGATGCGGGTTAACAGGGATTGGTATTCGCCGATTTGATGCGACAGCAACGGTTTTTCCGCGTCGTGCCAATGCGATATCGGTGCATTGAGGAAGCGTCCTGCCTGATCGGCAATGTTTGGCAGAATTGGTTTCAATGCTGCTGCCAGCAATCTGAATAAATTGATGCCTTGCGAACAAACCGATTGCAGTTCGGCGTCGGCGCCTTCCTGTTTGGCAATTACCCAAGGTTTCTTCTCGTCGATATAACGATTGGCTTCGTCAGCCAGTGCCATGATCAAACGGATGGCGTGATTGAAATCGCCGGCCTCATAAGCTTTTTGAATTTCAGCGAATGATGCATACCCGCGACTGTATAAATCGCCATCGGGTAATTCAGCGCTCAACTTTCCGTCAAAACGCTTGCTGATAAAGCCAGCACAACGACTCGCAATATTGACGAATTTCCCGACCAGATCCGAATTCACACGCGCGGTGTAATCATCGAAATTCAAATCGAGATCATCGACGCCGGCACTGGATTTCGCCGCGAAGTAGTAACGCAAAGCTTCCGGGTTCAATCCGGCATCCAGATAAGTGCGGGCTTGAATGAAAGTGCCGCGTGATTTGCTCATCTTGGCGCCGTTTACGGTTAGATAACCGTTTACATGCAGCGCCGACGGCGCACGATATCCCGCGCCATGCAATACTGCTGGCCAAAACAAGCCATGGAAATTCACGATGTCCTTGCCGAGGAAGTGATGCAGTTCGGTTTCGCTATTTTGATTGCGTGACGTATCCAGGAACTGTTCGAAATCAATGCCGGTTTTTGCACACAGATTTTTGAAGCTGGATAAGTAACCGATGGGTGCATCCAGCCAGACATAGAAAAATTTACCTGGCGCGCCGGGAATTTCAAAACCGAAGTATGGCGCGTCACGGGAAATGTCCCAATCGCGCAAACCGGAATCGATCCATTCACGCAGTTTTGCTTTCACGCCGCTATTGGCGACATCGCCTTTCATCCAGTCACTGAGGAATTCGGTGAATTGCCCGAGTTGGAAGAAATAATGTTCGGAATCGCGAAGTTCCGGTGTCGCACCGGAAACCACCGAACGCGGATTTTTCAAATCGGTTGGCGAATAGGTAGCACCGCAGTTTTCGCAGTTGTCGCCGTATTGGTCCAGCGTGCCGCATTTCGGGCATTCGCCCTTGATGTAGCGGTCCGGCAAAAACATTTGCCGTTCCGGGTCGAACAATTGCTGGATGCTGCGCACGGCAATCGCGCCGCGTTTTTGCAACTTGGCGTAAATTTCTTCGGTCAGCAAGCGATTGGCGGCCGAATTGGTCGAATCGTAATGATCGAATTTCACGCCAAAAGCGTCGAAATCTTTTTCGTGGCCAGCCTGGATATCGGCAATAAATTGTTCCGGTGTCAGGCCGGCTTTCTCGGCCGCCAGCATGATTGGCGTGCCATGGGTATCGTCAGCACAGACAAAATGCGTGGTCGCGCCGTGCATGCGGCGCGCACGCACCCAAATATCGGCCTGGATATAACCCACCAGGTGGCCCAGGTGCAGGGGGCCGTTGGCATAGGGAAGGGCTGTTGTAACGAGGGTAGGATTCGGTTTCATCCGCCAATTATCGCAGATGGCGGGCAGTTTTGAGCTGTTTCAATATCCATGCAGGCCGCCCGTCGCTACAATATGCGGATGAGCCTAAGTACCGAAACCGTACGCGCCGCCCTGGCGCAGATACAAGACCCCTACACCCAAACCGATTTGACTACAGAAATTCGCGGTGTTGGCGTGGATGCCGGCCGTGTCGCAATCGAAATCCAGTTGGGATACCCGGCCAAAGGCTGGCATGCCAGTCTGGAAACTATGGTCCGCGAAAAAATCTGCGGGCTCGCAGGCGTTGAAAGCATCAGCATTAGCATAGGCACAAAAATTTCCGCGCATCGTGTACAAAAAGAACTCACACCCTTGTCGGAAGTAAAAAATATCATTGCAGTCGCGTCTGGCAAGGGCGGTGTTGGCAAATCGACCACCGCGGTCAACTTGGCATTGGCTTTACAGACTGAGGGCGCGAAGGTCGGCATCATGGATGCGGATATCCATGGCCCGAGCATTCCGATGATGCTCGGTCTGGACGGCAAGCCGGATTCGCCGGACGGCAAATCGATTCACGCCAAGATCGGTCACGGTCTGCAGGCGATGTCGATCGGGTTCTTCTTGAATGAAGACACGCCGACTATCTGGCGCGGCCCGATGACCACCCAGTATTTGCAGCAATTATTGACCACGACCTTATGGCAGGGCCTGGATTACCTGATTATCGATTTACCGCCGGGTACAGGTGATATCCAGTTGACGCTCGCGCAGCGCGTACCGGTGTCGGCAGCGGTGATCGTCACCACGCCGCAGGACATCGCACTGATCGATGCCAAGAAAGCCCTAAAGATGTTCGAGAAAGTCGAAGTGCCGGTATTGGGTGTGATCGAAAACATGGCGGTGCATATTTGTTCGCAGTGTGGTCATGCCGAACATATTTTTGGTGAAGGCGGCGCCCAGAAAATGGCGGCGCAATACGAAGTACCGGTGCTCGGATCATTGCCATTGCAATTATCGATCCGTGAACAAGCCGATAGCGGAACCCCAACGGTAGCCGCCGATCCGGAATCGGCCAATTCGCTGATCTATCGCGAAATTGCCCGCAAGGTCGGCGCGAAGCTTGCGCTGCAGGCGAAGAATAAATCGATCAGCTTCCCCAATATCGTCATTCAAAATACCTAATGCGCGCCCTGGTTTTTGCAATCCTGTTATTGCTTTCCGGCGTTGCGGTCGCACAAACGGGCGACGCCCTGAAAGCGGTGAACGCTGCCCGCTCCCAGATCGGGGTTACGACTAGCTATGACCCTGCATACAGCCGCATTGCCTTTCCGATGGGCGATGTACCGATGGAGCGCGGCGTATGTTCGGACGTCGTCATTCGTGCGTATCGCAAGGCCGGTGTCGATTTCCAGGCGTTGGTGCACAAGGATATGCGGGCATACTTTTCTTTCTACCCGAAAATCTGGGGCCTGAAGAAGCCCGATAGCAATATCGACCATCGCCGGGTGCCAAACCTGGAAGTATTCTTCAAACGTCAGCGCAAGTCGCTGCTGGATTTACAAACGGCCGACAGTTTCAAGCCCGGCGATATCGTCAGCTGGCGTCTCGATAATGGCCTGGCGCATATCGGCATTGTTTCCGACAAGAAAAGTTTGTTCGGCAGCCGTCCCCTGGTGATACACAATATCGGCCAGGGGACGCAGGAAGAAGATGTGTTGTTCTCCTGGAAAATCGTCGGGCATTACCGGTGGTTCAATGCGGTCGGGACGAATCGCTGATGTCGATTACGTTGAATGCATGCAGACGGCTCCGCATTGTTTCCGTCATCGATATCATCAAAGGCATCACGATCCTGTCGGTCGGATTGGGCATCCTCCATGCGCAGAGCCACGTGCTTGAACATGGTGGTCAGGCACTGATGCGAATGCTCGACTTGAACGAAAATATGGGTGCGCCTCATAAATTTATCGAGTTCCTGCATGCGGCCGACATGAAGCACGGATTGTTGATGGCATGTGCCGCGGCGTATGCATTACTGCGTTTTGTCGAAGCTTATGGCCTTTGGTTTACCAGAGGCTGGGCGCGTTGGCTGGGGCTGATTTCGTCGGGTATGTATGTGCCGGTGGAGTTGTATTATTTTATTAAAAGTCCTGGCTGGACTACATTTAGCGTATTGAGCGTCAATTTAACCGTGGTATGGCTGCTGTGGCCAAAAAAACAGACAAATAATTTCCTACAGTGAGCAGTTATGAGCATCAAGTCTGACAAGTGGATTCGCCGTATGTCCGAGCAACACGGCATGATTGAACCGTTCGAGCCCGGCCAGGTAAAGCATGGTACAGATGGGCATCGAATTGTTTCGTACGGCACATCCAGTTACGGCTATGACGTGCGTTGCGCCCGTGAATTCAAGATTTTCACGAACATCAATTCGACGATTGTTGATCCGAAAGCATTCGACCCGAGCAGTTTTGTCGATGTGGTATCGGATGTTTGCATCATTCCACCGAACAGTTTCGCACTGGCGCGCACGGTGGAGTTCTTCCGCATCCCGCGCGACACGCTGGTCGTCTGCCTTGGCAAGAGTACCTACGCGCGTTGCGGCATCATCGTCAACGTGACGCCGCTGGAGCCGGAATGGGAAGGACACGTAACACTGGAATTCTCGAACACCACGCCACTTCCAGCAAAAATCTACGCAGGCGAGGGCGTCGCACAGATGTTGTTCTTCCAGTCCGACGAAGTATGCGAAACCAGTTACAAGGATCGCGGCGGCAAGTATCAAGGCCAGACCGGCGTTACATTGCCGAAGACCTGAATCGAATTTTTCACGTCGATAAAAAACGCCGCATTGCGGCGTTTTTTATGCCTGGCTTAAATGCGGGCCAAGTGCCGATTGCAGTTTTTCAATTAGCTTGTTCGAATCAATGGCCGAATATGACCGTGATTTTCCGTTGCCCCAGACCGGGCCAGGCCAGGCTTCGTCATTGGATGTTCGTGCTATGACATGCACGTGTAACTGGCGGACGATATTGCCGAGTGCTCCGACGTTGATTTTTTCGCAGGGAAAATGCTCACGCAGTATTTTTCCGGCGATATTGATTTCATATAAAAGGACTTGCTGCTGTTGTCCTGGCAGATCAATCCATTCAGTGGCACCCGGCAGTCTGGGCACCAGGACCAGCCAGGGATAGCGGACATCGTTGATCAGTCGGAATTGCGAAAGCGGGCCATCGGCAATGAAGATTGAATCGGCTTCAAGTCTTCCATCAAGATCAAATTCGGAATTCATCGGTATCCGTGTGAAGAACGCTGCTTATTCCAAATGTTCTTCAAAAAACTTCAATGTATGTTGCAGGGCTTCGGCAGCGACTGCCGGATTGTAATCGGCACGTTGATCGCAATTGAAACCATGGCCTGCTGGCCAGACATGAAATTCTGCATCGGAATCGGAAAGTGCGGCACGGTGCTTGGCAACATCATCGGCAGAAATCAGTGGGTCGTTTTCGCCGAAGTGGAGCATCACGGCACTGCTTGGCTTTTCGTTCAGGTAAGGAACCGTGGCGCCGCCGTAATAGCTGACTGCCGGCAGGCCCAGGCGTGCACATGTCAGGTAAGCGACGGTACCTCCCCAGCAATACCCGACGACGCCGACAAAACCTTCGGCTTCGACTTCTTCCATTGCTGCACGGACGCAATCAAGCGCACGTTCGATACCCAATTGCTCACGCAGTTCACGGCCACGTGCAACATCAGCCTCGGTATAACCAAGTTCAATGTCATGTTCGATAAGGTCAAATAAAGCGGGGGCAATCGTGATAAAGCCATGTTGGGCAAAATTATCGACGACGGAACGAATATGCGAGTTGAGGCCGAAAATTTCCTGAACAACAATGATCGCCCCTTTTGGGGGTATAGCGGGGTCGGCGCGCCAGCCGCCTATCGTGCCATGTAAGGTACTGATGCTGACATGATGCCCCATGAAAAACTCCCCATTATTGTGCGTTCTACAACGTTTTACGAAGATATTGTGAGGTCGGGGGCCCCGTTGGACAGTATAATTGCACAGAGTTCATTCTGGCGACCACTTATGTCCACCACACAACCAAAAGTCGGCTTTGTTAGCTTGGGTTGCCCCAAAGCTTTAGTCGATTCTGAGCGCATCATCACACAATTGAGGGTGGAAGGTTACGACATCGTGCCTACCTACAATGATGCCGATGTTGTTGTGGTCAATACTTGCGGATTTATTGACTCGGCTGTGGCCGAATCTTTGGATGCCATCGGCGAGGCCATGGCCGAAAACGGCAAGGTCATCGTGACCGGCTGCCTGGGTAAGCGTGCCGACGTTATACGCGAGGCGCATCCTGGCGTTTTGTCCATTTCAGGTCCGCAGGACTATGCAACGGTGATGAATGCCGTACATGCCAGCCTGCCGCCAAAACACGATCCCTATCTCGATTTGGTGCCGCCACAAGGCATCAAATTAACGCCAAAACATTACGCGTATCTGAAAATTTCCGAAGGCTGCAATCATCGCTGCAGTTTCTGCATTATTCCTTCGATGCGCGGCGATCTGGTCTCACGTCCGATTGACGAAGTCTTGCGCGAAGCCGAAAAACTCGTGATGGGTGGCGTCAAGGAATTGCTGGTGATCTCGCAAGACACCAGTGCCTATGGTGTCGATACCAAATATGCCGAAGCGATCTGGCGCGACAAAAAATATCAAACCCGCATGAAAGATTTATGCAGCGGCTTGTCGGAACTGGGCGTGTGGTCGCGACTGCATTACGTGTATCCGTATCCGCATGTCGACGACATCATTCCGTTGATGGCCGAAGGCAAGGTATTGCCGTATCTCGATATTCCATTGCAGCATGCCAATCAACGCATCCTGAAACTGATGAAACGCCCGGCTGCTGCCGAAAAAAATCTCGAACGCATCCAGGCCTGGCGCAAGACCTGTCCAGACATCACCTTGCGAAGCACGTTTATCGTCGGCTTCCCGGGTGAAACCGATGCGGAATTCGAAGAGCTACTCGATTTCATAGATGAAGCCGAACTCGATCGCGTCGGTGCATTTGCGTACTCGCCGGTCGAAGGTGCTAAGGCGAATGATTTACCTGGCGCGGTGCCGGAAGAAGTGAAGCAGGAACGTCTTGCCCGCTTCATGGAATTGCAGGCCGAAATCAGTACCGAAAAACTCGAACGCAAAGTCGGTAGCGTGCAAAAAGTATTGATCGATTCGCTCGATGGCGAATTGGCCATTGGTCGCTCGACGGCCGATGCTCCGGAAATTGATGGCCTTGTACAAATCCAGAATGGCGAGGAAGCCGGCTTGAAAGTAGGACAGTTTGTCGACGTGCGCATCATGGGCAGCGATGAACACGATCTGTTCGGACTTGTCGACTAAATGTCTAAAGAGGTGGTGCTGTCCGATGTGACGGTGGCATTGCCCGAAGAAAGTTTGCTTCGTGCCGAAATAGCGCGTCAGGTTCGATTCCGTTCTCCCGGGTTTTGGTTGATTACAATATTCGCGTTGTTTTTCTTCGGGCTGATGCCGTTTACTTTCCCGATGATGCACTATCAGGAAAACACCACCACGGTTACTGCCACCATTGTTGAGGTGGGGCGTGATCCGGAGAACGGCGAAATCCTGATGACCAGCGAATTTTCCGATGCCGATGGCGTCGTGCATCGTAATACGGAGACGTCGGGTTATCACTATGCGTGGGGTGAACCTGAAGTAGGGCAGCACCTTAAATATATTTACTGGCGCAACAAGTTGAGCGGTGATTTCGAGTCAACCCCGCGAGCCGACGGCATGCTGAAATGGTTATTCGGTTCCGCTGGTGCCGTGCTTGCCTTGTTTGCGATTGGTGTTGGTGTTTATGTCAATCGACATCGTCGCCTTCGCTTGCGATTGATCAAGTCCGGGCGCAGGGAGCGGGGCGCGCGCTATGCGATCGAAGCCAAGACAACGGTAATAACGATCAAGACGACGGTCATCATCCATCGATGGCGTTTGACGGCGCGTTATTTCGAAGATTCACTGACGGCTTTCAAGGATTGTCATAGTGATTGGCAACCCGGACTACCACCGGAACGACTAGACGATTTAACAGTGCCGATGATTCTGGTTGACACGATCGATCCACGTCACTACTGGCTGCCGGTAGGTGAATTGTACGAACGCAGACCTGCAGCAACCTAGCGACACGATGCGACACATTGACTCTTTTCGACAAAACAATACTGAAACATGAAAGCACCAGTGAAACCAAAACGCGTTTTCGTCTCCCCCCTGCGTGAGAGCGTCAACAAGCATATTTTCAAGCATCCGGTTTTTAACGGCGTTGCCGGTTTTCTGTCATGGGCCGAAAGCGAACAGTGGCCGACAGTTGAATCACTTAATTCGTCCGGGCAAGCTTTAGTCCACGCCTACACGGATATGTCGTTGGTGTTTGAAAGACAGACTGCCGAATTGGTTGCTGACGGGATGCATTACGAACAAAGGATTTACCAACGCGGCCAGATCGCGACCCGCGAAAACAATTGGCATGATTTATTCAATGCCATGATGTGGCTGAAATATCCGCGGATTAAATCCGCGTTGAATGCACGGCAATGGGCGGATGTTCACCAACACGGCTTGAAAACGCGAACACCCGGGCAATGTGCGATGACATTGTTCGACGAGGCCGGCGCATTTGTCGTCTTGCCCGCCGAAATGCTGGAATACTGGAAACAACATGACTGGCATGGTCTGTTTATCGAGCATGCCGATGCCTGGCGTTCGGGACAAGCGCGTGTTGCGGTGTTCGGCCATGCCTTACTGGATCATGCGCTCGTTACCGAAACACTATTGGTGGCGAAATGCATCGTGCTTGGAGATACAGCCGATTTGTCCTCAGGCTTTGATGTGCTAGCGGATGAAATTCAATCAGGAAAGATATTGCGGGCCAATAACGAACTGCGTACGCTGCCACTGTGCGGCATACCCGGCTGGCATTCCGCGAGCGACAGTGCCGAGTTCGTAAAAACGGCAGCGTGTTTTTCACCCTTGTCGGCCAGGAAAAAAGCTCTCGCCACCTAAAACCAGGAAGAGATTGTCATGAAATGCCATCACCTGTTTTTGCTAGTCACCGTTTTATTCATGGCACCTCAAATTCAGGCAGCCAGTTTCGATTGCCGGCTTGCGAAGACTTCGATCGAAAAAGCGATTTGCAGCGACCCGGCCTTGTCTTTACTCGATGAAAAATTGAATGTCGCTTTCAAGGCCGCCCGCGAGCAATGGAACAGCGCGGCACGCGAGTATGTGTTGAATGATCAACGTGCTTGGCTAAAAGACGTAACGAGCGAATTCCAGGGGCAGCCCAACAATGCGTTGGCCATGAAGCAACTCAAGGAACGCTACCGGAAGCGAAACCGTTACATTAGCAGTCCGGCTTATCCGCTCACTGGCGTCTACAACAAAACCAATGGCGACAAGATTGTCGTATTTCTCGATACCTCGGAACGGCTCGGTGTAATGGCCTTGAAAAACGATTTGAATGTTGTTCGATCATCGGGCAATCAGACCGTCGATGTACCAATCGGCAGCATCCAGCTCAATCTTAATCTTTCCGACGGTGCCAGGAACGCACTCGATCTGTGCCAGCTGCGATTAAGTTTTTCGGCTAATCGAGTGAATGTCGTCCGCAAGGGACAATGCAGCGGTGCCGATTACGCAGGCAGTTTCGTTCGTGACCAGAAAGACAATGTTGAAAATTACCGGCTCAATCAATAAGCAATGCGACCCCGGTCAAAATCTTTCGATGACAAGACGACGATTGCCGACAGGTTGGCTGCGGCTTTTGGGTCACTGCTGGTATAGGTGCCAATTGGCCTGTTTCTCTCGTTTGTACTGAGCAAGAAAATTCTTCGATTTACGGATGCCCCGGTGCCTATCGACTACTTTCAATGGTCGGTAGCGGGCCTGGCAGTATTTTCTTTCCTGTTCCCGAAGGTCGCACCGACAGTATTGGGATGGCTGATGGATACTGTATTTGACGGCACAAGACGCTAGTTGAATCAGAAAGCCCGATACTGAACTTGCAGAATGAAGAATTTCGCCAAGCCGGTAGGCAACAATACTTCCAGTTCATCGTCGACGCGTTTTTTCAAAGCGGCGCGTGCGAGCGGCGAATCGATGCTGATAAATCCGGCTTTGGCGTCTGTTTCATCGGGGCCGACGATACGGTAACGCGATGATTCACCAGACTGTACGTTTTCAACCTCGAACCAGGCGCCGAAAAAAATTGCCTCTGGATCACTGGGAGAATTTTCGACGACTTTCAGCACTTCAAGCCGCTTGCTGAGATAACGGACTCTTCGGTCAATCTCTCCAAGCTGTTTTTTACGGTAGGTATATTCGGCATTTTCCGAGCGATCGCCTTCGGCGGCAGCGGCAGCCAGTGCCTTGACGACCTCCGGTCTTTTTTCTTTCCACAGGAAATTCAGTTCGTCGCGAAGCCGTTCGAAACCCTCGCGGGTTATCAATGCAGTTGAAGCGGCGGCGGGTGGGCGATAACGGGACATGTTCAAGCAGCCGTAATGGTTTCTCTGGCACTTGAGAGGCGTTGTCTTTGACTTTCGCTGCGAGTGGCGGCCGATGCCGCATCCAGTAGATCCAGTGCCTGTGCAATCGGTTCCCCGGCCTGTTGCAAAACCTCGCTGAGCCGCACGGCCCAATCACCGGTCATTTTTTCATTCGGAAAATTTGCGAGCAGACTGGTTAATAATTTTCTTTCCAATGCATTCTGACCAACGCGGCGCGCTTCCTTCACCAGTGCATCGGCAGTTTCTCCATCCAGTGGAAGAAATTCCTCGTCGATACTGAATTGTTGAATTGCCAACGACATCGCACGCTGCAGATTCTTCTCGATCAATAATTGATGCAACAGACTTTGCGCCTGCGTACGTATTTCGGCCATATCGCCTTTCTTGACCAGCATTTCACGGTACTTAAGTTGAACGGGGATGCCCAACACCCGTTCGCGTGACTCGTATCTGATTGTTTCTATGCATTCGTCGTAGCTTTGGTTTGCCATGGCGGTATCGATTGCCTGGATCAACATGCCATCGCGATCAAAACCGCGTATCGCCTGGTCAGTATGGGCGTGAGGTTCGTAGCCGAGCTCGCGATGATATTGGTAAATCAGATAGCCCATCCAATACGCACTGGTAAATAAAACCCAAAGCTTGAATGTCTTCACGATTGCCGTTGCAATGATGTTCGGTATGAACGGCAAAACCGTATTCGAAAGCCAGGTTTCCAGTAGCACTGCAATGAGCAGGAGAAATGCCAGCAGGAAATAACCGTTGCCCAGGATTTGCATCAGGCGCAGCCATTTGCCCGGATTGATGGCCGACACTACGCTGCCTTCGATGACCGCCAGCATGGTGTATCCGGGTTGTATCAAACAGAACAATGCCAGTACGGCAAAGCCGGCCACGGATCCGAAATAAAAGTCGATTACCCAGTAAAACGCACCAGCCACCATCAATGCAATCAGGTATCGAAAAACCAGGCCGTCATTCACCGTCATCATGGCTTCGGGTGGTTCCTCCCAGCCATTGGAATGGTGGCTGAGAATTTCAAAAGCGAATTTATAGGCAGTTAGCGTTGCGGCAATCGCAATGAATAGGCCAATTACGGATAAATATCCGGAGATCATGCTGCAGAAAGTCAGCATCACGACGGCTGGTAAAACAGCTGCGCGTGCCGGATACAAAAAAAATGCACCAAGCTGCGTGTGCCAGGGGGCGATTGATTGTCTGGATTTAGGATGCAGATTAGCCGTCATCGTTAACGTCGCTTGCCGCCCAGGAGACCACCGAGCAGACCACGCAGCAGTTGCCGTCCCAAGCCACTGGCGACTGTCCGTGTCGCGGACTTTGCCGCCGTTTCAACGGCGCCTTGGCGCCGTTTGGTGCCCCACAAAAATTCATTGAGCCTGGAAGGTGGTTCTTCTTTTGGCGCAGGCTCTGCAGCGGACACTTTTGCCTTGCTGCTTATTTTTTCGTTTGCCACTGGTTCGTCTTGTACCACCTTGTTCAACATTTCGTAGGCGGATTCGCGGTCGATAGCGGTATCGTACTTGACGCCAACCGGGCTGCGGCTGCGAACGATGGCGCGTTCCTCATCGGTGATCGCGCCCATGCGGCAACGTGGCGGACAGATATAGGCACGCTCGACCGGAGACGGAATACCTTTTTCCTGCAATGTGGAGACTAGCGCTTCGCCAACAGCTAATTCCGAAATCACTTTTGCGACATCAATTTTCGGGTTCTGCACGAAAGTCTCAGCGGCCGCCCTGACGGCTTTTTGGTCACGAGGCGTGTATGCACGCAGGGCATGCTGAATTCGATTGCCCAGCTGCCCGAGAATGTCGTCGGGAACATCATCGGGATTTTGCGAACAGAAATAAACGCCGACGCCTTTCGATCGAATCAGCCGGACGACCTGTTCGACGCGCTGCTCCAGGGCAGGGGGGCAGTCTTCAAACAGCAAATGGGCTTCGTCAAAAATGAATACCAGCTTTGGTTTATCCAAATCGCCCATTTCCGGCAGATTTTCGAATAACTCGGACAGCATCCAGAGCAGAAAACTCGAATACAGGCGTGGTTTCAAAATAAGCTGCTCGGCCGTCAAAAGATTGATGATGCCGCGACCACTCATGTCCTGCCGCATCAAGTCATTCAGATCGAGCGCCGGCTCGCCAAAGAACTCTTCGCCTCCATCCTGCTCAAGTCGCAGCAGTGCACGCTGGATGGCGGCTACCGATGCCGGGCTGACCAAGCCATATTTTTTGGAAATTTCGGATTTATTTTCCGTGACGAAATTGAGCAGTGCGCGTAAATCATTCAAATCCAGCAGCAGCAAACCCTCGTCGTCGGCCAATTTGAATGCGATGTCCAGTACACCACTCTGGGTTTCGTTCAATTCCAGAATGCGATTGAACAATGTCGGACCAAATTCGGATACCGTGGTGCGGATCGGGTGGCCTTTTTTGCCATATAAATCCCAAAATACCGTCGGATTGGCTTCGTTGACATAGCCCTCGATACCGATTTGCTGGACGCGAGACGTTATTTTTTCGTTTGTTGTTCCTGCTACTGCCAGTCCTGCGACATCGCCTTTCACGTCGGCCATAAATACGGGAACTCCGAGCCTCGAGAATCCCTCTGCCAATACCATCAAGGAGACCGATTTTCCGGTACCGGTGGCGCCTGCGATCAAACCGTGCCGGTTGCCGTATTTTGCAAGCAGGTGCACTGGGATTTCGCCTTTGCCAAGCAGAATTTCGTTCATTTAGCTCTCCTGTGAGGCTTCGATTCTAGAGCCTTAACCGCAAATGTTAAACCTTGTAGTTCCGAGCGTCAGTCGATACCCTGCACATTATGGTTTTGAGGAGTTTTCATGATTAATTCGCGTCTCGTTTTATGTTGCATGCTTGCCCTTTCGGCTTCGTTTGCAAATGCGGCTCCAAAGGCAGATAAGTTCGCTCCCTTGTATACGCAAATGGAGCAGGCAAGCGAGCGTTATCGCCAGGCGCAAATCATATTGGCCAACGGCGACAACAACGGCATGGCGCAAATGAACAAGGCGCTCGAAGATATTGAAGACATCGCAACACGATGCTTTAAAACAAAAGGTTGTGAAATCACGAAAGTCATCACGGTGTATGAAGGTTTGTTGAAAACGCATGATCTGGGGCAGCAAGAAAACGAACCCGGACTTGCCAACGACGATTCACCGATTTTGTCGCAATCGCCGGAAGCACAAAAATCCATGGGCTTGCTCGACAATGGCCGCAGCCTCGAACACATGGTGGAAATGAATGAACCTATCCAGGCAGCCATTCGCGATTGGTTGACGCAGCAACGCTCGTTTTTGATCGATTCCTGGGAAAACTATCAGTACATGCGTTACCTGATGTCGCCGGAATACGAAAAAGCCGGCCTGCCGGAAGCATTATTGTTCGGCATCATGGCAAAAGAATCCGGCGGCCGCGTGCACTCGATTTCTCGTGCCGGTGCGAGCGGACCTTTGCAGTTTATGTATGCTACCGGCACACGTTTTGGCCTTGGTCGCGATGGTACCGGGTTCGATACCCGTTTCGATCCAGAGCATTCAGCCCGCGCCAATGCGCGCTATATCAACGAACGTTTTTCGGAATTGAACCGCAATCTTGAAATGACCATTGCGGCTTACAACGGTGGCGAAGGCCGTGCCTTGCGTATTTACAATCAAAGCGGCGGCAGAAGTTTCTGGTCACCGGAAGTCTATAACCAGTGGCCTGCCGAGACGCGGGACTATGTGCCAAAAGTGATCGCGGCGGCCTGGTTATTCCTGCATCCGAAGAAATATGGCCTGGTATTTCCGAAAATCGATACCACGCCCGACCTGTTTACACTGGCGCGTGCAAGTTCGATCAACGAGTTGACGATCTGTCTGGGCAACGTCGATAACCGCGACGGCTGGTTCCGGGTATTGCGTAATTTGAATCCTCGTTATGACGCCGATGCCTACATCCCGGCAGGCACGATTTTGCGGGCGCCGAAGAAATTGACCGCCATGTACAAAGCGCATTGCGTGCAAGGACCGCGTGCCGAATTGGCGGCCGAATTAATGCGTGCCAACAAGGATTTTTCGCCGGTCTTTACGCCGAACTCCATTGCGGGGATCAGTGGCAACGCGAGCATGAATCCATTGCTGAACACCGCGACCGGCGGTGATCAAAGTTTTGCAGTGCCAACTGCTCCCGTAACACCGGTGGAGCCAGCCAAAAAAGGCAGCAAGAAAAAATCCGAGCAAAAAGTAAAGCAATACAAAGTCCGCAAGGGCGATAACCTGCTGGCCATCGTCAAGGAACATAATTGTGATCTGACCGAAGTTGCCAAGGCCAATAAATTGCGTGGGCCGAATTACATGCTGCAACCGGGCCAGAAAATTCGCTTGCAGGGCTGCGAGGATTGAGCGAAATCAATTCTGGCGATTGGGTAATCGTCGACAGCTTTATTGACGTTATCCACGCCGATATCGTGCGCGGACGGCTAGAAGCCGAAGGAATTCCGGCGATTCTGGGCAATCGTCATTTGGTGACCGCCGAATGGTTGTATTCGCAGGCCATGGGCGGTGTACAGATACTGGTTCCGATAGAACAGATCGACGAAGCTCGTACGGTCATTGCACAAATCGACTCGGGCGGGTTTGCGGTAGCCGATGAAGAATTGCAGCAGCAGGAATCCTGCAAGGTCTGCGGAACAACTCTTGTTCGCAAGACTTCAGGCAGCTGGAAGTTCGCTTTGTTTATTGCTCATTTTGTATGGCTTCCAGTGCCGTTTCGGCAGAATCTATTTTCTTGCCCGAAATGCGAAACCTGAGAACGTCTAGACCAGCAACCATGCAGCAATCGCTTGCTTGAGTCCCAGCAGCGTCAGCAAAAACAGGAAAACGCATCCAATGGTAAATACACGCCGTCTTGCCGGGACGATATTCGAACCGGTGTGGATGTATGCGTGGATGATGCGCGTGATCACGAAGCCCCATGCAAAAACCAGCGCATAGATGCCCACTGAATCCATTGCCCAGAGCATCAGGACCAACGCGTAGAACAATACCGGCGTTTCAAATTGATTATTGATGTTGTTCGATATTTTCAGAACGAAGTCCGGCCAGGCTTCCGGATGCAAGGCGCGCTTTTCCTGATCGACCAGGCCAAGTTTGGCGGCTTTTGATTTTGCGATGCCAAGCCAGATAAAAATTACTATCGTCAGCAATATCTGGACCAGCGCCGGAAGAAAAATCATGTTCTTGTGCATTGAAAATTCCTATACAGCAGGTATTTGCGAAGCAAGTAGGGGCTCCAGTTGTTCGCGACGCCAGCCCTCGAGTGCATTAGGCCAATGACCTTCGAGTAATACTTCCAGATGTTTTCGCGATGCCAGCAGCCCTTCGGGAATATTCAATGCGGCGGCATGTTGTGCAACGGCGTCCTGCATGGCGCGCAGTTTTTGCTTGTCGATGGTTTCCATATTCTTGATCTGTGGAATCGCTAGTTCGGTTTCGAGCAGTGGGCGGGTGACTTCTTCCCAAAGCTCGTTGCGGAATTTGCGCGGTGCTTTCGGACTGCGATCGAGAATGGTGATGAAAGCGTTGTACTGCGTCGGTGCGCTACGTGCCAGGAAAGCGGCCAATTCATTATCAAGAATCCAGCTTTTCGGCTTGTCGCTGCTGCGCGCCTTCGCATCGCGCCAGCGCAATAAACGGCAAAGCAGGGCTTGGGCCTGGTGATCCAGCCCTTGTGCACGGCTCAGGCTTAAATGCGGAAACGGATCATCGACATCGTTGTTGGCATTACGCACGGCACGTTCGCCATCGGCCTGCAGCCATTGCAGTCGATCAAGAGCGATCAGTTTTCCAGATAACACTGCATGCACTTCATGCAAATAATGCACGTCATCGGCGGCGTAACGGCATTGTGAATCGGTCAATGGCCGCTTCAACCAATCCGAACGGGTCTCACCTTTTTCCAGCGTGTTGCCGGTGATCAATTCGACCAGTTTTTGATACCCAAGTCCCGTCCCCATGCCGCACATGGCTGCGGCTGCCTGGGTATCGAAGATATTCACGGGAACCGCATTTGCGCCACGCGAAAACGCTTGCAGATCTTCGCTGGGGCTGTGGATGATCTTGCAAATATCGGGATTCAAAAGCCAGGGCTTCAATTCCTCGGCCATGCCGGGAACCAGAGGGTCGATCAGTAAAATTTCACCGGGAATGGCGAGCTGTACAAGCGCAAGCTGGGGGTAATAGGTTTTTTCTCGGACGAATTCCGTATCGAGTGCGACGATTTTATGTTCCGACCAAGCGGCAAAATGCGCTTTCAAGCGCTCGGGGGAGTCAATCCAATGATTCATTGCTGTCCTGCGGTTGCGTGTATTAACAGATTAGCCTACCTTCGCATCGCTTGCTTCCTTAAATTTAATTAACAAGGCCGAAACGAATACAACGCATGCCGAAATTATTGCCATTGCTGAGTATTGCCACCCTGTGTCTGGCTATTCTAGGCTGCCAGCCGGAAGGGCAATCTTCGCAAAAAACGGCGACGCCTGGTAAAAATGCGCCGATTGACGCGACTGCAACAACATCAAAAAGCAATACACCTGGCAAGCATGAATTGACACTTCCGATGATAAGTGTCGAGAATTTATCCGATGCATTGCAGAAAGCAGAAACGGCCTTCGCTGCGGCGCATTTTGAAAGTGGAAATCAAACCCAGACTGGCGCATTGGAATGGTATTTGGCGATTTTGCAATTCGACGCCGATAACGCAAAAGCGCAAGCGGGTCTGAAAAATACCATTGAAGCCCTGATTCCGATGATCAGGCAAACGATCCGTGATGGTGATTCGAAAGAGGCTTCACGTTTACTCGAAGTGATGGAGCTCAGCAAGGTCGAGCATCCGGAAATTGCCAATTTGAACGCTGAACTTCTGCAGGAAAAACAGGCAGAAGCCCTGTACGAAAAAGCGCTGGAACTCGAACGCAAGAAATTGATTCTCGCCGCCGACACCGAAAAGCAACCCGGCTACGCCGTGGCCAGCTATCGGGAAGCACTCAGGGCGTTTCCCGATTACCAACCGGCTTTGCAGGCAATCGATCGTTTGCGTTCACAACACGAACGTGCGGCCATGACTTTGGCCAAGCAGGCAAAATTTGAAGCTGCATTGATTGCACTTAAGCAAGCCGAATCGATCGATGGCGAGAATCCACAGCATCAAATGATTTCCAGCCATGTTCGCGGCCGCCTGAATCAGGCGCTGCAGGAAAAAATCGTGCTGGGGAATATTGCGTTGGACGGTCTGCGGCTCATTCCGGCACGCGAGTATTACCTGCAGGCCCGGAAAATACTTCCGAAGCATCCGGAAGTCGTCCTGCTTGCCAAACGCATTGATGAAGTCAGGCATTACGAACGCTTCAAGCCACAACAGGTTTTCAGCGATGCCTGGGCCATGAGTAGCCCGGCGCCCGAAATGGTGGTTATTCCGTATGGCCAATTTGACATGGGCGCGCGGCAGGATGCAACAACTGCGAAACCAGCCGAATTGCCAAGGCATTTGGTCAGGTTCAAACGCGGTTTTGCGATTGCCCGCAATGAAATTACGGTAGGCCAATTCCGGCAATTTATTGAAAGCTCCGGTTACCTGACACGTGCGAGCTCGCGTGGCTGGTCGATGGTTTTCGACGAGAAAGGCGGCAGCTTGACCAAGCGTGAAAACGTCGATTGGCGTCATGATCATCTTGGCAGAATCGCCAAAGACGAATTACCGGTAGTGCACGTCAATCTGAAAGACGCTGCTGCCTACGCAAAGTGGTTGTCGGCGAAAACCGGAGCAAATTACCGACTGCCGAGCGAAGCCGAATTCGAATATGTATTGCGTGCCGGTAACGATACCCTCTATCCCTGGGGTGATCAGGCGCCCCAAAAAGTAGTCGCGAACCTGGCGGGTGCCGGTGACAAATCGACGCAGAGTCGCAGCTGGGGCAATGCGATTGCCGGTTATCGCGATTTTCACTGGGGTGGTGCACCGGTACGAAGTTTTCCGCAGGAATCCTGGGGAACTTTTGACATGAGCGGCAATGTGGAAGAGTGGGTATACGATTGCTGGCATGACAGCTACCAGCGTGCGCCCAATGACGGCACTGCCTGGGTCAATCCGGGATGCAAGACTGGCGTAACGCGTGGGGCATCCTGGGCGAGCTCGCTGAATGAAGCCAGGACCAGTTTTCGAACGGCCACATTATTGAAAATGCATAATGCGAGTATCGGGTTTCGGGTTGTGCGCGAACTTTGAAAGAGGGTTTGATCATGCAGCAAAACGCTTATGGCAATCAGCAAGCAACGGGACGACGCGGCGGCATTCGTTGGTGGGTAATCCTGTTGTTCGCAGGTTATGCAGCCTGGTATTGGTTCGGAAATGCCGAGCAAGACCCTTTCACCGGAGAAAAAGCGCATTACGGTGCGAGCGCCGATCAGGAAGCCCAGATGGGTCTGGAAGCATTCCAGCAAGTGTTGAGCGAAGAGCGTCCGTTAGCGGACAACGACCCCAGGGCGATTGCGATCACCGAAATTGCAAAACGCCTGGTGAATGTCGCAAGTAGCGTCGAGGCTGATCTGGCTGCGGAAAACAATATGGCTTCGCCAAAACTTGCCGAAACATTCGAGTGGAGTGTTGCAGTGTTGGAATCGCCAGATGCAAACGCATTTTGTTTGCCGGGCGGCAAAATGGCGGTCTATACCGGCCTGATTCCAGTTACCCAAAACGAGAATGCGATGGCAGTCGTTATGGGGCATGAAATTGCACACGCTTTGCTTCGTCATGGCTCGCAACGCATTGCGCAACAGAAACTGATGCAGGTCGGGCAAATGGCCGCCGGAGTGGCGATCGGCAATATGGACCCTGCCCAGCAGCAAATGGTGATGTCGGCCCTTGGCGTCGGCACGCAATATGGTTTGGCTTTGCCGTTTGGACGCAGCCATGAAACCCAGGCCGATGAAGTAGGCCTGATGCTCGCAGCAGCGGCTTGCTTCAATCCAAAAGAAGCCGTTCCCTTGTGGGAACGCATGTCGCAACTCAATGGCGGGCAACGGCCACCGGAATTCGCATCAACACATCCGGATCCGACCAATCGAATTGCACATTTGCAATCATTGATGCCGAAAGCGGAAAAGTATTACGCCAAATATTGCGGTGGCGCGAAAAAGTAATTTTTTCGCGGATCAAAAACCCATGTACAAGCCACCGTTCACCGGCAGATTCACGCCGGTGAGATAGCTGGATTCTTCCGCACACAAAAAAGCCACGGCACGGGCAATATCTTCCGGCTGGCCGATTCTACCGACGGGCACAGTTGCCAGAATCTGGTCGCGTAATTCCTGTGGCACCGCGTCGGTCATAGCACTCTTGATGTAACCCGGGCTGACGCTATTTACCGTGACGCCTTTGCGTGCGACTTCGCGGGCCAGGGACATCGTGAAGCCGTGCATGCCGGATTTGGCAGCGGCATAGTTGCTCTGCCCGAATTGTCCCGTCTGTCCGATGATCGAGCTGATGTTGACGATGCGTCCATAACCGCGATCGCTCATGCCTTCGACTACTTGCCGGCAAAGGTTGAATACGCTGGTGAGGTTGACCGAAATCACCGCATCCCAATCGGCGCGGTCCATTTTCTTCAGGACGGCGTCGCGGGTGATGCCGGCGTTGTTGACCAAGACACTGATCGGGCCATGAAGCGATTCGACTTGCTGCACGAACTGCGCGCATTGATTGAAATCGCCGACATCGACGGGTTCAAAATGGATGTTGAGGTTTTTCATCGACATTTGAATGTCGTCCCAGCGCGATTGCGATGCAGGCAGGTCAGCAGCGATGACTTTGAAGTTGGCTTGCGCCAAAGCGCGACAGGTGGCGAGGCCGATGGCGCCGAGGCCACCGGTTACAACGGCAATGCGTGAATTCATGAGCGGCTGGTTTCGGTATTGTGTGTCTTGCGCGATGACTTGGTTTTACGTGCCGGTGTGATGGGGCTGAGAATACCTTCTTGCAAGGTCTTCCATAATTCCAGGTTTCGCTCGGTGATTTGATTCAACAATGGCCAAGGTGTTTGGCCGACGATGTTGCTGACCTGGCTTCGCAGGCTTTGTTGCTGGTCGATGAACATATCTACGCTGCGCTCCAGATAACTGCCGATATAGCCCTGCAGGGAGTCGCCGTAGAAACGGATGATTTCGGTAAGCAATTGTGCCGACAGAATCGGTTGCCCGATGTCTTCGTGTTCGGCGATTATTTGCAACAGAACTGAACGGGTAATGTCCTTCCCGGATTTGGCTTCGCGGACCTCGAAGTTTTCGCCTTCGATGATTAATTGGCGAATATCTTCCAGTGTGATGTAGCTGGAAATCTCGGTGTCGTAAAGTCGACGATTCGGGTATTTTTTGATGATGCGTGTATCAGACATTGCATGCCCTGCGCTAGCGTTCGGAGCCCTGGAGCTTCTGAGCATCGCGCTTTATCGGGATTCATGCAAGTGGTAACCCGATCTAAAACTGTAATGCAGTTATCATTTGTGAAGATGCAGGAATCAAGCCGGCGTCAAAATGTGTTAGTGCATGTAACAGAACATGTTCAGGCTTGCCATGGAGCGGCCAGTACGCCTCGTTTTGTCCCAGGTATTGCCAGATCCAGCGCATCGCCGGGATCGGGTCATTCGGGTCGATTGGTATGGCGGAGAGTGATTTGGATAATTTGAGTCCATCGGCATCGACGACCAGGGGCAGGTGCGCATAGAGCGGAGTCTGATAACCGAAAATGCGTTGAAGAAAAATTTGCCTCGGAGTAGAGCTGATTAGATCCTGTCCGCGCACAATATGTGTGATGCCCTGGTCGAAATCATCCACGACGACAGCAAGTTGGTATGCCCAGAAACCATCCGCACGTTTGATCACAATGTCGCCGACATCGGATCCGATGGCTTGCGAATAGGTGCCCTGGATTCGATCTTCGAAATCAATCGTGATCTCCGGAATTCTGAGTCGGATCGCGGGATTTTTTTCCGGGTTCCGGGCAACGCAAAAACGATGCACGCCATGATGTTCGGCCAGGTCCTTGCGCGAACAAAAACATTCGAATGCGCGATCGGAATCCAGCAATGTTTTCAGGACTTCGCTGTAGCGTTCGCTACGCTGGCTCTGCCATAGAATTTTCTCGTCGGATTCCATGCCGAAAGCCTTGAGAGTTTCAATTTGGCTTTTCGCCGCACCGCTGATTTCCCTCGGCGGATCGATGTCTTCAATGCGGATCAGCCAATTTCCACCAGCTTGCCTGGCCATCAGCCAGCTTCCCATGGCAGCCAGTAACGAGCCTAAGTGCAGCGGCCCGGTTGGTGATGGCGCAAAACGGCCACGGTAGGTTTTTGCAATTTCCATGCGTCAAGCTTAGCTGAACGGATGCCATAAATTAATGCCGGCATTACTTGAATTTTCACCGACCAGCTACATTCTTTTGTTTGTCATAACTCTGAATGGTTTTCCGCCATGTTTAATCGCGTTGCACTATTTTTAGCCACGAATCTCGCCATTTTGTTACTGGTGTCGTTGGTGTTCACGGCTCTTGGCCTGGACCTGCAGGCTGCACGCTACGGTACGAACCTGGGTGGTCTACTGCTGATGTGCGCGGTATTCGGTTTCGCCGGTTCCTTCATTTCGTTGGCGCTATCAAAGTGGATGGCCAAGCGGGCAACGCGGATGTCGGTCATTACCCAGCCTCGCAACGAAATCGAGCAGTGGCTGATTAACACTGTCGGCAAGCAGGCCGATAAAGCTGGTATCAAGATGCCGGAAGTGGGTATCTACGAAGCACCGGAGATCAATGCGTTTGCGACCGGGATGACGCGCAACAGCTCGTTGGTGGCAGTTTCGAGCGGATTGTTGCGTGGCATGACGCGTGATGAAGCCGAAGCAGTACTGGCGCATGAAGTGAGCCATATTGCCAACGGCGACATGGTGACGCTGACCCTCATCCAGGGCGTCGTAAATACCTTCGTGATGTTTTTTGCCCGGGTCATCGGCAATATCATCGATAAAGCAGTGCTGGGAAACCGCGATGGCGAGGGGCATGGATTTGGATATTTCGCGACCGTTTTCATTCTCGAAATCGTATTCGGTTTGCTAGCCTCGATAATCGTGATGTTCTTTAGTCGCTGGCGTGAGTTCCGCGCCGATGCCGGCGGTGCAAATCTTGCAGGTAGGCAAAAAATGATTGCCGCGCTGGAACGCCTGGCCAGCAATCAGGCACAGAGTACCTTGCCAACCCAGATTGCCGCGTTCGGCATATCGGGCAATATCGCGGATGGTCTGAAAAAGTTGTTCATGAGTCATCCGCCATTGTCGGAACGTATCGCTGCATTGAAAAACAGTTCTTCGATATAAAATCCAGTCGAAAAAAAAACCGCCTTCGGGCGGTTTTTTGTTTTGAGCATGATGACGAAACCTAGAATTCGTAGGTCATCGTTGTCATTGGTGGCGCGAGGAAGTTGCCTTGCACGTAATCAATACCGGTCGAGAACAGGAACGACATGCTGCCGGCATCGGAAACGAATTCGGCGACGCACTGCTTTTCGAGCTTATGCGCTTCGTCGACGATTTCCTTGACCTTCTTCTGGCTTTCGACGTTTTTGGCAAGATCCACGATAAAGCTGCGATCGATCTTCAGGACGGCAGGTTCGAAATGCTTCAGCATCTGGAATGAATTCAGGCCGGTGCCAAACTGCTCGAGGCACAAGCGGCAGCCGAACGAACCGATAATTTTCTGGAATGCCTGCAGCGCTTTCAGATGGCTGAAGATTTTCGATTCCGGAATTTGCAGAACCAGTTTTTCGCCGTTGATGCCCTGAGCCTTGAGTTGCGCCGAGATGAAATTGTGCAAATCCCCCTCGACCAGCGAAGCCGGGGTAACTTTGACGAACAGAGTGGTATCGATGCCATTTTTCTTGCGTTCCGCCAGTAGGCTGATGGTGCGCCCGATGACCCAGCGATCGATATCGGCAAGCAGTCCGTGTTCCTCGGCGATTGGTATGAAGTTTTCCGGAGACACGATTTCGCCGGTAGGCGCCGTCATCCGAAGCAGCACTTCATACGCTTCGCCTTCGGCACCGGCCAAGCTGATCAGTGGCTGGTAGTTCAGCACGAACTGGTCTTCGTTCAGGGCTTCCTTGATGCGCGATACCCAGGCCTGGATCAGCTCTTCTTCGGCACGGTCGCGAGCGGCCGGATCGAAAATGTCGTAACGGTTGCCGCCTACGCCTTCGGCAGATTGCAGGCATTGATTCGATTTGCCGAGGATTTGCGGCACGCTGGCGATCTTTTCGCCAATCTGCACGCCGCCGATACTGACAGTGAGCGCCAGGGAGTGCTGGCCAAGATCGAGCAATTGGCCGTCGAACGCGGTGCGAATTTTTTCAGCCACCGCCAATGTCTGGTTATGGTCGTGCTGGCGGCAAAGGACTGCGAAAGTATGGTCGGCAAAGCGGGCAACGATGCTGTTTTCGTCCATCAGGCCCTGCAGGCGCTCACCCATTTGCTTCAAGACTTCATCGGCGAGTGCCAGGCCAACTTCTTCGATGCGGTTGTCGTAATTGTCCGGTTCGATCAGCAGGAGAGACTGATTGGCTTTGCCGGTGGCCGCAGCGGCAACCACCGATTCGGTTTCGGTGATGAAGTACTGGCGGTTGTAAAGATTGGTGGTGGCGTCGCGCTGGCGTAAATTGTCCAGCTCTTTGGCCATGTCGGCGTCGATGGTTTGCTGACGGAAGACGATTTGAAGGCAGGATTCGCCTTCATACGTCGCCGGCGAGAATTCCATCACGGCATCGAACTGGCTGCCATCACTGCGAACGGCGCCGCATTCCAGATTCTTGGGAGGTGCTTCGCCCTTGCTGATGTTTTTCAAGACTTGCTTGAATGCATCGGCGTGTTTCGAGTCGATTAAATCGAGAACCGAGAGTCCTTCGATTTCTTCAAATTCTTCAAAGCCGAACATTTCCAGATAGGCTTCGTTGGCACGAATGTGCATGCCTTCGTGGATGTAGGCGATGGGATCGCGCGAGGATGAAATCAGGGTGTCGCAACGACGTTCGGTTTCGCGAAGCGCTGCTTCCAGGTGACGCAAGCTGCGGCGGCTGAGTAGGGCATTGAATTCGTTACGCACCACAAATTGCACGTGCTCGGCTTTAGTACGCAGTGCGACATCACGTGAGCCGGCAGCAATGGCAGCCATGACACTGGCTTCATCGAGCACTTTGACGGAGGCGATTATGGGAATGTCCTTGCCGGTGGCAGTGGCCGCAGCGACAACTTGTCCAAAACCGATATATTTTGAATCGAACGCAACCAGCACCATGTCAACGCTTTGGCTGCCCAACAGAGTCTGCAAGTTTTCTTCGGATTCTGGTCGTTGTGGTCGGATAGCCATGCCGCCATTACGCAGCATACTGATCAGATGCTCGGCATCTTCAAGTTGATCTTCCACCAGTAACAACCGGATGACGGCGTCCTGCTTTGCCATCCAATGACTCCTTAACCTGATAAAGGCTCACACGCGAGGGCATTAACAATACCAGAAGTAACTGCATGATAGCCATCACAGGGGCGTTTTACTGGCCTCACCGGGGATTTCTTGTACAAGCTTGGGAACCAGATAGCCGGGTAATGCCTGCATCATGCCCCGGTGAATATCACGTGCTTGTTGATCGTCGATTTGGAAGTGTGCGGCACCCTGGACCTTGTCGAGTTGATGCAGGTAATAGGGCAGCACGCCGATTTCGAACAAGCGCTCCGAGAGTTGGACCTGCTCGGCGAGACTATCGTTTACGCCTTTCAGAAGTACTGCCTGGTTTAAAACGGTTGCATCATGCCGCCTCAGTCGGGAAACCGCTTCGGCCACATTTTCACAGAGCTCATTGGCATGGTTGGCGTGGACAACTACCGTAACCGGCCATCGCAAACCGTCGATCCATGCCAATAACTCGGCATCGACACGTTCCGGTAAAACCACCGGGAGTCGGGTGTGTATGCGCAGCCTCTTCAGATGCGGCACTTCGACAAGTGCATCGGTCAATTCTTTCAGCTTGTTGGTGGCCAGTGATAGCGGGTCGCCGCCCGACAAAATCAGCTCGGTAATACTGGGGTCGGATTTCAGGTAGGCGATAGCCTCGGACCAGTGCTGGCTGGCAGCGGTTTCTTCGGCATAGGGGAAGTGCCTGCGAAAACAATAACGACAATGGATAGCACAGCTGCCGGTCGTGATCAGCAGGGCGCGCGCCTGGTATTTATGGATGATGCCGGTACCGCCCTTGGCGGCTGCGTCACCAACGGCGTCCAGACTGAAGCCTTCGGCCAGTTGATCTTCTTCTAGGACTGGCAGAACCTGACGCAATAGCGGGTCGTTGGCATCGCCCCGGCGCATTTTCGCGATAAACCCCATTGGTACCCGCATCGGGAATTGGGCGGCCGCCCGGTCCGATATTTGTGCGGCCAAATGCGGCAAAGCCAGCATTTCCAGCAGTTCGCGCGGGTCTCGCACGGCTTCACGCCAATGCATCTGCCAAGACTTTGGCTGCGCGGAATGGCTGTTTGCGGTTATCATAGAGGGCTGACTGGGTTGGTTTCTGGCAGCCGAATGGCTGGTCAAGACCCGAATTTTACCAAACTAATGCCGCCAAACGCGGCCTTTGCTTTTTTCAGGAGTAACACCGATGGCCACATATGGCATGAATGACGTCAAAAACGGCATGAAAATTATTGTTAACAGTGAGCCGTGCGTCATTATCGATACAGAGTATGTGAAACCCGGTAAAGGCCAGGCCTTCACGCGCATGAAATATCGCTTCATCAAGTCCGGCCGCATCGTCGAAATGACCATGAAGGCGACCGATGATGTCGAAGCTGCCGATGTGATGGATACCGACATGCAATATTTGTACAACGATGGCGAGTACTGGCATTTCATGCAACAGGAAACCTTCGAACAAGTCCAAGCCGATGCCACTGGCGTGGGTGATGCTGCCAAATGGATCAAGGGCGAAGAATCCTGCGTCGTGACCTTGTGGAATGGTTTGCCGATTGCCGTTCAACCGCCGAATTTTGTCGAGCTGCAAATCGTCGAAACCGATCCAGGCGTTCGCGGCGACACTTCCGGTGGCGGCGGCAAGCCTGCAAAACTGGAAACCGGTGCCGTTGTTCGCGTACCGTTGTTTGTCGCGCAAGACGAGAAGATCAAGGTTGATACCCGTACTGGTGAATACGTTTCGCGGGTAAAATAATTGCAGTAAACAAAATTGGATAAAACATGACGGAATCGCCCATAGCCTGTGACTTAATCATCGAAGCAGGTTGGGTGGTGCCCGTACAACCTCACGGCGTAGTGCTTGAAAACTACGCCGTTGTCGTTTCCGGCGACCTGATTGTCGATGTCCTGTCGATTTCGGAAGCCGCTAAAAAATATTCTGCGAAAAAAACCGTTTCGCGACCGGATGCCGTGCTATTGCCCGGTTTGGTCAATGCCCACACGCATAACCCGATGACATTGTTGCGCGGCGTGGCGGATGATTTGCCGCTGATGCCATGGCTGCAGGAGCACATCTGGCCGATCGAAGGCGCCATCATGGGGCCGGAATACGTGTCCGATGGCGTTGAACTGGCAATTGCCGAAATGATTCGCGGCGGCACGACTGCTACCAATGACAATTATTTCTTCCCGGACGCTCAGGCGGCGACTTACAACAAGCACGGCTTTCGCGCGTTGGTAGGCTTGCCGATCATCGATTTCCCGTCTGCCTGGGCGAAATCGCATGCCGAATATTTCGATAAAGCTTGCGAAGTGCATGACAATTACCGACGTGATGCATTAGTCCGCACCGCATTCGCACCACATGCGCCGTACACGGTATGCAATGATAATTTCGACCGGATTCGCGTGCTTTCCGATCAGCTCGATATTTCGGTGCATTGCCATGTGCATGAAACGGCACATGAAGTGGAAGAGTCGATCAAATTGCACGGTATGCGGCCGATTGCCAGGTTGGATCAACTTGGTCTCTGGAACGACCGCATGATCGCCGTACATATGACGCAATTGACCGATGCGGAAATTGCCTTGTGCGCCGACCGCGGTGTTTCGGTGGTGCATTGCCCGCAATCGAATATGAAATTGGCTTCGGGTTTTTCACCGATAGAAAAACTGCGTCGGGCCGGCGTCAATTTGGCGGTCGGTACCGATGGCTGTGCCAGCAATAACGATCTTGATATGTTCGATGAGTTGCGCACCGCGGCCTTGTTGGCGAAAGCGGTGGCCTCGGATGCAACTGCACTGAATGCCGCGACAGCCTTGCATATCGCGACGCTCGGCGGCGCGAAAGCGATGGGGATGTCTGATTTGATCGGATCGATTGAAATCGGCAAACAGGCCGATTTGATATGCGTCGATTTGAGCGCGATTGAAACCCAGCCGATCTACAACGTAATCTCGCAACTGGTGTATTCCTGTGGTCGCCAACAAGTCACCGATGTCTGGATTGCCGGTGTTGCGAAGCTGGAGCAGGGCCAATTGCTGGCAATGGACAGCATTGCCTTGAAGCAAAAAGCGAAACTTTGGCACCAACGAATTTCAGCTATCTAAGGGTTTGTGATGACTACCGAAAACGTAAGTCGCGCCGAGATCGAAAAATTTGGCGCCTTGGCCAATCGCTGGTGGGACGAAAACGGTCCGCAAAAGCCGTTGCATCAATTGAATCCGGCGCGCCTGGAGTATGTTGCGAAACAAATCCCGTTGCGCGGCAAGAAAATCCTGGATGTCGGTTGCGGTGGTGGTTTGCTGAGTGAAGCACTCGCGCGCGAAGGTGCCGAGGTTGTTGCGCTCGATTTGTCTTCCGAGCTTATTGAAATCGCCAAACTGCATTTGTACGAATCGAATCTGAAAGTCGATTACCGCCTGCAATCGGTGGAATCACTGGCGGAAGAAATGCCGGGTCAATTCGATGCCATCACCTGCATGGAAATGCTGGAGCATGTGCCGGATCCATCATCGATTCTTCGCGCCTGCGAAAAATTGTTGAAATCTGGCGGAAAATTGTTTGCCTCCACGTTAAATCGCACGCCTGCCGCTTTCGCGGTCGCGATTGTCGGTGCTGAATACCTGGCCAATCTGTTGCCGAAAGGCACGCATGAATACCAGAAATTCATCAAGCCTTCCGAGTTGGCATCGTGGTGTCGTGCCGAAGGTTTCAACGTGCTTGATATCAGCGGTCTGGCTTACAACCCATTGAGTGGCAAAGCCTGGGTAAAGGACCGCACCGATATCAATTATCTGATGACTGCCGAAAAGCCATGAGCAAAATCGAGATGGCACCGGTCATCCTGTTTGATCTGGATGGAACACTGGTCGATAGCGCAGTTGATTTGCTCAATGCCCTGAACGTGATCGTGCAACAGACCGGCAAGCCGGCATTGAGTTTGGCTGAAATCCGTCCGGTGGTTTCGAAAGGTGCACGCGCGATGCTGGCGGTTGCGTTTCCGGAGTTGGGCGAGGAACAGCGACTGCAATATTTGCAACCTTTTCTTGATTGCTATCAACAGGCCGTCGCGCAGCACAGTACGCCATTTCCCGATATCGAAACGGTGTTGAATGCGATTGAAGCAAGCGGTTCGCGTTGGGGCATCGTCACCAACAAACCTTTTTATCTCGCAAAAGAAGTCGTGCAGAGCATGGGTTGGACCAAGCGCAGCTCGGTATTGATTGGCGGGGATACACTGCCGCGCAAGAAACCCGATCCCGACCAACTATTCCATGCCTGTGAATTGCTGGCGGTGCAAGCATCCGATTGTATCTACGTCGGCGACGATGAACGTGATGTCGTGGCGGCAAGACATGCCGGGATGAAATCGGTTGCGGCAATCTGGGGATATCGCGAAGCACATGATGATCCAAATGAATGGCGGGCCGATGTGATGGCCGAGATGCCGCTGGATTTATTGACGGCCGGTGTATTGCTGGTATGAGCGACACGCAACAGGAAAACCTGCAGCATTTCGTTTCCAAATGGTACGCGCGTGAACCGGAAATGCAATTTGCCGAAGTATTCGTTCCAGCTTCCGGAAAACTTCTGTTTCATGTCTGGGGTGCATTGCTGCACGAACTGAAACATACCTTGTTCGAATTGAGCGATGCCCGCATCACAGAAGTGAAAACCGCATGGTGGGCCGACGAATTCCTGCGTTTGTCGAATGCGCAGCCACGCCATCCGATCACGCAGGCACTGGCGGAAATTCCGGCGCCCTGGGTGCCGCTTTCATCGAGCTTGTTCGGTGTCATCGAAACTGCATCCATTCGCGCCAGTAATACCGAACAGGCCATTGCGAATTTATTGCCGTTTTCGAATGCGCTGATTGAAATTGAGGACCGGATTTTCGATAGCAAAATTGCGACATCCGAAGAATTATTTGCGGTGCATTGTTTGTTACATCGTTTGCCGCATGGCCTGTCGGCAGAAGATCAGGCCAGGATTCCGATGCACTTGATGGCCCGGCATTCGGTCAGCGCAGCGCAATTGGCCAATATCGGACAGAACGGACTGTTGCAGGATTGGGCAACTGAATTGAATTCAGTTCTGGACGAAAAACGCGCTGGATCCGTATTCCGCAGGGCCAGGACACGTTTTGATCAAGCCCGATTGGCCAATCTTGTCGCCGGAAATGGCTACCTCAAAACCTCTGCGCCAAAGCTTTTATGGCAAGCCTGGCGTGCAGCAGTCGCACAGCCACGGTAAAATAGCGAATCTTGACGAAAGCCTGATCTGCCCCCACCTAAGCTTTTGTAAACCTTTTTTGGAACTCCCATGACTCCAAAGTCAAACGAAAACCTGGTCCGCGTCATGCCCGACGTTGCCAACGAAGTGAAGCCCGCCATCGCCGGCATGCTTGATTGGGTTGGCATGGGTGATATCGAAATGCCGGTGTCGGTTTCCGATGCGCATGGTCGCGTCGTCACCAGTGGTGCTCGCGTCAATGCTTTCGTCAATCTGAAGCGTGCCGATGTCCGCGGCATCCACATGTCTCGTTTGTATCTGCATGTTGACCGTCATCTGTCGGCCGAAGCGATTACCCCGAACAGCATTCGTCACATCCTGAAAGATTTTCTGGATTCGCATGCCGATTTGTCCGACCAGGCAAAATTGATTATCCGTTTCGACTACATGGTGCGACGTCCGGCCCTGGTTACCGAAAACAGCGGCTGGAAATCCTATCCGGTGCGAATCACCGGTATCATGGACAAACATCAATTCTCGCTGGAGCTGGGTCTCGACGCCGCGTATTCGAGCACTTGCCCGTGTTCGGCGGCATTGGCGCGCCAGTTAATCCAGGAACAATTCGGCAAGGATTTTGCTCCGGAAAAAAATCTGGATTATCAGCAAGTCCTCAACTGGCTCGGCAGTGAGCAGGGCATCGTCGCGACACCACACAGCCAACGAAGCATTGCGGAAGTCAAAATAAAGCTGTCGCAGGATTTCCAGCAATTTCCACTGGTGGAATTGATCGATATCATCGAAGGTGCGTTGAAAACGCCAGTGCAAGCAGCCGTTAAACGTGAAGACGAACAGGCATTTGCAAAACTCAATGGCCAGAACCTGATGTTCTGCGAAGACGCCGCCCGCCGTGTCCAATCGGCGCTCAATGCCGATAGCCGCATCCAGGATTTCTGGGTGCAAGCATCGCATTTTGAAAGCCTGCATCCGCATAACGCGGTGGCGGTAGCCAGCAAGGGCGTACCCGGGGGCTACTAGGCTCGAACTATCGGTATTGTTTGCCGATACTTCAACGAAGGCCGGTTCACAACCGGCCTTTTGCATTCATAAAGTCTTCACAAACCGCTAGACTCAGGCCGTCTCACTCTTGATGGGTTTTCGATGAACTGGTTAATCGGCATTATTGCACTGGTTGTTGGCGTCATTTTATCGGAACAGCGTTGGATGCTCGGCGGTACAGTCGGATTTTTCATCGGTTGGTTATTGGGATCGATCGGTAAATTAAGTTCGCGTCTGAATGCCTTTGAAGTCGAATTGATGCAAGCACGTGAAGCGTTTAGGCGGATGTCCGCAGAACGTGATCAGTTGAGTGCGCAATTGAAATCGAAACCAGCGGTGCCGCAACCGCCGACTGCAGCGGCTGAGCCCAAACCACAGCCGGCAGCGCCTGCCACTACGACGCCAGCGGTCGAGAGACCCGTTGCAACACCGATGGATACGGTTGTCCCTCTGCCGAATGAAGTCATCATCCAGGCTCAGGAAAAACCAACTCCAACAATGGCCGAAAAAGCCGACGTGGCAAACCGTGCCGTATTCACCAGCAGCGAGCCTGTTGTGCCAACCGCACCGGCGACGCCCAAACCTGCTGCAACGACACCACCGCCGCTACGACCGGCGGAGTCTTCTCGAACGATGCCGCCCGATATCAAATCGAATATGCGAGAGCTTAGTTGGGACGAGCGTTTGGTCGATACGATCAAGCGCTGGTTTACCGAAGGCAATGTTCCGGTCAAAGTCGGTGTAGTCGTATTGTTCTTTGGCGTTGCAGCCTTGTTGCGCTATGCATACGTGCAAGGTTATTTCACCTTCCCGATCGAATACCGCTTGATCATGATCGCAGTGGCATCTCTTGCCGCTCTGGGCTTCGGCTGGCGTGAGCGTGAACGTAATCCGGCATTTGGTTTGAGTTTACAAGGTGGTGCGATTGGCATGTTGATGCTGACGGTTTTCGCTGCCTATAAATACTTCAATCTACTTCCGGCAGGCTTGAGCTTCGGTTTGATCGTGGTGCTCGTAGCGGGTGCGGCATTGTTGGCAGTGTTGCAAAACACCATGTGGATTGCCGTGCTCGGCTTCCTCGGCGGCTACCTGGCACCGGTATTGATATCTACCGGTAGTGGCAATCACATAGCCCTGTTTAGTTATTACGCCGTTCTAAATACGGCGGTATTCGCGATTGCCTGGAAAAAATCCTGGCGCGTCTTGAACCTGATGGGTTTTGTTTTTACTTTCGGCGTCGGAACGGCCTGGGGCGCGAAATACTACAAGCCGGAATTGTTCGGCACGGTAGAACCGTTCCTGATTTTATTCTTCTTGTTCTACACCACAATTGGGTTGTTGTATGTGATCAAGCAAACCGAATATCGCAAGCCCTGGGTGGACGGTACTTTGGTGTTCGGCACGCCTTTGCTGGCATTCCCGTTACAGGCGAAATTACTCGAAGACGACCGGATTGGCCTGGCTTTCAGTGCTTTGGTTATATCGATGATTTACGGCGGTCTGGTGTATTTCCTGCATCGTCGTAAAAACGAACGTCTGCTTGCCGAAGCCTACGGCGCATTGGCTTTGGGTTTTGCGACACTCGCGGTGCCCTTGGCATTCTCGGCTGCGACAACGGCAACAGTCTGGGCACTGGAAGGTGTTGGCGTTGCGTGGATCGGTCTGCGCCAAAAACGTACCTTGCCTATCGTGACCGGTGTGTTGCTGCAATTGCTCGCGGCCGGTTCATACATGGTGTCGCTGTTCAACCTGTCGTATAACTCGACCGCGTTGCAGCAATTGGTATTGAATCCCCAATATCTCGGTGCCTTCATCATCGCGATTTCCGGCTTCATGCTGAGCCTGATTTTCAAACGCCTGAGCAACAGCAAGGCTATGCCGATCCTGCTGTTTATCTGGGCATGCGGTTGGTGGTTTGGTGCAATGTTGCATGATTGCGATATCGCGCATCGCGGTATCGGTGTCTGGCAATACATGATGCTGTACTTCTCGATCACCATTTTTATCGCTACCGTTCTGCAACGAAGGCTGGATTGGTCGGCGATGAAAAAACTGGCGGCTTTCTCGATGTCGTTTGCCCCGATATTCGTGTTGTGGGCTGCCGATGAATTCGATGCACCCTTGATGCTGCCAAGCTTGGGCTATTGGTCTGCTTTCCTGATTGCGGCTGTGTATGCATTGTGGCTTGAGGCGAAAAACGAGACTGCACAATCCTCGCGAGCCGGTGGCTACATGCATGTTGTATTGCTGTGGTCCTCGGCACTGGCATTCAGTCTGCAATGGCATTATGTGGTAGATACGCAATGGAACCTGGCGCAGGGCTGGTATGCACCGGCGATTTGCTTGCCGATTGGATTGATGACGCTGGGATTGTGGCGGATGAAAAACGTCTTTGCCTGGCCGATGCAGGAACGTTTCGAGAAATACGACGCTGCATGGTTTACACCGGCATTCGCCTTGCTGAGCTGCGCCTGGGTTGTCGGCTTGTTCCTGGAAGGCAGTGCATATCCGGTAATGTATGTTCCAATCATCAATCCGCTGGAATTGAGTCTGTTGGCAGCCGCTGCCATGTTTGCCGGATACATCCGCCATGAAAAACCGGATATGGATAGCGTGCTGAAACTCTGGCCTTACGTCGGTTTTGTTTTCATCACGATGGCAACCTTGCGTGGCGTGCACCATCTGCATGGTGAGCCATGGACTGAGTCGATTCTGAACTCCGGGTTCACCCAGGCGAGCCTGACCATTGTCTGGAGCTTGCTCGGCGTGACCGGCATGATTCTGGGGTCGCGTCGTACAGATCGAAAACAATGGATGGGTGGCAGCTTGTTGATGATGATTGTATTGGCCAAATTGGCATTGGTGGATCGTACCTATATGGGCAATATTCCCGGCATTGTTTCCTGTCTAGCCGTGGGTTTACTGCTAGTGGGCGTAGGCTACTTTGCACCGCAACCGCCGAAAGAGAAGGAGGAAGCATGAAACTTCGATGCTCGATGCTGGGTTTGCTGTTGAGCGGTGCGGTAGCCGCTTCGACGTCTGCCGATTACGCACAGGAATGGCCGGTCAATGCGCAAGGCGAGGGTGCATATGCGATCAATTTGAATGAGGAAGTGTATCGAATCATTCAAAAAACCGATTTGTCGGATCTGGCCGCTTTCAATGCAGCCGGCGAGGCTTTGCCATTCGGACCGATGCCAAGTTCGTATGGACCGATGCCGGCCGTTTGGAGTGAGGCAAAAACATTTTCGCTGCCGAAAGAGGCCAGCGAGAATCCGGATGTTTTAAAACTGCATGTTCAACGAAGTGCTGCAGGTGACCTCAACCTGGATGCCGATTTCGCCAATACTCCGTCAACGAAAGATTCGCACGACTGGATTATCGAGGTTACCGATGACAAGCAAGCGGTTGAAGCCTTGCAAGTTCAACTGTCGGAGCAAGCTGGAGACTTCAATGCTCAGCTGGTGGTTCAAGCGAGTAACGATTTGCAGCAATGGCAGCATTTGACGACTGCGGCGATTGTTTCATTACAACAGGACGGTCAGCGCCTGCAGCGTTTGCTGGTGGAATTACCCGGAAGCACGGCAAAGTATTTGCGCGTGCAGAGCCTGGATGCGCCGTCCGGTTTGCAGATTTCCGGTTTCCGGATCAAACAGCGGCCTTTCGGTATTGTGCGTTCGCCGCAACTGCAATCGATGCAAGCGACATTCCTGAAAAAAGACGGGCGCGGCTTCGTGTACGAATTACCCGCCCGTGTTTTGCCGGAGCTGTTGAATATCGAATTGAAAAACACCAACGCAATTGCGCAATTTTCGATTTCGGCTCGTCAAAACGAGCTTGATTATTGGCAGCCACAAGGCAGCCTGACGGTATTCCGTTTACGTGCCGCTGGTGTGTCGCTGGATAATGAAGCAAGCAGTCTCCAGTCGGGACGATTACGTTATTGGCGTATCGAAACCGGTACCGAAATCGACCAGCCACCGGTACTGAAAATTTCCTATCGTCCGGAGCAATTCCTGCTGTTGACACACGGCACGGGACCTTACGTGATTGCGGCTGGCAGCATGCGCGCACAACGTGACCAATATCCGCTCGATGTTCTGATCAACCAGGTAAAGCTGCAGCAAGGGCAGGATTGGAAGCCTGCTGAGGTCAGTTTAGGCAAAGCCAGCAAGGTGATAGGCGATATGGAAGCGATCGGGCATGCACCGACAGATTGGCGCAGTATTATTTTGTGGTCGGTACTGTTGCTGGGCGCGGGTGCGGTAATCCTGATGGTATTGAAGTTATTGAGTCAGCCACCAAAAGATAATTGAGCATAGCGTTTGTCGAATTCAGCGGTCGCGGAAAATTATTCCTCGGCCGCTTTTTGTTTCTTGCTTTTGCGTTTCATTTTCAGGGTTTTTTCGATCTTGATGTTTTCCGACCTGATCAATTCAAGCCGGAGATAGGCTGCCGATGCCCGTACGCGCACTGCTTCTTTCTTGTCATCGAGCAGGGGAATCAAGTCGGCTTGCAGGGCGATATTATTCTGGACGGCAATTGCATGCGCCGAAGCCGCGCGAACAGTCCATGTCTTGTCGCTCAAGCCCTCACGCAGCGCCGCGACAACTCGCGGATCATTATCATTGCTCAAAAGCAGAGCGGTGCCTGCACGCCCGGTAAGTTCGCCATCGATCAACATACCTTCCAGTGAAGAAAGACCGCGGCCCAGGCCAGGAACACCGACCGAACCGGCGCCTTTCCGAAATACAAACATCATCAAGCGCTTCGGAGTGCGAAACATGCGAAGCGATTCGCGCGTTTTCCTGCTGAGGTAGTTGGAATTCATTTTTGATTCGCCTTCGAACACAAGCAGCAAGGCTTCGCGCCCGGCCGGATCGTTCAAGACCCACAATGCTTTCGCTGCCGAGAAACTGACTTCAGGAACATCGTCCTCCAGTGCTTTTCGCAATGGCGCAATTACTTCCGGGCTCTTGATGTCCACCATGCTACTGATGGCGGCGATACGAACTTCTACGTCCTTGTCTTCCAGCATATCGATCAGCTGGCCAAGATAGGGTTGCCGCGGTCCGATCAAGCCAAGTGCCTGTACGGCTTGTTTACGGGTATCGGGATTGCCGTCTTCGAGCGCTTCATGCAAATGCGTACGTGCCTTGTCTATTGGCGACAACGGCGGAAGTGTCTCGTCGTCGGCGACAGCCAAATTGGACAGCAGCAAGAGTGCGATCAAAAAAATGCGCATGTGTTTTCCCGGGGGGAGCTTGGTCAGCGGATGGCTAAATGGTACTTAAAAAAACACCGTCAGCATCGACTCGCAGCACTGAACCCTGGCTGTACCAATCCCCAAGTACGATGCGCTGCGAAGTAGTGTCGTTGATGTAGAACTGATGGATGGCGGGACGATGCGTATGGCCATGAATCAACCGGTTGACTCCGTAGCGTTGCATCAACGATTGCACGGTAGCCTGCGTGACATCCATGATATTTTCTTGTTGTTCGTTCATCAGGCCGCTTTGATGTTGCTTGCTGGCTGATCTTGCCTGTGCGGCAAATGCGAGTCGTGACGCCAGAGGTTGCGATAGAAATTGCGTTTGCCAGGCATCGCCGCGAACTAGTGCGCGAAATGCCTGATAGGCCACATCGTCGGTACAGAGCAGATCGCCATGCATCAACATCGTGGGTTTGCCGTAGAGTTCCAGCACGCATGGATCGGGCAAAATTTGCAGCCCGGCGCGTTTTGCAAAATCCGCTCCAATCAGGAAATCACGGTTACCGCGCATGAAGAAAACCGGCACGCCTTGATCGCTCAATTTGCGTATTGCCTGCGTCACTTTCCTGCCGAGTTCCGAGTCGTCGTCGTCGCCAACCCAGGCTTCGAAAAAATCGCCGAGAATATAAAGTGCCTCGGCCTGAACTGCATCGCGTTTCAGAAAATCAAGAAACAAGTCGGTAATTTCCGGGCGGCTGTCATCCAGATGCAAATCGGAAATGAAAAGTGTAGCCATGCTTATTCCGATACCCGTGTGACGGAGCGAATCACCACCGGTGTGGTCGGCAGACCGGGGAAGCCGGGTTTATTGGTAGTCGCCGCTTTTCGAATCTTGTCGATGACGTCCATGCCCTCGACGATTTGGCCAAAAACCGCAAAGCCCTGGTTCAATGGACTGATTTTGGATTGATAATCCAATTGCGGATTGTCGACTACATTGATGAAAAATTCCGAGGTAGCCGAATTGACCTCGGCCAGTTTTCTGGCGGCAGAAATCGTGCCGCGGCGGTTTTTAAGGTTCGGTGCCGTTTCAAGCGCAATCGCACCGCGCTGCGGTTTTTTCCTGAGGCTTGCATCGTATGCGCCGCCCTGGATCACGAAATCTTTGGATATCCGATGAAGAATCGTGTTGTTGTAATGGCCCGATTGCACATAGGCCAGGAAATTATTGACCGTTACCGGTGCCTTGTCGGCAAATAATTCCAGAACGATTTTGCCCTGGCTGGTCTCGACCCGGACTTTCGGGTTGCTTGTGTTCTTGGGTAATGCGAGTTCTTGCGAGAAACCCGGCGCAGCGAGCAAGGCAAGGCAGATAAAACTGATTCGAGCGAACATCATCAACTCCTGGGGGCAGTCCATAATAATGTGCCAGAGTCGTTTCGACTAGAAAATAGCTGAATAAAGCTCGCGGACTGCTAAAATGGCAGTCTTGATTTCGCGAGATGAACTATGACCTGTCGTACCCGCTTTGCCCCCAGTCCAACCGGTTTTCTGCATATCGGTGGTGCACGTACCGCGCTGTATTGCTGGCTGGAAGCCCGTCACCAGACAGGTGCGTTCATTTTACGGGTGGAAGACACCGATCAGGAGCGTTCTACCGACGCCGCCGTACAAGGCATCCTGGATGCGATGAGCTGGCTCGGTTTGAACTACGACGAAGGCCCGATATATCAGACGCACCGTCTGGCGCGCTATAAAGAAGTCGCTGAACAATTGGTGGCGGCGGGCAAAGCCTACTACGCCTACGAAACCAAGGAAGAGTTGGAAGCGATGCGCGAAGCGGCGATGGCGAAGAATGAAAAGCCGCGTTACAACGGCCATTATCGCGATCTGAAAGCGCCGCATAAGGACGATCCGAATCGCGTCATCCGTTTCAAGAATCCGATCGGCGGCAGCGTGGTCTGGGAAGACAAGATCAAGGGTCGCATTGAATTCAGCAACGATGAACTCGATGATCTGGTGATTTTCCGTTCCGACGGTTTTCCGACCTACAACTTCGCCGTTGTCGTTGACGATCTCGACATGAAAATCACCGACGTGATTCGTGGCGATGACCATGTCAACAACACGCCGCGCCAGATCAATATCTATAACGCACTCGGCGTCGCGGTTCCGTATTTTTCGCACATGCCGATGATTCTCGACCCGGAAGGCGCGAAATTGTCCAAACGCCACAATGCCGCCAACGTCATGCAATACCGCGACGACGGATATTTGCCACATGCCTTGTTGAACTATCTTGTCCGCCTTGGCTGGTCGCATGGCGATCAGGAAATTTTCAGCATTCCGGAAATGATCGAGCTATTTAAAATCGAAGACGTGAACTCGAAAGCATCGCGTCTCGATCCGGCCAAGCTGAACTGGATCAATTCGCATTATCTGAAAACCGATGCGCCCGAAGACGTCGCCAAACTTCTGCAATGGCATATGGATCGGGCCGGTTACGATTTGTCGAAAGGTCCGGCGTTGCCGGATGTCGTGATCGCCTTGCGTGATCGCGTGAATACCCTGAAGGAAATGGCCGAACGTGCTGCTGTTTGGTATCAACCACTCACACACTACGACGAAACTGCGGTGGCAAAACAATTCGTACCGGCAGCGGTGTTGCCGCTGCAAACAGTACGTGCCGAACTCGCCAATTTGTCCGAATGGAGTCCGGTTGCGATCCATGCGGCGATGCAAACGACCGGCGAAAAATTGGGTGTCGGCCTTGGCAAAATCGGTCCCGCTTTGCGAGTCGCCATTACCGGAACTCAGCAGTCACCGTCGATCGATCACACCGTGTATCTGGCAGGTCGCGACGAAGCCCTGAAGCGCATCGATACCGCTTTGGAAATGATGGCGGGATTGGTTTGACATTGCCCTAATAACGGCCTGAAGGCGTAAGCTAAGCCCATGAGCAAACATGCACACACGCACGAACACCCTTGCACGGACCCGACGCATCACGTCCATGACGCCAGCGCTTTCGTCAAAGCGGTAGAGCAGGCCTGCGAAGAACGCGGCTTGCGCTTGACGCCGTTGCGTGCGCAAGCATTGGGTTTGATTGCGGCAGAGACCAAGCCGATCAAGGCCTATGATTTGCTCGACAAGATGAAAACCGCAAAAGGCAGCGCGGCGCCGCCGACAGTGTATCGGGCGCTTGAATTTTTATTGGAGCAGGGTTTCATCCACCGACTCGCCTCGATCAATGCATTTGTCAGCTGCCATCATCCGCAAGTGCAGCATTCGGTACCGTTTTTGATCTGCGACAAATGCCATAACTCGGTCGAAATGGAAGATGACGGCGTTTCGGCCTTGCTGGAAAAACAGGCAAAGTCGATCGGCTTCACCACCCGTGCCCAGATTCTGGAAGTACACGGCATTTGTGCATCTTGCTCGGCTTGAGCCGTAAATCACGGCGACCAACATCGACAAGCTGATCCCACTTGTCAGCTCCCTGAATACCTGTGCGAACAGTGGGTGGCGTACTGTCCGAAATGAATTCACGGCATGTGAAAGTCATGCAGTGCCCTGATGGCACAGTATCTATTCAAGCATAACAGTGGCTTAGGCTAGATCGCCGAGGTTTTGGTTCATATGCGGCCCGTTTCTGAATCTTGAGGCAAGCCCCCGGAGTTCCTGGCCTACTTGTTCTGCGAACAAAACACCGTAAACTCTGGCGCTTGGCATGTCGGAAACTCGAGACGGGGAATACGCATTTTTTCATCAACGCGGTTCGCTGTGTCGCAGCATTAAATTTATACGAGGCGGTAAATCTTCAATTTGTTTTTTCGTTTTCCTGGGGGATATCTATGTTGCGTTTGAAACGGTCGGGCGGAGTAGCCCTGTTTTTATTGCTGGCCGCAGTCGCCAGTGCTGCAGCGTTACGTTACAGTTCCATAGGTAGGGTTGTTCCCCAATTAACCTTCCTCAGCGAAGCAGAAGTTTCCGTCACGGAACCGGCCACGTCTGCAAATTCAGACGACAGTACCGAGCGTGGCACCTTTATCGTACTTTTCAAGGAAGCGCCTTTGGCTACATACAAAGGTGGCAAAGTCGGATTGGCGACGCCCATGAAAATTGCGTCGGACAGCGGCACTGTTCGCCTTGACGTGAAAAGTTACGAATCCCAGAAATACGTTACTTACCTGCAGCAACAGCAACGACTCCTGGAACAAAAAATGTCCGCCACGATTGGTGGAAAAGCACTTCAGGTCCGTACCCGGATGCAGCATGCCGTTAACGGCATCGTGGTCGATATGACCGCAGCTGATGCAGCCCTCGTGGCAAAAATGCCAGAAGTGATGCTGGTCGAAGGTTATCGCGAAGTCCCTGTGGACACCGATACCGGCCCGACGCATATTGGCGCCGCACCTCTCTGGAATGGTACTTATCAGGGTGCTACCGGTGCTTATCAGGGCGAGGGTGTCGTTGTCGGCATCATCGACTCGGGTATTAATTTCGGCAGTCCTTCTTTCGCAGCGGTTGATCCAGTGGATGCATATGCACACGTCAATCCCCTGGGTGCTGGAAACTATCTTGGTACCTGCGCCGCAGGCGGCGTCGATGCCGGCCGTTGCAACGATAAATTAATCGGTGGTTACGACTTCGTATGTGGTGCGCCAGGCAACCAATGTGGTGTCGTCAATATCCGGGAAGAACCAGGCTTCGGTGATACCAGTTCGCATGGTAGCCACACGGCTTCGACCGTTGCGGGCAATCGTCGCGACGTGCTGTTCACAGGTAACCCACGCCGCATTTCGGGCGTTGCGCCTCGTGCCAATATCATTGCCTATGACGTTTGCTATACCAATACCGCGACTGGTCAGGGACTCTGCCCGAACGTTTCATCGGTTGCTGCCGTCAACCAGGCTATTGCTGACGGCATTGTGGATACCTTGAACTTCTCGATCGGCGGCGGCACGAGTCCTTGGACCGATGCTGTTTCTCTCGCTTTCCTCAATGCAGTTAACGCAGGGATTTACGTCGCTGCTTCGGCCGGTAACAGTGGTCCTGCCGCCAATACTCTGGGTCACGTAGAGCCATGGGTATCCACGACGGCTGCGGCACAACACGGTCGCGGTGGTTTTGCAGTCTTGATGTCAGTCACCGGACCTGGCGCAGTACCAGCGAATTTAGCGCCCATCGTTACTAATCAAGGTTCGGGCGGCGTAGCTTTTGCTGCGACCATTCCTGGTACGACACCTTTGAAAGTCAGCGCCGGCATCAACAGCGCCGACGATGCCTGCGTCGCGTATCCAGCAGGTACATTTGCTGGAGCAATTGCAGTAGTCCGTCGCGGCACCTGCAGTTTCTCGATCAAAGTGAATAATGCTTCGGCAGCAGGTGCAGTCGCCGTCGTGATTTCCAATAATATAGCTGGCGTAATTATTCCTAGCGTGCCGGGAACCACTGTTCCGGTGTTCAGCGTTCTGCAATCGGAAGGTGATGCACTGCGTGATTTTGCTGCGGCCAACCCTACGGCAACCGCACAAATCACTTTTCCTGCAGCCGCTTTGCCAAACACGGCTGATGCGCTTGGTTCTTTCAGTTCGCGTGGCCCAGCTGGCACGTTTGATTTGCTGAAACCAGACGTCACCGGACCTGGCGTCGATATTCTTGCTGTTATTGCCGGAACGACGATTACCGGTTCCGAGCAGGCGATTGGTTTGATGAATGGTACGTCGATGTCCTCGCCGCACAATGCGGGTGCAGGAACATTGATGCGTCAAGCAAGGCCAACATGGACAGTGCCGGAAATCAAATCAGCGTTGATGATGACTGCCGTCACCACAGTTTATCTTGAAGATCAGGTAACACTGGCAAATGCTTTTGCTCGCGGCGCGGGTCGTTTGCAAATTGACCGTGCAGTGAGAGCAGGTCTTGTCTTGAACGAAACTGCAGCCAATTTTACTGCAGCCAATCCGGGCACCGGTGGTGATCCGAAGAACCTGAATATTGCCAGCTATGCCAACAAGAGCTGCTCGCCGACGTGTTCATTCACACGTACTTTCAGAAACACGCAATCGGCAGATCGCATGTGGAACGTGAAAGTGAAAGGTTTGGTCGGTACCGTCAGTACGCCGAGCGTCTTCATTCCTGCTGGACAATCGCGTTCAGTGAGATTCACCATCAATACATCGAAACTGCCAAACAACGGCAGCTGGAATTTTGGTGAAATTGAATTGAGTCCTTCGTTGACCACTCCAGCTGCGGATGCATCTCCAGTGCTTCGTATGCCGGTCGCAGTTGCTGTTGCCCCCCCCGTGATCACCTTGCCGGCAAGTGTCAGCAAGTCGATTCCTGCTGGCGGCAATTCAACTGTAGATATCTCGGTCAGTAATACTGGTGGCTCCACACTCAACTACACCATTTCCAACAGCGGTACAGCTTCTATCGCTCCTGTAGCTACTACCAGCCTGGGTGTGGCTAGCGGTTTCCGTAATACGGTCTATTCCAATCCTGCGACTGCCGGGGCTAACGCACAGTTCTCGGCCGACGATTTTAATGTCGTGGTGCCAACGAATATCACCTCGTTGTCTACTGAAGGCTTCGTTGTGAGTGCTGTTGCGTTGCCAACCGCAGCGACCAGCCTGAGATGGAGTATCTACCCAGATGCGGCCGGTCTTCCTGCCGGTAATCCGCAGACTGCAGCTGGTGCCGCGGTATGGACTTATTCCACGACACCTGTCGGTGCTGGCGTCACCATCACGGGCGGCAAAGTCACCCTGAACTTGGCTGCAGCGGGTCAGAGCCTGTCATTGCCCCCGGGCAAGTACTGGCTGGTGGCGAATACCGCCGGCACATTCGCAAATCGCTGGGCGCAATATGGTTCAAATACCACCAGTGGCAACGCTGGATTCGCGAGCATTACTATCGCTACGAACAATACCGGTGCGTGGGCGGCCAATGCTGCGTTCAATGGTTTAACGATGGTTGTCAGGGGTACGGTAACTTGCGGCGCCGCCTGGTTGGGTACGGCGTTCCCAGCCTACGGTAGCTTGGCACCAGCCCAGGTTGGTTTGAACTCCGTGGCTATTAACGGGGCCGCTCTGAGTCCTGGAAGTTACGCAGGTAACGTTTGCTATAACAGCAATGATCCTGTTACCCCGAGCGCAGCTGTGCCGGTGCTGTTGACGGTAACGCCAGCAGGACCATAAACCTCCTTTATCGCTACGATAAAAAAGGCCCGGAATTCCGGGCCTTTTTTTATAGAAAGACTTCAAGATTCCATCAGGCCACAGGCCATGACTTTTGGCCTATGCGCAATTGGTGTAATAATATAACATTGCTATTCCAGCTTACAGCCTACGGAATCCGTTAATGAGAAAGTCTTTGCTCGCTTTATGTGTCTTGTCCGCCCTGGCTTCACCAGCTTTTGCCGAGACATCCCAGGATCAAATAAAAGCTTTGGAAGCCCGTATCAAAAGCCTGGAAGCCAATGCCGAGGCAATGCGGCAACAAGCCGCGGAAGCCATGGCGGCCTTGCAGGCAACCAAAGCGGAGATTGAAGAATTAAAAGCGGCCCAACCCGCATCTGTAGCTGTTGCCGAGGAAGAAACGCCGCCGCCGACCGAATCCAGCCCGAATGCATTTAACCCGGCGATCAGCATCATCCTCAATGGTAGTTACACGCATCATTCGGTCGACACCGATACTTATTTTCGCAGTGGCTTTCCATTGGTTGGAGAAGGTGGCCCGAGTGCAAATGGTATTTCCCTCGGTGAAAGCGAAATTTCATTCGCGGCGAATATCGACGAGAAGTTTTTCGGCCAGCTGACCGTTGCAGTCGGTAGCGAAGATGGCGAAGACGAACTCGGGATCGAAGAAGCATTCATAGAAACGACCGGCCTCAAGAATGGTTTGACACTGCGGGCAGGGCGTTTCTTTTCAAACATCGGTTATTTGAACAGCCATCACGCACATACCGATAAATTTTTCGATAGGCCATTGGCATACCAGGCTTTTCTGGGCAATCAATACGGCGATGACGGCGTGCAATTGCGTTGGGTTGCGCCAACCGATTTATTTCTCGAATTTGGTTTCGAAGCGTTTGCCGGTAACAACTATCCTTCCGGCGGACGTGGCAACAGCGGTGTAGGCGTGCATAGTTTATTCGCGCATGCTGGTGGCGATGTTGGCGATGAAAATTCCTGGTTGGCCGGTGTTTCGATGCTGAAATCCAGTACGGTCGATAGTGAAGACGGATTCAGCGGTGACAACACACTGTATGTTGCCGATCTCACCTGGAAATGGGCGCCGCAGGGTAATTTCAAGGATGGCGGCATCACATTGCGCGGCGAATATTTCCTTGATGACCGAGATGGCCAATATATCGACCCTATCGATCCATTATTCAACCAAACATGGAATGGCGTGCGCCACGGCGCATATTTCGAGGGCGTGTACCGCATCAATCGACACTGGGAAGCAGGCTATCGCTACGACAAATTATTTGCCGACGACAGTGGCCCATACGCAAGTAATTTCGACCCCAGTCGCAATAGCCTGATGCTGACCTGGCTCAATAGCGAATTCAGTTTGCTACGCCTGCAATACAGCCGCGATGCATCCAATCCATCCGACACCGACAATGCGTTGACTCTGCAATACCAAATGTCGCTTGGCGCACACGGTGCGCATAAATTCTAAGGATCGATCATGAAAAAGTTTTTTCCCGTCGCGTTGTTATTGGGTGCCGTCATATCAGCACCAGCCCATGCTGGTCTGAAAGTGTTTGCCTGTGAGCCCGAATGGGCATCGCTGTTGCAGGAATTGGCGGGCGACAAAATCACCGTGGATGTGGCGACATCGGCTTTGCAGGATGTGCATCAAATCGAAGCCAAGCCCAGTTTGATAGCGAAAGTGCGGCGTGCCGATTTGGTCGTGTGTACCGGTGCGGAATTGGAAGCAGGCTGGTTACCACAATTACTGCGCCAATCCGCCAATCCGAAGGTGATCTCCGGTGCCGGGAATTTCATGGCCGCGAATCAAATCACCACACTTGAGAAACCTGCAAAGTTGGATCGCGCTGCCGGGGATGTGCATCCACAGGGAAATCCGCATTTCCAGATGGATCCGTACCGCATGCTGACGATAGCCAAAGCGCTCGACGCGCGTCTGGTACAACTCGATGCGGCAAACGCTTCGGTCTATCAGCAGCGACTTGCCGATTTCAGTACGCGCTGGTCTGCAGCGATCAAACGTTGGGAAGCAAAAGCGGCGCCGCTGAAAGGACGCAAAGTTATCGTGCAACATTCGAGTTGGATTTATCTCGAACGCTGGCTTGGCCTGGAACGTATTGGTGCGCTTGAGCCCAAACCGGGTGTGCCACCGACCAGCGCCCATTTGGCGGGTTTGATTTCCATCGCAAAAAACAATCAGACGCTCGCGATCGTGCGTGCCGCGTACCAGGATCCGAAATCCAGTAAATGGCTGTCCGAGCGCACCGGTGTGCCTGCCGTGGTGCTTCCATTGACGGTTGGTGGCGACGCGCAATCGAAAGATTTATTCGGTTTATTCGATTCGACGATTGACAAGTTGTTGAGTGTGGCGAAATGAATCTCGAGCTGAATTGGGATGGTTTGGATATCAGCATTCTCGGTCCGGCGTGTCTAGCCGGCTTGATTGTCTTATCCACGCACGTGCCGCTAGGCAAACAGGTTTTATCGCGCGGCATTATTTTTATTGATCTGGCCATCGCGCAAATCGCTGCATTGGGCGTGATTCTTGCGCATTCATTCGGTGTCGACGAACAAAGTTTCGGCGTGCAAATAGCGGCTGCTGCCGCAGCGCTGGCGGGTGCCGGATTGCTTGCCTGGACAGATAAACGCTGGCCGGAATATCAGGAGCCCTTGATTGGCACTTTGTTCGTGTTGGCAGCGACCGGCGCTTTGTTATTGCTGGCAAATAATCCACAAGGCGGCGAGCATCTGAAAGATTTGCTAGTCGGGCAGATTCTATGGGTAAGTTTTTCCCAACTCATTCCTGCCGCGATTTTATCGGTCGTGTTATTGGCATTCATGTGGCTGCGCCGTGGGCATCTGACCGGGTTGGTTTTCTACGCCTTGTTTGCGCTGGCAATTACCGTTTCGGTGCAATTAGTCGGTGTCTATCTGGTATTTGCGAGTCTGATCGTGCCGGCATTGGCCACGGCGGGCATGCAGGGGAAGGGTCGTTTGTCGGTGGCATATACCATCGGAGTATTTGGATACGCTTCAGGCCTCATTTTGTCGGCAATCCTGGACCTGCCGAGCGGAGCCCTGATCGTCTGGACTCTGGCGGCTTGCGCCTTGCTTGCCCAATTGGTGCCTGCAGTAAGGCGTTCGCATCCCTCACATCTAGATACTGAAGCTGAATCCTGAGTCGGGCTTTTTGGCAAATATATGTTATATTATTACATCAGATAACTAGGTGCTGATTAAGAAATGGCTGCAATCCCTCCATCAAGAAGCTGGACTTTTTCCCGTACCGCCGACAAGGTCGGTAGTGTCGGAGCATTGGTCTGCGCCGCGCATTGCGCCTTGTTACCCTTGGTAATCGCGGCTCTGCCGGCATTGGGTATCAGCGTATTGGCGTCTACCAGCCTGGAATGGGGCTTTGTCACTTTTGCCAGCATTCTGGCCTTGACCAGCTTGTGGCAGGGATACCGTATTCACCGTGTTTATCGCGCACTGGCGTTTTTGTTGCCGGGTTTGGTGGCCGTCTGGTCGGGCGTCCTGATTCCGGACCTGCATCACTCGGTCGTACCGCATGCAGTCGTGATGAGTGTTGGCGGCACCTTGATTGCAGTCGCCCACCTCATCAATTTGCGTCTGACCCACGGTCACGTTCATGACGCAGGCTGCCATCACCATTAATAGCTTGGTCGCGTGCCGGTAAAATGCTAGGATACGCGCCTAATCTGTAGAACCAATCACTGAGGAAAGCATCATGGGTAAGGGCGATCGTCGCACCGCGAAAGGCAAACGTAATATTTCCAGCTACGGCAAAAGCCGTCCAACCGAAAGCAAAACGGTTGTAGGTAAAGCGGTTGCCGCGCCAAAAGCCGCTGCTGCTCCAGCGAAAAAAGCACCTGCGAAAAAAGCAGCTGCCAAGTAATATTTAAAGATTCCGAAAAAAGCCCCGCATTGCGGGGCTTTTTTTATGCTTGAACATGAAGATATTTGTGTCCCGAGATTTCTATCTGGGGTGAAATATTAGACTTTGTTCGTCTAGCCCCCAGTCCTCCAAACTTCCATGAAGTTTGGGAAACCAACCTGAGTCCATTCCGAAATACTCATCATCACCAAACGTTAGTCCCCAAGGGTTACCAAGTGCTCCAAACCCTCCAAGGCAATAGACGGCGAAAATATTCCTTTCACCCAGTTCTGCAAAAACCCAGGCGGGGAATTTTGGTAGTTGTTCGTAAGTAAGTCTATTTCCAGCGTATTCCCAGGTAAGCATCTTCAGTTGAAGCTCGATCAGTAAAGGTTTCACAGCATCGCGGGTGATTTGCGGACAAAGCGCAAGCTCACTTTCAATTAATGAAATCATTTCTTCTTTTGTTGGGAATTTTAAGTCAACCAATATGAACCCCAAATACCGGATTGCCGCCCAGCCAATAACATAGTTCTGCAGGATGCTTGAAATTCCACTGCACGAAATCGGCACGCTGGCCGGCGATCAACTGTCCACGGTCTTTCAGTCCCAATGCTTGGGCCGCATGCACGGTTGCGCCGCGTAATGCTTCTTCGGGCGTCAGTTTGAAATGTGTGCACGCGAGCGACATGGCCAGATGCAATGACTGTACTGGCGAAGTACCGGGATTCAGGTCGGTCGATACTGCCATCGCGACATCATGTTTGCGGAACAAATCCATAGGCGGAAGTTTTGTCTCGCGCAGGCAATGAAACGAACCCGGCAACAACACGGCTACCGTGCCGGCTTTTTTCATCGCGATGACAGCGGCTTCGTCGGTATATTCCAGATGGTCTGCGGAAAGGCCCGAGAATTCGGCGCATAGCGCAGCCGCTTTCATGTCGCTGAGTTGATCGGCATGCAACTTGACCGGGATGCCGAGATTTTTCGCGCATTCGAAAACGCGACGGGTTTGTTCGACGCTGAAAGCTATTTTTTCGCAGTAGGCATCGACGGCATCGATCAGTTTTTCCTGATGAAGGCGCTGCATCCAGTCGCAAACAATAGTGATGTAATCATCGCTGCGGCCGGCAAATTCCGGGGGCAGGGCATGCGCTCCCAGAAATGTCGTCTTGATCGTGATGCCGGTGTACTCGGCCAAGCGGCGTGCAACGACCAGCATTTTTCGTTCGGATTCAAATGTCAGCCCGTAGCCGGATTTGATTTCCAGCGTCGCAACACCTTCATTGATCAGGTTTCGCAGACGTGGAAGTGATTGTGCGAACAGTTCGTCTTCACTCACAGCGCGTGTCTGGTTCACGGTGGAAATGATTCCGCCGCCTTCGCGCGCAATTTGTTCGTAACTCGCGCCTTGCAAGCGACGCTCGAATTCGACCGCACGGTCGCCGGCAAATACCAGGTGTGTATGGCAATCGATCAGCGCCGGCGAGATCCAGCGGCCTTCGGCATTCACGCCGTGGCTTGTGTCGAGCGGATATGCCGATTGCGGGCCCGCATAAGTGATTATGCCGTCATGCCAGGCGATGGCTGCATTCTCGATTAGCCCGTAAGCTGCGCCATTGTCTTGCAGGGTCGCCAACCTGGCATTGAGAATTAATCCGTTTTTTGAATTCATGCGATGAAGCCTTGCTGACGTAGCTCGTCGAGAATTATATCGTGGTGGGCATCCAGTTGCGGCGGCGGCAAACGATAGCTAACCGGTGTTTGTTCCAGTTTCAGTGGACTGCCGATCATCGGTACATGCCCGCATTCGATTTGCATATCGCGAGCGGATGTCACTGGGTGCTCAATCGCCTGTTTTACCGTATTGATTGGTGCTATCGGGATTCCGGCTTTTTCAAACAGATTGATCCAATACGAAAGGCTTTCGACGGAAAACATTTTTTGCATATCGTCAATCAGGAAATCACGATGAATGACGCGGGAAGCATTGTTCGAATAACGGCTGTCTTGCAGTAAATCAGGCCTACCCAGCAAGTCGCAACAATCACGCCAAAGTTTTTCGCTGGCGACCGCGAGCACAAAATGGCCGTCGCTTGCGGAAAAAACCTGATAGGGAACGATGCTCGGATGTTGATTGCCAAGCCGTTTTGCATCCTTGCCGCTAAATAAAACGGCACTCGCCGAATTTGCGAGTAATTGCAGTTGCGAATCGAACAATGAAATTTCAATCGACTGGCCTTCGCCGGTTTTCATCCGGTGAATCAAGGCGGCAAGAATTGCCATCGCGGCATTTTGTCCGGTCGCAATGTCGGCGACTGCGGTGCCGGTGCGGTATGGCGTATCGGCAACGGGGCCGGTAATCGACATCAGTCCGGCTTCTGCCTGGATCGCGAAATCGTAGCCCGGTTTATACGCATCGGGACCAGTGCGGCCATAACCCGATATCGAGCAATAAATAATTTTCGGATTAATTTTTTTTGCGGTCGTGTAATCGACGCCCAGAGTTTCCGCACCACCGGTACGATAATTCTCGATGACGACATCGCTTTGCCTGATTAGCGCTTCAATCACGGAGCGCGATTCGGGCAATCGCAAATCCATGGCTATCGAGCGTTTATTGCGATTGCAGCAGGCAAAGTAGGCCGATAATCCATCGCGAAAAGGCGGCCCCCAGCCACGCGTATCATCGCCGGCTGGTGGTTCGACTTTGATGATGTCGGCGCCAAGATCCGCCAGCGTCATGCCGCACCAAGGGCCCGCCAATACACGGGCCAACTCCAGCACCTTGATTCCGGACAATGCACTCATGGCGATATTGTAGCCTGAGGCCTTCACGCTGAGGTTAGAATATCGGCATGAGCGAACTTCTTAAAATTGCAGGCATGCCGAATCTGCATTCGCATGCATTTCAGCGTGCGATGGCGGGCCTTACCGAACGGCAAACCAATCCGAATGACAGTTTCTGGACCTGGCGCGAATTGATGTATCGCTTTGCGTCGCGCATCACGCCCGAGCAATTGCAAGCCATCGCATCACAGCTTTATGTTGAAATGCTGGAAGCCGGGTACACATCGGTCTGCGAGTTTCATTACCTGCATCACCAGCCCAATGGCCGGCCTTATGAAAATTCGGCTGCGATGTCGCAGGCGATTATCCAGGCGGCCCAGGACACCGGCATTCGCCTGACCTTGTTACCGGTGCTCTACATGACCGGCGGTTTCGATGGCCGTGCGTTGAATGATCAGCAAAAGCGGTTCAGCCATGGTGTTGAAGATTTCCTCGGGCTGATAACGAAACTGCAGACCCAGGAAAACGATAGCTTGAAAATTGGCATCGCCTTGCATAGTTTGCGAGCCGTGCCCGAACAAGCCATCAATGAAGTGTTGGCCGGATTGCCCGGCAAACTGCCGATCCATATCCATATTTCGGAACAGATGGCGGAAGTGAACGATTGCATTGCCACACGCAATGCAAGGCCGGTGCAATGGCTGATGGACAAGGTCGACGTCAACCAGGATTGGACTTTTGTACATGCAACGCACCTGGATGACACGGAAGTGACATCGATAGCGAAATCGAAAGCAACCGTTGCAATTTGTACAACGACCGAAGCCAATTTAGGCGACGGTTTTTTTCGCTTGCATGATTTTATTGCTCTTGGCGGAGCATTCGGCGTCGGTTCGGATTCCAATACCTCGATCTCGCCGGTCGAAGAATTACGTTGGCTGGAATATGGTCAGCGTCTATTGAATCAGCAACGCAATATTGCAGTGACAGGCGAACAAACAAGCGTCGGTGAATTTTTGTGGCTGAAGTCGGTTCGTGATGGCCGTGTTTCCACCCAGCAAGATTGTACGAATGATTATGTATTTCTCGATCGCGATGCACCAGCATTGGCTGGCGTCAACGATGCCACACTATATGACCGACTGGTGTTCGGCGGTAACCGCTCTTTGATCAAGGACGTGTTCGTGGCGAACAGGCAGGTTGTCAGCAATGGCAGGCATCCAGCGCGAGAGGGCATTGCCGCGAATTATTCGAAAGTGTTGAACGCCTTGCTTTCCTAAATCATGGTAGGACCGACGGAAGTCGGGATAAAGGGTTCGCTCAGTATTTATCCCGACTTCCGTCGGTCCTACCATGATTTAGGAAAGCAAGGCGTTCAACACTTTCGAATAATTCG
>JBOHYG010000125.1:0-50609 GCA_050737875.1 Arenimonas sp. | reverse complement strand
CACTGGAACGCTTAGGGACTGGTCAGAGCGTTATGTCCGTCGCGCTTGATGTCGGTTACACGGATGTATCTTCGTTTATCGCTGTGTTCAAGGCAGCGCTTGGCCAGACACCAGCGAGATATTTTCGACCCCTGCCTGATGAACCGAAGTAGTTTCTGAATCGCCCCTAGTTTACTAGACAGTTTTGAGTCCATACTTTTCCCATCAGTATGGAGTTTTCATGAGCAGTAAACGATACACCGAAGAGTTCAAGCGTGAAGCGGTCAAGCAAGTGACCGAGCATCATCATTCGACCGTCGAAGTGGCACAGTGACTGGACATCAATAAGCACAGTTTGTATGCCTGGGTGCGTGACTATGGATCGACACCGTCCAGCCCGGCGAATGGTGCTATCGATGTGGCTGAGCTTCGCCGCTTGCGAACCGAGCTCAAGCGCGTCACCGAAGAGCGAGACATCTTAAAAAAGGCCGCCGCGTACTTTGCCAAGCTGTCCGAGTGAAGTACGCATTCATGCGCGAACATGCCAACGAGTTCCGGTTGCGGACAATGGCAAAGGTGTTGCAGGTGCAGATCAGTGGTTATTACGCATGGTGCCACGTAAGCTTCCCCATTCAGTAGAATCAAAATCAAAGGCTTCCATAATGTGTCATTCCTAGTTTTTGCTAGATTACCGAAATGACACAGAATTTCTAATACTCCCTTTTGATGTAGCGCAACGTCTCGCGACGATTTCATTGGACCATGATTGCGCGGCACTCGGGTCGAGCTGCATCACGATATGCAAATGATTGCTCATCACTGCATAGGAATGAATGGCAGCGGCGAAACGCTCGGATACCATATGCAAATGGTCTTCGACCCAGCGTCTGCCATGTTCAAAGTTTTGATGGATTTACTGATCAATGCCGCATAAAAAAGTCACGACGGACACAGCGTTGAACGCAGCGATAAGTACCCGCGGTGTCGGGTGGGATAAGTTGGGCGCGTATTCTGGTTCAATTGATACGCCATTCCGATCGACTTTGACCTAACGAAGTGATTTTGCCAGTGCTGAAATCTTCGTTGGTCTAGACAATGGCGCTAGTCCTAAATGACTGATTCCGGCCAGGTGCCGGCGTTCGAAAAACTCATGTCCGCTGGTCGTGACCTGATGTATCAGCAATAGATACACGGCGTTACATCAAGAAGGATCGATCACTACTTGATTTTAATCATGGCGGGCTGTTTCCAGACCCCGAAGAAAAGAAGCCCGCCACTACCGAGCAGGCTCGCGAAGAGTGGAAGCACATTAAGAGCGATAGGTATTTGCCTGAGTATCATGTAGAGAAACGTAAGTACGGTGGCTATGAATGCAAAATCTGCAACCTTGAGAACGAAATTGCGCTTATGGTTTTCCTGCATCAAGCCTGTTTTATCTGCGTTTAGTTGGGTCACTACGTCGGCCTTCTTGCCGTATAAATTATTAACGAATACGCAGAAATCCAGAAAGCCGTTGAAGTACATCGGTTCATTGATCTCGTCAGACACGATAAAGTGGGTTTCATATTCGCCATCTTGCTTTACCCAGATTTCCCAGGCAACGTGCTCGGCAAATTGGATGGGGCCATAGAAGCTGTCGAATGAGCCACCTTTGCTTTTTTTGAGGATATCGATCACATCGTTCTTTGTAAGCATGTTTCCTTCCTCCCGCACTAAGCTGCCGAATGGGTGTTGCCTGCATTGCAATTTATGGAAGCTTACAAAAACCCTACGGCGATCTGCAGAAGTTTATCCAGCAATTTAAGCACGCCAGTCGCTTTCTTGATGGCATCGGCGGTTTTCTGCAGATCATCAAGGGCTTCCTTGAGCGCTTTGTTGGTATTCCTCAGTTCGTCCGTGGAATCGATGAACAATTGAGTGCTGGCATCAAACTTCGACGTCAGGACATTGATAAGAACGCCTCGCAGTTTCTTGCCAAGCACGATCAAGTTGCGCGATTGTGTCTCGGTGATTCCGGGCTTTTGACTGAGTTTAAAGCAAAGTTGGATTAGCCTGGTGAGCAGCTCGGCATCGAGTGTTTTCTCATTCATGATATGTTTCCCTCAGTTGGATGCCAAACGGGCTATTGGTTGAAAGCTTTTAGTGCCGCATTCACTTTTTCTATATCTGCGCTCTTTTGCTCGGAGTTGGCAAATGCCACCAGTGCTTTGTGCGCTAAAAGTATTCCATCTACCATCTCATCGGCACTCAGTTCATTGGCCATTTCCTTTTGATTGCCGACCTCCCGTATTTTCTCCAGTAGCGACTGTCTTGCAGCAAAGGCCATGCTCGCGGACTTGGCATTGTAATAATTCACCAGCTCGGCCTCTGTTTGAGCATAGGCGGTTTGATTTGCAAGAATGACAATGGTTAAATCTTCACGAAGGAGTTCGGAGATTTTAGTGACGATCGGACCTGCACTGATAATTGCGGCTTTAAGCGCTGCTTTGCGCTTGCGTTCCAAACGATTCTCCAATATCAATCCGGCAAGCGCACTAAGTGGCTCCACGTATTTGGACGCACGATTGTCACCTGCGCCCAGCGAATTGAATTCATCACTTAACGATTTCACTTCGCTACCAAGGGCCTGCAAATTTTCGTTTGCAACCTGCGGGCTTTCTGTACTGGATATTTCTGCTATTCCCTTTGCATATGCGTTCAATACTTTCAATGCCGATAATCGAGCTTTAACGCTCTTTTCGGAAAATACCTTCCCATTCAACGCTACACCGTCCAAATGTTCGCAGCGGCAGGCACAAGCGGCATTGAGGTTTTTCTTGGTCGGGCAAGTTTTTCCACAGTCCAGTCCGCATGTATCAGTCGCATGCTCGAACAATTTAACATCGGTTTCCACATCATTTAGGCCCGAATACAGTTCGGCGATGTCGGTGGTGCTGGACTTTACGCCCTCCTGGAAATCGGAACCCTGAACTCGTGGTTGAACACTCGCACAGCCAGCAGACATTAATAGCAGGCAGGCCAAGGCTGCCATCTTGAATTGCAAACGTTTCATAAGTTCCCCCTGTGTAAATGGAGGAACGCAAGTGTCCGCAAGAACCGGCCATTTTTCGTTAGTGATACTTACTGCCGTTAGTATGTTTACTAACGGGCTGTCAAGCTTGCTGTTTTTAATCATTTTTCTGCATCTTCAGTGCTATATATATTGATCTGTGGCGGTGGAGTCCAATAAACAGAGTACGAAATTCACCGTTGCCAGCCATTGGCCGTTTGTATACTGGTTTGTCGTTGAGTTCAATTGAACGCACAGTTCTACACGATGGAATCGTGATGAGAAATATTTGGGGGGCTTCGGGCCAGCTTTATCTTGGGCAAATACGTAGTTACTTGCTAACTGCAGTGTTGACGACGACTGCGCTTGTAATTGCGTCGTGTGTGAAACAAGAGGCTGCTTCAGATGCTGCTTCAGACGCGGCTGCTGTATCGGCTGATGCGGCTACGATTGATGTGACTGCGACTGATGCGGCTGTGACTGATGTTGCTGCGACTGATGCGGTTACGACTGATGCGGTTACGACTGATGCGGCTGCGACCGATTTGGCTCCGCGTGACGGAATCGCTAATTATGCTAGAGAGTCGGCGGACATAGCTGCAGTAGTAACATCTCCCACGTATGACGAGTACAGGCCTGGTGCGTTCTTCATGCATGCATACACAGATCCCGTTTCTTACCAAAACCCACCGCTAGGTTTGGTTGAACAACCGCTAGGTTTCGTTGAACAAGTACAGCTCGGTTGGGATGCAGACGTCTCTCCAGAATCAGAATGTTTTCCGAGTTGCGCTCCATTTATTTCTATAACTCGTGGAAAAACCTATAACTTAAATCTGTCGGTCGTAGCCGAAGCAGTGGAAGCGCGTATCTCGTCTATTCTGGATGTAGCCGTGAAAGCAACTCCGAAAGGCGAATCGTTAAAAGTGAACCTCGTCCCTATTTTCGCGAGTGGTGTTTCTCCTTCAAGTAACACCGCCTACCATACGTCCTATCCACTTAGTCTAAAGCGCCCGGTTTTGTCGCCATCGACTGAGCCCGCTCAAAAATGGGGGAGCACAAAGATTCCCTTTGTAGTGAATTCATTCGCAAGGGGTTGTGCGCAGATTGTCGTTTCCGTCTGGAATGAAGAAATGACCATCGCGCTTGATAGCCTGCTGGTGACAGTGCCTGTAGATGGTTTCATTGGACAGACTAGTTGCCGTGACCCCGCCAATGGAAACCTGAGATTACAGAAGACTATGGTTCAAAGCATGGCTGATGTGGTTGATATCTTTGCCGACCCTAGAAGCATGGAGAGTAAATCCAATCGAGTTGGTATTCACGTATTCGAAGTAGGCGCGTCAAGAGGTGACAGTTATGCAGTCGTGGTCATACATACTGGCAGTACTGAAGCACAAGTAAGTGGCTGGCGACTAGTTTCCACGATTACCGAGTCGTTCCGAACCGACCAAGAGTTTCAAAATCGCGTAACGCTCGATCGTAAACAACTCAGCCAGACCGAAAGTGGGCGATGGGCCTATCAGAAAACCGCGGAATTCATCAAGAAGAAACTATTCACTGCCGAGTCGCCTTCGCAAGTTCCTGGCATGAGCGCTGAACAGACCTTTGATGCGATCAAAGCGGCTATCGAGTCTGATCCTAAAACGCGTGTGTCGGCACAGTTCTTCGTGCCCGGCGGAGCGGATGGCAATGAACGCATGTACCTTCCTCTACGCATGTTAGCTGCACCAAACTCCAAGCTCATCGCCGGCGACTTCGTGTTGATTGAGCCAATTTCAGCTTCTAATACGAACAACTCCAGCACTTGCATTAGCAAGTGGAACGTGTTGACCGGCCCTTCTATTTTGAAAAATCTGGAAGAGCCCCATCGTCTGATTGCAAACCGCATCACTGCATTGCACGAGAAAAGCTGGCGGGCGCCAACCATTGCGAGTCACGATGGTGTTAAAGCATTTTTCAATCCAGCCGCTGGTTCATCTGCTGCTCCAACATCACCAGAAGGGATAGTACTTTTAGCTCACTACGGTGCCGGCGGCATAGAAATTGAGTCGGACATTGAGAAGATAGATATGGAGGACATCAAGCGATCTTTTGCTCCCGGTAGCGTCGCCTTTCTTGCTGCCTGCGGCACTGCTGCGCCCAATGCTTCCAACGGCCTAATTCACAATCTGCATCAGCGAAACATCGATTCGTTTGTCGCGTCGCCGCTGTCCGTTCCCGCCGACTATGCTTTGGTCTTGACCGAACACTTGTTGAAGGCAATCGATAGTTCCTACGAAAACCACAAAACTCCCACTTTGCAGGAGTTGTATGCTGAGGCTGTTGAAGCTACATCGCTGCATTACAAAAACACAAACGGTTTCATCGGTGATGGCCACCAACATTTGGAATACGTGCTAATTGGCGACCCGACGATACGGCTATGCAACCTACCCCCCACCGAGGTCAAAGACAATGAAAACGATCCGTAACCGCAAACGCCTTAACTTGTTCGTACTGTTCGTTTCGTTTGTCCTGTCAAGCTGCATTGCGTCGGCACAACCGGCCAATACACCGAAGCCAATACCACCTAAACGCACCATCGTCTTCGTCAGCGACACTCACATGGGCTTGGGACGCAACAAGACCAACAGTGATTGGAGTCCATACGAAGACTTCCGATGGAACGGAGCACTGAAAGGTTTTCTACGTGATCTGAGCTCGCGATACTCTGATCAAGTAGATCTGGTAGTGCTGGGCGATTTCCTAGAACTGTGGCAGCCATTCCCCAACATGAAATGCACAACGCCTACGCCAGATGCTGGTTGCACTGAAGCGGAAACGCTGGCACTGGCTCTGTATGTTATCCAAGCCCATCAAAAGGACTTTGCTGACCTGGATCAATTTTTGGCAAGAGGCGACAACAAGTTGTACATCGTTCCAGGTAACCACGATGCAGCGCTATTAATAGATCCAGTGTGGTCCGCCATGCTTGGTGCTTTCCCAAACTCCGCTCCACGCATCAAGCGCATGACTGATGGTGTTTGGCTGAGCGCCAGTCGACGTACGGTCGCCGAGCATGGCCACCAGATCGGTAAAGACGCCAATCGTTATGATCAGTGGCCAGCCGTTACCACGAAGGTCGGCAGCGCCACGCATATCATCCGCCCTTGGGGAGAGCAATTTGTACAATCATTGTTCAACGACGTCGAAGCCGAATATCCGACAATCGATAACCTTAGCCCAGAGTCGCTAGGTGCGAGGTATCGGCTTGCCGATAAGGGTTTGGCAAAGACAGCCAAGGACTTGGCCCGGTTTGTGATTTTCAACCTTTTTGAAACATCTCGCTCACAGAAAGTGAGTGTTTTATCGAGTGACCCCACCAAAGAGCCCGAATGGGATCTTAATTATGCGCGCACTTTAGGGCACAAGCTGGTATTAAATAGTCTTCCGCCAGATGATGAATTTGCGGGGCTGATAACAGAGTCATCAGAGATCGGTGCATCGATTCGCAAAGAACTGGACAGCGAAATGTCAGCTGCAACGGATGTCGAGGTGCGACAACTTTGTGACCATGCCGCCATTATGGATAAGTCGATTTGCCAGAAAGCAGAATTAAATGCGACGGTACAATCGCTTTTCAACTCGAAGACGGCTGTTATGGCGAAGCATCTTCAGGGTCGAAGAATAAAATATCCGGCGATGACCCAGTTCGTGTACGGGCATACCCACGAATATGAGGTGCCATGGTCCGTCTCATTACAAACTGGACAAAAGGTCACGGTTGCTAATACCGGCGCATTTCAGCGCGTCATAGACGCAGACGGTTTTAATCGGAGACGCAAGGACAAAAAACTTTCTGCATCACAGACTCTAAAAGGTATCGCGCTTGATGATCTGCCTCCTTGCTACACGTTTGTAGTTATTGAAGATGAGGACAAACCAATGCAGTTGTTTCGGTGGCATCAATCTGAAACCACCGCTGTCGGAACCCGTGTGGAAGAAAATGCAGCTGTTTGCAAGTGATCCTGACCGCATCACAAGTCGAAAGCGTCACAACGCAATGTATGAACATGTGATTTTGGCTTCGAATCTCCCGAAGCAATTATGTCTGCTTCGGGCGCAAAGCGATCCCCTTAATGGTTTCAGTAATCAATTAATCAGACAGACCAGCGGACGCTAGACCTCCCGGCTGGAGCTCTGCCATGAACCAATTGCACTCAACCCATGAACCGTGGAATAAAGGAAAACTGATCGGTCAAAAGGCGCCACTCAAACAACGTGATATTTGGGCCATTCGGGTACGGGTAGAATTAGCCAAGACCACAAGAAACTTGGCTTTATTCAATCTTGCCATCGACTCAAAGCTTCGAGCCTGCGATCTGGTCAAATTGAAAGTACGAGATATATGTCATGGCAGCCAGGTTTCCCCGAGAGCGATGGTCATGCAACAAAAGACACAGAGGCCAGTGCAGTTTGAGATTACTGAGCCAACACGAAACTCGATCTCAGCCTGGATTGAGAAAACTGGATTAGCGTCGCACGACTTTCTATTCGCCAGTCGACTGCATGAATCCCAACATCTCTCAACTCGTCAATACGCCCGAATCGTTCACCACTGGGTAGAGATGATCGGCTTAGATGGCTCTGCTTATGGAATCCACACGATGCGCCGCACCAAAGCATCCCTGATTTACCGAAGAACAAAGAATTTACGAGCCGTTCAACTCCTACTCGGTCACACAAAGCTGGAGAGCACAGTTCGTTATCTTGGAATAGAAGTGGACGATGCACTAGAGATGGCTGAACAAACTGAAGTTTGAGTCATACAAAACAGCGCCCAACAATGGGCGCTGTTCGGCCAGAAGCAGCCATTCGAAGAAGTGCGAATTGCATTAGCGTCGGCTCGACAGGATGATCATAAAACATTGCGCTAATCTACTGGCCAACATGCACGCCTAAGCCAAGCAAACCCCGAAAAAAATACGCAGTCGTGATGAACGACAGCTTTTTGCTGTGGGAGATTGAATAGCGGTCGGCAGTAAGAAGGCACCGCAAAAACACTTTTTCTATATAGCTACTTACAAACCTTGAAGAGAAAAGCTTAATCCGCTATCAGGGGTGGTGGGTTTAGTGCGTGTCCTTGTTTATTCTCTTGTTAATTATTACTTTTTTAGTATTGTTGGATTCCGATCTTGCTGCAATGACAGCGGTGCACTTTTTGGCGGCCCAACACTCACCGTACTGTGATCTAGCTGCCGAGATCTTGTGCCTCTCTCGCATGTAACTTGAGGACGGCAAATGTCGCTGGCCATTTCAAATATGCGCAGACCTCCCGCCATATCCCGAAGACGATTCGCGTCGTTCGGGGAATACTTCTGAGCGAGATCCGCCATGGTTGCCAAAAATTCTGGCGGTAGGCTTCGAAAAAGCAGCCTAACCCGAAGCCATCTGGCGGTTAGCAAAGCGCGTCGTAATTCAGGGTTCTTAGCCGCATTAATGACAACGGGAAAAATCTCTCCTGGCGCAATCGGGCCGATGCGATCAGGGAACTGTTGACGTTGCGTATCGTTGACCGATTTACCCGTCAAGACGACGGTTGCCCGGTTTTGCAGAACGACCTCTTCGTTACGCAATTCATCGAACAGCACCTTTTGGAAATTTTTTAGCTCGGGCTCTTGCTTGTTCAGCTGTTCTGCCTCCCCGAGAGGACAGTGATCCTCCTTCCCCGGAGCGCAACCACGCTTACCTCCTCCCACTACAACTTTCCAGTTTTTGCCATTTTCGTCATCACTTGTCGCAACCTCGATCCACATTTCACGAGCGAAGGCAAAACCTGCCGGGAGCTGATGCCCGGTGGCCAAATTGGCAACTCCAATATGGAGCTTGCCTTCGAGCTCCAATGAATCGATACGAATTGCAGCAGCCATCTGCAACAACTGCTCCGTACGTTTGGTGGCTTCCCCAACCGGTACGTCTTCTGGCTTGGGAAATGCTGGGTAGCGAGCTTTAGGCAACGTCGGTTCAAGGTGAATATCGACGCCAGTGAATGCGTGATTGAGCCGCGTCCGCCGTTGGAGATTACGATCGAAGTGACCATCCGAATCAGCGGCCGGCGCCAATGGGATCGCAGCCAATTCCTTTTTCAAAAGAGGGTCGGCCGGGATTAGTGAGAAATGCAGCCACCTATCATTGAAACGCTCTGCGATGCTGAATGAACTATACCGGCCGACCCTCCAATAATGCCTGCCGTAGCGATATGCAAAACATCTGGTAATCGATTGCCAAGGAAACTGCCTAAGCACTTAATCTGCTAGTCGGTGTCCTTGCATTAAAGTCCAACGCCCTCTCAAAAAACCGAGACATTATGAAACGATCGTAAAATAAGGCGACAAGCTCACCCTGTGTTGTCTTGGTTGTTATCGTATTCGTTCAGTAGCTTGGTTACTTTTCGAGCCGCTGAGTTTTCGGCCATTAAAAATACAAACACGGTTAAGCAAGCAGCGAAGGCAATAATCGAAGGCAGCAACGATACACGTTGTTCAAACAGCTTCTCAGCGACAATTTTCCGTGCATCCTTTGTGGCAAAAAAGTCGCAGAATATTGACACTTCTGAGGGGTTGAATCCAGCTGACCCCAAGGGATTCCTGTTGGCACAATCCATGATGGTAAGGTACCTATTATCCCACGCAGGAAAATAGGACACCGAGGATTCCGAAAGAAAAAACGCTGTGTCGCTATTTCTGAACACCAAAAGAGGCTCGCTGATAGTTAGGCCATAGACCGATAGAAAAAATAAGGACATGGAAATAAATACAGCTGTTTGCAAAAGCTTGGTGGTTATCTTGCCAGGGCACCCGATAGACAACTTACGAATGTCAAAATGCTTTCCAGCTTGTCCAAGCAGCAGCAGATCAATATCACGCTCTTCGGCCCAATGAACTAATGCATGCGCCTGATTCATGGTTCTGGGATTTATACCGAAAATAAACCCGAAATGATTCATGCTGGTTTGGTTGCCAATCACGCGCTTAATTACTTCATCAGAAGTGGCTTCGGCTCCGACAACCATTCGCCAGGCCCGAGATTTCAGCACATGCTTAGATTCGGTTTTCCAAATTACCCACGCTAAACATGCGGCGAACAACAGGCAGCTCAGACTCAAGATGCTACCTATCAGTGGCTTCAAAGATTCAATTACGACCATTGCTAATTCCCCCGTTGTTGCCGCCAAGTTAAGCCGCACCTGTCGCAAAAAGTGAGATACGAGACAATTAAATTCGCATGCGAAACAGGTAACAAGATTACACTCGCCTACTCGAACCCCGTTCCAGACAACCGGATTAGTCTGACCAATATCGGCCTAGCGTTGTGCGAAATTGAGCAATCGCAGTTTCATGAAAGGCCTGCCCTACTTGCTCCATACGAGCGCAGTGAGCGGCGGGGCCCAGACCGATTTTCCATCGAGGTGCACTTTCTTGTCGACGCTGCTTAACGATTTCTGCACAGTGACTCAGAATCCAGTCGACGAGATCGCCCGGAATTGGCGTGGGATGTTTTAGAATACTCGGCCGTTTGTATGGATTTTTGGGATTAGGAATGGGCAGGCTATCTGGGGCTGTCGACAGCGCTTCATCCAGGTCATAGCTGCTTAGCCGTAACGACTTTCCAGCGAAACGTAACGAGTCCAGACTCAACTGACGAAGGCGGGCAAATATCAAATAAGCCAACCGTTGGGTTGCAGCACTTCGCTTGAAGAGTGCCAAGGTAGGTGGGATATGACTGGCGATCACAATAGCCTTTTCAGGCTCATTCTCAAGTTCATATTTTCGAGAGATGGCGTATAACGCCGCGACGGCATCAAAACTGCCCTGCATAACTAATCCAATCCGCGTTGCTTTTCCTGAATGTATTACCAGCGGTGTGATGGGCTCTAAACGGTCCCAAGGAAGCTTCCCATAGACGGTCGAAAACGCAGCGTCGTCCAAGTACAGCAAGCTCTGATCGATGTCATGCTGCGTATGAAGACCGTGGCGCAAAACGATCCACAAGGCATTGTGGCCAATGGGCGCGATGGACGGACATTGATTGGCAAGACGTAGTAATGAAGATTGGCAGGGCACATGCTTTCCCAGTCGCCATTTTGCAGTTAGGCCGGAATTTCGTGGACCCGATTCACCACTGCGATATTTCACGCGGCCATGCATTCTCTCCAATGAATGCGCACTGATCATCTCGGTATGGGCAATAGCATCTTCCGTGCATGCAACGCCCATCAAACGGGTAGCAAAATCTTTTGGAAGCCGAGTAATGTTATTCATCGGCGCGGCGCAATTTTCCGTGGTTGAACCGCGATTCCGCGCATTAAGGTACCTCCTGCGACGCGCCTACCAACACGGTTCGCATGCTACACCTCTATAAGTGATTGTCTAGACAGACATTGTCGCCAGGCACGTGCTTGAGCTCCTGCCTGGCCTTCCGAAATAGCCTGTAGTGAGCCATAACCACGCGATATTTGCATGGAGTGCACACGATGACCGTACCGTCCCTTGAAAACCGGCTTCTGGAGTCTCTGATCGGCCAATACGGGTATGTGATGGGGAGTGCCGGTTTGCGCCAAGCGATGAGCTTTCCAAGTCAGGCGGCGCTTCGGCATGCGATTGCCAAAAAAACACTTCCGTTTTCGACATTTTCGATCGACGGGCGAAAAGGCCAATTCGCCTTAACCCACGATGTCGCTGCTTGGTTGGCTTCGCGCGGGACGCTGCTCTCGCCGCCATTCGCCACATCCTCGCACTCTAGGAGAACCGCACGCACCATGACCTGATCTGTTTTTTACGACCGCCCGGCGACACAAAAAGAAACGCCCCTGTCTGACCAGGGGCTGAGGGCCTTTCGGCAATCCACATCGTAAGGCTAAACCCTTTTTCGTCGTATGTCACTACCCCACTTTCGGGGTGGCGGGCAGTCTTTTTCGGAGATTTCCCGATGACTTGCCTTACGACGAAAAAACCGCGCCAACTTAAACTTAAGTTTCCCAAAACTGTCCTGCCGGATCCTACAAACTTGCCGCTTCGGCTGAAGGTAAACAACCAGTGCCAACACGGCATCGCCCGGATCGGTAAAACCCGCTTTGTTGACCAGTCCCATATCCTGGACGAAGTGATCCCGCGATACCACGAGTCCTGCCGCAGGCGCATTGCTCAAGATAAGAAGAAAGTGCCATGACCGCCGGCATGTCGGCAACCATTGTGCCATTGGGAAAAAGCACGAAGAAAAAAGACGCCAAAACCAAGGACGATTGGACCCTGCCCTTCAGGCCCCGTGTGTTGACGACGAACGAGCGCCAGCAACGGGATTTATATGTTTTTTATTCACCACGCAACCATCGCGTGGTACAGATAGTCGAGGCGATCAATTTTGCGTTGTCCTTGAATTTTGATTTCAACCCTCGACTAGAGTGTTATGTCGAACGTCCGCGCCGCATTAATCTGACGGCGAAACGTCAAATCGACATTTCGTTTTGGGCTCGCGATCTGGAGGGCAAAGAATCGTTTTATCTGACGATTCCGGCATCAGAAACCATTCCCGCTTACGGTGGCGATGTTGTGGCTTGCGAACGCGAATTAATTGACGATGCCGCCAAACGTCACGGCATCAAAATCGAGTACATCTTCGAACGTGACCTGGTGCGTCACGGTGATCGCCTTTCCCTATATTTTCGTTTGCTGCCTTTCGTCCAATCGACGCGACGCATCGTGTGCCGCTCGCTGATCCGCGACGGCATCAAAGAATATTTTGATGCCGTACCGCGGGCATCGTGTCATCAATTACAACAAGCATTGCCCAAATACGATCGCAACCACGTCCAAGCGGTCGCGGCTGCCATGGTGCATTCGGGATATTTGACAGTCGATAACACCTCGGTCTTTACCCTCAACACGATGCTAGAAAGGGAGAAGGTACATGCGCACGATTGAGCGCATTCCGGTAATGACCGAAGAAGAGCTAATGGCGTGGCCAACACCGGATCCTGAGCTGCTTAAGCCCAAATCGAAATTACGGTTTGATCGAGCAAAAGATGCTTTGACGTCCGTTTTTAGTGGCACCGCCTTGACCAAGGCGGCTGCAACTTCGCAGCTATGCCCGAAACGCTTGAATTCAATGGTGAGGCGCGCAACGGCTTTAGCACCTGACGGTAAACCTTACGGCTATCGTGTTTGCGTTCCATGGGGTACCTACCATCGTGTACCAATCGATGAAGATTGGAAGGTGATGCCCGATATCGCACGCCCACATTCGTTGGTGCGATTGATGGTGGCGCAACCGGAAATTCGCGGATGGATCGAGGCTTACCATCATCCGCTGCCTAAAGGACGCCCGCCGCGCAGCTTTGAACGCTTACATCAAAAAATCGTCAACGAACTCAAGCGTCAGGACCTTGGTGGCTACTATCCGCTGAATCACGACGACAAAGGGCGTAAAGCGCTACTGCGCTATCTTCGCCGGACGCGTGTTGCCAATTCCATTCAAGCGCTCGCTGACGGTGAAAAAGAAAAAGAAGTCACGTCACTGGCCGATATTTTTTCCCGTCGCCTTTTCGATCGTTTTGAAATCGATGCCCACCGCATTGATATTGAGGCAAAGCTTGCACTGCGCATGCCCAATGGAGGTGAAGTTAGGCGGAAGATTACTTCCCTCTGGTTGTTGGCGATCGTTGAAGCCGATTCCCGTGCCGTGATTTCTTGGCTGTTGCGCGTCGGAAAAAGCTACAACAATCTGGATCTGTCGCTATGTGTTGCCAGGGCACTGGAACCTTGGCAGCGTCGTACGTTGACGGCAGGATTATCCTATGCGCCAGGTGCAGGGATGCCGTCGGGTCTGTCGCCGGAGTTCGCTCGGCGTCGTGGCATTTTGTTTGCGATGGACAACGCCAAAGCACATCACGCGCACGCATTGGAAGATGCTTTTTGCCGGGTACATGACGGTGTCTTGAATACTGGCCGGCCATACGAACCGGAAACCCGCGGTATTATCGAGCAACTCTTTGCCCGTTTGGAAATCGGCGGTTTTCGCGACATTCCCGGTGGCTTTGAGCCTGCTACTCGCTTGGGTGACAACAAGATTCGGATCAGTAATTTTTCGCCCGATGACTGTCCAGTGCAGATGCATTTACTGGAAGAGCTTATCGAAGTCATAGTTACTGCATATAACGCCGCTCAGCATCCTAGCCTGGGGCATCTTAGTCCCCTGCAATTTCTGCAAACGCATGGAGCGCCCAGCACCTGGTTTTTCGAAGCACCTGACAACGTGCAATGTGCCGCCGAGATGAGCAGTGTCATTGTGCCGGTGACTATTTGCGGCAACAAAAGCAATCGTGATTTGCCCCATGTCAATTATGCTTATGGGCGATATCGGAATTCGGATCTGGATAATGCCTGGGAACTGATAGGACAAAAATTATTAGCAAAAGTCTACCGACACGATTTACGCAAAATCCTCCTGTATCGCACAGCCACGCAACCATTGGGAGTCTTGAGAGCTCAGCGCCCGTGGGACAAAACCATTCACGACGAAACCACGCGCTTGATGATTAATCAGTGGGCTCGTCAGGGCAAGCTCAACATCAATGGTGTCGAGTGCGCGATTGCTGCATATGTGACGTTATTGAAGGCGACCGCAGTCACCTCTCAAGTGGCGGTCGATCAGCTGGCCCGCGCACATCATCTTTACCCGAATTATCCCACTAACACCCACCCTTCCAAGCGTCACAAGGAAGTGTCAGTACCACGCGATGGCTGGGTAAGCCTGGACAAGGTGAGGGACACGCTATGAGCCAGAACCATCCTATTTTTATACCATCCGGATACCAGATTGGAACCAAACCGACGGAGCGTTTCGCCAACAGCATTTTATTTAATTACGGGCAAGACCATCATGGCATTGTTGCGCACGGGCCTGGACGAATCGGAAAAACGACCGGGATGAAGTACCTGACACTGCACGCGAAAGATTGGCTGGGCGACAAGGGAGTTGCAGCACGACTCAACATGCCTAAAGGAAACCGCCATAGCGATAGCAGCTTTTTTGAGACATTTGGCGGTGCTCTAAAACTATCTGAACCCACCCGTCCGAAGGACAAGAAACGCATCCATCGAGTCAGCAGTTACATTCTGTCGAGATGTGGTGCGGCACGCGTTCGGCTGATGGTTCTATTTATCGACAATGCGCAACGCATCAGTCTTGATGAGTTGGAATACCTAGTGGACCTCGACGATATGGTCGAAGAAGAAGGTGTTCGTCTGTTTATAGTCTTCATGCGACAAAGTGATGCCACTGGTGTAGAAACTGACGCGACAATGGTGCAGTACCCATCCCATGTCTTAGGTCGCTTTCTGATGGACGACCACGAGTTCACCTGTCTGCTGGGGTTAGCCGACGTCATCCATGCATTGAGTCGTTATGACTCTGCGGCCTTCTGGCCGGATCTAGAAACGTCTTTCTCTTGTTACTTTACACGGGGTGCATTTTTGGAAGGCTGGCGTCTGGAAGCGGAGGCACCGCTGATTATTCGAACCGTCAACTCGGTGCGTGAAGAGAATGGCCTTCATCCCTCCGATCAATTTCCGATGAAAACCTTCACCGGCATGGTCAAGTTTTTACTTTGTGACGTCGCGGACAAAGACCGTGTATTTTCCGGGTTTACCGAAGTCCAAATTCGTAAGGCATTAGCAGCATGCGGATATCTGAAATTGGAACAAGTGCGTGCCGGTTTAATTCAGGACTTGGGGCAGACAGAGTATGCATAACTGGTCTGATTTATCTATGGCATCACATCCCAATGAAGGAATATTGGGATGTGAACTTGCGCCATTTCCTTACATCTCCGGCTACGGAATGATGATTCGGGCATGGCGACTAAATGCATTGAGTCGCTGTGACCTGCATGGGCTGTTTGGCATTCGCGCCATTAAAAAGCTAGAACTGGTGCGTGCATGTCATCAACCCGGGAAATCGAGTCAACACTTTGCACACGCCATTGGCTTGCATGAATCGCCCATCCTCGACTACTGGCGTGAGGAATCTTGGTGCCCGATGAAACTGGATGGGCGCTGGCATGAAATATCGCATCGACCGCGGCATTGTCTGGACTGCCAGGCTTACGGTTATCACTGCGCATTATTTCAGATGCCATTTGTTAACCAATGCCCGTGGCATCTCAAGGCGTTGATTGACGCCTGTCCCTGCTGTCAACGTCCTTTTTCAGACTTGCTTGATGAAAACACGGTGCTCGGAAAATGTAACTGTGGCCGCGATTTGTTTAACCGGCGTCGCGCTACCGTCGGCATGTGGGAATTTCCGACTTTGGCGGCAACGCAAGCGTTGGAAACCTATCTTGACTGGTGTCGGCACGAACGCAATGTTCGTTGTTTGATTGCGCCTGACAGTCAGGGAAGCTGGTGGCCCGCGCTGAACGTGTTGTCGGATATTCCCTTTCCTGACATGGTACGGCCTACCTCAACCGCGAAAAACCCATCGCGGCTATGGCGCATTGAACAGCGCTCGCCACCGAAAGAACTGCCACCGTCTTTTTGGCCTTGGGTAGTCATCGGGACATCGCCAGCGTTTGACATGGCGCAACTTCCCACGCGCCTATTTCGGCCTTTGGCCCGAGTCACAAAAACCGTAGTGGCAGCATTACCGGTCGGAAGCCAAACACCGCCTTATTGCAAGGCATTTGGGCTCGATGAAAATCTATTGCTAATGGAAAATGTGATCGAACGTCCGCATTGCTTCTTACTGCCGTTTTTTCGCAAACCGACCCGCGAACCATGGCTACACTTATCGGCAGTTGAGCCCACCACCCTGCAAATGTGTTCTCGCTTGTTGGCAGCGATGGATCGCTACATCTCAGGGCCGACAAATGCCACAAACGAATTGTCGGCAGAAACTGCGAAAGCCGATGCACTGGACCGGATCGCCGGTCGCTGGCGACTGCACGCCGCGCTATGTCACTTGCTACTGCGTGGCTACGCTAAGGGCTTGACGATCATCCTGCGGCGCGATGTTTGCCAGGGACTGTTTCCGCCATCCTTGATGCGCGTGTACATACCGATTGTCGAAATCTCCGGCGCACCCGGCATCTTGTATCGCATCCAGATTGGCTGGTTTGAAAAGCCGGACGATAGGCCCGCCACGCAGCGACCTAAACTCCAACTTCATAAAAAACGCGCATCGCGAAGCGCGTCAAAAATCATTCGCGAGTTTGCCAATCGCGCCCATAACCCGTCCATATTCATTTAAGTTCTAGGAAAACCGATCAGTGTGACAGCCGATGAATTTGATATGGACAGTTTGATACTGGTAAGCCACAACTACAATTATGGTGCTTTATGACCAAAACCATAATTATGGTTTTAACCATAAAACACCATAATTTCAGTTCACCGGTTTAGTTCGCCCGCCACTTATTAATCGGGAATTGGCCGGTTGCGGCAGATTGCTGTTGATGATCAGCAAGCCTTTCAGTCGCAACCGGCACGAACGATCGAGTGAACCGGAATACAATGAATTAATTAATGGGCAAATTGTCCGCATCTACTGTGTATATAGGGCAGTTTCTGGTTAGATGCATTTAATGCTGGGTGTTTGTTGTCCAGCATGCGAAGCAAGGGCAATTTGTAGGAACTGAGACAGACGAAGTCTAGCCCGAATACCCAGTGAGTTTTCAATGAAAACAATGGTTTATTTAAAGGGCGGTTTTAGGTTGTCAAACAGGCGGGATCACTACAGATGTTAGTTATTGGCCACGTTCCGCTGGTGCCGGCCCCAATCAGATGAACTAACACTTTTACCCGCATGGCAATTATAAGCTTGTGACGCGAAGTTTTCGCTGGATGTCCAATGACGGTTTAAGTTGAAATGATCCAGGCACCATCTCGCCAAATAAATCGATCCTCTATGCGGCTCCCATCGGTGCCATTCCGAACCGCGACTAATCATTTAATGTCCCCAACCATCAAAGTCTCCTACCTATCCAGCCAACGCCTCCAACCCGGGGCTCACGTTATGCGCGGCAAATTGACGGAACAAAGGGTGAGCTTGGCCGTGCTGCTTAACAAATGCAAGTCCGCTTTGGGTCGCAAATTGCACCTGGGCTATAGCGAGAAAACCGGTAAGTTGAGAGCCGACAGGGATTCATGTAAAAAACAGCCAAACCCCTTCTAAGCTTCTGATTAACTTTGACTTTGTTTTGGAAAAAAGCTTTGCTATAGCCAGGTCTTCCGACTAGCTGTTGAACCGAGGCTCTCCCCTAAGATATTGAAAACTGAAATGCCCCCAGCCCATAACCGGGGGCTTTTGATTAGTTAGATGGTGCCGTTCGGCTACCAATCAATCGTAAAATAAAAGTCAACCGGAATAGGTCTTATGAAAATATCGATCCAGAGCAAAATACATCGGTGAGTCAGTGCTGTATGCAACCATCACTCCTATCTTTCAATTTCCGTCAATATTTCTCGTTTCGGCACGCCTAAGCTCTGGGATCAATTTATCAATCGTAGCCATATGACTTGCCGTATCTTTAGTGAGCCCAAGTATTTGTCCATCTTTGATTGTCCCATCTAGAAAAGATCCCTGACGTGCAAACGACTCGCAATCCTGAAAATACCACGTCTGCTCTGTTTCAGTTCCAACAACATCCTCACCTATATATACAAAGCTACCTATAAAAGGATAAATCAACTTTTCGTCTGCAAAATACACCGAAAAATAAACGTGTCCTTCGTGGAATATGAGTTTATCATCTGTTAAATCTAAAGAATCTTTGGACATCACATTTCTTCTCAAAGTTTAGGGAACATAAAAATCATGAGCGCCAAGGTTTCCTTTGTGTACTTCATGATCCTGCAGCAGCGCCTGCACCGCATCCTAGCACTACAGGAATCAAAACATCATCTGGCCATGGCGTTATGAGCAATCCGAGAACTGCCAATCCAGTTAACGTTGCGCACGTGCCAGGGTTGCGATTGCAGAAGTTTCTATCGTCACACTCCACCTGAAGATCGGCCTTAACATAATTCCAGATCAAATTGCCGTTCAATCCAGAGCCCAGCCTCCGGATGTGGTTTCTTTTACACCTCAGCACTTCATTTGGGGAACAGCGTGCTTCAGCCTCTTTATAGTCTTGTGCGTCACATTCTTTTAGATAGTTTGAAGGTGGCAATTTTGACCCTGCCAGTCCATCGCGATCTGATGCAGTCATTGGCGAACCTGCCACATATGCGTATGTGCTCAGACCACCAGACAATCCAATCGGATCACTCTGTGAATACCTCCCCGTAGTCGACTCGTAGTCTCTGAATCGATTGTAATGAAGTCCAGATTCGCTATCGTACATCTGCCCCGGAAACCGCATATCAAATTTAAATAAAATACCATTTGCGTCTGGATCTTCCTGCGCTAGGTTTTCGCCGAATGGATCATCTGCCAAATTCCAACGCCAGACAGTGTTCTGCGTTGATGTAGCAAACACGCTGCGTGGAGTATTCAAGTGATCAATCAGTATGCCATGCATGATCCCATCTTGACTGATCCCGATAGGCATATCGTCCAGCCAAAATATTTCTTGTGTTGTAGTGACGCCACCTGCAACGCTTTCTTGCACCAGTAGCTGTCCACTCTCATCATAAATATATCGCGCTTGATCGGTCGTGCCCTTGTACTTGCGTACGCGCTCTCCTTTTGCATTGTATTGATACTGACTCAGTATCGAATTGCTCGGATTCCCTGTTCTAAAATCGATAAGTCGGTTTCTTACGTCATATGTAAAACGTCTATTTGACGCTGTTTGTAACGTATTGCCGTTTGCGTCGGTTAAGCGTGACGTACCTGCCACATTTGTCACCCAGTGGCTGGTTGCTGCATAGGTGTACACCTGAGGTGCCAGAGCAGCGATTTTCTTGCTTAGGCGATTTCCGGTGGAATCGTAGGTAAAGGCAAGAACGTCCTGGAGCGTGTCGCTATCTTTTACTTTACTCAGTCGGTCAAGATTATCGTATTCAAAAGCGTTGCCGCCTTCCAAGTCAGAAATACCGGTGATATTGCCTGACACATCGACACTGTAATTTAGGCCCCCAATACTTTGTACTGCGTAATCATGGTCATAGACACGAGTTTGAATGACCGGAGTGGTTGGAGGCGGAGGCGAGCAACCACCGCCTGGCTGAGGAATACAGCCACCTCCCGATGCAACCGAACCCTCACCAGTAGGCGCTGTCAGGTTTGGATTGCTTCCGCTACTACCTGGTGCCAAAAACTCGATTTTGCTTAACGGGCCAAAGGGGTAATACGTAATATTGTTAGCATAGATAGTCGTTGTTGTTCCGTAGGTCACATTGACTTGGGTGATGCGGTTAGTCTGATTCCGCACATAGCTGATTTTCATGCCGCTGGGATAGGTCGTGCTACTTAATCGACCACCACGTGTATAGCTGTAAACAAGCGTGCGCACGACGCCATTATTGGTTATTCGTTTACGCGTTAAATTACCGAAACGGTCATAACAAAACTGTGTCTCGCCACTCGGGTCAGAGAACTTTGTCAGACGGCGTTTAGCAAAGGTTTCAGCGGAGCCACAAACACCATTGACGGTATCATAGTAATAATTACTGATCGGCGGAGCGCTGCCGGAATAAGTGACTTGGGTTAAGCGATTCAATGCATCATAGTTAAATGTCGCCGTTACATTATTGGCGTCTTTCTGTGTTTTACGGTTGCCAGCAGCATCATAAGTATAAATAGTAGCGCCAGTATCAGGGCTACTTAGATTGACCACATCATTCAAACCGTTATAGGTATAAGTGGTATTAAGCGTTTTTGGGTCAATGATGGCGGTCAGATTGCTTCTTGCGTCATAAGTAAATTGAGTAGCTGCATTGATTCCGCCCTCATTTTGAATAGTTTTGACCAAACGGTTGAGCGGATCCATCTCCTGATTGGTAACATGGTTCAGGCCATCGGTGACAGTGTCGATATTACTGTTGGCATCAAAAATCGTAGAAGAAACGACTAGACCTGCGGCGTTTTTCGTTGCTTGAAGTCGACCTGATGTATCAAATATTCGGCTTAAGTTGCGTGTCAGAACACTGTTTGGATCTTTAGTTGTTTCCGCGATTCGTTTACCGGCTGCGTCTAAGTCATAGGTAATGCTATTGTTTTCAGCGTCACGGATTTCGGTCAAACGATGTGCCGCGTCATAGTTGAATGTTATGAAGTCACCCGACAAATGGCCATCAGCCTGTGTTGACTTGATAACTTGGCCCGCGGCGTCGTAATCCCAGCGTGTAATGGCATCGTCGTAAAACTCGCTGCTATTATCTAGACCGCGCACCTTACGAGCCGTGAGCCAACCTCGTGCGTTGTATTCCAAATCAGTAACCACGTTGTTGGCACCCTTCATGGATATCACACGGCCAGCACCGTCGTAGGCAAGATATTCTGTAACTTGATTCAATGCATTGGTGAATTTCCATAAGTCGCCTTTGCGATGAGGGCAACTCGTTGGCGCTGAAATACAACTTGCATCATCGGATTGGTAATAGGTATAGCCGCTGATGTCTGTCAAATCGATACGCGGACCGTTCCTTGAGATCATCTGTCCAACAATTGGGCAAGCGCCCGAATCAACATCAGTTTGCTCGCAATATGTTCTAGAGTTTTGACGCACTCCGAGGGGAGCATAGGCTGCTGAGCCACAGACATAGTTCATTGCCGCAGTAATGCTTGGATCTATCTGACAAGATGCGGTGAGCTGGCCTCGAAGGTTGTAGGCGTACTTTGTTTTCGTTTCAAGCGTACCGCTCGCATTATAAACGCGGCGCTCTATCGGCACATTGAAGCTGGTGTGCCAATCGGTTTGTGTCGTGCGTTTGGTAGAGGGCTTATTGGCCGATTCGATTTTCTGGACTACAAGGCCCCGGGCGTTGTAGTCAGTGTCCGTTGTCGTGTTATTGAAATCTGTTTCAACATCGACGTGTCCATTCGCATCGTATGTGCGTGCTGCGAAGTTGGCACCGCAACTCGGGCAAGACGCACTCATGCTTGTGATTTTGCGGCCATGCAAGATCGTCGCAAATCCATAGCTTCTTGTTTGTCCGTACTGATTGGTAACAGTAGTCGGCTGCCCAGCATTAATGCTCAAGCTGACTTTGTTAATACCTGAGCCAGGACTGCCTAGTTCACTGCTGATCGCGCGACCTGCGCCATCAAATTGCCAGTTGGCGTATTGAATTCCGCGCTCGTCGAACAAGCCGATCATCTGGTAATTTGTTGCAGTCGAGCCGTCGCCATATTGATAGCGGCGATAGGGGTTATCGTTGGCATCAGCAGGAGTTGCATCGGGATAAATAGCACGCTCGAGCATACCGTTTGCATCGTACTGGTAACGAATAATCTGACCGTCCGGCAATCCAACACTAGTCAATCGTGTTGCAGGAACGCCTGCAAGATTATCGAAATACTGATAAGCGAAGGTTAGTGTCCGACCATGATCATCAATGACCGCATTCAATAAATCGTCGGCGTATTGGAGAGTTAGCGTGCGACCGCTTTTGTCGGTAATACTCAACAACCTACCTGTTTTTGAATAATGTTCTTGCGTATCTGCATTATCGGTGTAAATCCAGGTGCCATCTCCCAATTGCATGAGGCGTGTAGTGATATCGGCAGCACTGGTCCATATTCCATTGGTCAAGACAAAATATTCGCGCCCGCTGCCTGGACGTGCCACGGAAGCCGTTTTGATTGTGACGCCTGGGTCAGTCACTACCAACAAAGAACGATCGTACGTGTGGCGCCAATTCTTGCCCAGAAAACTTGGATCGCGATGAGTAGCGCTGATGTAGAAACGTTCCAGGCGGAGCATAGAATCCAGACCGGTCAAATCCGTTTCTGTTTGAAAGCTAAACCCGGTTCCGGAATGGATGGGATCTGTGCCGTTATCGTAAACAGCCAAGCAAGTTGGGCAATCATTCTTGTCCGCCAATTCGTTGTTGGTTGGCACGATACAAACTTCGCCATTGAAATAAGCCCCCGATGGACAGGAAAGGTTTCTGCTTTTACCGAGGAACATGCCATTGGTTTCTGTGTTGCCAGTACATTGGCCTTGCCAGTCTCTCTGCGGATACCGAACTAGAATGTCCTTGTGACTGCTAATCGGAACGCCCGCTTGGTAGTATGATGTTTTGGTGACCATACAGCCCCAAGCATAGGACCCGGTTTCGTCTGTCCACTGATTGCCGATGCTTTCAAAGGTGGCTGAGCCACATTGGTTCGAATAGAATGTATCCATACCCTTTTGCGTGGCTTGGGGCTCTGATGCTGCATATACAGCCCCATCGCACGTGTGCGCTACGTACGTCCAGGGCGTAAACGTCGGCGTTATCGAGGTATCTGCCTGCGCGCTCGGCGCCATCAACATGACAAGCATTAGCACGAGAATTCTAAATAACATAACAAGCTCCGTCGTCGGGTATCTATTGAGACATACAAAAAAGCACGACTTTCGTCGGCTTCTAATAGGTCAGTTCAAATTTTGCAGATTAGTATCAGCAGCGAATTTGAACCAGCAACATCAAAAACTGCTTTCCTGTCATTCGTGATTGGCATCCGAATCGGTTTGATTATTTTTTGTAACACGTCACATGCTCCAGAAACAGACGATTTCGTCAAACGTGAGGTATCGGCGCCTCGCGGCGTCCATCGCTTGTGAATCAAACTACCTTCAAGGTGGTCCTTGCACTGGTTTTCTAAGGGCAAATCATCGGTAAAAAACTTTACGCTCTACTGTATAGTGCGCAAAGTTACAGAATTTTCATCAGACTACCGCATATGCATAGTGAATCAAGTCAGTCTCCAGCACCTTGGAGGTTGCAACGTTACGCACGGGGATATGACTTAGGTTCACGGAAGAACGCCGCCTAAACGGCCACGCCATTTATTGAATTGTGCTTGTCTATGGGGCATTGTCGTTAGCGGTGAGGTCTGAGGCGCGCACGGCACCGACCTTTCAAAAAGCAAAAGCAAAGAAGCAAAGCCAATCAATTAGTTAGATAGGGTTTGGCTGTTTTTTACACGAATCCCTGCCGACCCACAAGTTAGGCCCCAAGGTCTCCACGAACCTGCCTGGGAGCCGAAACCGACGCCAGCAATGATCAAATTTGCTGGTTTTTAGGCATTTTGGAAAATCTCACATATTCAGTAGCCAACCGCAGGATCTAACATAATTCCCGAAATTTGGAATCTACTGAAAGTGTGAGCTTGATGTCTTTGATTGGCTGAGAGGCTGTTGGGACAACATGGGTTAGATCACATCTTTAGTAATCCCGCCTCACGTCTCGTTGACTAAGAACCTAAAACCACCATGGCAAAAGCCCACTTCTGCCCAATTTCAGTGTCGACAATCTGCCGCTGATTTGCTGGTGTTACTGCAAACCGCCCGTTTGCTAATACTACTGACAATAAGTCGCCCATAATTGAATTCGAAGCTTTTCTTGTTGTGGATTTCAACACGACCATTACCAACCAAAATTGCCAAAAGGCTTGAAACAGCACTGAACCGCTACCAGCCGGTAAGGCTGGCAATAACTCCTCGATGTAATGATTCTGCGCAACTGGCGTACACAATATGCAGCGTGAAACGAGATATAGTTATTTCCGGGCGTAATTGACGGTTTAGTCGCCTACGTTACTCGAAGAGTTTCCTGTAGATTGGCTCAAATGCCGACAATGATTTAGTTTCATCACTACCTGGACTATAAGCAGTAATGTCGATGGGATGCGGAAAATCAATGTCTAGTCCCTGCACCACGGTGATCGTTGCACGAGCAGCGTGTTCGGCATGCATGTCTGGGACAAACGACAACTTTTCATGGGCGCCATTTAGGGCTTCAGCGAGTCCTTTGGGCAGACTCTTCGGGCCCCTCATTATTTGTAGTCGGTTGTCTTGATGCCGTGGCTCTGTGCCCACATGCCTACAGTTCTGTGATGCACTTTTTTTCTTCCAAGAATTTTTGCAAGCGCTTCGCCAACTTGCTTTCGATTGCCTTTGTGAAGCCTGAGCAAGTCTTCCAATACTTGTTTCGTTACAGGTGGAGTCCTTGCGCCCTCCCCTGGTGTGCCAAAACCGGGACGTCCCAATCTTGGGTTTCCCGTAGCGTCGCGACTATTGTCCCATGGCATGGCATGGCCTTCCGCTTCCATTTTTGTACGTAAAGCTTTTTCAAAGGTCTCGGGTTTCTGCTTGCTGGGTTTCAGTGGATACACTTCTATCTGCAATGTTCTGTTATCAATTTTTCCAGCGTTTTTGTAAACACGGAATCGGTCTGCTATTGCGCTTTCCGAAGTTTTTCCTACCTTCAAGACGGTGCCATTGACATCACGCACGATATACAGCGCATCTTGTCCCGGTTTCAGCTGTACTTTTGAGAAGTGAGAAGCATCAAGCAATAGTACTGTCTCTGCTTCGATGCCAATTTTTTGCAGTTCGGTCAATGACTGTGTTTTTGCGGATTGGTTAGGCGTAGTCGTGACCGGCGTTGGAGTATCGGGGGCTTGAACTTTAGGAACCTTGGGAGCTTTAGGAACCTTGGGAGCTTTAGGAGCCGCGGTAGAAGCTTGAGGTGCAACTGGCGCAGGAGCCGGGCCAGCAGCTGCTGGTGTTGGCGGGAATGCACTGCCGTGTGTGACGTCCACACGAGGCCTGGTTAAATGGTTGACACCCGGAACCGATTGCCGATGGACAAGTGGCTCGAGTCGAGCATCAGGAACTCCAGGTACGCCGTGCCCCATTTCCCTCATCTGACTACGAACAGCCCTTCTTGCCCTGATCGGCGCCAGAGCCATCAAGCCAGTATCGACCATGCCGCCGATTGCCGCCCCTCTTTCTCCATCCACGATTCTTCCGATCAACGCTCCCGGGCCTGCACTGCTGATTGCAGCGAGTTGTTCAAGCGCATGATTGATCCGATTCTGTTCTTCCGCTGCCTTGAATTCGTCGAGTGAACCAATGTGCACACTGCCGTCTGGCAGTGTTCGCATTCCAACGATACGACCTTCGGCTCGCAATTCTGCCTCAGTTGGCCAAAGCTGTATTCCCAAATTTTGCGCCGCATATGGATTAATGCGAAGTTGGGTGCGCAGACGGGCACGATCTTCCGGTTTGATGGCCAAATAATTCCCGAGGCCATATTCGAGCCGATCAGTCTGAAGCCCCCCGATACCAACCCCATAGACGGTACGGTAACCGAACGGCCCCAAAATCCTGTCAAGTCCTTTGTCGGCTTTCTTGATAAAGAAGAACTGGTCGCTGCCCAGCAACGGAAACACCGCGTCGACGAGCTTCATGACCTTTTCTGCTTCGGGACTTTCCGGATCCACTTTATTGACCATTTCGGCAAGCCCATCGACCATCGCATCGACCTTGGCCCGGCGCTCGGCCTCGATCCTGGATCTTTCGGCAATTTGTTTATCCTTCTCGGCTTTTTCCGCCTGAGCCTGATCCCAGGTTTTGCCGAAAGAATCCATTTGTTGCTGCTGCGTACCGCCCGTAATGGCTGCGTTGTTTTTTATCGATGCAAGGACAACTGATTGCGCATCGATTTCTGCCATGCTTTTTGCATCCGGGCCGATATCCCGCCAGGTGCGCTTTGCATCCCCGGGAAGTGCCTTTGCATACGTCGCATTGTAGGCGGCGGCATATTCGGCTTCGAGCGGTACAGGGGTATTGATCGAGATGCCTTGCGCCTGAAGTTCCCGTTTAAATTTGATCCTGTCCACAACGCCTGAACTGACGGAATTCATCATTGAACTGGTGTAGGCATCTCGATTCATTTTAAGCGGGTCGGGATCGACTACCGTGCGGTGTCCCAGATCAATCAGACTAAGCGCCATCTCTTGCGCAGATTGATTTTCGTTCAGGACGATTTTCTTGTTCTTGCTATCGAAATGGGGTTCGACCCCATTGCCGAATTCGATCTTTATTTCCGTTGCCTCCAGGCTCGCGCTAAGGGCAGAAGGAGATTTGCGATAACCTGCCAGCCAACGAAGTGTTGATTCGCCGCGCTCGGTTCTACGCAGCAGTTCCTTGGCTTTGTTTAAACGGTCATTCGGAGCGCTGTCAGCTGTGGTCGCCGGCGTGCGATAAATCGTCTGACGACTGATCGTCGAAGACGAATTGTTCGATTGCGACACATGTGCCAGCTCATGTGCAATTAAACGTTTCCCGGCATCGGAGCCAGGTTTGTACTCGCCATTGCCAAAGGCGATATTGTTGCCAAGCGTATAGGCTTTGGCGTCAACTGCACGTGCGGATTGCTCGGCGTTTGAATCGGTATGAATACGGACATTGCCGAAATCGCGATTCATGCGGGGTTCGAAAAAATCGCGTGTTCCGCGATCTAACGGTCGCCCACCGGAGTTAACCGCCTTATGAACATGCGTTGGACTTTGCGACGGGATAGCTCCGCCCGATGCGGCGGGTTTCCTGCTGATCGTTTGATGTCCGTTTTCGCCAGTGCCGTTTTTCCTTTGAATTACATTCGCGGAATTATTATTGCTTGCCGTTGAAGCCGAGTTGTCGCTCGACACCCGCATCGTCTTATCGGCAACGTGATCGGCTTCGACTTCAACGGCATCGCTGGGTTGGGAAACTTTGATGCCAGCGGATTTACCCTGACAAGTCGGACAGCTTCCTCCGCAGGCGCAACTCGCGGCGCGACTTGCCGAGCCGGACTTGCGTGCGCCCGCAGTGTGACGTCGGGATTCTGATCCGAAATCCGCGCCCGATGCGTTCTTGACGGTAGAAAATCCACTCATTTACCTGTCTCGCAGTGTGAACATCATTTTTGGTGCGGCCGGCAATTTTCCCCGGATCGCTTCTTGCATTTCATCGACATGGCTTTCAGCTTGATTCACTCGCTGTCGAATGACCACGGGTTTTTCTTGCCATGAGATTTCCAGTCGTCATCCCACAGATGGGTGTTTATCGGAAGGTCGGCGCTGTAGCGATCCTCGTAGTCCACGACGACATCGCTCATGAACCCTGCATCGTTTTTTTTCGCCGGAATTTTTTCCGGATGCTCAAAAATATGTCGGTAGTATTCCCTGCCTTGCGCCACCACCCAGTTCGCCAGTTCGGCCACACCGTCTTCGGACAAATCGGGATCGGCATGCTGGTAATAACGTTCCCCGCGAATCCGGGTTGCCAGCTCTTCGTAAGTCCAGAAAAAACGAATCATCTTTCCGCGATTCATCTTTTCAAGGATCTCGCGAAACTTGGCCCGGTCTTGACCCGCTTCTTCGATGATTTGCCAAAATTCGTCCGGAATCGAATCGGGAAATGCTATGTGGGACATAAAAAAATCCTTACCTGAAATCTTTCGGTTTGAGGCCATATGACTTGGCCCAAATATCTGCAGTCCTACGGTGCACGCCAAGCTCCTTGCCAACCTCGCGCAGATTGCCTTTATGCAACGTGAGTAACTCTTTAATCCTTTCCATGGAAACCGGCGGCTTGCGAACGCCTTCACCTGGCGTACCAAAACCCGGACGCCCCAGTCTTCCGCCGGTATTGTCCCATGGCATGGCATGACCTTCAGCGCTCATCTTGGCACGCAGGGCTTTCTCGAAAGACTCGGCCGTTTGTTCGCTCGCCTTGAGCGGATAAACTTCGACCTTTGCTGCTCCGGCGCGCTTATACACAGAGAAACGCCCGCTCGCTGCACTTTCGGATGTTTTCCCGACCTTCAGAATGTTTCCGTCGGCGTCTCTCAAAATATAAAGTGCATCCTGTCCTGGCTTGAGCTGCACTTTTGAGAAGTCGGCAGCATCGAGCACCTGGGGAGCTTCCGCGTCGATTCCCAGTTTTTTCAATTCGGCAGGATCTTGCGTCTTGGGCGCTTCCTTGGGTGCCGTTGTTGTTGGCGCCGGATCTTTCGGCGATGGATCTGTTGGTGCCGGATCTGTTGGTGCCGGATCTTTCGGTGCTGGGTCTTTCGGTGCGGGGTCTTTCGGCGCCGGATCTGTTGGTGCCGGATCTTTCGGTGCGGGATCTTTCAGTGCGGCGTCTTTCGGTGCCGCCGTAACCGGGGCAGTATCTTTGGGAGGTATCGGGGTTGCCGGTTTTGCTGCGCTCGGGTTCACGCGTTGTTCTAGCTTTGCCAGTGCATCCGCATCTTTATTTGCGATGGCTTCCACGAATTCCTGCATCTTGCTCGCTCTGGTCGCTTCCGGGAACTCGCGTTCCATTGCCGCGAGCGCTGCAAGATATTTATCCGTCTCGGCAGCATTGCGTCCGGCTTTTTCCATCAATGCGTCTACCGCTTTGAATCCAAAACGTTCTACAGCCTTCATTTTTTCCGCGCTCTGCGCCAGCATTTCCAGCGTCGCCAATCCTTTCTCGCCGGCAAGAGCGGCATCGTCGGTGATCATCGACATGGTTTTCAGGAAACGTGCGCCTTCTCCTTCGGGTATCTTCGCGATGATTTTTTCCAGTTGCGCCATATCGTGGCCACCGCCCGACATTCGTGCGAAAAGCCTAGCCACATCGTCGGAAAAGCCTCCGGCCTTACTGGCAAGGTGGTGGATCACTTCCGCACGTTTCAACGATGCATTCGCCAATTCGCCAAGCTCTGGATGTGCGGCACTGAGCTGACTGAGCGACATTCCGTCTTTGAGTTCAAGCCCTTCCAATGCGCGCCCCAATTTCACGGCATCGTCTTCCGGTAGATGCGAAAGCGCCACCAGCACTTCTTCTTCTGTACGCAGCACTTTACTCGAGCGCCCGAGAATGCCGGCTAATCGAGTCAGGCCACCAATCGCCTCTTCGGCCTCGACTGCCTTGCCTGCCAGCCCCAGCAGACGCAGGAATTTGGCAACGGCACCGACGCGTGCGCTGGCCCCCATCGCGGTCATCGCCGCCTTGATTTCGCCGACTCCAATGAAGAAGGAAGCGACTTCCCAGATGATTGCCCATTTGATGCGACGAACGACTTCCATGCCGACGCCCAGCACGGTGATGCCCTTGAATCCGTTGCTTAATTGAATCCCGAACTGTTGCAGTATCTGCGCCCGCATCGTCATTGCCGGGACATAACCCATATCCGCCAGCTTGAATACGAGGATCATTTTGCAGAGCTGGCCAACGCCTTCGACTATCTTGTCGGGCTGGGTGATCAACATGACGATGGCATCCCAGATGCCTTCAAGAAAGCGGACGAACGAGTTTGCCGCCTCCTCGATTTGGGCGAATACGTCGATCCCGAATTCGGGTCCATTCGGACCAATACTGAGTCCCGGGATCGGCGTGCCTATCGTCAACAACCCGGCATCTGCCATCGCACGATAAATATCCTTGACGGTTAACTCGTCTTTGCCGAACCGCTCTCCGACAACACTCAGCAGAGTCCATAGTTCGTGATCGAGATCGTCGATCAATGCTTCCCAGCGCCCAGCCGTTTTCAGGCGCTCGATGATCGACATCAACTCGGTATAGCTGGTGACGCTTTTCATTATCTCGACCACTGCCCGCTCTTGCGCCTGGAATGTCCAGGCGTCGAGCAGAATCACAAGATAGGACATGCGTTGGTCGGTATTCAAAGTGGCAAATGCCGTAGCGTCGAGCTGAGAGAGCCTTCGCGCTATTTCCTCGCGATTTTCTTCCACATCGGAAGTCATCGCATCGATGTCGCTGAACACTTCGGTATGGACCTGGACTGGCTCGAGATTCTGTTTTTCCGGCCATTGCTTCTGTTGTTTCGCCCTGATGGCTTCGAAACCCGCCAATCGATCTTTGCTTGGCCAGAAGCCGACACCATTGCCGACGTGTATCACCATGATGTCGTAATTATTCGGTAGCGCTTCAAGCACGATGGAAACCTTGGCAGCGATGCTCTGCATTGGATTTACCGACGGGAAAGTCTCCGTCAAATCTTCATTCAACGCTGCCGCGTAGTACCGGATGACATTGTCTTCATCGACATGAGCGACAACGATCGAACTGTTTACGCCAAACAGGTTTTGCGCCCATGCGGTTGCGCGCACCAGCACTTCCGAAACCGCGTAGCGTTCCGATTTGACGCTGACATAATGGTTTCCCGGCAACGCCAGCGCCGTACCGCCCTCGAATGGCGGCGCACCGTTGACGACACGATCCGGCGACGGTGGTGGAACCGCCACCGGGGCGGGACCAGACACGGCTGTACCCATGTCCTGCACAGGATTCGCCGGTACTGGATTGGCAGTTGGCGCGACGGCAGATTTTGAACTTGGCCGGGGAGCCGATTTTCTCGAAACAGGTGGGCCGACCGGTGTGAGCATATTGCTCGTATCCGGCATGTCCGCCAGCGTGTAAGTATTGGCGGCATCCTCTGAAAGCTGCATGCCTTGATCCATCAACTGGACTTCCGCTGCCGTATCGCCCAATCGATGCGCCTCGGCAGCCAATGCAGGATAAACATTCAATATCCTCGACCTGAGTGTCGTCAGTGACGCGAGGTCACCTTCGCGCAACATTCGCCCTATCGATACGACATTCGGACCCGCTTCGCCAAAATCTTCTGCAATGATTTGATCGTTGCGGTCCTGTTCGTAAATCCTGGCGATCATCATTTGCACCATCAAGTGCGCGACCCCCAACAACTTGTGAGCCGTCTCGTCATTGCCTTCTTCGGCTTGGGCCTCGCCAACCTCCACAAATGTGCTGGGCGATGTCGGCATTCCAAATCCGCCAATGGCGGAGACTGGAACTTTTCCGGTCGCATGGCGAATCCACCATGCATCCTCCAGCTGATCCAGCGTACGTATCGCCAACGCGTGCTCTTCGCGCTTGATAAGCCAAAGTGCGAGATCACCGGCGTGTTCAATCGCATCATCGGTAACCATGCGCGCTATCAGTGAAGGCACCAATGCGATGGCTTCTGCGGACTTGTCACTCAATTGGTATCGCAGTCGGTCAAACTCGTCCCACAGTTGCTTGAACGAGCGGGTATCAATAACGGACGCAGGATCCACAGGAGCCGCATCGGGAGGCAACCTGTGCAACGCGTTTGCCGTTGAACTGGCGGGCTGCATTGTGTGTGCCAGCTCATGAACCAGCACTCGGTCGCCAGCCATCGTTCCCGGATTGAAACGCCCTTTCGCAAACAGAACGTGATTGCCGAAAGTCAACGCCTGCGCGTCGACAGCATCGGCAATGCTTGCGGCACGTTCGTCTGCATGGATACGTACGTTGTCGAATAAACGAGCAGGTTTTTCTGGTGGCTCGTCGGAGCCTGACGACAGAATACGCAACACGGACCCGGTTGTTTCTTCGGCATCGATTTCTTCCTGATCACTCGGCTCGCTAATTGCCAGTGGTTCAGCGTCGAATTTTGGCTGTGTATGCAGTAGCGGCGATACTCGATTTGACTGGGAATGCATCGCCTGCGAAATACGTGCTGACGTACTTGTCGCAAGAGGCGTACCGGGCTCGGAAGCAATCTCTTGAATCTGGTCTTTCAAGGGCTGATCGGATGGCTTATTACGGCAAGATGGACAGCCGCCACCGCAAGCACACTTTGCCGATGGTGCGTTCTCGAGAGTCGCATTGCTTTGGATCTCCTGTGCTTTGGGCGCAGCCGCCGGTGCTGCGTCGGCAACACGTCGTTTCGAAGCTGTAGAGAATTCAATCATTTCTTCTTTTTGGTCGGTGACGCTTTTCCGGTTTTGACAGCGGCTTTTTTGACAGTACGTTTAACGCCGACCGATTTTGCTTCGGCTGCCTTCACTTCAGCTGCTTTTACTTCGGAAACCTTCACTTCGGAAGCTCTATTTGTTTCAGCATTTCTTATGATTTCGTTACCATCGACCACATACTCGCGGTATGCCGTACCGCCGTTGACTACCAGCGGCAGTACATCGTGCTGCAGGATATTTCCGGAAGCGTCCAGAATCTCGACCCGCGCCAAGAATTCTCCGGATGTATAGGTTTTATCATCAGTGCCTGCTTGGCTTTTTCCTGAACCGGATTTTGCGTTCACCCGCTTAAGTAATTCGTTCATGCGATCGGAAAGATTGACGGCGCTTTCGGGCGTCGCTTTTCGCGCTGCTGCCCTGGCGTCTTTGCCTAAGGTGATGCTGAAGTAACCATCGACGGCCGTTGTTGCGGACAGTTGGTCGCCGGTCTCGGCAATGACACGGACCGCCAGTTTTTCGCGCGGTCGCAGATCGCTGTCCGAAACGAATCCGTGGAATACATTGCCGTCTTCCGACTCGGAAACCAGCATCCGGTCGATACGCGCTTTCCCGTGAATTACGTTTTCACGTAATTGTTCTGCGCGTGCAAGTGATACCTTCAGTCTTTCGATACGGGGATCTTCCTTGCTTTCGGCTGTGCTGGACAGTCGCTTCAGCTCACGACGGTCGGATGCAAGCAGAGCATCCGGCAATGCCGTCATGAAGGCGAACAGGTCGAGTGCCGTGCCGATCGCGGCTTGGCGCGAGGCTTCCATCGGAACTTCAATAAATTCCTTGCGTGCTTCATCGGCCGATTGCGCAGTGCCGAAGAATCGTGATGAACCTGAGTGTCCGGATTGAGTTGCCATGAGAGTAGTTCCAATGATTTGTCGGGTTTTCGAAAATTAGTCCTGTTTGCAGCCGCCGGGACAGAAAGCTTCCACCAGTGCGAGGTTGTCCCTGAACACTAGTGTGTTGTTCGGGAACAAGGACTTCGCACGCAGGCAATGCGTCGATTGGTTGTCGGTCGTGGTATTGAGGCCGCCGATTGAAAATCCGGAGAAGAATGAACGGAGCCAGGTTTCGGAAAAGCGGTTGTCGGCCATGCGTACGGTACCTGCACCAAGTACGACATCGGTCAGCAGGAAAACATTGGTGGAGCTGAATTCGCACTGGTTGTCGGTAAAGCCGAGATCGTCCAGTGAAAAAACGGCGATGGAACTGAATGCAAACCCGAATGGTTCGTCGGCAAGATCAAGACTGACCTGGTTTTCGGTAAACAAGGTTTTTCCTGTTGACCATTTGCGCGACATCGGCGGCCAGAACGAAACCGGTTTGCTGAAGATGTTGTAAAGACCCAATCCTTTGGCAGTCGAGCATTCGTCCTTACCCAATTGGTCGGGTAATTTCCCGGCAAGCTTCATGATCAGGAACAGCAACAAACCAAGCGTCCATTCGTTGCTGATGCCTAGATTTCCGATCAAGGTCGTAGCCGCCACCAGATCGATTCCCTTTCCGGTCGTACCTTGGGTGACCAGGCGATTGCGCGCAACAACCGTTGGGCCGAGCGCGAAGAAAGTGACTGCCCGACCGACCGGTGCAACGATAATGTTGTCGCGCAACATCGCGGTTGTTTCGCCTTCGTTGCTGGAGAGTTTCTTGAGAATGACCCCGGTCGGTTTCGTGTCTGTTGCATTGCCGACAACCGGCAACACGATCCAGATGTGTACCCCACCCCGAATTCCGGGCTGCAGGTTTTCAAGCGGCTCCTGGGTGCGTTGGCCATTATCGATAATTCGATTGTCGTCCAATTGCAGTCCCTGCACGACGATGGCGTACACGCCGCAAATCGGTACGCGATGGCTTGGTCCATTGGCGACAATTTCATTTCGCAAGATTCGCAGGTCGCTGACTTTGGCGAGCGCGATGCCGCCATAGCCTACGAGCCACTCCATCGCTTTTGTTACTTTGGCAAGATCGCGTCGCATGCAGCGGGTAATGAAGTTGTCGTAGATATGCAGGCCATGCACGCCAATCAAATCGCCACCATTGGCCAGGTTGAAAAAGCGCACTACGCCGATGCCGTTGATGCCCATATCGGTGATGCGGTTGCGTTCGATCCTGATGTCGTAAAGGTCGCCTGCGGAAACGAATTTCGGAGGACTGCCCGGCGAATCTTCATCGGTCAGATCAGCAGGCTTGCAGGGATTGCATGGATCATCCGTACCAGGGCGATCAGGCAAATCCTCGTCTTCATCATCGACGGCAACGAGGCTGCCGAGCGTGATGCCATTCCAGATGCCGCCCTGTATCAGGTTGTCGAGTATGCGGACGCGATCGGAACTGCCGGCGATTTGAATGCCGCCACGCGTTGCAAATCCGACGAGCACATTATCCGCCGGCGTGTTCACTCCTGATGGCGCACCCGGTTCGCCGGATTTTTCCGGAACCGTTGGCTGCTTTGGACCGCCTTCGCGCGGCAAGACTTCGACCGTGTTGTCTTCGATCAGAATATCGTCGCCGCGGGAATAAATTGCTTGCCAGATAGTCTGCACATCGCGCATTTGTACAAGACAGCGGCGGACCGTGACGTGGCGGGAATTGTCAATTTGAACCGCGCTGCGAGGGCCAGATTCAATCGCCATGTCCTCGAGCGTGATTCCATCGCTGTTGCTGATGAAGAATGCCGGCAATGGGTTGCCGTTGTCGTCAACAACCGCACGAATGCGGGTCGCCGGACCACAGCCATGAATGCGAATGCCGACGCGGCTTTCGATCAGCATGCTTTCATCGTAAATACCTTTCAGAACGCACACCGTTCCGCCTTCTGCCGGCAATGCATTGATCGCCGCCTGGATCGACGTGAATTGTCCAAAGCTTTTCTTGTTATCACCGACGGTAACCGTGCAGCAACCGCGAATTTTTGCCAGCGGTAAGAACGGTTGTCGACAATCATGAATATTGTCCGGTGTCAGCGCGACTGGCGCCGGACCGGTCCATTCCAGAATGCCGAGTGCAGCGCGGTGATAATGCACACCGAGTGGTGGCGATGCATTCGGCCAAACCGAAGGATCGAATGCGACACTCGCGGCACGCGCAGGGAAAGTCCAATGATCGCCCGGCGTGTAATTGGAATTGTTGGCTAATGGCGGTTCGAGTTCGAGTCGAATGCCGTCGTTGAATGCATTGGGAATCGCCAAACCGGTCGGATGGTTTGTGACCAGATCGATACCGTTCCACAATCGGAAAAATCCGGTCGAGCCTGCGGGCCAGGCACCGGAAATACCCGTCAAAGACAAGGTGTCGGCCGCGACCAAAGTCGCGTTCGCGGTGCAGACAATTCGCCAATGAGCGAACGCTGGATCGAATGCGAGTGCTTCGAGATAGAACGAATCGAGTCCGCATTGATTGATCATTTGCGCATTGGCGCGAATGGCAACCGTGCCGGTATTCGGCGCACCGCCAGCGGTGAATTCACCACGACCGACCAAACCGCCGTTGAATTGCGACCATTTGAATCGCGCCTGATTGGCTGCATCTGGTGTCGCGATTTCAATCCGATACAAATAGTGTTCGAAACCGGTGTAGCCACCACTATCGGGCACCGGACAAGAACCGGCGACCACCATCGTTGGTGCCGGCGTAACCGTCAATTTTCCCTTGCTCGCGAAGTCGTCGTCGATGGGTAAATCGCCGCAGCCCTGGCCGTCGGCAAGACGCAATAATTTGATCGCCATACATGTTTTGACGCGCTCGGTGGTATCCGGCCCACCCAATGCCGGCTCGAGTAATTGCAGTGGATCTTGATATGCACTGAATGCCTCATCCCATACTTCCAGAACAACGGCATCACGCTCACCTGCCGCAATGGTGGCGATACTTTCCTGCGGCGACTGGAACGGCGGTAAAAAATAGTCGGCATGCAATGGCACTGCACCGGCGTAATGCAAATGCACACCGTCGACCCATGCACGACCGGGTTGCAGGACGACATCGACGCCAGTCGCAGTTGTCGTTGCCGACAGAATTTTCAAGCCATCCGGTTCGGCCACCGGCACGGCGACCAGACCGCCGCCGATCACGTCGCGCCCTGCCGTCTCGCGCCAGAGCGCCTGTATTTGCGTCGACGCATTCCAGTCCTGATCCAACAGCACGCGGCCTTGTTGGTGTAACACACCGCTGAAATTGTCGGTGGGCTTGAGTCCCCACTTCGAAAAATCGCCTTTCATGCTGCTCTCCTTACGTAACTGCTACCAATACCGGGCGAACGCCGACCGGCATGTATTCCCGAAAACGGATTTGAATGTTTTTCCATTTGTGGCTGTTGAGCTGAAATCCGAACGCGCCCATCTCGTCATCGTTGGGACCTTGTTCGAGAATGCGAACATCGCTGTCGCGGGTAATTTGCGCGTAGCCCGGCCGGCCAAATGTTTCGGCGACAAAATACAGATCAGCCTGGCTTTCATGCAGGCAGGCATAATTCGATGGCAAGCGGTTGTCGGCATCGGCAAACCAGCTGTGCCTGATGCAACCACTTTGGTTATCCAGCACTTGTAATGCATGCACCCAAATGCCGCCTTTGCCGGAAGCCGAGGTCACACGCATGCGACCGAAGCAGGTAAGCCCGTCTACCGTCAGCGACGGGCCCCAGGTCAATTCGGCATTGCCGGTGGCAGCGCCAATCGCCAATGCCGGTGTTGTAGTTTCCAGCGTGCCGCCGGCATCGATAATGCTGTTGATTACGTTTACCGAGTAATCGTCATCGATCGCCAACGGACCGCAAATTGAGTTTTCCAGAACGATTTCCGGCGATTGATCGAATGCCAGGATTTCATTCGGCGCAAAAAATCCGTTGCTGTTATCCAAACGCATCGATTGATGGATTGCCGTGCGAACACCGTTCAATGCGACATAGCCGCCGGGATCGAGCGTGCAATCCTGGATATGCAATTGATTCAGGGCGGCACGGGCAATCAATGGCGTATTCGCCGGGAAACTGGTTTTGTCGCGCGTGAGATAAATTCCTTCCAGCCTTACCATCAATGAGTCCATCACCGCTGGCGCATTTGCACCGAGTACATCGTGCGGACGAAATGCCAGAGGTTTTTTCAGACGAATGACGGGCCGTTCGCCATCGACGGCGCGAATCCACAAGGAGCGATTCAAACGCAGCGTGTGCAATCCGAATTCGGTGTTGGTAGTACCGGCGATCAAGCTCAGATCCAGATCATGTACCTGGCTGTCACGGATTTCGATAATCAAAGGCTGGGCGCGATTTTGCAGATTGGCCAAGGCCGCTTGCAGCGTATTGGCCGGTGTATTGAGCGGATCAACGCTGACGACGATCGGCGCGACCTCCAGCCAACTCGCCGGTGTCGTTTCGCGCGGAATCGGTTCTGCACCAACTGGCCCCTGGAAGCCGTGCGTTGCCGATACAAACAAACCGGCAACCAATTTATCGGCCTCGGCAACTTGCGTGGCACCCATCGCACCAAACACCACGCGACCGCGATCGGGATCGATCGCAATTTCATGCGCGCGTAAAGCTGGTTGCAATCCGGTTTCCCAGGCGCAAAGATTCGCGCCACGAAATCGCCACGGCGTTGTCGCGGAAAAAAGTGTTTGTGGTATCTGCAAACTCAAGCCCAGACGATTCATCCGGGGCGGCACGGTGCCATCGGGATACGGAGCGATTTCGACATAGTGCTCTGGCCTTCCGGCAGGCGTGTCAGCACTTAAACGCGCATAGGGCATCGGGCCCGGTACGGCATCGGGAGAACTGATATTCGCCGGCTCGTCATCGGCCTGGAAACGGTGCGTATTGAACAACACCATCGGTTCCGATTGCGGATGCAATTCCAATCGCACCGCAAAATTGGCTTCTGCTGCCGACGCGGGCACCAAGGCTGGTGGTATTACAAACTGACTTGATAAAGGTTTGACACGGGCGACCGTATAAGCACGCAGACGCCACAGAAAAATGCCGAGATTTGGCAGATTGTGTAAGCCGCGCCAGCCAGCCGCTGGTTTGACATCGGCAACGTGCGCAAATGGATCGAATGGCGTGTTGATCAAGCTGAGCAAAGCCGGATCGCGCAGATTGACAGTGCCACCGCGTCGCGCGTCGCTCAGGAAGTTGCTCAGACTCAATGGCGGAACACCACCGGCATCCGGACGCAAATGATTGATGTGTTGATTCCAAAGCAGACGCTCGCGTATTTCGACCGTGTGCGCGGCCCAGCCGGATAATGCATAAGCCAATGATTCAATCGCACCCAGTGTCCCTTTGCGACGGCGATGATTGATCGTGCGGGCAACATCGGCACGCAATGTCCAGGCATCGCCGGACAGATGCGAACTTCCCAGTAAGTCGGCGATATACGGAATCACCCAGTCGGCACAGCTTTCGATAAATGCGTCGCGGCCTAGCGAGGCGATATCATCGCGAATCGCGCTATGCACCTCGTCAATCAAACCGACATAGGCTTCCAGTTGTCCTGCAGGTTGTTGTTCCTGATCGCGAATCCGGTAAATTTCCGGCAGGCGTTTGTATAGGTCGATGCGCGTTGTCATGTTGGGCACTCCGCTTGTGCTTGTGCCGAAACAAAACCCAGCACCAGATGGCGCGTATGCAAGGCCAGCAGAAAATGGGCCGAGCACGGCAACAACGGCGAGGGAATTAAATTGGCGGTCGGCAATGCAATCTGGTTCGGATCGGTTTGCGGTGGCGAACCCGGTGGCAGCGCACGCGCGGCACGTAGTTGAACCCAGGTAACGCCGGGCACGTTCTGGATCGCCGCGATGATTTCAGAGGTGTGGATCGATTGATAGAACTCGCGTCGATTCAACCCAAACAAGCCGTCCTTGCCATCGATACCGTTTGCTTCCTCGCCAGACAAACCCAGTGCGAGTTTGATTGCCTTGGTGATGTCTTCCACCAAGCGTGACGGGTCATAGCCAACCAGCGCATCGACATGCACGAATTGTTTATGGCCATTGATCGCCAGCACCGGATGACGCGCCGGTCCGCGACAACGACTGTAGGCGGTCAATGCGTCACGAATTTGTGTCAGGTCCGCGTTCGAGCCACTTTGAGTCAGCACGGTTAAAGCGATTAACGGCGTGCCTTCCGGTGCAGCCCAGCGTGCAGATACTTTCAACACATTCGGCAACATTCGCGTCTCTGCTTCGTAATCGGCAAGGCTTACCAGACGACCAAGACTTTGCAGTTTCGCCGGCGCCGAACGACGTGCGTTGTCGGCTGATTCCGCATCGGCGCCGGTGGTCACATCAACGGGCAAAAATACCTTGTCGAGTTCATTGAGTTTTCCGGTCGCCGTTGGCTTGCTGCCGGCCTTCAGTTCGCCATGCGCACCGATACCGACACGATAGCCGGCAAGGACATTGCTGCTTCCAGTCGGCAGCCGCGCACCGGTTTTGCCATCGCCGAATTGCACGACACTATTGCCTTCACTGTCTTCGCGAACAATATAAACCTGACACTTCGGACCGGCATTGAACAAAGTATCCAGCCGCTTCCAAAGAATACCGTCGACATATACATCGAGCGCTGGCGTCTGCGCCGGTGTCCGTACCGCATCGAAAAGATAGGTCAGCGGCGCTTTCGGCAGAGCAAAGCTTTGAAATAATGCGCGCGCATCGCCGGACCCGATCGCGACGCGATCCAGGGTTTTCCCCTGCGAGGCATCGACAATATTGCCGAACACTTCAACAGTGGCGGCATCGTATTCAAAATCGGAATACGTGACCGTGCGATCCAGCGAAATCGTGTGAAAACTGTCACCGTTACTGTTCGAAACCGTTATCGCGTCGACGCGTGCTTCAAATGCATCGGCTTCCGCTGGCGCCATCAGCAGGCGGCGTCCTTCGAGTTGTTTTGCTTGCTCGCGATTGCCGAAATACTTCAAGGTCTGGCCGCTGTTGGCGTTACTGTTCACGTGGCCGGCGCGTACGGTGAATGCATCGGCCGTCACTTGCAGCACGCTCAAACTGCGGATGTCCGCGAAGCGGAACACGATGCCGTTTCGAATAACCCGCAAACGACTGTCCAGCGTCAACATGCTGGCTGCGCCCGATTGCATGCCCCAACTCACCGACTCGGCTTCAAGCTGGCTTACATCGCGAACCAGTGTGAAACGAACCGGCGTGCTTATGCTCGTGCTGCCGAAGCGGCCCTGTATCAACACGGTATTGCCGACCGCAATATCCTTGAACTCGCGGTCCAATGGAAATTCGTAGGCGCTTAAGTTTGGCGTGACTTCCGAATAAGTCGTGTTACTGGTGCGGCGAAGAAAGGATGTAGCTCGCGAGCTCGGCACGCCATTCAAAACTGTGGCGACGGTCGCCGGAGCGTTGTGGCCAAAATGGCGCAGCGTTTCACCGAGTTTGTATGCTTGCAGCGAAGCAATCGCGGTGCTGCGCATGATGGGTGTTTTCAAACGGATATAGCGATAGCCAAACGAATCCCAAACTTCCTCGACAATCACAATCTGCGTATTCGCCAAACGCGAAGGATTTGCCACGGCACCGATTGGCTCGCCAAGTAAAAGCCGGTCGTCGGCCTTTAGCGCAACGTCGAGATTGGAAACGCGCAGCACTGTCGCTCCGTTGGCAATCGGCGGCGTGATTCGCGGACGATACAAATTGAATTGACTCAATGCCGGCATGGCTTCAAGTGCCGAACGCGTTTCAAATTCGACGGCTTTATCGATGCCTTCGATGTCCGCTTTCAGGCCAAAACCCATCGGTACAGTGACCGGAAGTTTTCCCTTGATGCTCAGAGCGAAAGTGGCCTCTCCAGCAACACCCGGTGCAAGTCGATAGCCGGTGAGTCGCACCAGATCGGAAATGCTTTGCGGCCATTGCGCCGTGCGCAGATAGGTTTCGTTTGCGTACAGCGTTTGATAGAACGTCAGTATGTCGGCAACTATCGCGTCGCCTTCGAGCAAGGCGATGCCGGGGTCGTCGGAAGCGCGGTGAGTCCAGCCAGCAAGCACTGATTGCTTGTTGAGCTGATCAAGCAAATGCGCACGCACATCGGCGTAATTGCCGATCCGGTAGTCGATCCGACTCAACGCGGGCCGATTGAATATCAGCTTCGGAAATAATGGCGGCGCTGGACAGTCGTGCTTGCAGCTCATCGGCGACCTCCCTGGATTTCAAAATTGAGTCGACCCGTTTCCAGGTGACTTGGGTCGTTGGCGACTTGAATGATTTCGTTGGCCCGTACGGCGAGTTGTTCCACTATCGGATGATTGACGTCGCCCGGTGCAATCGTCACGGTGCTGAGGCTTGGGCCACTAATTCCATGCAATCGCTTAATACTTGCCAACAGCACGCGCCCTACTCCCGGTACCGAAAGCGCGCGACCGATCAATTGCGAGGCATGCAGGGCCTGTCCGAAAGTCCAATTGTCCGGATGAAAAAATCCGGTACGGCCATCGGCGGTATAGCCATCGGAAAATTCCAGCTCCAATGCACGCCGCAAATGTTCCGGCCAGAAATCCGGGTGTGCGCACAGGCGTAAATAAATATCCAGCGGAACGTAATGGGCCGGACGCACTTCGAGGTCTTCACCGATCAAACGAACGGCTTCAAGATGCTCGGCAATTTTCAACCTGAGTGGTTCGGCCAGAACGTCGGTTCCGCCTGGATCAATCGCAACGCGTACCGTTCGCCACGATCCGGTCCAGGCATAACTCGCATGCGCATGTGCAACGCCGGATAATTCCTCGGCGCGACGTGCGTAGTCTTCGAGCGTCACTGCCCGCAATTGTCTTGCCCGATAAGCTTCCGGAACACGCCGTAAAATTTCCGCAACCGGTTCGGGTTCGCGCCCACTGGTGATATCAAACGGATTCCAGATCGCACTGACTTGCACGAGTGCAGGAGCGGCAGAGTCATAACCGGTAACGGTATCGGCGCCGACATTGCCTTCGATGCCGACGCCCACCTGGTAGTCGCAGGTAATGACGGCATCTTCCGGCAACTTGCGGCCATTGCGACCATTGCCAAAACGGATACGGCTATCGAGATACTCGTCGGTCTCGACAATAAAGTGTTGTGCGTCGTCGGCGGATTCGATCAGGTCGCTTTGTTCGCTCCAGGGCGAAGCAAAACCGGCAACGGTAATTCTTAGCGTGCTGCGAACCGGCAACAATCCACCAGGCTCGGTGTCGAGATACGCCAGGGACGAATGCGGCAATGTAGCCAGCACGCATTGCGGCAATGGCAGCAAGGAGCTCGTGCCATTTGGCAACGTCTCGAAATGGACTTCGTCGCCGTACAAAAAATTGTCGGGCGTGCTGACAGCCAGCAGTGCTCCGGTTGGCCGGAACACCGTTCGATGCGGCCTGCCGTGGCTGATCTGAACAATATTTCCATGGAAAAGACTGACGTCTTCTTTCGGCAATGAAATATCGCATTGGGTACAAAAGCAATAACGCCGTGCAAGACGATCTGCATCACGCCAATGCACACGCACAAACCATTCACCGGCAACACCGCCCATCGGATCATGCACCGATTCTGCGTTGCCCAGCAGTTCCAATAATTGCCGAGCACCCGGGTCACGTCCCAATATCGTTCCGGTTTCGGGATTGAGTTGTTGCTGCAGCAAAAGTCTTCGAGGCGAAACACTGTTAATCAAATCGCGAAGCGAATTGGCATCTGCCTGGTTTGTCGCGACCAACGGACTTGGCAAGGCAATATCGGCGCTGGTGCTGCCGGCATCGAGCGCTGTCACGCTACCACCCCAGTTGTATAACTGCAGGCGATTCAGATTCGGGTGGCAGGGCACCGCTGCGGTGGTGATGAAAGACTGGCTGCCCTTGTCCTGCCAGTGTTTGTTTGTCCAAACACCGGTTCGCACCGGCACTGTTATCGGCGCTTGCACCTGCAACGCCAGCCAACTGGTCGCCTGGTTGCCCTGATGGATGTGGTAGTCCATCAAACGCGCATGACGTGCCAGCGAAACCCGTTTGCGAGCTGTGGCCAGAAACGCTTCGTTGAGCGTACGATCCTGGTAATCGGAAAGTTCGTCAGCATCGGCCGCAATCAGATCGATCAATACCTGATCCATATCGGCTTCGCTGGTCGGTTGCCAGTTCGGCACCCGCTGTTGCATTGCACAGATCAAGGTGTGCTTGAACGAATCATAATCCTTGGCCAGATAGTCGATGTCGGGAGTTGCGGCGGGCGCCGAGAATGCTTCGTTGCCGGCGCAATTCATGTTGAAACAGGCCGGCCGGAATTTGAAATCGATTTCCGACAGCAGTGGATCGATGCCGGCAAAGTTTATCGACAAGGTATAAGTCGAATAATCGCCAATCAAAGGAACACGCAACCGCAATTGATTGGGCACCATGCCGGCGAGTACCTGATTCACGCGTACCTGACCGGCCGAAGGACCGCCACGCAAACGGGTCCCGCCGGTAATCGGAAAAATGGAATGCGGACTGGCCCCGCCCCCGATCGCGGTGACAATGGCAGCAAGTACATGCGTGGTATGGAATTCAACATCGAGCCAGGCTTCGGTCGGTGCCGCGGCTGGCAACAGGCGCACGAATACGCGCGCGATGCCATTCAAATTGCGTGCGTCGAGATTCCTGGCGCGTTCGGCCAGCACTTCATCATCGAATTTTTTACCGGCGCGGATATTCATGTTGCACCGCCACCGTGTTCAAATCGTACGCGGCGCTGCTCGCCGGTATCGATCACCTGGTAACTCAAATCGATCGCAAGTTTCGCATCCAGGTTTTCAACATCGAGGCTGATGACTTTTACGCGATGACCCAGCCAATAAGACAAGGCCTGACTGATATTGGATTTCGCCAATCCGGCAGTGACTTCGTCGTTGCCCTGAAAAACCAGTCGCCTTAAATTTCCGCCGAAGCTTGGAATGAATGGACGCTCGCCGGCATTGGTCAGTAACAATTGCAGGATTTCTCCACGCACGTGCTCGTCCAGATTGGCTGGCGCTACCGTGCGACCATCGGCGCCAATCCTGAATGGAAACGCAAGATGACGGCCACTCATAAATTCAACTCCAGTTGCGTGACGTCGTAATTTTTTGGCGAACCGATACCGACGTCTTCGAGCGTGATGTTGTTCATCAACTCGTCTTCGTGAGCTTTCAGAAAAACGAATATCCCCTGTGAAATCGCGGCGAATAAAAGACGGCGATCTTCCTGGCCCTGACTCGGCAAGGGCACACCTTTCACGGCCTGCCATTCCTGTTTCATCGCGTTATCCATCGCTTCGGCCAAACTGCCGGCAAAATTCGCAACGGTGCCTGCTTTGAGTGCCATATCAATTCCTCATCCTGTTTTCACTTTTACCGACAGCAAGGCCGGCGTTGCTGGTGGCATCGGTGGAACGGGAGTCATCGGTGTAACGGGAAACACGCCCAAAGCCAGCTCGCCAGGATGGGTGTGAGTGGTGTAAATATTGATCATCTGATTGAGGAAGGTGAGCAAGTCATCGCCGAACACCAGCGGATGCGTCGCGTTTTCAACCAGTTCGATTTGCGGCGCTTCGACGACGACTTTCGAGGTCGCCTGAATTTTTACCTTGCCGCCCTGCACTTCGATCGTGATGAAGTTCTTCGCACCATCGTCGCTAATCGATATTTTCTTGTCGTCGTCATCCAGCGCAACGACCAGTCCGGTTTCACTGCGGATAATTTTCCGGGTCGTGGCAGCGTCCTTACCGTTTTCGTTTTTCGGCGCCTTGTCTTTGCTCCACCAGCCACCGGACCAGATTGGTCTATTCAAGTCACCTTCTTCAAATTCGATCCACACGCCGGCATCGACCGGCGGGATCATGAACAATCCTTCGCCGTCGCCGGTGTATGGCGCACATGGCATGGCCCATTGAGATTCCACGTCCAGAAAGATACTCGGCACATGCGCACGGATTCGACCAATATTTTCCGGATCGTTGATATCGCTGACGACGCCACGGTATTTTCCGTAATAGCGTGTATTCACTTTTTCGGAAAGATCAACGAGTAATTGGTCAATGCCGGAATTCATCATTAGAAGATTCCTCCCGGCAATCCGCCAGCACCGCTCGAGCCGCCGGAACGTGCGTTGCGCTTAAGGGTGAGGTTTTGCTTGTAGCCACTGTCGTTGATGACATGCTGTACGCGGCTGATCAGGTAATCGCCACCCAGATAACCGCCGGGACCTGCGACACCAATCACCTGGTACGGCGACAGCACGGTGTCGTAATCGTTCGCGTCGATTTCAGTGGTGGCCGTGTAAGCGAAAGCCGAGAGATCCACCGCAGCAGCGGTCGCGGCATCAATATCATTCTGTTCTTCGCGTGCGTTGCCTATCAGACTGACCGCTTGCGGTACCAATGCGGAATGCAAGGCTTCCGGACCGAGCGGATCAATCGCTGCCGTTGTTGCCTCGCTGGTGATGATGGTGCTATCGGAAAGACGAACACTTCCGGTTTTTGCAGCCGTCGGCAGCAGCGCATCGAGCTGGACCGAGAACTTGCTGATATTGCGTTCTTCGCCGATCAACAATAGCTCGCTGGCTACACCTCGAACCATCGAGGGTCGAGCGAACACGCCGATACTCTGACCCGGTGTGTCGCCTGGTTTGACGTAGGCAAACATTCCGTGGCGTCTCGCCAGGTCACGCAACAATTGCATGGCAGTGCCGCGCTGCACGACATAGCGGGTATAGGCGCTGCCGGCGGCAGGAACGGTTTCCACTTCGGCAATCAGTCCACCATCGGTAATCAATGTTTCGGCGATCTGATCAGGGCTTTTATCTTCGAACAGTGCGACGCTTTCCACCTGATTCAGCAGCACGCTATCGTCGTGCACAACGAGCGTCAATTTGCTTGTACCGGGACCGGCACCCAATTCAAAACGTTGTGCAACGATCGGGCCGTCAATCAAAGCGCTGAACTCACCTTCGCCGAGTCGAACTTCGATTCGAATCCTGCGAAATGCTTGTACAAAATCTTCCTCGATCATCGACCACAGGCCCTGGTCATCAAGCGTCAAATCAATTTCTAGCTCGGCTTCTCCGGCCATCCCGATTGCCTGATCCACGCGAATTTCGCGGAACAAATCGAGCTGCTCCTCGTCGGCGGGATTGCTGTCGAGATAAACGCGGAGATTGGCCAGTGCCATGCTTAACTCACTTTTCCGGAACGTTGATGTGACGCCCGGAAACGGCAACCAGATTATTGGCTTCGAGATCGCTGTTGGCGTCGGCGATATGCCAGAACTTGGTGCCGTCCTGGTTGCGTCGATGACTCATCACATCAAGCTGGTCGTGATCGTGAACCTGCGTCCGTTCACCGCTGGTGATCGGAAGCCAGCGCAGGGTCAGTGCTTTTACTTCGCGATTGTTCGCATCCACGGTGACCACGGTCGGTGTGTTGTAGTAGCGCGAATTTTTTAGAAACATTTTTTCGTCTCCAATCAGCGTCAAAAGGGAATGATGTCGGCAGCCAATTCAACTGCCTTGGCCAGATTCAGAATCGCTTGTGCATCTTTGGCGCCACGCGAGTAAGTCAATGCGCCGTAACCGATTTTGTCGGTGCTGGTTTTGGCCAGACTCAATACGTCCAATCCGATTTGTATTTCTACTTGAACCGGATTAAGGAATGCATCGAATTTCTGTTCGGTAATCGTCATCGACTTGATGCGAACCGGTAATACGCGCGTATAGCCCCAGATAAACAGGATCCGCGGCAGCGACTGTCTGGGTATCGCACGGTCGGCAGGCTCATCGCCACCAGCACTGCCGGTGATCGCATCAATCGCCTGCCCTATCAAACCACTCAGCGGGCCAGCCGGATAAACCATTTTTTCCAGCGCCGCGATTTGCGGTCCGATTCCAAACACGCGTGGAATGGCCGAGACCGCTCCGCCTTTACCAAGATCATCGGCAGCGGAAAATTTCGCTGTCAGCGTAAAGCTCTCGGTCGGTGGCGCACCGGTAGTACCGGCATCGGTTTCAGTCGTCCCGGTACTGCCCGAGGGTGGCGCTGGAATATTGACCGTGCGTGCCAACTCTTCCGGATTGAACTGGAACACGACCAGGTTCGGAATCGGCCCCAGAAAATCGCCGCTGTATTCGACCAATGCACCGCGTAGCAGGAATCCTGACATCAGCTGTTTTCTCCCGCGTCATCGGCTTTCTGCTCGCCGCGATTAGCTCTCGTTTCCGGCGACAGCAAGGCCATGATTCCATCGGCTATTTGCCTGCGAAGCGTGTCGGCATCGACTGCAATCGATGAATGGATCGAAGGCAGGCGCAAGTTGCTGGAAAGACCGGATAAAACCGAGCCATCGAGTCCGCGTATCTGCAAACGCCTGATGATCTCGATGTCGAGCCCGTCCAGTGCAGCCTGGGCAACGTCCGTCGAAATGCCGTGCAGTCGCAATGACATGCGATCGATATTGAGTCGGCTCATCGAAAGCTCTCCTCGAATAATGCGATGACCTGATCCTGGTAACGTCCAAAACTTTCCGGCGAGTTTGGTCTGTTGAGTTTGTCGAGCTCACGTTTTACTGCCGACAAGACCTGCGGCATTTCCACGCATGGATCGGCACCCGACTTCGACTGTAAACAGGCATTGAATGCGATCGACCGAATATGCCCACCGGCCAATGGAAACGTCCGTGCCAGATAGGGGATATCGAGCGCCTCGATATTCACGCCATTGGGAAATACGTAGCGCCACAGACGTGCGCGTTCTTCTTCACCCGGCAGGGAAAATTCAACCAAATAACGCAGGCGTCGCAGGAACGCTTCATCCAGATCCTTCCGACGATTGGTCGCCAGAATGGCAATCCCTTTCAGGCGCTCCATGCGTTCGAGCAAATAACTTATTTCGATATTGGCAAATCGATCGTGGGCATCTTTGACGCTGGTGCGTTTGCCGAACAACGCATCGGCTTCATCGAAGAAAATGACGCAGTCGCTTTCTTCGGCGGCGTCGAACACTTTTTTCAGATTCTTCTCGGTCTCACCGATATATTTATTTACGACTTGCGACAGGTCTATCCGGAACATCGGCAATTGCAATTCTTCCGCGATCGCTTCGGCTGCCATCGTCTTTCCCGTTCCGGAAGGACCACAAAACAACACCGACAATCCGGCATCGCTCCAGGCGCGCGAAGTGCCCCATCGATAATGTACCCAGGTCAACGAACGCATGGCCCTAATGATTTCGTCCAGTTGCACGGTCTGTGCCGGTGGTAAAACGAGTTCGTCGAACTTGAAGCGGGGTGTCACTGCCTGCGCCAGCGTGCCGAGATCGAGCCGTACTTGCGCCCGGCATAGTCTGTTTAGGTGATCGGCATCCAAAGCCTCAAGCTGTGCGGCGGCAGTGCCGATATCTTCGATCGCCTTAGCTCCGATTCGAAAACGTCGAGCCGCTTCGAATATTTCGGCATCCAATCCTACGCCGTGTTTGCCAAGCGCCTTGCGGAAACGTGTCACACGCATTTCGAAATCGGTCACCGGCAATACGACTGCCGGCTTGAGTGCCTGCGCAGGAAGTTGCTTGCATGCCTGTATGTCGTGCATCGGCGCATACCAACGCACTGGCAAGTCCGGCCAAACGATGCGGTCACGCACATGTTCATCACTTGTTGCAACCATCATCGGCAACAAAATGTCCGCGTCATAAAGCCAGCACCATGCGGCTATCGCCGACAATCTCGCTGAACTCGGTAATGACGCCTGCACAACCTCGACCAGGATGCGATCGGTCTTTTTGCTTAGTAGAGCCGCCCATTCACCGTAATCGCTACCAGTGTCGCCGAGCAAAGGCACGAATTGCGCAGTATCCGGCGACGCTTGCAAAAGACTGACCGCGGTTTCAAAAGCGGGAGTTGCATCCGCGACGAGCTGTCGATCTGCAACAAGACGAAGCCCCGATGGAATTTGCCCGTCGTCGCGTACCAACGCTGTCGCAACCAGCGACGACACTTCAAAACCTTGATGCCATCCGCCGGTATTTGATTCATTCTGAAACCCGAGCAGACCATTGCGAAACAGCGGATGCGCCGGATCGACTTGCGAGAAACCATTTTCGGTTTCGTACAGGCGTTGCGCCAACGCAAGGGTCGGCAGCATTTTCTGGGTGTCGTTTTGGCAGGTGGCGATCACCGCACCACTGGCTGGATCAACCCTTGCCAATAATCCCAATGCGAGTACGAACTGGGCTTCATTATTCAAGGCAAGACGCTGACTTACGGCATCCCAGGGTCCCGGATCGTCGGCACGATTCCTGCGCAAAGACAAAATGCTGTCACTTAAATATCGCGCGGTCATGTCGGTTTCGAAAAACTCTTTCTTGTCGTCCGTAAAACGAAGTAGATCCAGGCTCTCGCTGACCGCATCGATCATCGGCGGCAATGCACTGCCATGCGCATCGCTGCTTGCACCACGCAAATGCCACAACCAGCAGATTTCGCGACGAAGCAACAAGGTCGCCTCTGCCAGCCAGCTCGCAGTCAATGGATCCTTGACGCGCAGCTCGGGGCTGAAAGTCGAAGTCAGGCTGACAGCATCGCTCATGGTGTCCATGCGAGCTCCGGCGTTGCTGACGCTTGCGCACTGTTCACGCGGAGAATCAGATAGTAGGTTCCAGGCGGTAACGCATTGGCGCTGCTGACGGTAACAAGCAAGCTGGTTTGCGCGGCAGTACCGACCACTTCGAGATTCAAGGCAACATTGCCGTCGCGATAAAACGAAACGAATATCGTGTCGTCCGGACCGCCAAGGCGCTGGCCAGTCAAAGTCACCGCGCCGAAAAAATTTGCGCCGTTTGG
>JBOHYG010000124.1:0-1157 GCA_050737875.1 Arenimonas sp. | reverse complement strand
CATCACATGCCGGGCAATCGCTGTTATCGGCCTTAGGCACGTTATCCGGTGCCACGCATACACCATTGGCAGGGATGTAGCTGGTCGGGCATGTCAGCACCCGGGTTTTGCTGACCAGAAAATCCTGAATGTGGGGACTACAAGTTGTAGACCCGTCGGTAAGCATGGTCCATTGTCCGCCGGTAGCCCGTGGATAACGCTTTTCATATACTTCCGTATGAACGCCATACAGTGAATCGCCCCACTCGTAAATGCCCCAGTCATCTGCCCATGCAAAGCTAAAACTGCTGCAGGTTCTTTGCGGGAAAGAATTGAGATAGCCAATTGCCCAGTCAATGGCAGATTGTTCAGTAGAGTGATCTACTGTGGCTTCACCACTGAAATAGTATGGGTAGCTTTCTACATACGCGGTGTATTTCCACGGCCCGATGTTGTAGTTCCTGGTCTGTTCTGCCCATGCGCTTTGCGTCACCATTGCGATCAACAGCAACAGGAAAATTTTAAAGCGCATAAGAAACTCCAAATCAGGGCATTGAATCAAGGCAAACAAAAAGCACAGCTTTCGCCGTGCTTCGAAGGTCGCCATTTTAAGGGTTGCCTTGAACCTGAACAAGGAAATTCAGCTGCTAATCGCGAAAACTGCTTTTTCTCCGTTCGTTTCTTGCAAAACAAGTTGTTAGCCCACAAAAAAACCCCGCCGAAGCGGGGTTTTGTTTTTTGCATCAAGCTTATTCGTACCCTCTCCCCAGCCCTCTGATAGAACCCCTCCCTTCGGGATCCCAGGGGGAGAGGGAGCAGAGCGGAGCAAGGTCGCCGTATTCGCTGGTCGCTGCGTTGTAGCCGTAATTGCCGTTGCCGGCTTTCACTGCGTTCAACACAACCGATGGCTCTTCGCCACAGTTGGTAACGATTTCGCGCAGAGAAACAATCCTGGACACCCAAGACCATAAGGTGCGCTTGAGCGCACCCTATGGGTTCTCGAAAATTAAAAGTTACGCCACAAAACCAAAGGTGCGCCGCGAGGACGCAACCAAGTAGCCTTGTTCCGGTTTTCTTTTTATTCCTGAACCAAATCGACGTCCAGATCAATCACGGTATTTGCGAGCACGGCCAGATTGAAACCTGATTTGTATTTCACGACGATCTCTTCGCCATCC
>JBOHYG010000123.1:0-10067 GCA_050737875.1 Arenimonas sp. | reverse complement strand
GCCAAGAAATGCCTTGGCCTGGTCCCATAAACCCGGTTCAGGGCTAATCAGTTTCGGCTGAATCATCTCTTGTCGTGCTTGGCCATCGCGTTCAAACAAGACACTCAAAGCATGGCCAGACTTGGCTTGCTTGGTAACGGCAGGCGATATTTGCGAAAAGCTGGTGATCTCGATCGATCCAATCTTGGTAATGCGGTCACCGGATTTCAAACGGCCATCGGCAGCACTGTCCGCAAGAACCCGATCCACGATGGCTGGCTGATTGGCGGCGGCCAAATGGATACCGACGGCCGAGAATATCTTGGTTTGGTCAAAGTCCTGGGCTAACTGGCTGAGCTTGAGCGTGCTATTTCTTTTTGCGCCAGAAGGATCCTGCAGGACGATTTCAACATCGCGACGATCGATCGCTGCCAACATCAGTGGCGGTACTACTTGCGTCAGCGTTGGCGTTTCCGAGTCATCTATGCTGAGCAAAATATCGCCTTCTCGAATGCCCGCCTCGGCTGCAATGCCGGTGCCTTCGCCCATTAGCGGCAGATAGTCGGGTTTGCCCGCCACGAACATGCCCCAGTAGAACAACAGGCACAGCAACAAGTTGGCGAACGGGCCGGCGGCGATGATGGCGATACGTTTGCCAACAGGTTGTGTATTGAAAGCAACGCCGCGGTCGGCAGCACTGACCATGTCATCGCGTTCGTCGAGCATTTTGACGTAGCCGCCCAAAGGAATCAGGGCAATACGAAATTCGGTGCCGTGTTTATCCGTGCGTGACCAGAGGCTGCGTCCAAACCCGACCGAGAATCTCAAGACCTTGACGCCACACCAGCGGGCAACAATGTAGTGACCAAATTCGTGGAAAGTGACCAACACGCCAATCGTGACAATAAGCCACCAAAACGATCCGACGAATTCGTTCATTGGGTCACCATCCTGTTCACAAACTCCTGAGCCTTGACGCGGGCTTGATTATCGACGGCCAGTAGGACATCGAGATCGCGAACAGGTTCCGCAGAAATCGCAGAAAGTGTTGTTTCAATGACATTGGCGATATCGAGAAATCTTAATTTTTCGTTGAGAAATGCCGAAACGGCAATTTCATTGGCGGCATTCAAGATAGTTGGCGCAGTGCCGCCAAGCTTCAGTGCTTCGAATGCCAATGCAAGGCAAGGAAAAACATCGGTATCGGCTTTTTCGAAATCAAATCGCGACAAGGCGATCAAATCGAGCGGCGCAACACCGGAATCCACGCGCTCGGGCCATGCCAGGCCATAGGCTATTGCGGTACGCATATCCGGATTGCCCAGTTGTGCCAATACCGAGCCATCGACGTAATCCACAAGCGAATGGATGATGCTCTGTGGATGTACGACCACTTCGATTTTTTCGGCGCCGATGTTGAACAAATGATGTGCCTCGATGACTTCGAGACCTTTGTTCATCAAGGTCGCCGAATCAACGGAGATTTTCCTGCCCATCACCCAATTGGGATGTGCGCATGCCTGGTCGGGCGTGATGTTGGCCAGTGACTCGCGGCTGCGGCCCCGAAACGGACCGCCCGATGCAGTCAGCAACAATCGACGCACCGCATGATGCTTTCCATCCGCGGGCATGCATTGATAAATCGCATTGTGTTCACTATCGATCGGCAAGATGGTGGCGCGATTTTCGCGTGCGGCACGCATCAGGATTTCGCCGGCGACGACAACCGATTCCTTGTTCGCCAATAACAACCGCTTGCCGGCATTCGCTGCCGCCAGTGTCGACGGCATGCCAGCGGCCCCCACAATCGCGGCGAGGACAGTGTCGAATTCTGGAGCTGCAGCGACTTCACTCAAAGCCTCGTTGCCCGACATTGCCTGTGTTGCAAGCCCCAGCTTTTTCAAGCCGTCACGCAAGGCCGGGTATCCATTCGGGTCAGCGATAACCGCGACGTCGGGTTTGAATTTGGCACAAAGATTTAATAGCTCATCGACTTTGCAATGGGCGCTAAGTGCAGCTGCGCGATATTTGTCGGGATGACGTGCAATAACGTCCAGAGTCGATAAGCCAATCGAACCGGTCGCGCCGAGCAGGGCGATGTTTTTTATAGTTCCAGCCATGATTTGCCAATGACGAAAATCGGCAATACCGCCAACAAGCTATCGAGTCGGTCCATCAAGCCACCATGGCCCGGAATCAAATCGCTGGAATCCTTGTGGCCGGAATGGCGTTTCATCAGGCTTTCGAACAAATCGCCGATAACCGAAAAAAACATCGTTACAAGGGTCAGTAAAATCAGTTCGCCAAGTTCAGGCCAGAACAACCCCAGCAAGGGAGTTGCCACAACGGCGAGCAACAAGATGGCGACAACACCACCAATAACGCCTTCCCAACTCTTTCCGGGACTGATGCGCGGTGCCAGCTTGTGTTTGCCATAACGGACGCCAGCAAAATAGGCGCCGCTGTCGGCTGCCCAGGCGATCGCCAAGGCGAATAATGCCCAGCGCGGGCCAGTTTCGGGATCTTGGTGCAAATAAGCCAATGCACACCAGGCCGGGATAACACTCAAGCTTCCGGCGAGTAATTTGATGCTTCGGTTAATCGAAGTATCTTGTTTGGCAAAATCGAATTTCCACAGCCACAGGCAAACAACTATCCACCAGGCCGCACCGATAAGACTGATCAGCAAATACAGAAATAAACCACGGCCGGTACTGCCCCAGGCAAGTGCCAGCATCATCAATGCATTGCCGGCTACATAAAGCGAGCGCGGGATTTTCTCGGTCAAACCTGCGAGCGCAGACCATTCCCATAAACCGGTCAGCAAAATTGCCGCCACCGCTGCCGCGAGATAAGGCGTAGGCAGGTAATAGACGGCACCGATTGCGAATGGCGCCATGATCAATGCAGCGATAATCCGGGTGCGCCTACTACTCATGCAGCATCTCCGGGTTTTACTTGCGCACTGGTCAGTCCGAAGCGGCGTTCACGATTCACAAAATCATCGATGGCTTGTTGCAAAGTAGTTTCATCCAGATCCGGCCACAATGTTTCAGTAAACCACATTTCGGTATAGGCCAATTGCCATAGTAAAAAATTGCTGATGCGCAGATCGCCGCCGGTGCGAATAAACAAGTCAGGCGGAGCCTGGTCGGCCAATGACATTCTTGATGCAAGCATGGCTTCGTCGATGTTGTCGGGAGTGATTTTCCCCTCGGCAACATCCTGCGCCAGTGAGCGGGCGGCTTGTGCAATATCAGCGCGGCCACCGTAGCCGGCAGCAATATTCATGGTCAAGTGGCGGTTGTTTTTCGTCAGCTCTTCGGCGCGCAGCATTCTGGCGCGGATAATGTCGGAAAAATCCTTGCGCTCGCCGATGAAAGTGATGCGAACGCCACGACGATGCAGTTCTTCGACTTCACTGTCGAGCATATGCAAGAACAACTTCATCAACGCGCCCACTTCTTCGGCGGGGCGATTCCAGTTTTCGCTGGAAAACGCAAACAGGGTCAGGCTGGCGATGCCGCGCTTGATGCAAAATTCCATGCACACGCGTACAGCTTTTGCACCGGCGCGATGGCCGAGACTGCGTGGGCGATGACGGCGTTCGGCCCAGCGACCATTACCGTCCATGATGACGGCAAGATGTTTGGGTAATTGATGGGTGGATGCACTCATGCGGTGGGCGAAGCCTTAAACCGCCATCAATTCTTGCTCTTTGGCTTTCACCACATCGTCAATGTCCTTGACGGCTTTATCGGTGATTTTCTGGATTTCATCTTCGGCGTGGCGAACTTCGTCTTCGGTCGCGGTTTTTTGTTTCAGCATTTCCTTGATGTGCTGAATCGCGTCACGACGGACGTTGCGGATCGCGATCTTTGAATCTTCGCCGTCGCCATGTACCTGCTTCGAAAGCTGCTTGCGGCGTTCTTCGGTAAGTGGCGGAAGGTTGATGCGGATGATTTGACCGGCGGTGTTCGGTGTCAGTCCCAGATCGGATGCCAGAATCGCTTTTTCGACGGCGGCAACCATCGGCTTTTCCCAAGGGGTGATGACCAAAGACCTGGCGTCGGCGACAGCAATCGTAGCGACCTGGGAAAGCGGCATTTCGGAGCCGTAATAGTTCACTTTGAGATGGTCAACGATCGCGGTGGTCGCACGACCGGTACGCAATTTGGTCAGATCCTGGCGGAGGGCTTCCACACTCTTGGTCATTCGGATTTGCGCATCTTTTTTAATGTCGATCAGAGACATGGGGCTTACCTAAAACGTGTTGACGGTCGATTATAGCCGCTGGAGAGCGGCTTGGGGGTGCCAAATCAGCCTGGCATGGCCTGATACGGATGCTTAGGCGTGTACCAAAGTTCCGATTTCTTCGCCGCGCAAAATACGCATCAGGGCGCCTGGCTGCATCATGTCGTAAATACGCAATGGAACCTTGTTGTCGCGGCAAAGTGCGAAAGCGGCGGTATCCATCACTTGCAAATTGCGGGCGATGACCTCGTCGTAAGTCAGGTTTTCAAAACGCTTGGCACTCGGGTTTTTCTTCGGGTCGGAATCGTAGATGCCATCGACCTTGGTGGCCTTGAGCAACAGGTCTGCGCCGATTTCGGTGGCACGCAACGCTGCGGCCGAATCGGTAGTGAAAAACGGGTTGCCGGTACCGGCGGCAAAAATGGCGATACGGCCTTTTTCGAGATGGCGGATCGCCCTGCGACGGATGTAATCCTCGCAGACCTCGTTGATTTTGATGGCGCTCATGACCCGGGAATAGGCGCCGTGTTTTTCGAGTGCATCAGCCATCGCAAGGGCATTAATGACAGTCGCCAGCATTCCCATATGGTCGCCAGTGACGCGGTCCATGCCATTTTCGGCCAGTCCGGCGCCGCGGAAGATATTGCCGCCGCCGATGACCAGGCCAATCTGTGCGCCGGCCTTCTGCGCTTCGATGATGTCTTTGGCCATGGCATTGATCACGATTGGATCAATGCCGTAGTTTTCATTGCCCATCAGGGCTTCGCCGGACAGTTTCAGCACAACGCGACGGTATTTCAGGGGCGAGGGGCTCATTCAGCGGACTCCGGTTGGGGCAAACAGCGGAAGTTTAGCGGATTTGGCCCCGGGCTGTCGCGCCAAAGTTTCGTTTTTAAGCCTGACGCTCAAAAATTACGTAAATCTTTTTCGCCGTTTCTAGGGTTTCCCAGGTTCCCTTGAAACCTGCTGCAATCACGAAATTGTCGCCGGGTCCGACGATAATGCCGGTGCCGGCTTCATCGGTGATGCGAATCCGGCCCTGCAAAATATGGCAGAACTCGTTTTCTGAATAACTGACCCGCCATAGCGCAGGGGCGCCTTCCCAAATGCCGCAGTGGAATTCCTTGCCGGGGTCGGAAAACATGTTCAAGGTCGATTGACGGGCATCACCGTGAATTAATTTCTCGCCGGCGACAAGGTAATCGGTGCGTTCCGCGTTTTCCGCCGAGAAGGAAATAAAATTTTCGGGTGCCATCGCATTCGTCCTCGTTGTAGCGATATTAGATCTTGAATATATCCGGTTGCGTCGATTATCAACAGTCATGCAAAAGCGCTAATATCCGATCACTTATTAATCACCAATGGAAAAAACATGGCCATCAAGTCGTTGAAAGAATTTCTCGATGCATCGGTGCAAAAAGACGTCAGTCCCGAAGTATTCGAACTGGAAAGTTCGCACATGCTGGAAATCAAATTGAATGGCCGCGTGTGGTCGAAGGCCGGTTCGATGGTGGCATATCAGGGCGCGGTGAAATTCATCCGTCAGGGCGTGATGGAGCAGGGCTTGGGCAATCTGCTGAAGAAAGCGATCAGTGGCGAAGGCATGCAGCTGATGAAAATGGAAGGCAATGGCCGTGTCTACGTCGCCGATGCCGGCAAGAAAATCACTTTGCTGCGCTTGAACGGCGAATCGATTTTCGTCAACGGCAATGACGTGCTTGCATTCGAAGACGGCATTGAATCGACAATCACGATGATGAAACGCATGGCCGGCATGATGTCAGGTGGTTTGTTCAATGTGAAACTTAGTGGCCGCGGAGTTGTGGCGATTACCTCGCATTACGAACCGCTGACACTACGTGTAAGTGCACAAACTGGCCCGGTGTTTACCGACCCGAATGCAACCGTTGCCTGGTCGGATGGATTGATGCAGGATTTCGTTACCGATATTTCGCTCGGCACCTTGCTTGGCCGCGGGTCCGGCGAAAGTATCCAGCTCAAGTTTAGTGGTGAAGGCTGGGTCGTCGTGCAGCCTTACGAAGAAGTTTATATGCAAAGAGCGCATTAAAAAACGCATGAAATAAAAAGCCCGCATCTCGAATGATGCGGGCTTTTTTCATTTGAAGCGAAATCAAATATGTCGACGAGTCGATTCTTTGTCCGGTAGATCCGGCAAGCTGTTGTCGCAAACAATCACCTGGTTGCGGCCACGGTTTTTTGCAGCGTAAAGCGCCTTGTCGGCACGTTCGAACAAGGCGTCGGCGTCGTAACCCAATTCGGGGTTGGCCTGCGAAATCCCCATGCTCAAGCTCAGGCCCGTCATTGGTGGCTGGGCAGCCTTCGCTTCCAGCTCAAGGCTGACGCGTATTTTTTCGGCGAGTGCAAAGGTCGCCAGGATGGGCTGGTCGGCGCAGGCGATCACAAATTCATCGCCACCGAAACGCGAGAATAAATCTTCGCTGACCAGGTGTTGCCGGACAATGCCGACCACGAGTTTCAACGCGTTATCGCCGGCCAGGTGTCCCTGCTTGTCGTTGATGGATTTGAAATGGTCAAGGTCGAACACGATCAAGTTCATTGTGCGGCTGAATTTCGCCAGGTGATCCAGCGATTTCCGGAAATCCTGCGCGAAAGCCTGGCGATTCAGTGTGCCAGTCAATGGGTCATGCATTGAAAGCTCGCGTAAATGTTCCGAGTGCTGTTTCAGATGCTGATGTGCCGATTTCAATTGTCTTTGATTGCGAGCCAGTCGTTCGGTTTCGCTTTCGAGATGAGCAGTTCGCTTATTGCTGTACCACCATCCCACAAGAATGATCACGCTGGCGGTCAGCACCAGCCAGGGCCAAGTTGCAGCCGGTTCTTTAATCAGGACAACTTTTGTCTCGGGGATTGGAGGAATTTCTGCTTTGACATTGTCATTCTGCATTTGAGCGACAGGCGCGACGGGTCTCGAGTTTTTCGTTCGCCATGCTTCGGAGTCGGCGTTTTTATCTTGGCCGGGTCCGGTCTGTTCCGCGGTGTCGGGCGTCGATAAGGCAGGCGCAACATCCGCCGGTTTCATCTGCTGCGGCATGGGCACCGGAACTTGCTGCATTTGTGGCGGCGGCGGCGGTGGTGGCGGTGGTGGTCGAATACCTTGAGGCGGCGGATAAGTCCCAGGGGGAGGCATCGCCCCTGGCGGCGGAGGCGGGGGGAGTTGGCCATTCTGCGGTTGCATGCCCGGTCCAGATCCCGGGGGCGCTGGGTTCTGTGCATTGACCTGAAAAGACATGATCAGGAGGCCGAGCATTAACGTACCAATGCTGCGGTGAAAATTGTTTGTCGCGTTAATCGCCATGGATAGATCCATCATAATTTTGCCGATTTTAATTTCGATACCCTAAATGCAAAACACCCGCAATGCGAGTGTTTTGTGTCTGGTTATTTCATGAACCGGTTAATTCATTAAATTCCTGGTTTTTACCGCGGCCCAGGCAATGAAGCCGAAGCCCAGCATCCAGCCGATATCGATTGGGTGACCTGTGGCGTAGGTTTCCTGGCCGACAAGATAGGTGTAAGCCTGATTGGCGATGAAATACAGCAAAATGCCGATCACGACATACCACCAGGCCTTGCCGACTTCGCCGCCATGGAACGAAGACGCAGTGAGGATGGTGACAGCCAGCAAGATCGGGTCAAGAACCATATAGCCGATTGCCGCGACTTTAGTGGCCGGGTCGGGGTCCATCATGCCTTCCGCATTTGCTTGGTAGGCGAAGTATCCAGACACCACCAACAAGACCAGTGCCAGTGCCTTGCCCCAAGCAGGCGACTCCAGACCAAGCGAACGTTTGAAGATCAACAAGCCGGCAATGATGAAGGGGTCGGTCAGCAAATAACCGATATCGGAATAGTAGGGGTATGGCGTTTCCGCACCATTATTCAGAAGCGGATAGGCGCCGAAAATGGTGGCGCCGATACCCCAGGCCAATACCCCGGCTCCGATGGCGGCCCAGACTTTTCGTAGCGGACTTTGATCCGGAAATGCGCTCATCGCGCTGAAACAAAGAAACGCCGCAATCAAACTGGATAGAGTTTGCAGGGCATTGGAATAGTAAAGACGAAATTGCGGATCTGTCCCCATCGACGGGAACACCGCCAACATGAGGGTGGCGCCCACCCAGATAATTGCCCCTAACTTTGACATTGTGCTCATACAAATCTCCCCAAGGATTGCGATATGAAAACAAGCTGCATTGTTAAATCGTTTAATCTATAAAAATCATCCACGGTGTGTGTTGTGTCAGGCTAATTTGTCGTAAATCGGCTTGAATAATTCATCGGCTTTTTTGGCCCCCAGCATCATGCTGGCGTGCTGTTTGCACTTATCCACAAAATCGACCGGAAATTGATGTGGCGGCGAGGCAAAAGCAATTTCTTCGACTTTTTTCGCAGCGCCCGAACCGTATAACTTCTCAAGCAACTGGGTCACGTCCTGTTGCATTGCGACATGGGAATAGAAAACGTGGGTTTTGTGGGGCTCGGGCTGTGCCCCGGCAGGGGCGGGTTCAAAGACTGGTGCAGGCGCTGGCGCTACAACGACAAAATTCTCGGGATTGAGCCGATCAAGTACTTCGTCCATCGAACAAACACCGGATGGTTCGTTTGAAAGATCCATTTGTGTCGCAGGCAGCGACATGACTTTGGTGAGATGCAGTTGCGGAATTTCGCCTAGCGCGTCGCTGGTCGATTTGTCCAGGTAGTGAATCGCACAGGACTCGCCCTGGCTGATTGAAAAAAAACCGGAGTGCATCTGGCTGTCGGTGTTGCTGGTGAAATAGAAATAAAGCTTGGCTGATTTGCTATTTTGTTTGATAGCGTCGAGTGCTTTGTAAAGTTCATCTAGGTCAGCCATGGCTAGCTCCTTCAAACACTACATATCGAGACATCCACTCATGCCGATTGCCGATCGGACAAAACCCGTTACGAAGCTAGAGTGCCTGATTTATGAATGGTTTGCCAGCAATGCCTTGCAAGCATTTGGCAGTATGGTGTCGCCTGCATGGGCGGACATGTAAACTCTTGTAAACACACATTACGCGGGCAATGAAATTGTGACTGCCGTCGCGAGGGATTCGAATTGAAGTTACTGGATTTCGACAATCGCTTTGTCCGTGAGTTACCCGCCGATTTACAAACCGGTCCTGGCACAAGACAGGTGCAGGGCGCCGCGTATTCTCTGGTAAGTCCCACGCCGGTCGGCAATCCATCTTTGCTAGCGTATTCGAGCGATGTCGCCGAATTGCTGGGGTTGGAAGAGTCCGATATCCAATCCATCGAATTCCTCAATGCGTTTGCAGGCAATGCCTTGCTGCCGGGCATGGAGGCCTACGCGGCAAATTATGGTGGCCATCAATTCGGCCATTGGGCAGGACAGTTGGGCGACGGTCGTGCAATCGGATTGGGTGAAGCGGTTTCCAAGACCGGGCAGCGTTGGGAATTGCAGCTGAAAGGCGCAGGGCCGACGCCTTACTCGCGTCATGCGGATGGCCGCGCGGTTTTGCGTTCGTCGCTGCGCGAATTCCTTTGCAGTGAAGCCATGCATTTTTTGGGTGTGCCGACAACGCGCGCGCTGTCGCTGGTGACCACCGGCGAAGACGTCGTGCGCGACATGTTTTATAGCGGCGATGCGAAACCCGAGCCTGGCGCGATAGTTTGCCGCGTATCTCCCAGTTTTATTCGCTTCGGCAATTTCGAATTGCCGGCTTCGCGCGGCGAAACCGGATTGCTTGAGCAGTTAGTACAATTTTGCATCGCACGCGATTTCCCGCATTTGCAGGGCCGCGGCGAAAACA
>JBOHYG010000122.1:0-9324 GCA_050737875.1 Arenimonas sp. | reverse complement strand
GCTGTACATGGCACGACCCAGCGGATTCTTAGGCAGCATGCCTTTGACGCCGGTTTCGATGACACGCTCAGGATGCGCATTCATGGCTTGACCCAGGGTTTCAGACTTCATGTTGCCGATGTAACCGGTAAAACGGTAATACATCTTGTCTTGAAGCTTTTTGCCGGTCACGGTGATTTTGTCGGCATTGATCACAACTAAGTAATCGCCGGTGTCCACGTGCGGGGTGTAAACGGGTTTATGCTTGCCGCGTAAGCGACGAGCAAGTTCTGTGCACAAGCGACCGAGGGTTTTACCGCTGGCATCAACAACATACCAGTCTTGCTTAACAGTCTCAGCCTTGGCGCTAACGGTCATGTTCTTCATGACGGCTCCAAAGGAAAAATTGGGTGAATAAGAAGCGGGATTGTAACCAGCCAGCGCGTTCAGCGCAAGCCCACCGGAGCTATTAAAACCAGCCGTGCTAGGATTTTGCCTATGGCAGAGCCCTTTTTACCCCTGAATACCGCTTCCGAGATAGCTTTGCTGGCTGATCGTTGCGTCCAATGTGGTCTGTGTTTACCGCACTGCCCCACTTATCAGCTGGATCGCTCCGAAACCGAATCTCCGCGGGGCCGCATAGCTTATATGAAATCCCTGGCCAATGGGCAGATAAACCCGTCCCACCTGGGAGATTTGCACCTGGACCATTGTCTGGGCTGCAGGCGTTGCGAAACAGCCTGCCCGGCCAATGTCGAATACGGGGCCTTGCTGGCACTAGCCCGCGAGCAGCAATTTATACGCAAACCACCGCCTTTAAAGCAAAAACTGGCGCATGGGCTGCTGGCCAAACCCAGGCTTTTGGGCGCCGCCGGAGCACTGGCACGGCTTGGCGGCCAGCTACCTGCATTGCCTGAAAAATTGACTTTAGAAGGCCCGAAAGCCCCCCGCACTGACAAAAAGGTCGCCGTTTTCACTGGCTGCATTGCCAATTCCTATGAAGCGAGTACCCGCCGCAACCTGGAATTTTTACTGAATAAATTGGGCTATGCCGTTGTGCCGGCAGCTGGCCAGGCCTGTTGCGGCACTGCCGCGATACATCTCGGCGACAGGGTTGCCGCCAATGACTTGTCCGCCAAAAACCAGGCCGCGTTCGCAAACAACATTACCGTATTAAGTTTGGCGACCGGTTGCCACGAGCAGCTGTCCCGCAGCTTGCAAGCACAAAACAAAGTCGTCGACGCACTCGATTTCATCCTTCAACATGCTACCAATCTTGAATTCAAGGCCGCACGCAAGCGAATAGCCCTGCATATCCCCTGCAGCCAATCTACCGTGGTCAAAAGTGACAATGCCACCCGAAAACTCTTGGCCATGATTCCCGAGTTGGATATTCATGAACTGCCTGATCGCGGCTGCTGTGGCGCTGCAGGCATGCACATGCTTGCCGAACCCAAACGCGCAGAGCAGCTACGTACGCCATTAATAGAAGACACTCGAAAATCGAATGCGACTGAATTGCTGTCGGCCAATATCGGCTGTCGTTTGCATATCGCCAATGGGCTTAAAATACCGGTGCGTCATCCGATTGATTTCCTTGCAGAGCATTTGGCATGAGTGAGCGTCACTTCAGTTTTTTCGATAAAGCCATCATCCAGGCCCAGCGTGCGCTTAGCACCAGCCTGGGCAGTGCTTTTGCCGAGCGTGATTACCCGGCGGAAAATACTTTGCACGGCGTGTTGAATGACGATGAGCAGCGGCACGCCGCTGGCTTGATGCGAGTCAATCACACCGGTGAAGTCTGCGCACAAGCGCTTTATGTCGGGCAAGCAGCCGTGGCTCGCGATGAAGAAACCAGAAAGCAGTTACTCGATGCCGCACAGGAAGAACAGGACCACCTCGCCTGGTGCGCCGATCGTTTGCGCGAACTCGACGCCAAACCAAGTATCTTCAATCCAATTTGGTACGCAGGCAGTTATACGATTGGTCTGGCCGCCGGTTTACGCGGCGATGGCTGGAACCTGGGCTTCGTGGTCGAAACCGAACGCCAGGTCGAAGCCCATCTTGAAGAACATCTGGAAACCCTGCCGCCTTCCGATGCCCGCAGCCGGGTGATCCTGAAAAAAATGAAAGAAGACGAAGCCCGCCATGCCGAACATGCTGAACACGCCGGCGCACGCAAATTACCGCAACCGATACCGAGAATAATGGCGCTGACCTCGGCGATCATGAAAGCGGTCGCATACCGTTTGTAGGAGGGGTTTTAACCCCGAAAATGGTTGAAAAGCATTCGGTGTTAAAACCCCTCCTACAACATCCACAAAAAAACCGCCTTTCGGCGGTTTTTTATTGATGCGGACAAATCAGGAATCAATCAATCAGATTGCGGCCATGAAACAGTTCGGCGATTTCGCGGCGAAGCTGCATTTCGATGCGCTGGCGATCCTTGAAACTCAGGTTCTTGGCTTTTTCCTCGAACAGGTACGTATCCAGATCGAAATCCTTCAAGTGCATTTTCGTGTGGAATAGATTTTCCTGATAAACATTGACGTCGATCATTTCGTATTTTTCACGTGACGATTTCGACAGATAGTCCTGGATCGAATTAATCTTGTGGTCGATGTAGTGCTTCTTGCCTTTCACGTCGCGGGTAAATCCACGCACCCGGTAATCGGTTACCACGATATCGGAATCGAAACTTTCGATCAGGTAATTCAAGGCTTTCAGCGGTGAAATAACGCCGCAAGTGGCAACATCGATGTCGGCACGGAAAGTGGCAATACCATTATGCGGATGTGTTTCCGGATAGGTATGCACCGTAATGTGGCTCTTGTCCAAATGTGCGACGACGGCATCTGAAATCAAATCCCGGCCAGCCGCTTTCTTGTCGATGACCGGTTCCTCGGAAATAAGGATGGTTACCGATGCGCCCTGTGGATCGTAGTCCTGACGTGCCACGTTCAAGATATTCGCACCGATGATATGTGCCACTTCGGTCAGAATCTGGGTCAGGCGTTCGGCATTGAACATTTCATCGATGTATTCGATATAGCGCTGGCGCTGTTCTTCAGACACCGCGTAGCAGATGTCATAAATATTAAAGCTCAAAGACTTTGTAAGGTTATTGAAGCCTTGCAAACGTAAGCGCGGAAGCGGCTTGACCACGGCGGTGCCCTCCAGGGGCGAGTTAACTGAGGGGCGCATTATCGGGCAAAAGCCCCCCCGGGGGAACCTTTTCAATTATTAACACATAAAACGTTGCTGAGAAGTGCATCACAGCCTAAGCTAAGGCTATTCATATTAGACTACGAGCGAGTTATGGCACCGCATCGCACAACCCTAAGCATCGTCAAAGCGTTCACTCCGGTTCACAGTCCTTTGGAACTCGATCCTGCCTCATTGAGCCGCTTTCTCGACCATTGCCATCGCCGCAAGCACCCCAACCGCAGTGACATCTTCCGTCCGGGCGATTCGGCCAACACGCTTTATTATGTGATCAGCGGCTCACTCAGCGTAATCAGCGAAGAATCCGATGGCCGCGAATTGGTGCTCGGCTATATCAACGCCGGCGAATTTATCGGTGAAATGGGCTTGTTCGTTGCCGCCGACCAGCGCGAAGTGTTGTTGCGTACACGTACTACCTGCGAATTGGCTGAACTGAGTTATGAACGCCTGCATCAGCTTTTTGAAGGGGCATTACTGGCTGAATGCCCACGTATTTTGTATGCGATCGGCTCCCAGCTTTCAAAACGTCTGCTCGACACCTCCCGCAAGGCGAGCCGCCTGGCTTTCCTGGACGTTACAGGCCGCATCGTCCGCACACTGGGCGATCTGTGCCAGGAACCGGATGCCATGTCGCACCCTCAAGGCACCCAGATTCGTGTTTCCCGCCAGGAAATCGCCCGCATCGTCGGTTGTTCCCGCGAGATGGCAGGACGCGTGTTGAAGCAATTACAAGAACAGGGCCAGCTGACTGCCCGCGGCAAGACCATCGTGGTGTTCGGTACGCGCTAATGAACATCCGCCCGGCTGACTCCAATACACAGGTCTATATTCGTCCTGCTGTTTTGGAGGATGCGCCGGGAGTCGCTGCATTGTTAGTCGCACTGGGTTACCCCTGCAGCGCCGAAGAAGCCACTGTTCGCCTGATGCATTTGCGCGACGAACCCGAACAGCAATTGTGGATAGCCGAGGAACATGGCGAAGCCATTGCGATGATCGCGATGGATATCCGTTACTACCTGCCGCTGGGTGCACGCACATGCCGCATCACGGCTTTGGTTGTGCTCGATGCATTTCATGGCAAGGGAATCGGCAAACGCCTGTTGCGAGAGGCCGAAATGAAAGCCCGCCAAGCCGGTGCCACCCGTGTCGAACTGACGACCGCCATCCATCGTGAGCAAGCACACCAGTTTTATCGCGCCTGCGGCTACGAAAATGCCTCCCTGCGCTTCGTCAAGCGTCTGGGAGACGCATGAATAAGAAAGTATTGGTCTGCATCGAATGAGTTTACGAACCAGAACCATCTTATTGGTGTTCTTTCTGGTTGCGCTTGCATCCCTCGGCTTGAGCATCGCCAGCCGATATTATCTCTATCCGAAATTTCTCCAGCTCGAAGACGAACAAGCCATTCGCAATGCGAATATCGGCCTGGAATTACTGAATAACGAAGTCGGTGTAATTTCGGATCGTCCGCCCGATTGGGGCTACTGGGATGACACCTACCAATACGTTCTGGATAAAAACCCGGAATACGCAGGCTCGAATCTCGGAAGCGAAACACAGTATTCGTTGAAAGTGAATTTGTTTGCGATCTATGACCTCGAAGGAAATAAAGTCTGGTCACACGCAATGGATCTCACATCCCAGGCAACCTTTCCGCTTGACGAGTATGCCGATGCGAAACTGCATGAAGCGCATCCGTTCCTGTCGCATGAAGATTCTCCGATAACCCGTGCCGGCCTGATGAACAGTTCGCACGGACCAATCTTCCTTGCATCGACGCCGATCCTGCATTCCGATCGTACCGGCCCGAGTCGAGGCACGATTATTTTTGGCCGCTTTCTGGAAGCCGAGAAAATTCGCCGTATTGCAACGCAGCCTGGCCTTGAGCTGAAGTTATCGCCCCATAAAGTCATTCAAAACGACACCGGATTGAAAGCCATAGATAACGGCGCCGGCCGTCTGCGGCACACCCCGTTGAAAATCATGCGTTACCAAAACATGACAGAGGTCACCACGACCTTGTTCAGCATCGACGGTAAACCGAGCATCGACATGGTCGTTTCGATGCCGTCGGATATCAGCAAGCGCGGGCTAAAAATACTCGATGGCATCACGATGTCCATTTTCATCGGCGGCCTGCTGCTCAGCCTGTTGCTGACGTACGTCCTGAATCGTTATGTCACACTGCCGATAAGCCGCATTACGCAGCATCTGGTCGATATCGGCGATCAGGAGCATCTGACCGGACGCATCGGCCTCGATCGTAACGACGAAATCGGCGATCTCGCCAACGCGTTCGACGAAATGCTGCAACGCTTGAGCGACACCCGCAAACGACTGTTCAAGCAAAGCTACGACACTGGTGCCAGCGAGATGGCCAGCGGCGTGATCCAGGACATCAATAAAAGCATCCAGCCGATTCGCGACAACATCGAATTGCCGTTGAGCCTGCTGGATAAATCGCATACCAGCACCAGTGCAAGCCTGATCCATGAACTGGCCGACACCAAAATCGGCAGCCACCGCTTCATCGAAATCACCCAGCAATTGATGGATTTGAATAACGAACAATCGCTGGTATTGGCCGAAGCACGCAGTGAAATGCGGCGTCTGCGTATCGATATCGAACAATTGCAGGAAGTGGTCTCCGATTATTCAAAATTCATTTCGCAGGATACCGATACCGGATCGGTATCGGTCGCAAGCCTGATCAGTGCCGCATCGAAAAAAATGAGCCCGGATGAAAGGCAGGTACTGAAGATTGATATTGATTCCGCGGTTTACCACGCCGCGCCGGTTGCCGCCTCGCAAAATCTGTTGCAACAAGTGATCAATGTTCTGATCGCGCATTTCATGGAAGCCGCCGAAGCATCCGACGAAAAACCGTTGAATCTGCGCATTACTTGCAGGACCGTACTCTCACACGGCAGTGCACAATTGCATTTCTGCTTTGACGACAATCGCACTCGCATGACGGCTTCCGCATTCCAGCATTACGTCACGGAGAACTGGACAAACAGCGACATCGAGACCGGCCTAGGCCTGCCATGGGCGGAAAGCGCTATCACTTCGATGCGCGGAAAATTATTCGTCGAACCATCGCAATTGATGACCGGCGTCACCATCCATCTCGTCCTGCCGCGAGCGAAGATAGAAGAAGATTAAGCAGGCGGCTTCCTACGCAAATACACTCGCCAAGGCTTCGCCGGGATTTTCGGCACGCATGAAAGTTTCGCCGACCAGGAATGCATTGACATCATTTCGGCGCATCAGCTGGACATCGTCACGCACCAATATTCCGCTCTCCGTTACCAGCAAACGGTCCTTCGGCACCATGTCTTTCATGGCGATAGTTGTATCCAGACTGACTTCAAATGTGCGCAGATTGCGATTATTGATGCCGATCAACGGCGCATCCATTTGCAGTGCGCGCTCAAGTTCATCGACATCATGTACTTCGACAAGCACGTCCATGCCCAGATCCATCGCCAGGTGATTCAAGTCCACCATTTGCGCATCACCCAATGCCGCAACAATCAGCAAGATGCAGTCGGCACCCAAGGTTCGCGCTTCGTATACCTGATACGGGTCAATCGTGAAATCCTTTCTCAACACTGGTAACGAACACGCGGCTCGCGCTTGTTGCAGATAGGCATCGGCGCCCTGGAAAAAATCGATATCGGTCAATACCGACAAACACGCCGCACCACCCTGTTCGTAACACTTCGCAATTTCGGCTGGATGAAAATCGGCGCGAATCACACCCTTGCTGGGACTGGCCTTCTTGATTTCGGCAATCACCGCAGCTTGCCCGGCATCGATTTTCCTATGCAGTGCTGCAGTGAACCCCCGTGTTGAAGTGGCCTCTTCGCATTGCGCTTTCAGTGTTGAAAGTGAAACAGTCTCTGCACGCGCGCGAATTTCTTCGGCCTTGCGGGCCAGGATTTTATTCAGAATATCGCTCATTTCATTCCTTAACGATCGGGCCGCCATAGGCGCGTTCGACCTTGGCTACTCGCAATTCAAAATGTTCATACCATTCAGTACGGCCGCGTTCACGCGCAAGACTATGCTCGGTGTTGCGCTTCCAATTCACGATATCGGCCTCGCTCTGCCAGTAACTGACCGTGATGCCGAAACCATCATTACCACGCACTGTTTCAATGCCCAGATATCCCGGCTGCTCGGCTGCCAACTCCACCATCCGGTCGGCAGTAACGCCGTAACCGGCTTCTTCTTCACGACGCTGCGATGAAAAAATCACCGCATAGTACGGCGGCCTGGGTGTCTTCGCGAAATTTTCGTTGCTCATTATCTACCTGCAATTCGGCTTGTTGCCGTTACATATTCATCGACTTTTGCACGTGCCGAACCGTTCTCGAGCACACGTCGTGCCAGAACAATGCCCGACTCGATATCCCTTGCAGAATTGGCGGCGTACAAAGCCGCGCCTGCATTCAACAACACAATGTCGCGTGCAGGGCCTGGCGTATTATCCAGCACAGCCAGCAGCATGGTCTGCGAAGCCTCCGGTGAATCTACCCGCAAGCTATCCAGGCTACCGCGTAGAAAACCAAATTTCTCAGGCGATATCTCATATTCGCGAATCTTGCCTTCGTGCAACTCAGCGACCAGGGTTTTCTCGGCGATCGTGATTTCATCCAGGCCGTCGTAACCATGTACGACCAATGCATGTTGTGCACCGAGCTTCTGCATCACGCGTGCCTGGATACCGCATAGATCCGGATGAAACACGCCCATCAAAATATTCGGCGCACTCGCAGGATTTGTGAGTGGTCCGAGAATATTGAAAATCGTCCGTACGCCGAGCTCTTTACGCACTGGTGCAACATTTTTCATCGCCGGATGATGAATCGGTGCAAACATGAAACCAAAGCCAGTCTCGTTCATGCATTGCGCCACTTGCTCGGGCTGCAATTCAATCACGGCACCGAGCGCTTCCAGCACGTCGGCACTGCCGGATTTCGAAGAAACACTTCGATTGCCGTGTTTCGCCACTTTCGCGCCTGCAGCTGCGGCGATAAACATGGCCGTGGTCGATATATTGAATGTATGGGCACTATCGCCACCGGTGCCGACGATATCGACCAGGTTGCTGGCATCGTCTACAACGACTTTCGCGGAGAACTCGCGCATCACGCTGGCGGCAGCGGCAATCTCGCCGATCGTTTCCTTCTTGACGCGCAATCCGGTCAGCAGCGCCGCAGTCATCGCCGGCGACACCTCGCCACGCATGATGCAGCGCATCACCTCGACCATTTCATCGAAGAAAATTTCGCGATGTTCGATCACGCGTTGCAAAGCTTGTTGGGGAGTGAAGTTCATGGCGTATTTATTTTTGTTCCAGAAAATTCTTCAACATCGCATGACCATGCTGCGTCAGGATCGATTCCGGATGGAATTGCACGCCTTGCACAGGCAGGGTTTTATGGCGCAGCCCCATAATCTCGTCGAAACTGCCGTCTTCGTTTTCGGTCCAGGCGGTGATTTCCAGACAATCGGGCAGCGAATCTTTTTCGACCACCAGCGAATGGTAACGCGTCGCTTCAAACGGGCTGGGTAAATCCGAAAATACGCCCTGGCTGTTGTGATGCATCAGCGATGTTTTGCCGTGCATGATGGTTTTGGCGCGAATGACCTTTCCACCAAATGCCTGCCCAAGACTTTGATGCCCGAGACAAACACCGAGTATCGGCACTCTACCGGATAATTTTTCGAGCACTTCCAGCGAAACACCGGCTTCATTCGGCGTGCATGGGCCTGGCGAAATCACGATACGCTCCGGCTTCAAAGCCGCAATTTCATTGACGCTCAGGTCATCGTTGCGAATCACTTTCACCGCCTGCCCGAGTTCACCGAAGTACTGAACCAGGTTGTAGGTGAAGCTGTCGTAATTGTCGATCATTAATAACATGGGGTCACTTCTGGCCGGTAAGCCGGTAGGTAATACGGTAAATATCCAATCCGCCACGTGCGGCATCTGGGTGATGGCTGGTGAATAAAAGCGTGTACGGCTGCGATAAATCATCAGCTGGCCCGAAATTCCAGCCATCGGCAACATTGATTTCTGCACTTAATACTTGTGATGCCGTATAGGCC
>JBOHYG010000121.1:0-1941 GCA_050737875.1 Arenimonas sp. | reverse complement strand
GGCTTGCGACGGCAAAAAAACTCCCGAGCAGACAGGCTGCTCCTGCTTTCTTCAATGACATGCTTTTCCCCGGAAAATGGATGGTGACGCGGACTTTTTATAGTAGGGCGCGATTATGACAAAAAGCCCATGGTTCCGGGTGAACGGAAAATCCGGCTTTTAGCGAAACGACCCTTGAAACCCACCCCGCGCCGCCCCATTAAGTACGCAGCTAAAACTTCGCCCCTCGGGCGGGTTTACGCGTTAAAATTGGCACTCGGCGGGGTAGAGTGCTAACAAAGACCCCAAAAAACATTAAGAAGTCTCGTAAGTATCTGTTTTTATTGACCTAGAGGAAGCTATGAATATTAAACCGCTCTTTGATCGCGTCGTTATCAAGCGTATGGAAGAAGAAAAACTGTCCGCTGGCGGCATCGTCATCCCGGATTCGGCCACTGAAAAACCGATTAAAGGTGAAGTGATCGCTGTGGGTGATGGCAAGGCCCTGGACAACGGCAGCACCCGCGCGCCGAAAGTCAAAGTGGGCGACAAGGTGTTGTTTGGCAAATATGCCGGCACCGAAGTCAAGCTCGATGGCGTCGAATATCTGATCGCCAAAGAAGACGACATTTTCGCCATTTTGGGTTGATGCATCGGGTTGAGCCATAGGGTGCGCTCAAGCGCACCAACGGTTCGACAGGTTCGAAATCGGTGCGCCTGGGCGCACCCTATTCAATACAATTTTTGAGGTAATTACACATGTCAGCTAAAGATATTCGTTTTGGTGAAGATGCACGTTCACGTATGGTGAAAGGCGTCAATATTCTCGCCAATGCAGTGAAAGCAACCCTCGGTCCTAAAGGCCGTAACGTCGTGCTGGAAAAAAGTTTCGGCGCACCGACCATCACCAAGGATGGCGTTTCGGTAGCGAAAGAAATCGAACTCGCCGACAAGTTTGAAAACATGGGCGCACAAATGGTGAAGGAAGTTGCTTCGAAAACTTCCGACAACGCCGGTGACGGCACCACTACCGCGACCGTTCTGGCACAAGCCATGATCCGCGAAGGCATGAAGGCTGTTGCAGCCGGCATGAACCCTATGGATCTGAAACGCGGCATGGACAAAGCAGTCATCGCGGCAACCGAAGAACTGAAAAAAATCAGCAAGCCTTGCAACAGCAGCAAGGAAATTGCCCAAGTCGGTTCGATCTCGGCCAACTCCGATCACAACATCGGCGAGTTGATTGCCAAAGCAATGGACAAAGTTGGTAAGGAAGGCGTGATCACCGTTGAAGACGGTTCCGGTCTGGACAATGAACTCGACGTCGTCGAAGGCATGCAGTTTGATCGCGGCTACCTGTCGCCTTACTTCATCAACAACCAGCAAAGCATGGCGGCCGATCTGGAAGATCCGTTCATCCTGTTGCACGACAAGAAAATTTCGAACGTGCGTGAATTGTTGCCAGTACTGGAAGCCGTGGCGAAAGCCGGCAAGCCATTGCTGATCGTTGCCGAAGAAGTCGAAGGCGAAGCCCTCGCCACTTTGGTCGTCAACACCATTCGCGGCATCGTGAAAGTTTGCGCAGTGAAAGCACCTGGTTTCGGTGATCGCCGTAAAGCAATGCTGGAAGACATGGCGATTCTCACCGGCGGCACCGTGATTTCCGAAGAAGTCGGTCTCGCATTGGACAAAGCCACGATCAAAGATCTTGGCCGCGCCAAGAAGATTCAAGTTTCGAAAGAAAACACCACGATTATCGATGGTGCCGGCGAAGCCGAAGGCATCCAGGCTCGCATCAAGCAAATCAAGGCGCAAATCGAAGAAACTTCTTCCGATTACGACAAAGAAAAACTGCAAGAACGCGTTGCCAAATTGGCCGGCGGCGTTGCCGTGATCAAAGTCGGCGCAGCGACCGAAGTTGAAATGAAAGAAAAGAAAGCCCGCGTTGAAGATGCATTGCAC
>JBOHYG010000120.1:0-31989 GCA_050737875.1 Arenimonas sp. | reverse complement strand
CTGCAAGAAGGCCAAAAAGTGAGCTTCAAGCTCGTCAAAGGCCAAAAAGGTATGCAAGCTGACGAAGTGCAGCCCATGTAAGTTCCGGTTTCGGAAATCTAAAAACCCCGGTTGGCCACAACCGGGGTTTTTTATTGCCCACGGTCCGGAAGCTTGCGATGATGCAGCTTCTTTGAAGGAGTGCCCTGGATGCAACTTTATTACGCCCCCGGCTCGGCCAGTTTCGTCGTGCATTGGCTATTGATCGAATTGAATGCGCCGCATGAATTGATTCCCGTCGACTTGCAGTCGAAAGCGCAAAAATCTCCCGAGTATTTAAAGCTCAATCCCAATGGCGTGGTGCCAACCCTGATTATCGATGGCACAGCCGTCTATGAATCACCGGCGCTGGTCATGCATCTGGCCGATCTATATCCGGACGCTGGCCTTGCGCCAGCAGTCGGAACCCTTGAGCGCGCCCAGTATTATCAGTGGATGTTCAATCTTGTGAATCCGTTGCAATCGGCTATGCGCCAATGGTGGTATCCGGGGGAAGCAGCCGGCGAAGCGAATATCGACGCAACCCGTGAAGCCGTACGTGAGCGGGTGGAAAGTTGCTGGAATCGGATTGACACGCATCTGGCCGAAAATGGCCCATATCTGCTCGGTGAAAAAATTTCCGCAGCCGATTTCATGCTGACGATGTTGATGCGCTGGACCCGCAATATGCCCAAGCCTGGTACCGATTGGCCGCATCTGAATGCCTTGGCAATGAAAATGAAGGCACGCCCATCATTCAAGACCCTGTATGAAAGCGAAGGCCTTACCGAGTGGGCCTAGGCAAAAAAACCGTTTTGCTCGCCGGTGCTACCGGTTTGGTTGGCAACGCGATTCTGCAGCGCTGCCTGGTCGACCGTAATGTCGCGGAATTGATTGTTCCTACGCGGCGACCGGTAGCGATCAAGCATGAAAAGATTCGCAATATCGTAATGGACCTGGTGGTGGGCGAGAGCGGTGAATTGTCACCCGAGCTTTCGAATGCGATCACAAAGGTCAGCGAAGGAAGAATCGACGCCTGTATTTCTGCTTTGGGCACCACGATAAAAACTGCTGGATCGCGCGAAGCGTTTATTTCGGTAGATCGCGACCTAGTATGCCGGTTTGCCGAAATTGCCAAACAACTGAAAGCAAAGCAACTTATCTTTGTTTCATCAGTGGGTGCGACCCGGCAAACCAGTAATTTTTATTTGCGGGTAAAAGGCGAAACCGAAGATTTGCTCGAGCGGATGAAATTCCATCGCGTCGATATTTTACGGCCCGGTGTTTTGCTTGGCATGCGTGAAGACAGCCGCCCAGGTGAAGCGATCGCGCAAAAGCTATCGTCTATCTACAACCCGTTGCTGCAGGGGCCGTTGCGCCGGTACCGAGCCATTTCGGCCGATAGCGTTGCTGCTGCGGCATTGGCGTTGTTGAAGAGAAAAGAACCGGGCATTTTTGTGCACGAGAATGCCGAAATGCTCGACTTGCTGGAATAATTCGGTTCTTGATGAATCACAATAATGGCTTCAACACAGGCCAGACATAATCGCGCAATTTTATTTGCCCGGTAGCCGTTGGATGTTTTTGATCAGGCAGAAAATATTTTCTGTCTGTTGCAATGGGTGCCAGTAAAAAAGGCAATAAAGCCGTTTTTTCCTGTTTAGCCAGTTCCGTGTAATTCGCCGCAAAGCCCTGTGTATAAGCCTTTCCGTAGTTCGGCGGCATTTGGATTCCAATCAGCAATACTTTTGCATTGTTGGCTTTGGCGAGTTTAATCATCTGCAAAAGATTTCCGCGAGTCCTCGCTAATGGCAGGCCCTGCAAGCCATCGTTTGCGCCCAGTTCGATGATGACCAGACTGGGTTTATGCAATTTCAAAGCAGCGGGAAAGCGTGAAAGCCCACCCGAACTGGTTTCGCCACTAATGCTCGCATTGACGACTTTCCATTGTGGATGACTGGTCTTCATGCGATCAGCGGTAAGCGAGACCCAGCCTTGTCGAGTGGGAAGGTTGTAGGCTGCCGACAGCGAATCACCCATGACCAATAGCACCTTCTGCTCGGACGCCGCCGCTGGCATTGTTACAAGTAACAACAGCATCAACACATAGCCTTGAACTCGGTTATGGCAGCCTACATGAAAGAGAGTAGATAGAAATTTCAACACTTCATTCCTTGGGATAAAAACGTGGCGAATGCAATCAATGTATCAAACCTGGGTAAAGTCGTGCGACTGCCAACTAGCGAGCTACGCATTCTGCAGGATGTCAGCTTCCAAATTAATCAGGGCACAACACTGGCTATAGTGGGGGCATCTGGCTCGGGTAAAAGTACCCTGTTGTCATTAATGGCAGGTTTGGATACTCCGAGTGAAGGCCATGTCGAAATTCTCGATGTGAATTTATCGAGTCTCGATGAAGACGGTCGCGCAAAACTGCGTGGCGATAAAGTCGGTTTCGTATTCCAGAGTTTCCAGCTATTGCCGGCCTTGACTGCCATTGAAAACGTGATGCTACCGCTCGAATTGCGCGGCGATGCCAATCCTGATGCCGCTGCACGCGATATTTTGCAGAAAGTCGGCTTGGGCGAACGTTTGCAGCATTATCCACGCCAGCTTTCCGGTGGTGAGCAGCAGCGTGTCGCGATTGCCCGCGCGTTCGTGGTGAAACCTTCGGTACTTTTCGCCGATGAACCGACTGGTAATCTGGATACCGAAACAGGCCGTGCCGTTGCGGATTTGTTGTTTGAATTAAACCAAACCTCGGGTACGACACTGGTCGTCGTCACCCATGATGAAAAACTCGCAGCACGTTGTTCGAAAATCCTGCGGTTGGCCGAAGGTCGTTTATTGCAATGAAAATTATCAGATTGGCCTGGCGGCAAACCTGGCGGGATTTAGCCGCAGGCGAAATTCGGTTGATGCTGATGGCCCTGGTATTGGCTGTGATGGCAGTCACTGCGGTTGGGCTGATTACCGATCGCGCGAAGTCGGGCTTACAGCAGGAAGCCAATCGCTTACTCGGCGGTGATGCTGCCTTGCGAGCTGATACACCTATCGACGCAAGCGTTGCCACGTCGGCCAGGAAACTGAAATTAAGCGTTGCCCAGACCTCCGGTTTTAACAGCATGGTTCAGGCTGGTGAGGCTATCAGTCTTGCCGACATTCGTGCGATCGATGACAAGTATCCACTGCGTGGTGAATACCTGATACGTCGCGCAAATAGTTCGGCAAGCGAAAAAGTGCATGGTGGTCCTGAAGCAGGCACCGTATGGCTTACAGAGGATGCCGCAAGAAAACTGAGAGTTGAAATGGGACAAAAAATCGGGATTGGCGATTCCATGCTTGTCTATATCGCCACCATGATTCAGGAACCGGATGCGACACTCGATTATTTCAATGTAGCACCGCGGCTGTTTATTGCACTCGAGGACTTGTCAAAAACCGGCTTGGTGCAGGATGGCAGTCGTATTAATTACCGTTTGGTGGTGGCCGGAAAAAATACCGATGTAAAAAGTTTTGTTGCACTGACGAAAAAGAATCTTCAACGTGGGCAACGCGTGGAAACCAGCGACGATGCGCGCCCGGAAGTCCGCTTGGCTTTGGATCGTGCCGGGCGTTTCCTGGGTATCGCTGCGCTTGTTTCGCTGATTCTCGCAGCCGTGGCAGTCGCTTTGGCCGCACGTCGCCACAGTGCCCGTCACCTCGATGGCAGCGCCGTGATGCGTTGTCTTGGTGCCAGCCAATCGACCATCGCCGGTTTGCAATTGGGCGAGTTGTTTTTTCTCGGAATGGTCGGAAGTTCGATCGGAATCGCGCTTGCATGGTTACTGCAAATGGCGGTCGGTGCATGGTTATCCGACGCAATGGGTGTCGTGCTGCCGCAGCCTGGCTTGCAGCCCGTCTTCGCAGGTTACGCGATTGGTTTGACAGTTCTGATTGCTTTCGCCGTGCCGCCTATTCTGGCATTGAGGAAAGTGCCGGCATTGCGCGTGTTGCGCCGTGACGTACCGCTGACCGAACCAAGTTCATGGGCTGTTGGCTTGCTAGGGTTGGCCGGCCTGGGTGGATTGCTTTGGTGGAAAGCCGATTCCGCTACCTTGGCTACCATTATTCTCGGCGGCATCGGTATAACCACGTTCGTACTTGCAGCAATTGCATGGATATTACTGCGCTGGCTGAAGAAAGTACGACAAACACTTCGCGGTCCATGGCGTTACGGCCTGGCCAATTTAAGCAGGCATGAAGGCATGACGCTGGCGCAAGTATCGGCGCTGGGCTTGGGCTTGATGGCATTGCTACTGCTGACTTTCGTGAGGACGGATTTGCTGTCGCGCTGGCAACAAACATTGCCGAGCGATGCACCCAATAGATTCGTCATTAACGTGCAGCCCGACCAGGTAGATGGCGTCCAGCAATTCATGACCCGTGAAGGGCTGAATAAAGTCGTGTTGTTTCCGATGGTGCGTGCACGACTGCAGGAAGTGAACGGTAAAAAAGTCACCGGTGCCGATTATGAAAAAGAGGGCATGCGTACGCAAAGGTTGGCAGAACGTGAATTCAACCTGTCGTCATTGGCAGTCTTTGGCGAAGACAATAAGTTGGTTGCAGGTAAATACTGGTCTGCCAACCACGTTGGCGAAACGGAAATGTCGGTCGAGGAAGAATTCGCGACATCCTTGTCCTGGAAAATAGGTGATGTGGTCAGCTTTGATGTCGCAGGCCAGAAATTGAGCGCAAAAATCACCAGCCTGAGAAAAGTCGAGTGGACAAGTTTCAAGCCGAACTTCTTTGTGGTGATTTCACCTGGCGGGTTGGAAGGATTTTCAGCAAGTTACATTTCGGCAATGCATGTGCCGAAGGAAAAACAGACAGTCATGGATAATTTGGTGCGCGAGTATCCAAACTTGTCGGTAATCGACGTGGATGCGGTTCTCAAGCAGGTCCGGAACACAATCGATCAGGTCACGCGTGTTGTGGAATCGGTATTCTATTTTTCCTTGTTGGCCGGTTTGCTGGTGTTACTCGCGGCAGTGCAGGCATCGCAGGACGAACGCATGCGCGAGGCGGGTGTGATGCGTGTACTGGGCGCATCACAAAAGCAATTGCGACTTGCCCAAGCAACCGAGTTCGCCAGTCTGGGCCTGTTATCGGGCTTGGTTGCTTCCATCTCGGCAAGCGTGATCGCCGGCCTGATTTCGGAGCAGGTATTTAATCTGCCTTGGACATTCGAATATCCATTGATTGCTTATGGCGTGTTTGGTGGCTGCGGTCTGGCATTGGTGGCAGGCCTTTGGGCGACTCGCAAAGTCACCCAGGTGCCACCGATGGAAACGCTAAGGGCCTTGTAGGAATGTAGGGTGGGCAATGCCCACCTACATTAAAAAATCAAAGCCATCACGAAAATACCCAGCATACATACGGCGAGTGCAAGCTTTAATGCGGTTCCGATGGCCAAACCAAGCCAGGTGCCGAACCCGGTTTTGGTTGCTGCCCGCCATTCTTTTCCATCAATCATCTCGCCGATGATGGCGCCGACAAACGGACCCAGGATCAAGCCCGGAATACTGAAGAAAAATACCGCGAGCGTGCCTAGTGCCGCGCCCAGCATTGCTTTTTTACTGGCGCCGAACTTTTTGGCTCCCATCAGCGTGGCCAGAAAGTCCACGCCTATCGAAACCAGCATCAACAATGCAAGAAATACGATTGTCCAAACGCTGACTTCTTCGAAATTTCCGGCCCAGGCGCCGAGTAACATGCCGCAAAACATCAATGGCAGCCCGGGTAATGCCGGTAGAACCGTACCTGCCAATCCGACGATGATTAGAATGGCCGCGATGATGTAAAGAATCTGTGTTTCCATACTGTGCGTTGAAATTCCATGCGAATCGAATGCCAAGCATAACCAATGTGGATTGATTGCGCATAAAAAAAGACCCGCCGAAGCGGGTCTTGAAAGTAACGTCTAGAGCAGTATTAGTTTTGGTTCGGTGTGTTTTCGCTGAAGTATTCGTGGCTGTCAGCATTACGAACTGCATCATCAGGATTGCTGATAGCCAGGTTTTTCGCGCCGGTTTGACCGTAAACAACGTCATCGGTGTTGGCAACGATATCGAAATGGCTCATTTCATGAATCAGGGTGCCGGCTTTCGAGTCGGTACCGGTTGCAGGAGCTGGCCAGAAAGCGCGGCAAACAAAGATTTCGTAAGGACGGTTTGGATAAACGTGGGCATATTCGCTGCCGGAGCAAGCGCAGTTGATCTTGATTGCGCCGCCGCCTTGGTCCATCGCGGTGTCGATGCTGCTGAAGTGCGATCTGACCGTATTGTAACGGGAGCTGGTGTAGCTGCCGAACCAGGTGGTGTAGCGCGGGCCGGTGGTGCCGGCAGTCAAGTAATTCAGTGCGTTTTGCGTATAGGTGCGGGCATTTACGACTGCAGTGCCGGCCTGTGTTTGTTGAGTGCTGCTGCAACCGGCCAGGGTGACGCCATTGATAACGACAGAACCGCCTGTTGGTGGTTTCTTACCTTGCGTGCTATTCGAGCGTTTTTCCAGTTGCAGGCTGTCAATTGTGGCTGGTGCAGATTCAACATGCATACGCATTGCAGGTGTTTGCAGATATGCCATACGACCATTGCTGGACGTCAAGGCTTGGCCTTTATCGTTCTTGGCACCTTGGAGGTAGGACTTGAAGCTGATCGAATAGTCGCCATCGGCGGTCAAGTCGTAAACCGACGAAAGGTCGGCAGTTACCAGCTTGGTTTCGCCAGCACGCAGGGTGATGAAATCAGCATCGGTCAGGGGGCCGCGCTTAACCATCTTGCCGACATATTCAACTTTCTTGCCATTGAGGTAGACGCTGAACAGATCCGAGTCCAAAGCACCCGATGGCAATTGCCATGTAGGAACTTGCACTGCTTGCTTGCTGGTGTTGGTGATTTTGAATTGCACAACGCCATTATTCGAAGCTTCAGGGCTGACGCTGATGCGAAGTGGGTTGCCGAATGGAATGGTACGAGCGGATTGAGCGGTAAAAGCGAAACCAGTGAGTGCAACCAAACCAGCTGCAAGCACGATATTGCGTTTGCTAAGTTTCATGAAAGTCCCCGGAAATGTGAGCAAAAAAAGTGCCCGCATCAATCGGGCATACGGACGTTACAACAGTGTGACGGGGTTTGCATGTTGCAGTGCCGCATCCGGATAAAGAGATGATCCAATCACACTTTTCTGAATAAAAAAGGCCCTAAAAAGGGCCCTTTCGTTATTAATAAGTTAATAAAAACCCTAATTTCTGTAATCCCGGTGGCAATTATCACAAGCCTTTCCGAGCTTGTTGATAGCAACTTCGGCCGCTGCGCAATTTGCCGGAGGGGTTGAGAGCACGTCATCGGCACTTGCCCGGAAATCGCTGGCATATCGGACAAACTGATCGTTATTGCTCATTTCACCGAATGCCGCTTCGATGTCGTTGCCGACATAACGAATGGTTTGCAGGTGCGGAATGATATCGGTTGGCGTGCAGCGATTCTGCTGGACGTTGCTTTTCAAGGCAGACATTTTCATGTTAATCACGGTCATAACGCCTTCCGGGTAATTCGGACCTTTATTCAAATAGTTCATGCCGGTCGCTGTCAGTGCAATACCGAGGAAGAATGCGACGGCAAAGGTAATCACGAAATTTTTCATCGACGGCATCCGGAATCAAAGTGACCGATAGCCTTACAGAATTAGGGTCTGACTGCAAGAATGCGACCTTGGCTGACACGGACTTTGCTGCCGATGCGTAAGCCGGCCGAAAGTATGGATTGTGTGATCAGGACTTTCTTGCCGTTGAGCATCTGGATCAATATTTCGTAACGCGTTGTTGGTTTACTAGGCGAAGGCTTGCTGACAACACCGCCAACGATGCCACTCAATGCTGGTTTTTTTGCCGTTGCAGTATCGCTAACGCCACTTACTGTACGAATGTCCTGTACCACGCCGCAGTCAAGACATTTGACTTGTGCAGCAGCTGGAGCTGGGGGTTGTGGAGTTGGTTCCGGTTCAACGCGTTTCGGTGTGCTTGTGCAGGCATTTAGCAGCAATATCAGAAGCATGAGTATCAGGCGTGGCATGTGTTTCCTTCCATGTGCGCCCTTCATCGGGCTCGAAAGACCTTAGAATAGTGCCCATGAATCCAATACTTACTGAACGCTTTGCCGGCATCGAACGATTGTATGGCCGGGGCAGCATTAAAAAGCTTGCGAAGAAGCATGTCGCCATCATTGGCCTGGGCGGCGTCGGCTCCTGGGCGGTTGAGGCGCTGGCGCGCAGTGCCGTCGGAAAACTTACGCTGATTGATGCCGACGATATCTGTGTCTCGAATACCAATCGGCAGTTATTCGCGCTCGAAGGCCAATATGGCCGTGGCAAGGCTGAAGTATTGGCCGAACGCTGCCGTGCGATTAATCCACTAATCGAAGTCGAAGTCATCGCCAGTTTTTTAACGCCTGGCAATCTCGATGAATTATTGAATCGTGGCTACGACCTGGTGTTCGATGCCTGCGACAGCTTTCGCACGAAAGTGGAAATGCTGGCCTGGTGCCGCCGTCGCAAATTGCCGGTTATTTGCTGCGGCTCGGCCGGCGGTCGTACGGATCCTACCCAGGTACGTATCAGGGATTTATCGCGAACCGAACACGATGCACTGCTTGCGTTGATCCGGAAAAAATTACGCGCCGAATTCAATTTCCCGAAAAATCCTGAACGCTATTTCGGAGTGTCGGCAATCTATTCGCTCGAGAACGTGAAATACCCACAGGCCGATGGCAGTGTCTGTGGCATTCGACCGCAGTTGGATGCCAATGCCGCCTTGAAGCTCGATTGCGGGGCAGGGCTGGGCGCCGCTACGCATATCACCGGTGCGTTTGCATTCGCAGCGGTTGGCAAGATTCTTGAGGTCTTGTTGAAAGACAAACCTGCGGCCTGAGTTTGTGTCGGGCTTGTGCCCGACCTACAATGAATCGTGCAAAAAAATAAACCCACCGCTTCCCTGTTTCAGCCCAATGAGGCGCTGAAGCCATTGGCTGAACGTATGCGTCCACGAAGCCTGGGCGATATGGTCGGACAACCTCGGTTACTGGCACCCAATTCGGTGTTGCGACGGGCTGTTGAAGCCGGGCAGTTGCATTCGATGATTCTGTGGGGGCCGCCCGGGTGCGGTAAAACTACCTTGGCGTTGCTATTGGCCAAGCATGCCGAAGCCGAGTTCCAGGCGATATCGGCCGTGTTATCCGGGCTTCCTGAAGTCAGGAATGTATTGGCCGAAGCCGAACGCCGTTTCCACGAAGGACGTCGTACGGTTTTATTCGTCGATGAAGTGCATCGCTTTAATAAAACACAGCAAGATGCGTTTCTGCCACATATCGAGCGTGGCACCATTATTTTTGTCGGCGCCACAACGGAGAATCCCAGTTTCGAATTGAACTCGGCTTTGCTGTCGCGCTGCCGCGTGCATGTGCTCGAATCGGTGGGCGTGGAAGATATCGTCGGAGCCTTGCATCGTGCCTTGAACGATGCCGAACATGGGCTGGCGCAATACCAGGTAAAAATCAGCGAAGAAAATTTGCTGTTGATTGCGCAGGCGGCCGACGGCGATGTGCGACGTGCGCTTACCCTGCTTGAAATCGCGACCGAATTGGCCGCCAGCGAGAATAACGAAATCAGCGAAGCCATGCTGTCGCAGGTATTGGCAGACCGTACGCGGCGTTTCGATAAAGGTGGCGAACAGTTTTACGATCAAATTTCCGCGCTGCATAAATCAGTACGCAGCTCGAATCCGGATGCAGCCTTGTATTGGTTCAGTCGAATGCTGGACGGCGGTTGTGATCCACATTATCTGGCGCGGCGGTTGACGCGAATGGCGGTCGAAGATATCGGCCTGGCCGATCCACGCGCATTGCCGATGGCGATCGAAGCCTGGCAAGCCTACGATCGGATGGGAAGTCCCGAAGGCGATTTGGCATTGGCGCAGTTGGTCATTTACATCTCGTCCTGCCCTAAATCGAATGCTGCCTATGTCGCATTCAAAGCTGCGCAACAAGATGTTCGCGATCTGGGCACACAGGAAGTGCCGCTGCATCTTCGCAACGCGCCGACAAAATTGATGAAAGAAATTGGTTACGGGAAAAACTATCAATACGACCCGGATGTTGAAGGTGGCGTTGCACTCGATCAAACCGGGTTTCCGGATGCTATGGGCGAGCGCATCTATTACGAACCAGTGAATCGTGGCCTGGAAATCAAGCTTAAAGAAAAACTCGATGCGCTTCGCGAAGCGAGGATCAAGGCGCAGGCCGCTAATAAAGAGCAGAAGAAATGAATTGGATGATTCTCGGAATTGTGATGGCCGGCGGTGCACTTGGTGCAGCTGGTCGTTTCCTGATTGCTGACTACGCATTGAAACATTTCAATCAAAGTCTCCCGTGGGGGACGCTAATAGTGAATTTGGTCGGCTCTTTTGCGGCTGGCTATTGTTATATCTGGTTGGAAAACCGCGGTGCCAGCGCGCATTATTGGCGCGCTTTTCTGATGGTAGGCATTCTCGGTGCATTGACGACTTATTCTGCCCTGATGCTCGAATGCCTTGTGCAGTTTCGTGCGGACCGGCACGGGCAGATTTTTTTGTATTTATCGATCAGTCTCGTTGCGGGATTTATCCTCGTCTGGCTTGGTGCCAGGACTGCCGAAATCTTTTCCGGCATACACCCAAACTAAAATTTGATAATAATGAAGCAATACATCAACCATCTTCTGCATTGCCTGCCTTACTTGCTATGCCTGTTGTTGTTGCTAAGTATTCCACAGCTGCAGGCATTCACAATCGTCAATGTCTTCGTGCAAGCGGTGTTGTTTTTGGTGGTCTGCATTATTCCCGCCCTGAAAACCGGCCGCATGTCATACGTCGATGTGGCATGGCCTGCAGGCCTGTTCTTGATTGGTGCCCAGGTATTGCTGTTCAGCGATGAAGTTACTTTGCGAAGCGGCATTATCGCCGGCCTCTACATATTTGCAGGTGGACGCATGTCGGCGATGGCTCTGATCGGTTTGCGTTTGGGTTATCTCAACAAAGAGCTGCCGCGTTATCAATACCAGCGACTGCGTTGGCAGCGACGTGGCTGGCAGGAAAAACCGGCGCTGTTGTTTGAAGTGGCCAGCCAGGGCTTCGCGAACATGACGGTATTGGCACTACCGGCTATTTTGCAGGCGCGCAATTCATCTTCGTATTTATCGCCATTGGAAATTGCCGCCTACATCCTCTGGGTGGCTGCATTTATTTTCGAATTCGTCGCGGACACGCAGAAGGCCCGTTTCGGTCTGCGCATGCAGCGAGAAAAGCGTAAAGGCGAGCACTGCGAAGATGGCTTGTGGCGTTACAGCCGCCATCCGAATTATTTCGGCGAGTGGATGGTCTGGAATGCGTTGGTGATTTCGTCCATTCCATCATTGATGGCATTGTCGAGTGGTATCGCGATCTGGCACACGCTGGCTTTCGCAGCTGCCTTGGTCTATTTGTCTTATGTGATGTACATCGTGCTTACCCATTATTCCGGCGCAGTGCCGTCGGAATACTATTCGGTCCAGAAGCGCCCCGGTTATAAGGAATATCAACGCAGAACCAATATTTTTTTTCCGGGCCCAAGAAAGCCGGTCTAGTCAGTCTTTTTTGTAGAAAATACCGTGGATTTCGTTGCGCCAATAGACCTAACCCGGCGATAATGGCGCATCGTGTTTCATTTCTGGAATTCTCAATGTTAGATCCCCATTTACTGCGTAATGCATTGGCCGAAACAGCTGCCCGCTTGAAAGCCACTCGTGGCTTTGAGCTCGATGTGTCTTCAGTGGAGAATCTCGAAGCAGAGCGCAAGCAAATCCAGACCCGTACCCAGGAATTGCAAAACCTGCGCAATTCCAAGTCCAAGTCGATCGGTATGGCGAAAGCCAAGGGCGAAGATGTTGCAGCACTGATGGCAGAAGTTGCAGCCCATGCCGATGAATTGAAAGCATCCGAATTTGCCCTGCATTCCATCCAGACAAAAATCGAAAACATCGCGTTGAATATTCCCAATATTCCGCATGAGTCGGTAGCGATCGGCAATGACGAAACGCAAAACGTCGAATTGAAAATTTTTGGCACACCGCGTGTATTCGATTTTGAAGTGAAGGATCACATTGCGTTGGGTGAGCGCCATAACTGGCTGGATGCCGAAGCGGGTGCGAAATTATCCGGCTCGCGTTTTACGGTTCTACGTGGCCCGCTAGCTCGTTTGCACCGTGCATTGGCGCAATTCATGCTCGATTTGCACACCGACGAGCACGGCTATACCGAGATAAACGCACCACTGATGGTCAATAGCGATTCTATGCAAGGCACCGGTCAGTTGCCGAAATTCGAAGAAGATTTATTCGTCACCATGATAGGTGACAGCAAGCGTTACTTGATCCCCACTTCCGAAGTTTCACTCACGAATCTTGTGCGCGATGAAATCATCGACAATGCAAAATTGCCGATGATGATGACGGCGCATACGCCTTGCTTCCGTGCCGAAGCCGGCAGCTACGGCAAAGATGTACGCGGCTTTATTCGTCAACACCAATTCGAAAAAGTGGAACTGGTTGCCATTGCTCGTCCGGAAGAAAGTTTTGCCGTCCACGACGCGATGACGCGCCATGCCGAAACCGTGCTCGAAAAACTGGGAATGCCTTATCGCCGTCTATTGTTGTGCACTGGGGACATGGGCTTCTCCGCAATCAAGACGCATGATCTGGAAGTCTGGCTGCCAGGCCAAAACACTTATCGCGAAATCAGCTCGATTTCTAATTGCGGCGATTTCCAGGCTCGACGCATGCAGGCTCGTTGGCGTAATCCTGCTACCGGCAAACCGGAGCTGGTTCATACCCTTAACGGTTCGGGTGTTGCAGTAGGTCGTTGCCTGGTGGCAGTGATGGAAAATTACCAGAATGCCGATGGCTCAATCACGGTACCGGAAGTTCTCCGTCGATACATGGGCGGCCTGGAGGTCATTTCTTGAAATATCCGGACCTCAACGATCTGCAATTCTTTGCCGTCGTTGTCGAGCACGGTGGCTATGCTGCGGCCGAACGTGCGCTGGGGATCCCCAAGTCGCGTCTGAGTCGCCGCATCACCCAGCTGGAAACCGATCTGGGCGTTCGTTTGTTGCAGCGTTCAACACGCAAATTTTCGGTTACCGATGTCGGACAGAATGTTTATCGTCACGCGCAAAGCATGCTCGCCGAGGCACAGGCTGCGCGTGAAGTTGTCGACCGCGTCAGTGCAGAGCCACGCGGTTTGATCAAGGTGAGTGCGCCGGTGCTGCTGGCGGAAGACATTCTCAGCCAGCTATTGCCGGAGTTCATGCTGCGTTATCCGAAAGTCAAAGTGCAATTGCATGTCAGCAACCGTCGCGTTGATGTCATTAACGAAGGTTTTGATGTCGCCTTGCGCGTTCGCAATTCGCTGACGACCGATGCGGACTTCATTCTCAAGCGCTTTGGTCATTTCAATGAATTGCTGGTGGCGAGTCCCGATTATCTGAAACGCAATGGTGTTCCGCAGCACCCGCAGGAACTTGGAAAGCATACGACGCTGAGCATGAGTGAAGACGAGGCCCGCCAGCGCTGGGAACTGCACGGTGCAAACGGTGCTGTCGAAAAAGTAGATATCAATCCATCGTTGATGGCGCTCAGTTTCTCTGTGCTGCATCAATCGGCAATCAAGGGCATTGGCATTGCCTTGTTGCCACAAATTATTTGCTGCGAAGATTTGAAAGCCGGCCGTCTGCAAAAAGTATTGCCGGATTGGAATTTGCCGCTCGGTATCTGTCATGCCGTATTCCCGTCGCGTCAGGGATTGCTGCCTGCAGTGCGGGTCTTTATCGATTTCCTGGCAGAAAATATGCCTGAAAAAATCCAGGCATCGAATATCTGAGCCATATCAGTGCAGGCGTAGCGCTGCCTTGCTCGAGTACTTCAAATCCCGCGAAGCCTTGTTCCCGAACAGCGAACCTGTCGTAGGCTATCTCGACGATGCAATTCTGATGGAAGCTGCATGGCCCGAGTTATCTGGTGAAGTTACCAACTTCTACGATTTCCGTCGTCTTCGTGGAATCGAAGCAGAAGGTCGGGGCAAGGATGAAGCACGATATCGCTTCACCCGTGGCGACTGGCTTGATTGCCGTGAAATCGAACAACGTTTGAAGGCGCAGGTTCGCAAAACCGGTCTGAACAGTTTTGTAAATACACGCGTCACTCCGGTCTTTCGGGTGCATTGATGATGCTGAAGATGGCGCGATCCCGGGCACGTCCAGCGCAAAGTCAGTACTGTTTAAATCGCGAAGTTTGACAGTTTGCGAGGTTTGGAATAGTTAGATGTCTGGATTCAAGGAATAAATCATGAACCAGACCGATTACAAGCCGGGACCGCTCGCGAATGTGGAATACCGCGTAAATGATGGACGCTGGACATTGGTATTTACACGCGAGTTCACGCATTCGCCCGAAAAAGTATGGGAAGCATTGACCAATCCGGCACATCAGCGTGAGTGGGCGCCGTTCGAGTCTGATAGAAATCTTTCCAGTACCGGAACGGCAAGTTTCAAGATGATCGACAGCGACAAGCAAATGGTGTTCGATGCCAATGTGACCCGAGCGGATGCGCCTGGCTTGCTCGAATACACCTGGGGCACGGATTTATTGCGTTGGGAATTACGAGCGACCGGCGCTGGTACCCAGCTTGTATTGCGACATACAACCGCGGGCAAAGACTGGCTGCCAAAAGTGGCGGCAGGTTGGCATATTTGTCTGGATGTTGCCGGTTATTTTATGGACGGAAGCCCGATTGGGCGCATCGTCGGCGAGGCTGCCAAGGAGCATGGCTGGATTGAACTGAACGATGCATATGCCGAAAAACTTGGTATCACATCAACGGGTTGGCCGGAAGATCTCGGCAGGTCCCGTTAATCAATATTCCAGATCCAGGGCTGCACAGAGATAATCCATCATAGGGGACAACTCCTCGCAGGATTTGCTGATCACTTTCAGCAACTGGTCGCTGCAGACGACATCGTCGCTGATCGGAGCGATCGCAACGAAACTTTTGAGTTTCAAATCCTCGACGAATTCGTGATCGGCCGGAAAACCGCGGGGCACTCGCACGGTACTTTCGGCTTCGCGGGAGTATTTATCCCGGAATTTTTTCGAGTAGACGGCTTTTTTCCAGCTCGCTGGATTGTCCAGGATGAATTGACGTACTTTGCGTAGCACTTCCGCTTCCGGATACCAGTGTCCTGCGGCGATAAAGCATTGTTTGTGTTGCAGATGGAAATAGAATTTCGGCGCTTCACTGTCGCGACCACGTTCGTGATAAAAACGGGCACCCATAAAATGTTTGTAGGGTGATTTGTCTTTCGAAAAGCGGGCGTCGCGATTGATCCGAAACAAGGAGCCGCCAACGGGCCGCGGGTCGGAAACGAAATGCGTGCTGATTTTGGCCAATGGGGCCTGGAAATCGCCGATCAGGCTCAGGAACGGCTGGCGCACATGGGTTTCATAGTCGGCTTTGTGTTCGTTGAACCATTCGCGGTTATTGTTCTTGTGCAGGTTGTTAAAGAACTTGAAGGTCTTGTCGCTGAAATATTTCATAAGCTTGCCTCGATACTTTGACCCCAGGCCAGCAATTGATCCAGCAGGGGCTGCTGGTCGGCGCTAGCCAGATTACGGCATCTTTCGATGTCGAGATAATAACTTTCGAAACTGTATTCGGATTGTGACGATTCCTTGCCGAGCCGTTGGGCGCGATAGGCATTCCATCGGCCAATTTCTTCATTTGACAGGCTATCGGGCCAGTTTCTGGCACGGTATCGAAACAGCAGCTCGTCATAACGCGAGCCTGGTTTCCAGGGGGAAAGAAAGTTTTTCAGATGGGTAGGCGAACTGCTACGGATCGTGGTGAAAAAGCGCTTGTCGCTATCGCTGGCAAAACCATCGTAAAGCGCTGCATCGGGATCGGATGGATCGTAAGCGGCACGTTTGGTAAATACTTGCCGCACTTTTTCGGCAATTCCGGATGCCTGTTGTATCAGGCTCGCATTGGCGAGGCATTTTTCCTTGTTGATGCCCATGCGTTCGAAATCGGCATCGCGGCAATGCGCCAGCGGCAGGACTACCGGACAACGATTGCTGTGGATTTCCTTCAATGGAATTCTGGACATGCCTTCGGGTAAATCGATTTGCCGGATAAATACGCGTTCCGAAATATCGTCGGCACCAAGCGTCAGCAGATCTGTTGGGTCAGCGCTTAAATCAAATGTGATGGCGCGATTTTTTATTTCGGGATGCCAGGCAAGCGGAATGACCAAGGCTGCACATAAATGCTCGGCCGGGAATTGCCCGGAGATGTGCAACACAGGCGTTTGCCTGAATGCGTCGAGCAAGGAAATCACTTTTTCCTTGCTGCGTAATTCCAGGTAGTAATCCCATAATTTGGGTTGGGCAGAACGGAGTTTCCTTGCGAGTCCAATCAAGGCCCGCACGTCCGATAGCGCTTCATGTGCCATGCCGTCGCGGGTGCCGTTCGCGGTGGCGAGATGTTCCAGTTTGAAACTGGTGAAACCGTCATCGCGCTTGGGCCATTCAAGCCCTTCCGGACGCATGGCATGTGCCAGACGCATGAAATCGAGCAGGTCCCAGCGCGAATTGCCATTCTTGTATTCGCGTTCGTAGGCATCGTAGAAGTTTCGATACAGGCCGAAACGGATGAATTCGTCGTCGAAACGGATCGAGTTGTAGCCAACCGCGCAGGTATTGGCGATCACGAGTTCCTCGTTAATCCTGGCGAAGAATTCTGCTTCATTCACGCCATCCCGCAATGCTTGCTGCGGGCTGATACCGGTAATCAGGGCGGCTTCGGGCGAGGGTAGAAGATCATTGGCCGGTTGGCAAAACCAGGAAATCGGATCGTCAATCTCGTTGAGTTCGTTGTCCGTGCGAATGGCTGCGAACTGTGCGATGCGTGATCGACGCGGGTCTCTGCCAAATGTTTCCAGGTCGTACCAAAGAAATGATTTCGCCATTAAATGCCTGAAAGCTGCGCTTGATCTTGGAATAAGTTGGTTCCAAGCGTAGGCAGTGATTTCGGCAAATGCAAGCGCGGCATTCCGACGATATAGCCTTGTGCCATATCCACGCCGCATTCATAGAGTGTTAATAACATCGATGCATCTTCGACGCATTCGGCGACCGTCACTTTGCCTGCTGTCTCTGCGATAGAAGTCAACGCTGCGATGATGGTGCGATCGAGGATGTCGTCCGGCAAACCCTGGATCAACGATCCGTCGATTTTCAGGATATCGGCTTCGATTTGTTTCAGGTAGGCGAAGGTCGAGAAACCGGTGCCGAAATCATCGACCGCGATGCGGCAACCCAAAGCACGCAATGCCGACAATTGTTTTTGCGCGCCGCCAAGATCGTTAATCGAATGCGATTCGGTAATTTCAAAAACCAATGCGGCCGGATTGACGTCGTATTCGACTATTTTCGCCGTCACGTATTCCGGGATGCCGCCTTTTTCCAAAGTCTGGGCAGAGATATTGATCGTCAGGCCGATTGGACGCGGGCTGTCGCGGGTCTCGCGCAAAGCCATCAGCGCATGGTTGATGACCCAGAAGTCGATGTCCTGCATCAGGCCAAAACGTTCGGCCGCTGGCAGGAAGGCATTTGGCGAAATCAATTCGCCCTGGTTACCTTTCATCCGAATCAGTACTTCGAACAATGCTTCGGAATAGGGGTTGCGTTCCAATTGGCGCAACCAGATATCCTTGCTGTTGCTGCCGCCGACAATATCGTTCTCGATGCCTTTCAGGGGCACGATTGGTTGATAGCACAGGGCAAAACGATCGGTGCGGAAGGCTTCTTCCAAACGGACCGACCAGCCCAGGTCGACATCGAGTGCGGCGAGTCTTCCGGTTTCATGCGAATAAATCTGGCATTGATTGCGTCCCGACGTTTTCGCCATATGGCAGGCGATATCGGCATGCGCCATCGCGTCGCTTGGCGAATTGGTGTGGTCGTCGATTTTTGCGCAGCCTACCGAAAGGGTAATGCGATAACTCTTGCCGCCGTAATTGAACGGCGTCGCAGTGAGTACGCGGCGGAAACCTTCTGCCAGGGTCGTCAAGTCGCTGGTGCCGACATTGGTCAGCAATACCGCGAATTCGTCACCGCCCATGCGGGCCAGGTAATCGGCACCACGCAGACGCGATTTCAGACGCTGGCTGACTTCGACCAGCAATTTGTCGCCAGCAGCGTGGCCGGCGGTGTCATTGATGTATTTGAAACGGTCCAGATCGATGAACAGCAGCATCGCGACCTGGCCGGTGCGACGCACTTTGCTGCATTCCTGTTCCAGCTGCGATTCGAACCAGGCACGGTTGTAGAGTTTGGTCAGGCTGTCGTGTTCTGCCTGCCAGCGCAGTTCTTCTTCCAAAGCACGGCGTGCGGAAATATCGCGGAATGCCACTACCGAACCATTGAGTTCGGTTTCCATTTTTAATGGGTGGATATTGCACTCGACCGGAACACCGCGTTTATTTGCGGTCCAGAACATCGTTTGCCATGACGAGACTTCACTTCCATTGGTATAGCAAAGATTGAGATAGGACGCCGTGCGCTGCATCGGAGAGCCGTCTTCGTCGGCATAATGAAATGCATCGAAAGCATTCTGTCCGACCAATTCGCTGGGATGGCTGTAGCCCAGCAAATCGAGAGCAGCGGGATTGACGAACTGAATGGTGCCATCGGAATCCACACCATAAACACCTTCACCGACCGACGACAAAATACCTTGAAGTCTGCGACGCTCGTTATCAATCGCCTTGCGGTCGTTGATGGCGCGTGCCAGCGAGGCAATACGTGCGAGCAGCAGTTCTTTCGATTCGCTCTTGAACAAGCACTCAAGCGCGCCGCAGGCCAGCGATTCGGCAATCACCGCATCGGAATAGGTGCCGGTAATCGTAGCCGTCAGGATGTGCTGGGTTTCCTGGTTGTTACGGATCTTGGTTATCAGCGCGGTACCGTTTTGTTCCGGCATCAGGTAATCGATGATGGCGATATCGAAATTTTGCGCCGATACTTTTTTCCAGCCTTCATCGACGCTGTCGGCGGTTTCGATGAAGTAGCCTTGCTTCTGCAGCAGTTTCGAATAACCGGCGCGGATGGTCGCCGAGTCGTCGACGAACAAAATCTTGATTTGTTCTTCGTGTGAACTTAATGCGGGTTTGACGCTTTGGGTCGGACGCAGTAATTGATCGATAGCACTCGGCGCTTCGAGATAGTCCGACCACAGAGTAAGAGCAGTACGTGGACGCGACATCCGCCAATTCACAGCGTTGGCATTGCTGGAATCGGCCATTACCAACACAGGCAGGTGTTCGAAGCGTTCGCCATGCAACAAACCGAACACGTCTTCGGCGATGCCCTCGGAATATTCGGGCCAGCCCAATACGACGGCATCGAGATTGCTATGGCCGATCTGGGCACGCAGCAGGGTCTCGTAGGCTTCGGCAAGTGTGGCAACAGCGGTTACGCCATAGCCATAATGACTGAGTACTGCGGACAAGGCTCTTCTTCGCGTTTGCGAGCTTTCAGCCAGCAGTATCATTTTCATAGGCAGCCACTCCCGTAGTCCTGGGTTTAGGCTAAACCCATCCTTGGGTTAAAACCAGCTATTCAGTGGCTTTGAGCAAACAAATCGGCGATTTTTTCGTCAAATTTTGTTACGTCTATTTCGGCCAGGCTTTGTTTGCCTTCAGTGGCCCGGATTAACAATTGACGTTGCAACAAGCCGCGCTCATACGCGACGCGGTAGGGCACGCGGCTGAAGCTGACCATCGCATAGCGGGGAATGAACACGCCGGGATGCCGCTCGGCCAGTAAACGTTCGAGCTGTCGCTGCAACAGGAAGTCGGGATCATCGACGCGATCTCGCATCTCGATGTAGTTTTCGAGCGCCATGGTTTGAATGGCCAGGGCATTCGGTTTGCGTTCGAGTTCAAATTGCGTGAAGGCTTCTTCCCAGTTTTGTGCCTGTTCGATGTGATGCACGAGGGCGAGGCAATCCTCAAAGGCGCAGTTCATGCCCTGGCCATGGAATGGCACCATTGCGTGCGCGGCATCGCCTAGCAGTACCACACGGCCATCCAGATGCCAGTTGTCGCAATACAGCGTACTCAGCCCGGACGTCGGGTTATTGATGAAGTCTTCATCAAAGTTCGGCATCAATGGAAGTGCATCGGCAAAATCGTCTTCAAAGAATTTCTGCGCCGCAGCCAGGTCGGGCAGGGTCGCAAAACTCGGGTCACCCTCGTTCGGAAGGAATAAGGTGACCGTGAAAGTTTTTTCGGTATTCGGGAGGGCGATACACATATAACCACCGCGTGGCCAGATATGCAGGGCATTGGGCTCCATCTGGAATTCGCCGGCTGCATTCGGCGGAATTTCCAGTTCCTTGTAACTATGGCCCAGCGATTCGAAGCGCTCGGTCAAATAATTCTGTTGCTTCAGCGCCGTGCGAACACCGGAGCCGGCACCGTCGGCACCGATCAAGACTTCAAAATCGTACTCGCTTGATGAACGATCAACATCGTTGATCAGGTTCATTTTCCGGTTGTCGAAATCGATATGCTCGATTCGCTGGTTGAATGAAATTTTCGCGCCGGCGGCTTCAGCGGCATTCAGCAGCGTGATATTCAATTCGCCACGATGTACCGACCAGATGACCTCGGAGTCGTCTTTGCCGTAACGCTGCAATTGAGTGTCGCCATTTTTCATGTGCACCATTCGGCCGCGCATCATCACAGCTTGCTGCATCACGACATCATTCAAGCCAGCCTCACGCAATGCGTGCAGGCCACGCTCCGCGAGTGCAAGATTGATCGAGCGCCCACCTTCATAGCCTTTCAGTCGCGGATCGGGACGTTTCTCGAAAACTTTGACTTGCCAGCCTTTGCGAGCCAGCAAGGTCGCCAACAAGGCACCGGCCAGGCCAGCGCCAGCAATCGTGATTTTTTTTGCTTTGTCAGCCTGCATGTTTGCCGTCCTGCCAGAGTTTTACCGCGCGAACGAATCGCAGAACATCGGCATGATTGTTATAAAGCGGAGCCGGCGAAATCCGGATCACATCGGGTTCGCGCCAATCGCCGATGATGCCTTGCGAACTAAGTGCTTCGAATAAAGCACGGCCTTGTTCACGGCCGGCATTCACTCGCAATGACAATTGGCAGCCACGTTGCTCGGGATTTTTGGGTGTGACGATGCTTAACGTGTTCTGCAATTCCTGCTGAATCAAGGCTTCAAGATACGCGGTAAGTTTCTGCGATTTATTGCGCAGGTTGTGCATGCCGGCCTGCCGGAAAATTTCCAGCGACACGCGCAAGGGAGCCAGGGCAAGAATTGGCGGGTTGCTTAGCTGCCAGCCATCGGCGCCGGGTGTTGGCACAAACTCTGGTCCCATTTTGAAACGGGTACTTTTATCGTGACCCCACCAGCCGGCAAAGCGCGGACGCATGCTATTGGCGTGACGATCATGCACAAAGCAGCCGGCAATCGCGCCAGGGCCCGAGTTCAAATATTTGTAGCTGCACCAGGCCGCGAAATCGGCACCGCTGTCGTGCAAGTTCAAAGGAAGATTACCCGCAGCATGCGCGAGATCGAAACCGACCACGCAGCCGGCTGCATGGCCGAGACGGGTAATTTCTTTCAGATCAAAATACTGTCCAGTGCGATATTGCACGCCGGGCCAGAGAATCAGTGCGATGCGATGTCCGTGTTCGGCGATGATTTTTTCGATGTGTACCATCGAAAAAACGCCGCCGGGCAAATCCGGTTCGATTTCGATCAAGCTTTCTGCAGGATCGAAACCGTGGAAACGAACCTGCGATTCCACTGCATAACGATCAGAGGGGAACGCACCGGCTTCGATCAGGATGGCATTGCGCTCTTTGATCGGGCGATAAAAGCTCACCATCATCAGATGCAGATTGACCGAGAGCGAATTCATCGCAACCACTTCGGACGGCATCGCACCGACCAGGGTCGCCAGCGAGTCGCGAACAAATTCGTGATATGGCATCCAGGGATGTTTGCCATGGAAGTGGCCTTCCACGCCATTGTCGGCCCAATTGGTCAGTTCATCGGTCAATGCCGCCGGCAGCGATTTCGGCTGCAAGCCCAGTGAATTTCCGCAGAAATAAGTCTGATTCTTGCCTTCATGCTGCGGGATGAAAAACTGCTCGCGATAATGCCGCAAGTCGTCCTGAGAATCCTGCTGCAAGGCATAGGCCTCGGAAAAAAGTTCGGACATTTTTATGAGTACCAATTGATTATTCGAAGCGGGACTTGCTGAGACCCAACCATTCCAATGCCGTGCCATGGAATAAACGCTCCTGGTCGGACTCGGATAAATTCAGCGAATCGATGCCGCTGCCGGGAACTTGTTCGCCAAGCGGAAATGGATAATCGGTGCCGAGCATCACGGTCTTGGTGCCGACTGTATCGAGCAGATATTGAAGGGCCCGCGGGTCGTGCACGCAGGAATCGAAATACATGCGACCGAAATATTCACGCGGGTTACGCGGGTTGTCTGTCGCAACCAAATCCGGACGCATCTTGAAGCCGTGTTCGATGCGGCCGATGGTGTACGGAAAACTACCGCCACCATGGGCAAAGCACACTTTCAGTTTGGGAAGGCGTTCAAGCACGCCACCGAAAATCAAGGCGCAGACCGCTCGGGTTTGTTCGGCCGGCATGCCGACCAGCCACGGCATCCAATACTTAGGCATGGCTTCGCTGGCCATCATGTCCCAGGGGTGGATCAAGATCGCGGCATTCAAATCCTGGGCGGCCTCGAAGAATTCGAATAATTCCGGCGCATCCAGATTCCAGTCATTGATATGCGAGCCAATCTGGATTCCCTGCAAACCCAATTGATCGACGCAGCGTTCCAATTCCTGGATTGCCAGACGTGGCGATTGCAATGGCACCGTGCCGATGCCGGCGTAATGCTTGCGATGGTCACGGCATGTAGTCGCCATATGGTCATTGAGGCTTTGATGCAGCTCCAAAGCATGATGCGGTTTTGCCCAGTAGCTAAACATCACCGGCACGGTCGAAATCACTTGTACCTGCACGCCAAATTTGGCGTATTCATTAATCCGTTCGACAGGATCCCAGGTATTGGATTTTATCTCGCGGAAAAATTTTCCGTCTTTGTAAATATTGTGGCGACCGTCGCTGCCGTGATGAATCACCGCAAAGCGGTTGTCACCGTATTTGGTGGCGAGGTCCGGCCAGGTTTGCGGCAGGTAATGGGCGTGGGTGTCGATTTTTAACATAGGTAAGTTTAAACGATCTTTATTCCGCGTCCGAATATTTGGCCGGGGCAGGGTTCAAATGTCCGCAATGATTGCAACGGCGGTGTTCTTTGGATCGGTAGAATTTATCGAAAACGGCCGGGAATTGGGTTTCAATGTTTTCCAGCATGAAAAATTCTTCGTACAACTTGTGATTGCAGGTTTCGCAGTACCACGACAAGCCATCGAGTTCATTCGGCAGACGTTTCCGTTCAATGACCAGCCCGATGGAATTTGGTCCGCGTTGCGGTGAGTGCGGAATTCTGGGTGGCAGATAAAAAATCTCGCCGGCCTTGATTGGAATGTCGCGGGCTTTGCCGTCTTCCTGGATTTTCAGCACCATCTCGCCTTCGAGTTGGTAGAAAAACTCCGGACCTTCATCCCAATGGTAATCGGTGCGTTGATTCGGGCCGCCGACCACCATCACGATGAAATCGCCATCGACAATGCACTTGTTTGCTACTGGCGGTCTCAGCAAATGTCGATGTTCATCGATCCACTTCTGGAAATTAAAGGCCGGCGTGATCATGTTGATTCAGTCCTTAATGACGGCTGTGCATTTCAATTCGATTGCGATCGGTGTCGGCAAAGCAGTGATACCCAAAGTAGTACGACATGGCGCCAATGCGGCATCGGGAAAATATTCGGCCCAAATCTTGTTATAGGTTTTGAAATCTTTTGCCATGTCGGTCAGGTATACCGTCACATCCACCAAATCATCAAAGCTCGCGCCACTGGCTGTCAAAACGGCTTTAACATTGGCGAAGACCGAATGGCATTGTGCGGCGATGTCGTAGTTTTCCAGCGTGTTGTTAGCGCCATAAACATTGCCGGGAATGCTGTTGTCGGCTGCGCTACGCGGGCCGATACCGGACAGGAAAAGCAGATTGCCGACCCGGCGTGCATGCGGATAGCTGCCAACGGCTTTCGGTGCAGAACTGGTTTCTATCGAGCTGTTCATGGTGCAACGTGTTCCCCGAGTTTCTTCAAGGCTTTCGGATATTCGACCGCTAGTTGGTCTTTATCGTGAATGCTCATGCTCAAGTCGGTGATGCGTCCGTCGAGCAGGCTGTAAACCCAGCCATGCACGGCCAGTTTTTGACCTCGTGCCCATGCGTCTTCAACGACCGTGGTTTGGCAAACATTGACGACCTGTTCGATGACATTCACTTCGCAGAGCCGGGCGTGACGCATCGAGTCAAATTCCTGGCTTTGAATAAATGCCGAATGCTTGTTGGCGACATCGGCAATGTGTCGCAACCAATTGTCGGCCAAACCGACGCGGGTATTCGAAAGTGCAGCATGTACGCCACTGCAGCCGTAATGGCCGCAGACAATGATGTGTTCGACTTTCAATAAATCGACCGCGAATTGAATCGTGCTCAGGCAATTCAAATCGGTATGCACGACAACATTGGCGATATTGCGATGGACGAATACTTCGCCTGGTTGCATGCCGGTAATCTGGTTGGCGGGAACGCGTGAATCCGAACAGCCAATCCAGAGATATTTTGGCGCCTGCATTTTTGACAGGCGTTTGAAAAAATCCGGATCTTCGCGCCGTACTTTCTCGGCCCATTCCTTATTTTGTTTAAGCAAATCTTGTAATGGCATGCTTTATCCCAAATCCAGGCAAATGTTTTTTGTTTCGGTGAAAAAACGCATGGCGTCCAGGCCGCCTTCACGGCCCAGGCCTGATTGTTTCATGCCGCCGAACGGCGTTCGCAAATCGCGTTGCAACCAAGTGTTGATCCAGATGATTCCGCATTCCACGGCAGTGGCGACGTGATGGGCGCGACGAATGTCGCTGGTCCAGACGCTTGCCGCCAAACCGTAATCGCTGGCGTTTGCCAATGCGACCGCTTCGGTTTCATCCACAAAGGGTTGCAGGGTAACAACCGGTCCGAAAATTTCTTCCTGATTGGTGCGCGTGTAGGGCCCAAGGTTTTCGAATATGGTCGGTGCAATAAACCAGCCCTGTTCGCAGCGGCCAACTGGTGCAACCGCGTTGCCGCCACTGAGCAATACGCCGCCTTCAGACTTGGCCAATTCGATATGCGACATGACTTTGTCGAAATGCGCCTTGGAAATCATCGAGCCCATCTGTGATTTGGCATCGGTCGGATCGCCGACACGTAATTGTTTTGCCCGTGCAACGAGCTCGTCGCGGATTTCCTTGTAGATTGATTTCTCAACCAGAATTCTTGAGCCGCAGAGGCAAATTTGTCCGGAGTTTTGAAAAGCCGAACGCATCAGTGTGTCGATCAGGTTTTTTCTCGGGGCGTCGGCAAAAATAATGGTTGGATTCTTGCCGCCCAATTCCAGCGATACTTTTTTCAATGCAGGACCGCAATGAGCCGCAATTTTCTTGCCGACGACGGTGCTGCCGGTAAACGAGATCGCCTTGATGTCCGTATGCTCGACGAGTGCTTGGCCTATTTTTTCGCCCAGGCCGTGCACGATATTCAATACGCCTTCCGGAAAACCGATTTTTTGCGCCAATTCGCCGAGCATGGCTGCAGTGACGGGAGTTATCTCCGAGGGTTTTGCGATCACGCAATTGCCGGCCGCCAATGCCGGTGCAATTTTCCAGGTGAATAAATACAGCGGCAAATTCCACGGCGATATGCAGCCAACGATACCGAGTGGCGAATGTGTGCTGACGTTCCAGCCGGCCTGGCCATGATGCGATTCGCTGGAATATTGGCTGGCGCAAGCGGCAAAGAAGCGCAAATTCTCGACGGCGCGCGGCATCTCGATATCACGACTGAGAGCCAACGGTTTGCCGGAATTATTGGTTTCGGCAATTGCAAATGAGTCGATTGCTTGTTCGAGTGCGTCGGCCAATTTGTTTAGCCAGCCGGCACGTTCGCCGTTGCTCAAGCGAGACCAAAGTGGAAACGCTTTGCGGGCGGCGATCACGGCCGTATCTATATCGGCCTTGTCGCTGTCGGGGCAGCGGGCGAATAACTCGCCGGTAGCGGGATTAATAACATTGAGCCAGACATCACCGATGGCGACTTCTTGCTTGCTGCCGATAGTGTTGAAGATCGTCGTTATCATCCCGCTAGATTAACCCGTAAGCGGCCCATCCGGACAGGTTTGTTGGCTATTGAGTGAATTCGATACCCATGAATTCTTCGCGAAACCAGGCGATACGGGCAGCATATGTGGGCACAGGACCCGGCTCACCGAAGATATAAATCTGGCCGGTATCATTGATATTGAAAGGCCAGGAACGCGGCCGTTTAATCTGGCAGCCACCTTTGGAAATGTCTTTTATTTCGACCAGGAATGCCTTGCCTGCACCGACATACATGGCATGGCCCCGTTGCAGGTGACGAGTGCTTATTCTTCGTTCGAACAGGGCCATAATGGCGCGATCTTACTTCATTTCATCCGCGATTTGGATGGGCACCAATTGGGCCTGCAGGTACTGAAGACCAATCTTCTTGCCGTCATCCCAGACGAACATCGCTTCGACGTCGACTACATGATCATTATTGATTACGAAGTAAAGGTTCAGCACATCGTTCGGCGAGAAATCCCAGTCGGCGGGTTTCCAGATGCAGCAGCCGGATTTTGAAAGGTTTTCGAGTTCGGTGATGCAAGACTTCTCGTTGGTAGCAACGATTACCTGACATTGATAGTTATATCGATGTGCGCGGCGTTGCTCCAGACTCATCCATTGTCCTTTCGGCTCAATACTTGTCTGAATATAAGCGCGTCTGACGTGTTTTTAAAGTGAACGTGTGCGACCGCCATCTACCGGTAGATTGACGCCATTCACATAACCGGCCTGTGGCGAGGCCAGAAAAACCACGGCAGCGGCGATTTCGGAGGGGTCGGCAAAGCGTCCTGCCGGTACGGTAGTCAGCATCGCAGCGGCGATTTCTTCACTCGCCTTGTTGGTCGCTTTAGAACGTTCCTCAAGAATCTGTCCGAGTCGCTGGGTGCGTGTATAGCCCGGCAATACATTGTTTACCGTGATGCCGAATGGTCCCAGTTCACTAGAGAGTGTTTTAGACCAACTAGCCACTGCGCCGCGAATGGTATTCGAGACGCCCAGATTTGCGATGGGTTCCTTGACCGAAGTAGAAATGATATTGACGATGCGGCCCCATTGCTTCTCTTTCATGTTGGGCAAAACAGCCTGCAATAGAATCTGGTTGGCGATCAGATGTTGCTGGAATACGGCGAGATATTGCTCTGTTGTTGCCGTGCTCGCCGGGCCGCCGGCAGGACCGGCTGTATTGTTGATCAAGATATCAATCTTGAACGCCTTCAGCATTTCATCGAGCTTGTGCTTCAAGCCTTCGCTATCGGACACATCGGCCATCATGTAATTGTGTTGCTGCCCTTCGACTACGAGGGGCAGGGCATTGCGAACTTCATCCAGCACTTTCGGGCGACGCGCCAACAAGATGATATTCGCACCTTGTTCGGCCAGGCCAATTGCACTCGCACGGCCGATGCCTTCGGAGGCGCCGCAGACGAGAGCGGTTTTACCTTGTAGTGGATGCTGTTGCATGGCGGGCCCTTATTGTTTTGGTTTATTGAGTTGTTCGCGCATCATTTCGGCAATTACGGCGCCATCGCGTTGATTGCTGTTCGGCAATTGTTCGATCACCGATTCAATATTGTCATCTGGATGATTCTGGCTCAATTTGAATTTCATTGAAATTTGTTTTGCTTCGAGCCGAAAACCGACAATGCCACCCAATTGCTTGCGATGGTCTTCGCGGGTTTCCGGTTCAAATTCCCAGTCGCTGCCGACATTGGTCTCGTTGATCTCGGTCAGCTCGGAAACAATCGCTGCCAGGTCGCTTTCTTCGTGCGTGATTTCAAGCTGGCCGTGAATGTGGGCTACTGCGTAATTCCAGGTCGGTACGCGAGCCTTTTCTTCCTTGTCCGGATACCAGCTTGGTGAAACATAGGCGTTCGGACCGTGGATTATCAACAAGGCTTCGAGATTGCCTTTCCATTGCGGGTTGGGTTTTGCCCAATGCCCCCGAAACTCGACTCGATCTTCAATGCGTTCGTAAAGAACGGGGATGTGACTCACATACGCCTGGCCATCGACAGTGGTGATCAAACTGGCGAACGCATTCCACTCGACCAAACGGTCTAATTCGATTAGGTCGGTTTCAGTGAAATACTTTGGCGAGTACATCAATATTTTCTTGGTTAGTTTCTTTCGGGCAGGGTGCGTGTCATGTAAGGCACGATTTCATTATCGTCATCGGCTTCCGGTGGAACCAAATCTTCCAGCAAGATGCTGAACATTTCCGCATCGTCATCGTCCATGCCGTCGAGTGAACGGAACTCGGCATCCATTAGCGCAGAAGCCGCAATTTCATGGCTTTCATAGACGAGCGTGTTGCCGGTGGAGTCGAACACATGCGCGATACCACTGTCGAATACTCGCAGACGCGCCCAGACTAATTGACGATGAAAAATGGTTAGCCACCATTGTTCATGCTCGATGATGAATTCATCCGGGTTTTGCTCTTTTTCGAAATGGTCAGACATGTTGAAACCTCAGTTTTTAAGTGCAATGGCGGCAGCGGTACCGGCGATACCGATCAGCGTTATCCAGCCCATTACGGCAGCATTTCCGGCAAATAAATTCATGCCGGAATCCTTGAATTTGGTGTATCCAAAACCCATCAGCCACCAGCTGTATCCCATGCCGCCGTCTTCAGTGCCTTGTTTGAATTCATACTTTTTATCGAGTTGGTGGCGATAAGCCAACACCCGGAATCCGAAATGACCGGGTCCAGCGGAACCGGTCAAACCGAGAAACAGAAAAAGCCAGATTGAATCCATTTTTGAACTTAGTATTCCGCCGTGCCCGGTGCGCGCGGATAAGGAATCGCATCACGGATATTTTGCAGGCCGCAGACATAAACCATCAGGCGTTCAAAGCCCAGGCCAAAGCCGCAGTGCGGCACGGTGCCGTAACGGCGGAAGTCGCGATACCACTGGTAATGTTCAGGATCCAGGCCGAATTGCAGCATGCGGGAATCCAGGATATCCAGTCGCTCTTCGCGCTGGCTGCCGCCAATGATTTCGCCGATGCCGGGCGCCAGTACGTCCATCGCGGCAACGGTTTTCCCGTCATCGTTCAAGCGCATGTAGAACGCCTTGATTTGTTCCGGATAATTGATGACCACGACCGGGCGGCCAACATGTTTTTCGGTCAACCAGCGTTCGTGTTCGGTTTGCAGATCCAGGCCCCATTCAACGGGGTAGTCGAATTTCTGGCCGGATTTTTGCAGCAAGGTAATGGCTTCGCTGTAATCGATGCGCTCGAACGGCGACTTGATGAAGTTTTCAAGTTTCGCGATCGCGCCTTTTTCAACGCGTTCGTCGATGAACTGCATATCGTCCATGCGCTCATTCAACACTGCTTTGAAAATGTATTTCAGGAATGCTTCGGCCAGGTTGGCATCGTCATTCAAATCGGCGAAGGCCATTTCCGGTTCGATCATCCAGAACTCGGCCAAATGCCGTGTCGTGTGCGAATTCTCTGCGCGGAAGGTTGGGCCAAACGTGTAAACCTTCGACAATGCCAAGCAGAAGGCTTCAACGTTCAATTGACCCGATACGGTCAGGAAAACTTCCTTGCCGAAAAAGTCTTTCGAAAAATCAACTTCACCTTTGTCGGTACGTGGCAGGTTCATCATGTCCAGAGTGGAAATGCGGAACATCTGGCCGGCACCTTCCGCATCGGAGGTGGTAATGATCGGCGTGTTGACCCAGCAAAAACCTTCTTCGTGGAAGAAACGGTGAACAGCTTGCGACATGCAGTTACGCAGGCGCGTGACAGCGCCGAACAAGTTTGTGCGTGGTCGTAGATGGGCGTATTCGCGCAAATACTCCATCGTGTGCTGCTTTGGCTGCATCGGGTAAGTCAGCGGTTCGTCGACCCAGCCCACTACTTCAATTTTCGTCGCCTGAATCTCGAAGCTTTGTCCCTTGCCTTGGGAGGCTACCAGAACGCCTGTTGCAATCACGCCGCAGCCGGTGCTCAAGCGCTTCACTTCGCTTTCGTAATTATTCAAAAGGGCGGGTGCGACTACCTGGATGGGGTCAAAGCAGGAGCCATCGCTGATAGTCACGAAGCTCAAGCCTGCACTCGAGTCGCGGCGGTTTCTGACCCAGCCACGAACGGTAACTTCACTGCCGGCAACGACTTTGCCGGCGAGCGCCTTATGAATACTTACGACTGCCATCCTTGAATCCTTGGGAAAAGTGCTTATCTAATGAACTGTCAAGGATAACCTTTAGCGGGGTATCCGCGTAAGCGTTATAATCACCGCAGCATTATCGAGTACAAAAACATGGCCGTTACCCTAAGTTCCAACGCTTTAGCCCGAGTCCGCGAATACCAGGCCCAGACGCCAGGTGCGATTGGTTTGCGCTTTGGCGTCAAGAAAAGCGGTTGCTCGGGCTGGGCCTATGTCATCGACATGGCGCAAGACCGCAAACCGGACGATCTGGTATTCATTCAAGATGGCATCGAGGTTCTGGTCGATCCGCAAAGCCTGCCGCAAGTCGATGGCACCGAAATCGACTTCGTTAGTCAGGGTTTGAATCAGCAATTCGTGTTCAGAAATCCGCGGATGGCCGGTGAATGCGGCTGCGGCGAAAGTTTTACTACCGAAGAAACCGCAATTTAAAGCCGGAATGAAGCCGACCTTCTTCAAAAAGCCCAGTGATTTCAAGGCTTGGTTGGCCAAACATCATCAAACAGATAAAGAGCTGCTGGTCGGTTTCTACAAGAAAGACTCAGGCAAACCCTGCATTACCTGGCCGGAGTCGGTCGACGAAGCGCTTTGCTATGGCTGGATTGACGGGGTCCGCAGGTCGATTGACGAAATTAGTTACACGATCCGGTTTAGTCCACGCAGAAGTACCAGTATCTGGAGTGCGGTCAATATCAAACGTGTAGAGGTCCTGACGGCCGAAGGTCGCATGCAGGCTGCCGGGATTGAGGCGTTCGGGGCCCGGAAAGAGAACAAATCCGGCATTTATGCCTACGAGCAAAGACCGGCCGAGTTGCCCGAAGAATTTGCCAGAATATTCAGGAAAAACAAGGCTGCATGGGCTTTTTTCCAGGCTCAGCCACCTTATTACCGCAAAACCCTGACCTGGTGGATCGTTAGCGCCAAGCAGGAAGCGACCCAAAAAAAGCGCCTGGACAAGCTGATCGAGGCCTCGGCCCAAAGTTTGCGTTTGCTGTAGTCAAGGCGGGTCCAAAACTTCTTTTAATTCCGATACTTGCTTGCGCAAACCCCACTTTGGCTGGCATAATATGCGGCTCCCTGATCAAGCAACATCTCAGGGACCCTTGCTCCACGGCCCGAACATTTTCATAGCCGGGGGCTGTTTGGCCGAAAGGCCGCATCCTTAAGGAATTAACCATGCGTCATTATGAAGTCGTATTCATGGTCCATCCGGACCAAAGCGAACAAGTGCCAGCCATGATCGAGCGTTACAAATCGCT
>JBOHYG010000119.1:0-66410 GCA_050737875.1 Arenimonas sp. | reverse complement strand
GTTTTGTGACATGTAGGAGCGCTATAAGCCGCTAATCAACAGCATTGCAATGCAATTCGCGGTTTACCGCGCTTCCGCAAAATCAAGACAAACTACAAACCGAGTACCAAATCATCCGCATCGACGGTATCGAGTCTGATTTTGTTGGCGAACAGCGAGAATGCCAGCATGCCGGCCAGGCCATTCGCGCGTTGAATCCAGGGCGGCAGATAAAGCGCTTCTCGCAAGACGCCGTCGTCGAACATCGGTTCAAGGTCGAATATATCCTGCAGACTCATTTTCCCGGCGAACAATAATCGCGTCAGTCGCAGGCGGCGATGCCGCAGGCACCAGCGGAAAAAAGTGTGGACCGACAACAGGCCGTGCAGATACACGGTGTCCTTGGTGAAAGCGCAGCCGCCGGTAATTGGCACGCCGCGGAATACCCGCTGGGTGGAACTGAAACTATCGGTATCGCTTTGTCCGGCTTCCAGGAAAAACTGGAAAACCTCCAGGAAATCGGCGCCCTGCATGGCCTTGTCGATCGCCAAAATGCGCAGGCTGATTCTTTTCAGGCGTTCGATATCGATCGCGCCGGTAATCAATTCGGCAAACGTCGCCATGCCTTCCTGGGTCGCCGTTATCCGAGGCGAATTGCGCGCCAGAGATTTGAAATACGGTTGCTCGCGGCCGTTCAATGCCGTCAATGAATGTACGAACGCCTCGTGCTCCAACAATTGATGGCGGTCGTATTCGGAAAAACTGGTATTGGCGCGCAAGCGTATCCGGGTCGGACCTGCGGCCGCCTTCGCGATCAGGTTTGGATCCAGCTCGACATTTACTTTGTGATGAATGAAGAAATGGTTTAGCGCTTCCTGCAATTCGCTCTGCACTGTTTCAGCCGACAGGCAATACTCCGCTTCGATTTGCCCCAATTCGCTGTCGAGTTCATTGGCGAGAAAAATAAAATGCTGGGCTGCCACGATATTGCTCGGACCATTACCGGGCAAGGCATCTCCGGGACGCCCGAACAGCTGGATTGAATAATCGGTCACCGCCGGCGTACCGAGCGCTTCCAGCAAATGCGTGGCATTTATCCAGCTATTGGCGGTGCGTTGTACATAACGTCCAAGCGGATGACCGACATCGGAAGCCTCGGCAATGCTGCGAAGCTCGTCGCGGGTCGCGCCGTGTTGCTCGCCGCGGTACACAACTTGCGGCAATTTTTTCTTGCCGCTGCGCCAGTCAATCAGGAATTGCTGCTGGACATCTTGGTGCCAGCTGACCGATTCCAGCAATCGTATCCCGCGCACCGCTTTTTCCATGCGCTTGTCCAGGCCAGCGTGATGCTTCACCTCGATGGAAAGTTTTGGATTCACCGTCGTCCGTATTTGTCTTTTGTTCGTTTGTTGAAGGCTGCATTGGCTGCTTTCGCTTCGGCGCGCCTTGCTGCCAAAGATGTCGCTGCGGCGTCACGTTCGTCGCGCAATTTCAGGTAATGCGCATAGCGTTCTGCGTCCAGACTATCATCGGCCAGGGCCGCCAACACCGCGCAGCCGGGTTCGTTGCTATGGCCGCAATCGCTGAAGCGACATTGCGCTGCCAGGCTATCGATATCTTCGAAGGTGCCTTCGCTCAAATCTTCGTCGCCGCTCAGTTTCAACTCGCGCATCCCGGGGGTGTCGATCAGACAGCCGCCCTGCGGCAAGGCAATCAACACCCGGTGCGTAGTGGTGTGGCGGCCACGCGAATCGTTGCCGCGCACTTCCTGGGTTTTCATTTTGCTGCTGCCGAGCAAGCTATTGGTCACCGTCGATTTACCCGCGCCGGAAGAACCCACCAGTACGGCGGTTTTTCCAACACCCAGGTAGGGATGCAACACTTTCAAACTTTCCGCATCTTTTGCATTTACCGGGAAAATCGGAATGCCGCTCTGCACGATTTCCTGCAAGCTCTCCAGCGCCATGTCGACGTGCTCGGTTAGATCGGCTTTGGTCAGCACCAGCACGGGGCCGGCGCCGCTGGCTTGCACGAGCAAAAGATAGCGTTCGATCCGGCGCGGATTGAAATCGCCATCGAGACCGCAAACCACGAGTACGTGGTCGATATTGGCGGAAATCAATTGCGCCTTGTAGTGCTCGCCAGCAGCCGCGCGTTTCAAGACCGAATGACGCGGCAACAGGCTCAGAATATTTTTGCAGTCTTCATCCAATATCACCCAGTCACCGACAATCGCGCGGGTTTCCGGATCGACTCTTGGACGGGTCCAGGGCGCCGGCGGCTGTACTCGCAGACTTTGATCAATCTCGGTGGCCACGACGTAGGCGCTACGGTGCTGTCCCACTACTCGAGCCACCCGGCTGCCACTTGCGGCAGCGACCGCCGCGTTGAGGGCTGCATCGTCGGGCCAACCCATCTGGCGCAAGGCGGGAATATGTTCGGGATTTATCTGCATTGCCCCTATTCTAGCCCTACCTGCACCTGGTCTTGACGACAACTGGTTTATTTTGACCGGATGAGAAAACTCAATATCGTCGTCATCACCATCGCCGGACTTGGTTTTCTGGCCTTCGGAATCCTGTTTTTGTGCTGGCCTGACATGCTCTTGCCCGGGGTCGGCATTCAGGCTTTGCAGCCGCATGCACAGGCTGAAATTCGAGCCATGTACGGCGGCCTGGAACTCGGGCTCGGGTTCTTGTTGCTGAACTGTTTTACCATCGAACGCCAGCGGCTTGGCCTGCAATTGAGCCTCGCAAGCTATGGCGGACTGGCTCTGGCACGGGCGATCAGCATGTGGATGCTTGGCGTCGCGACCCCTTATCTGTGGTTCGCACTGGCCTGGGAAGCCGTGATTGCGGCCCTGGCTTTGCTGGCACTTCGACGCAAATAACCAGCTGAAAGCTCTAGCAATTTCAGGTAGTCTTCACGGACTATTTTTGCCCCCGAACGTCCATGCATTCCCAGCCCCTTGTTACGCGCGAAACCCTGCGCGATGTCCGTTATGAAATCCGTGGTGAACTGGCCCGCCGTGCCCGCGAGCTCGAAGCGAACGGCCGCAGCCTGATCAAGCTCAATATCGGTAATCCCGGCGCGTTCGGTTTTCGCGCCCCGGAACACTTGCAGCAAGCCATTGCCACAAATTTGGCGGAAAGCGATCCATACACGCATCAGCAAGGCCTGCCATTGGCACGCGAAGCGATCAGTGCGTTCTACAAACAACGCAACACCCCGAATGTCACGCCGGAAAGAATTTTCGTCGGCAATGGCGTCAGCGAGTTGATCGATATTTCCTTGCGCGCGATGTTGAATGTCGGCGATGAAGTCTTGCTGCCAAGCCCGGACTATCCGCTGTGGAGCGCCGCGACTATTTTGAACGACGGCATTCCGCGTTATTACGATTGCACTGCGGAAAATAATTTCCTGCCGGACCCGGAACAAATCGAGGATTTGATTACCCCGCGTACACGTGCTTTGGTAATCATCAATCCGAACAATCCGACCGGCGCCTGCTATCCGAGAGCACTGCTGGAAAAACTGGTACTGATTGCACGCAAACATAATCTGCTGCTGATGGCCGACGAAATCTACGACGGCATTACCTACGACGATGCCAAATTCGAAGCACTCGCACCGCTTGCCGGCGATCATCCCTGCCTGAGTTTCGGTGGTTTGTCGAAAGTGCATCGCGCCTGCGGCTGGCGCGTTGGCTGGATGGTATTGAGTGGCGAAGCAACCCGCATCGGCGATTATCACCATGCGCTGGATTTACTCGGTGCGCTGCGCCTGTGCGCCAATGTGCCGGGTCAATATGCGATCCCGGCCGCGCTGGAAGGCATCAACACGATCAGCGAATTGACCAGCGGAAAAGGCCGCTTGTATGAATCTCGCCGCGCTGTGATCGAAGCCTGCGCTAACAGCAAGCATCTCAGCCTGGTGGCTCCACAAGGTGCGCTGTATGGCTTTGTCGGCGTGACCGGCGAACTGGCCGAACATTTCAACGACCATCAATTCGCCTACGATTTGATGGAACAGGAAAGCGTACTCGTGGTGCCGGGCTCCAGCTTCAACGTCGCGTACAAGAATTATTTCCGCATCACTTTATTGCCCGAAGCCGACACGCTGCGCGAAGTCTTCGTTCGCATCGAACGCCTGCTGGAACGTTACGAAGAAAAAATAAAACAACGCGAAGTTGCATAAGCGATGCTTGAGTCCATGCGTTATTTGGCACTAGGCGACTCTTACACGATTGGTGAAGCGCTGGCGGTCGAAGACAGCTGGCCAATGCAATGGGCGCATGCACTTCGCGCGAATGGCGTACGTATTGCCGACCCCGGCATTATCGCGAAAACCGGCTGGACGACCGACGAGTTGTCGGATGCCCTGGATGAAGCAGAAAGCAATAGTACGATCCGTCCGCCTTACGATCTGGTATCGCTGCTGATAGGTGTCAATAACCAGTATCGCGGCCGCAGCACCGAAAATTATCGCGAAGAATTTGCCGGCTTGTTGAAATGTGCGATTGCCTATGCCGGCAATAAAAGTTCGCACGTGTTCGTCGTATCGATTCCCGATTGGGGCATTACCGAATTCGGGCAAAAATCCGGCCGCAATGTCGCGCAAATCGCCCGCGAACTGGATGCATACAACCAAATCAACCGTGAGCTTTCAAAAAAAGCCGGTGCGCACTGGGTCGATATCAGTGCGGTAACCCGCTCAGTCGGCGCCGCCGCGAAATACTATGCCGAAGACGGCTTGCATCCCTCGCGGGCGCTGTATGCCTTGTGGGTAAAAGAGTTGTTGAAAATCAAAATCTGAAATCATCCTTAAAATTTGTGGGATGGCACGCACCTGCGCGGTGCGCGGCGCGCTACAATTCGCCGATGAAAATCGCGCTCGTCACCGCCATCGCCGCCTTTGCACTGGATGAAGATCTGGCACCGCTTGCCGATGCCTTGCGCAAAGCCGGTGCTTCGGTAGAAATCCTGGCCTGGGATGATTTCAGCGTTTCCTGGCAGCGTTTCGATGCGGTTGTATTGCGTTCGACCTGGGACTACACCGAACGCTTGCCGGAATTTCTGGCCTGGTGCAAAAACACTTCCAAGCAAACGCGAATGCTCAATCCGGCCGATGTCGTGAAGTGGAATACCGATAAGCATTATTTGGCCGATCTGGCCAAGAAAAAATGTCCGGTTGTTGAATCTGTTTTTATTGAACCCGGACAAGCCGCCGATAAATTTCCCGATTACGCCGAATTCGTCGTGAAGCCAGCCGTTGGAGCCGGTTCACGCGACACCCAGCGCTATCTGGCAAAAGATCGCGTCGCCGCAGTCGTGCACGTTAAAAAATTACTGGACCAGCAACGTGCCGCTTTGATTCAACCGTATCTGGCCGAAGTCGATACCAAAGGCGAGACCGCGCTGATTTTTTTCAATGGCATTTTTTCGCATGCGATTCGCAAAGGCCCTTTGCTGCAGCTCGATGAAGGCCCGACCGACCATTTATTTGCTCCTGAAGCGATCACCGCACGCGAACCTGACGGCGACGAACTGGAAGTAGCGCACAAGGTACTGGCCGCGATGCCGTTCAAATCGTTGGCCTACGCCCGCGTGGACCTACTCCCCTCCAGCCAGGGCCCAATGCTTTTAGAGCTTGAGCTCACCGAGCCCAGCCTATTCTTCGAGCATGCACCCGGCAGTGCCGAGCGCTTTGCGGCCAGCCTCTTAAGCTCAAACTAATCAAAAATGTCACTACCCCTCTCCAACGGGAGAGGGTGGCGCGTAGCGCCGGGTGAGGGTTCGGAGTTGCCCTGAATCATGGAATCAAACAGGCCCAAACGGGTACAATAGACACCTCTTTACCGCCGTCTGTGCTGCTTCTATCGGACGGATTCTCGCTCAACGCAGGAAAGCCTCATGAAAATTTTGGTGGGTTATAAACGTGTGGTCGATTACAACGTCCGCATCCAGGTCAAACCGGACAATTCCGGCGTCGTCACCGAAGGCGTGAAACTCTCGCCGAATCCTTTCGATGACATCGCACTCGAAGAAGCTTTGCGTCTGCGCGAAAAAGGCATCGCGACCGAAGTTGTCGTTTGCACGATTGGTCCAGCCGATTGCCAGGCACATCTTCGCAATGGTTTGGCGATGGGTGCCAACCGCGCGATTCACGTCGTGACTGATCAAGCGATCCAACCACTCACCGCCGCGCGCGCTATGTTGAAGCTGGTTGAAAAGGAACAACCTGGCCTGGTCATGATGGGCAAGCAAGCGATCGACGATGACGCCAATCAAACCGGACAAATGCTCGCGATGTTGTGGAATCGTCCGCAAGCGACTTTCGCCAGCAAGGTCGAAATCGCCGATAACAAAGCGACGGTGACCCGCGAAGTCGATGCCGGCCTGGAAACGCTCGAAGTCGATTTACCCGCCGTGATCACTGTGGATTTGCGTTTGAATGAACCACGCTTCATCAAGCTGCCCGACATCATGAAAGCAAAATCCAAACCGATGGAAACCTTGCAACTGGCGGACCTCGGTGTCGAGTCCGGCGATTTCCTCAGCACCACGCACTACGCGCCACCTGCCAAGCGCAGCAAGGGCGTGATGGTGAAAGACGTGGCCGAATTGGTTGCTGCATTGAAAACAAAGGGCCTGGTGTAATCATGAGCAAAGTTCTTATCGTTGCCGAACATCTGAACGGCCAACTGAATTCAGCCACTGCCCGTTGTGTGACTTGCGCACAGGCGATGACTGCCGAATCGATTGATATCGTCGTACTGAGCGATGCGCCGGATGCAATCGCTGCACAAGCGGCACAAATTGCCGGCGTCGGCAAAGTCATCACGATTGCCAATGCAGCGAACGCGCATTCCATTGCGCATATTCTGGCACCGCAAATTGCCAGTCTGGCTGCCGGTTATTCGCATGTGTTCGGTCCATCGACTACGTTCGGCAAAGACCTGATGCCTTGCGTTGCCGCCTTGCTCGGCACCGCGCAAGTCAGCGACATCATGGCCGTTGAATCCAGCCACAATTTCAAGCGTCCGATCTATGCCGGCAATGCAATCATCAGCGTGACCGCGCCTGCCGATAAGCCGGTTGTTGCGACCGTGCGTACCGCTTCCTGGCCTGCTGCCGGCAATGGTGGCAGTGCAGCTGTTGAAGCATCGAATGTCAGCGTTGCATTACCAACCCACACACGCTTCGTCGGTTTGCAACAAGGCAAGAGTGATCGCCCTGACCTGCAAAGCGCCAGCAAAGTGGTATCCGGTGGTCGTGCACTCGGTTCGGCCGATGCGTTCTCGATCATCTATTCACTGGCCGACAAAATGGGCGCAGCCGTCGGTGCATCGCGTGCCGCAGTCGATGCGGGTTACGTACCGAATGAATTGCAAGTCGGTCAAACCGGCAAAATCATTTCGCCGGAACTGTATGTCGCGATCGGCATCTCCGGTGCGATCCAGCATCTGACCGGCATCAAGGATGCCGGCACGATTGTCGCGATCAACAAGGACGGCGACGCGCCAATTTTCGAGATTGCCGATTTCGGTTTGGTCGGTGATTTATTCCAGATTATTCCCGAACTGGAAAAAGCGCTGTAATCGATTCAACCATTGCCTGGAAAAATGGCCGCATTGCGGCCATTTTTTTGTCCGTGAATCTTGTTCGATTGTTTGGTGATGTGCTTTGCGGTACTTTCCATTCTGCATCCATATAAGGACATGGCATGTGCGGCATTGCCGGCATCTGGCATCGTGATGGTCAAACGGTCAATCATGCCGACTTGAAACGCATGGCCGATGCGATACAGCATCGCGGCCCGGATGGTGAAGGATTCTGGCTACAGGATAATATCGGCCTGTGCCATCGCCGCCTGAGCATTCTCGATGTGAGCGCACGCGGCAACCAGCCGATGGCGACACCAGATGGCCGGCTGCAGCTGGTGTTCAATGGTGCCATCCATAACTACATTGAACTGAGACGCGAGCTGCAGGCGCAAGGCATTATTTTTCATTCCGATACCGATACCGAAGTTGCGCTTTGGGCTTATCGGGTCTGGGGGAAGACCTGTTTCGAACGCTTCAACGGCATGTGGGCTATGGCGATCTGGGATTCGCAAAAGCAGGAGCTCGTGCTGGTTCGTGACCGCTTCGGCATCAAGCCGCTGTATTACAGCGTGCGCGAAAATCGCGTTGCGTTCGCGTCTGAAGCCAAGGCGATTCTTGCGGTATTCGATCAAGAGCGCGAGATCGGCAAAGAAGAATTCGTCGGTTTTTTGCATGGCGCGGCGCCGGACAGTTCGGACCGGACATTCTTCCGGAATATTTTCCAGACCTTGCCTGGACATCTCAGCATCATCCATCGTGATTCGATCAGGACAGAAAAATATTGGCGATTCGTTCCCGGCACCGAAACCGCAAGACCCGATATCGAACAGGAATTCCTTGCCCTGTTTAATGATGCCGTGCGCCTGAGATTACGCAGCGATATTCCGGTTGCCGCGATGGTCAGTGGCGGCCTGGACTCATCGTCAATCGCACTATTGGCCGCCGCGCAAATCAGCGCGCCGATGCAGACATACTCCTTGCAATACGATGATCAGAAACTGGATGAAAGTCATTACTCGCGAATGGTGCTGGACAGAAGCGACAAGTTGTTGCCGCATTTTTTCCAGCCGCCTTCGGGGCCCTTGCTGGACACCATCCGTAAAAATACCTGGCATCACGACGCGCCCTGCCCGTCCCGCGGCCGCTACGCGTCCTGGCATTTGATGCAGGAAGTTTCCCGTCGTCACCATGTCGTGCTGACCGGCGAGGGTGGCGATGAAATTCTTGGCGGCTATGGTCGATTCATACTCGATGCGATGCTGGATCGCTGGCAACTTGAATCGGCATCGTACTCGGTCGTCATGAAAGAGTTGAAAGTCTTGTCGGATGTTTCGGATATCAAGCACACCTCTTTATTCGAGATATTGAAGCACCGGATCAGGCAGCGGTTTCCCGCACGTACATTGCCGTCTGCCGATGTGCTCACGCGAGATGCAAGGAAAATCAGTTGGCGCGCCGAAGCAGTGGTCAAGGCGTCTCCTTATCGCAGCAAATTGAACAATTCGCTCTGGCATGAATTTACCGTGGCAGGGCTGCCCGAAGTGCTGCATATTTTCGATGCCAACACGATGGCATTCGGCATTGAAGGTCGCGCACCTTTACTTGATCATCGCGTAGTCGAGTTGATGTTCAACCTGCCATTCAACGAAAAAATCCGCGATGGCTGGACTAAAAGCCTGTTGCGGCGCGCGATGAAAAATATCCTGCCGGAACCGGTACGCTTGCGTCGTCAAAAACTCGGTTATCCCGCACCGCTGAATACCTTGTTCCGTATGCCCGCACACGCATCAGAAATACGAAGCTGCCTTCTGGAAGGCGAAGGAGTCAGGCAAAGCTGGTTCGACCGGAAGGCACTTGAACGAAAATTGGCGACGCGCTTGCAACCCGGGCGGGCGAATAATCCGGAAGTGCTGTGGCGATTATTGAGCAGCGAGTTTTGGTTAAGGGATTTTATTGCGAAGAAATAAGTGTAGGGTATGTTTTGCACATCAATATGACAGTCAATCCATAAAAAAGCTTGCGCCATAAACGCGCCCTGCATTTTTCAATTTTCTGCTGCACGTGTTCTGCGATTTTAGTCCTCACTATTCTCCAATACGGACAACGTAGAAACTTTATTAAAGGCACCCAGCTTGATGTAACCCGGGAACTATCAGTTTGCATGTAAATTCACCAGATATGCGCACGTGTCTCACCTTGCCTACATCCAACTTTTCCCTTGTTTCTTTGTCATAAACCAATACATATATAAATTCATCGCGCATATCAGGGCTTGAAAATAGTTTTGACCAATACAGGTGGCCATTTAGTATCAGATAGTCTTCTGTAGAAATATGTCGCCTGGAATGAGCACAAGGGTGAGCTGACAAGTCTCGAACTTCAACAAATTTCCCGTCCATAGTTGTCGATAACGAACCGCAGGACGCAAATGCCGGCAATAGAACTATCAGCGATATTCGATTTAGAAATCTCATGATTTCTTGGCACTCCTAAACCTGCTGATAGTTCTTACCCGAGAAACCTGAAAAAACGCCACGCCCGTTTTGCCTGCATCGCCGCAAGCTCGTCCTGTAAATTTTTCAACCTGTCCTGCAATTCCGCCGTGGACATCGTATTCGAATCCAGCATCTGCGCCAGTTTTCCGTGCCACTCCGACTGCTGTTTCTCGAACGTGTCGCTAAAGGTTTTTTCAAGCTGTTTCGAAAGCTGGACTTGTTCCTGGAAAGCATTTTTCAATTCGTCTGCGTGCGTGGTCAGCCAGGCGATTTCCTTGTTTTTATTCGCCAGGGCCAGTTCCATTTCGTTCTGCTTTTCCAGGATGGCGATCAACTGCTGACTCTGGGTATTCAGGTTTTCAAGCATGCCGTCAATAGTCTCCAGCGCTGCCTGGCCGTTTTGCGTATTCTGCTCGGTCGCGTTGTGAACGGCTTTCAAAATTTCGGTGATGTGCGTCAGTTGCAGGTTCATTGTTACCTCGGCATCGATATTGGAATCGTCGGTAAATTCAAAACACCAGCGTGGCGGATTTGCCGGCAATGCAGATGCCCAGGCATCCGCCATCTGCTGCAAGTCGGGAAATACGACCGGTAAATTTTCTTTCTGCTTCGAGATCAGTTCGGGCTTGTCACGGAAACCGATCAAGGCCTGCAGAAATGCTTCCATCTCGGGCTGCACCAGGATCACGCCTGGCAACTGTTTCCCGCGTTCGGCATACGCACCGATATTGGCACAGATTACCGGCATGCCCAGTTGCAGCATCTCGCTGAGCACGTAGCCATAGGTTTCCGGCACCGTCGAAGCGAGCATGGCGATATCGGGATTGATTCGTGCAACGAATTGGCCCAGTTGCTCACGCGGGTAATCGGCAATCGTGGTGACTTTTTGGTCGGTGAAATTTTCGCTCAGGTGCGCACTGCCCAACAGCACCAGCTCGATGCCATCGGGCAATACCGGAATCAATTCGCGCAGCAACAGTTCGCCCTTGCCGCCATTGATATGGCCCGGCACCAGGACTTTTAACTTGCCGGCTTGCGCTTGCGACGACACATGTTCGACTTTGGCCGGAAAATTCATGCCATGTGGCACGACTTGCCATCGCACATCATTCAATCCTGAGTCGATGCGGCACACGCGTTCTTTGGCGAATTGGCTCGGCGAAATGCAGACAATGGCTTGTTGTTGCAGGGCGGAAATCAATTCATCCCGAATCGCGATCCAGTACTCGGCGGAATGCACCGCGAAGATGTTGCTGTCTGCACTATCAAGCAGGGCTTGCCTTAGATGGTCGATGGAATGGTCATCGCTATTGGTATCGTGCAACAAAGGCCAGAATGGATACACGTCATGCACCGCCAGCGCAGTCGGCAACCCTGTCTTCAGAACATCCAGGCTGTGACCGATCAGGGACGAAACGATGACCGTGCCAATCGCCCATTTTTCGACAATGGAATTCAGAATTACGACGACTTCCGGCGAATGCAAATCGGTGTCCATGACTGGTGCCGATAAATGCCAGCTTGCCACCGGTTCCTGGTCCAAATCCCGGTACAGCGATAATTCCTTGCCAAACGGCGGCAAGCTGTCGCGGCTATGTGACTTCAGAAAAAAATGTTGCCGGTGCTTGTCGCCTGCCTGCAAGTCCTTTGCGAAATAGTCGACGCCGCCGCCCCAAGAATGCAGCACGTGCAATACGATTGGTTTACCGGTGTCGATCAATTGCGATCCCTATCCGGGTTCCACAAGATCATCGGGCATGCCGTATCGTGGCCGACACTTGCGCCTGGCCGTGGAGGACTTCCAATTTCGATTGCGGGAGCGTGGGAATAATGCATTCAATCAATATGCCACTTTCTTCGAAGTTTATAATGGGAAGCAATCAAACGCATGCCAGTCAAACAGCTGGTCTATACTATTTTAGCCCTACCCTTCCACCACGGCCACTACATTGACTCCCATCGAAATCCCGATCAATTCGCTCAGTCGGCATTTCGCCCCGATGACTGATGAACTTTCGCTGGCGGCACAGGGCGTAATTGAAAGCGGCCATTTCATTTTGGGAACGAAGGTCGCCGGTTTCGAGAAAGAATTTGCCGCCTATTGCGAATCCAGCGATTGCATCGGCGTCGCCAATGGCACCGATGCGCTGGAACTGGCACTGAAGGGCATGGGCGTCGAGCCCGGCCAAAATGTCATCGTGTGTGCGAACGCCGCCATGTATGGCACATCGGCCGTGTCTGCCTGCGATGCCAATCAGGTGTTTGTCGATGTCGATCTGCACACCGCAACGATATGTCCGGATGCACTGCAAGCCTTGCTGGCTTCCACGCAGGAGCCGATTGCGGCGATTATCGTGACGCATCTTTATGGCCAGCTTGCCGATATGGCAAAGATCTGTGCATTGGCCGAACGCCACGGCATCGCGATTATCGAAGACTGCGCCCAGGCGCATGGCGCGCGCGATGCCAACAATAAAATCGCCGGCAGTTTTGGCAAGGCGGCCACATTCAGTTTTTATCCGACAAAAAATCTCGGCGCGATTGGTGATGGCGGTGCGGTAATCACATCGGACAAGACAGTTGCCGAACGCGTCCGCAAACTGCGCCAATATGGCTGGAGCGGCAAATATCAAAATCAATTGGCCGGCGGCCGCAATTCGCGACTGGATGAAATGCAGGCGGCATTCCTGTCGCGCCTGTTGCCGCGACTCGAACAGTGGAATACACGCCGCCGGGATATCGCTAATGCTTATTCCAGCGGCATCCAGCATACCGATATCCGCACGCCGAGCATTGCCGGTTCCGAACATGTCGCGCATTTGTACGTGATCAACAGTCCGCGCCGTGATGCATTGCGAAACCATTTGGCCGCTCGCGGAATCGGTACCGACATCCACTACCCGATGCCCGACTATCGGCAAGCGCTGTTTTCCGGCAGGTTTGCCGGCATCAGCTTGCCCAATACCGAGGCATTATGTTCAAGCTGCCTGACGCTGCCGTGTTTTCCGGAGCTTACCGATGATGAAGTTCAAAGAGTGATAGACGCATGCAATCAGTTCTGAATTCCACGGTATCGCTCGTCATTCCGGTCTACCAGAACGAGGGGTCGATCGCTGATTTGACCAACGCACTCGAATGGCTGAACAAGCAGATGGACTCGAATTTGGAAGTCGTGTTCGTTGTGGACGGCAGCCGCGACCAGAGTTACGCCTTGCTGCAGGACGCGTTGGCAGCGGCTACATTCAAATCACAATTGATTACCTTGTCGCGCAATTTCGGCGCTTTTGCGGCAATCCGTTGCGGCCTCGAAAAAGCCAATGGCAAATACATCGCCGTGATGGCCGCCGATTTGCAGGAACCGATCGACCTGATACCGAAATTTTTCAGCCTGCTGCAACAAGAGCAGCATGATGTCGTTTTCGGCGTCCGCGAAGCCCGGCAGGATCCATGGTTGTCGAAACTCGCATCGAAAACTTTCTGGGCGATCTATCGCTATTGGGTGATGCCGGAAATTCCGGCCGGTGGCGTCGATGTATTTGCGGTCAGCGACCGTTTTCGCCAACGCCTGGTACAACTACGCGAATCCAATAGCAGCCTGCTGGCGCAATTATTCTGGCTCGGCGGCCGTCGCGCCTTCGTTGGCTACGAACGCCAGCAACGCAAGCACGGCAAAAGCGCCTGGACTTTTCGCAAGAAGATCCGCTACTTCTCCGACAGCATATTTTCGTTCACCGATCTGCCGGTGCGATTGTTGATCGGCCTCGGCACTTTCTCGTTCATTACCGCGACGCTGTTATCGACGATTACGCTGTTTGCAAAACTATCCGGCCTGGTTGCTGTACCCGGTTACGCAGGCACCATGCTGACGATACTTTTCTTTGGTGCGCTCAATTCCCTGGGCCTCGGCGTAGTCGGCACCTATGCCTGGCGTGCGTATGAAAACACCAAGAGCCGCCCACTTGCCCTGATCCAGTCGGAAGAAACATTCGAAGGAAAGTCGCCATGAAATATTTCGTCCATCCCAATGCCCTGTGCGAATCGGACACCATCGGCGACGGCACGAAAATCTGGGCGTTCGCACACGTCTTGCCGGGCGCGAAAATCGGCGCCGACTGCAATATTTGCGATGGCGTATTCATCGAAGGCGATGTGGTGGTCGGCAATCGCACGACGATTAAATGCGGTGTGCAATTGTGGAATGGCGTCCGGCTGGCCGATGATGTATTCGTCGGACCGAATGCGACCTTCACCAACGATATCTTTCCGCGCAGCAAGAAATATCCGGAAAAATTCCTGGAGACTATCGTCCAGTCCGGCGCTTCGATCGGGGCCAATGCCACCATTCTTCCGGGCATCACGATCGGCAACGGCGCGATGATCGGTGCCGGCGCCGTGATCACCCGTTCGGTACCGGCCAACGCAATCGTCGTCGGCAATCCGGCGCGCATCACCGGTTACGTTTCCGAACAATCGCGGATCGGCGATGCACCGGCAGCCGGCGATTCGGAAGTCATCAATGCCGAATCGGTTATCGATGGCGTCACGCTGCATCAAATGCCGCGCTTTGCCGATATCCGCGGCTCGCTCTCGGTCGGTGAATTCGACAGCCAGCTACCTTTTGTACCAAAACGCTATTTCCTGGTATTCGACGTTCCCAGCCAGGAAACCCGCGGCGAACATGCACATAAACGCTGCCACCAATTTCTGGTTTGCGTTAAAGGTTCGGTGCGCGTACTTGCCGATGACGGCATACAGCGTCAGGAATTCACGCTCGCATCGCCTTCGATCGGCATCCATATTTCACCGATGATCTGGGGCACCCAGTATCGTTATTCCAGTGATGCCGTGCTGTTGGTGTTCGCATCGGAAAACTACGACGGCGCCGATTACATCCGCGAATACAGCGAGTTTGTCGAGCTTCGCCGCAGCCAAGATCGAAGCAAAACCTGAATGATCGAACGCGGCAGACTATTCGAGATTGCGCGTTTTCTGGTGGCGGGGCTGGCAACGACGGCCATTTCCTATGCGCTGTATCTTGTCCTGCTATTCGTGCTTCCCTACCTGCCCGCCTACATGATCAGCTACGTGGCCGGTATCGTATTTTCCTATTTCATCAATACCTATTTCGTTTTTTCGCAACGCTTCAGTCTGCAGTCCTTTCTGAAATTCCCGCTCGTCTACATTGCCCAGTTTGCGATCAACGTGGCAGTCGTCTGGCTCGCGGTCGACAAGTTTGAAATGCGCAAGGAACTCGCGCCATTGATCGCGATCGTGCTTTCGATTCCGGTTACATATTTGCTGAGTCGCGCCATAATCAACAATGGCGACCAAGCCAAATAAATTCCGGCCTAGAGACCCAATTCCGCTCTTTGCTGACTAGATAAAGCGCTCAGTTTTACCACCACCATATCGTTGACACGTACAACCGAGCCGGTTGACGGCCAAGACGGCATCGCATCGATTTGCGACATAAACGGCTTGATCGAATGCACCGTTCTTGGCTCGACATTGGTGTTGCCGGCCAGTCGCATAAACATCGCGATTCGATACGGATTACCGCCATCCTGCTGGAAAAACGATGTGCCGAATATTTCGATAGTGGTCACGCCCTGCACATGCTCGTGCGCCCATTCGCCGACAAAAACCACCGGCACTACTCGCGTGTTGGCCGGCGCAACGCGATTTATTTCCGTGGAAATTTTTGTCGCCATCACTAAGTCGCGCTGGCGGGCGAGATTATCGAGTCCGAACAGGAACGACGCCAACCAGATGCTGACCAGTATCGAATACGCAATTATCGCGAACCGCGCTACCGGCCAACGATTGAGAAAACGAAAACCCAGGGTTCCCAGTGCCGCACAAAGCAGCGGCACCCCGATAAGCGCACGCAACGGAAGCGAACCCGCAGCAAGCATGACCAGCGAAAATGTCGCCGCGACAATCAGCAAGGCGGCCGATGAAAACACCAGCAATAAAAGTGGCCTGCCAAGTTGCGTTACCGCGAATCGCAGGCAATACAGGCAGCCCAACCATGGCAGCAGCAAAATCGCCCAACCCCAACCCAGATAACTGCGGTCGCTGCCGCTGGCCAGTCTGTAAATTTTATGGCCGGCACTCGCCAATGTTTCAACGGGTTTTTCCAGGTAATCGTTTACATGCACAAATGTATCGACATAGGTCATTTGCGTGTGCACAAAATACGCAAGCACTTTTTGCACTACCACATAAAAAACGACGGCAACTACAAGGCTCGAGGCAATGCCGAGCAGTTGCAGGCACATCGCGGAAAAACGCAAGGCATTGCCATCTGCCTGCAATTTGCCATGCCAATCCTTGATCAGCAGCATCAGCAAAAACATCGCGTAGAAAATAACGAATGCCTGATAGATAGCGGTCGCAAAACCGGCACATAGACTGGCCAGTATCCACGTACTTGTTTTATGTTGACGGAAAAGACCGGCCGCATACGCACAAACCGCGAGTCCGACACCAATGCCCCAGGACAAGGTATTGAATTCGGCCACATGCAGCCAAACGGGTGCTGCAACGAACAAGGCGACAAATACCGCCGCTTCTTTCCAGTCGGTGAACAGCAGTCTTGAAAAATATACCGAAGATGCACTCAGCAGAATGCAGAACAGCAAGGTCGCCAGAAACGGGATGTAGGTAAAATTCGGCAGCAGCTTCAGCAACAGCGACATGCCCCAGCGGCCCTGGCTTAACCAGACGCGCCAACTGTCAGGCTCGTATGCAGCGACTTCCTCGTCGATCGAAAGCGTGAAGCTGCCAAGCTCGACGCCATACACCAGCAAGGCAAGCACGAATGCCATCGCCAACAGGAATTTATTGTCTTCTACCCAGGTGATTTTCAATGGCATCGACCTTTGCGGAGTATCACGATAAAACAAAAACCCCGGGAATATTCGACCGGGGCTTTTTTGATCGATTGATTAATCGATGACTTTAATCTGACGGCCCGGATCGCAGATGGCTACGCCACCGGCATTGGCCATCATCACGTACACGTGGTATTCGCCATTGAGCAATTCGCCCAATTTCACTTCAAACGAAAAACCCGAATTTATCAAGTCGGCCGAATAGGCACGTGTTTCCGCCACGCCAGCGCGCTCGACGCGATTGACCAATTGGCTGGCCCACACGTCGGTGGTAGCGCCCACTCCGGCAATCACCAGTTTCAAATCGGTACCGACGGATTTTTCCTGCGGATTGATCAACCAGCCGGTTATCACATGCGGCGTGGCTTTCGACACGGTGATTTGTTCGCCGGTAAACAGGATTCCATCCACGCCTTCCAGATTGCAATTGTCGGTGAAATTCGCGGCGCCCTCAGTCGATATCGGCTCAGACCTGACCAAGGCAACGACTGGCGGTGCTGCAACCGGTGCAGGCGTTGGTTCGACTTGTGCCGCTGGCGGTGTTTCAGCCTGCACGGGTTCCTGGGCGGTTTCAGGCTGGCAGGCGCTTATCGCGCCCAGGCAAAGCAAACTAAATGCGAATGTTTTCTTCATGAAACTCTCCTAAAAAATATGCTGCTTAAAAATGAATGATTCTGTATGTGGACGACGAAACCCGGCCGGTATTTTATCGGCCGATTATACTTGAGAACCCGCATCAAACCGGTCGGGCTCGGAAACCGCCGCACCAGCCGTTGCCAGTCCAAAATAGTGTTCAAGCTCTTGTTTGTAGCGGGCCGCCTTGGTCTGCATGGCGGCACTCAGGACATGCCGCTGGCCGACTGTTTCCTGCATCCGCACCACTTCGTTGAAATGCCGGTTTTTGTCGGAGCCCGATGTCACGCTGCTCGAATGGCGACGGTGGCTATTCAGTGGTGATGGATTGAACGCAATTTTACCCTGCTCCAGCAAGCGGACATAAAGCGCCCAGTCGCCGGCGAACCGGTATGAGGTAATCTCGCCGATATGTTCGCGCAATACCGCCTGCAGCGGTTCGCGCTTGAACAACACGGCACTCACATTGGGAACCGAATTCTTGACCGACATGACTTCGGTGATTTCATGTTCGCCCTGGCAAATATAGGCTGTCAGCCAGCGCTGCGGATCAAGATCGGCGAGATAGTCGCGATAATGCCTCGCCAGCACTTCGCCGTTGACACCCATCTGGATCGATTCGGTATAGCTCATGACCAGGGCCGGATCGGCGAACGCCTGAAGCGCGGTTTCGATGAATGCAGGTGCGGACAAATCATCGGCTTCGGCGATCCAGACATAATCGCCTTTCGCCAATTCGACACCTTTCAACCATTGCCGGAACACCGAACCGGAATTGGCGTGATTGATCACAACCCGCAACTCCTGGTTTTTCTGCAGTTGCGAAATCAGTTCGACGCTATCGTCGGTGGACGCATCGTCGAGCACGATAATTTCGTAAGGCGCTATCGTTTGCAGGTTGATCGAGTTGATTCTTTCTTCCAGCAGATGCGCATAATTGTAGTTAGGTACCACCACCGATATCCGCGGCAGCGGAATGCCGGCCAGCTTCAGCAAATCGAAAATATACGAGCGGAATGAAAATTCTTCTGCTACCAATTGTTTGCCGGTCTCGCCAATCTGCCGATGCAGGGAATTGTCTGCCAGCAAATTTTCCATGGCGTCGGCAAACGCCGCGCAATCGAATGCGTCGACCAGGCTTACACCGGTTGTTTTCAGGAAGGCCTCGAATCCTCCGGCACCGGCGAATGCCAGCACCGGAACGCCGACATCGAGTGATTCCATGATCACCGACGGAAACGGATCTTCACGCGATGTCAGCGCCAGCAGATCGGCACCGGCGTAATACATATCGGTTTCCGATTGACGACCCGGCAAATGGAAACGGTTTGAAAATTCGGACTTCGAAATAAATTCGCGAATGTCCGGTTCAAGCCCGATATCGAAATGACCGATCCAGACAAAATGCACGTCCGCTTGCCGGCGCATCAGGCGGTCGGCAATATCGACGAACAGATCGATGCCCTTGCGGTGATCGGCGTAACCAACGCCCAGAATGATTTTGGCATCTGCCGCAATACCCAGCGTCGCACGCAAGGCTGCACGTGCCGACAAGCGCCCCGCTTTGGTGCGGTAGGCATTGCGCTTGTAGAGGCCCTGCTTGCGTATGCAGATTTTATCCGGCGCCAGCGACACGACTTTCCGGAATTCATCGCCGATTGTTTCATTGGCGAACACCACGGTACTCGCCGATTCGCTGATGGCCGCCGCATGCGAACGCAGACCGAAGCTTTCGATTACGCCGGGCAATTCGTGTACCAGCGATACGACCTTGATGCCGGCGTTGGCGAGATCGGCAGCGAATAATCCACAAACCGTCGTATTGGCAATCGCACTCTGAAATCCGGCGGCGGCCAATTTTTTCGCCAGCTCGATACCCTGTTTTGGTTTGCCTGTATCAAGCCGGTGAACAATGCCGATCGCTTCGTAATCCGACAGCAACACACCGTCACCCAGCAACACGATTTCGATTTCAAAACCGAGCGCCACTAATTCACGGGCAATATTCAATGCCAGGTATTGCGCGCCATGCGGATGTGCGTCGTGGCCCACCACGATCACCTTGTTGCGTTTTATCAATTCGGCACTCATCGTCAATGCATCGCGGGTGGCGTGCAGATAGGCGTAGCCGTATTGGCGATCGGGTTCGAGATACGCACCTTCGGCCCATTCATTCCAGGCATTGATGAACACCATCGATTCGCCCTGCACCGGATGCTGCTTCGCATACGTCAGCGATTGCGAAAGCCAGTGCTTGTAGTTGTCAGGCGTCGAATGATGGAAGGTGTAGCCCATGCCGGGTTTTCTGGCTTCGTTGTCCCAACCAGGGAACACGCCGCGGATCAAAGGATAATCGGTGCTCTCGATTGCGGCCGCACGCTTGTGCAGTTCGCGATAGTCCACGACATAACCGGCGTAATCCGGATTGGCGATTTCGAGACTGTCATTGATGCAGGGCAAATCCTGCGCCAGTTTGTGCGGAGGAAACTCGACTGCGACATCGAAACCGAACTTGATCGGATCGAGCTGGTCGAACTGCACCATCACCAGGAACAATTCGCCGATGCCGGATTTTCTCGCCTCTTCGCGCCAGCGCTTCGTGGTCTCGACCGAATTGGGCAACAAGGAGGGGCGATATACGATTACCAGCGGCTTGCCGGCTACCCGGATATAGCGCGGGTCATTCACGATCGGAGTGATGTCGTGCAGGAAATCGATATCGCCTTCGGCGCAATGTTTCTGGCCAATCAACACATCGGTTTCCTGACCATCCCATCGCCGTGTCCAGTTTTCGTTTGCCCAGCAAATACAAAACGGGAAATCCATTTGCTTGTCGTCGAGAAACGTACTCAACGGCAACTCGAGCAGGCGTTTTCCGGAAAACCAGTAGTAGTGGAAACAAAAACCATGGATGCCGTAGTGTCTGGCCAGCTCGATTTGCCTGTGCATCACTTGCGGCAATCGTAAATCGTAAAAGCCCAGTTCACCCGGCAAACGCGGCTGGTAATGATCGACGAATTGCGGCACCGCTTTGCTGACATTGGTCCATTCGGTAAAACCGCGACCCCACCAGGCATCGTTCTCGGCAATCGGATGAAATTGCGGCAAATAAAATGCAATCAGTTTGGCCAGCGCCGCCTGATCGATCAGCGGAAAATCGTCGTGCGCCACATAGGTCGGCGACTTCAAACCCGACCTGGCGGCTTCCAGTTGAGCGCGATAAATCTTGCCGGTTGCCGATTCCGTCAAATTGGTCGACGACTGTATTGCTGCATTCGACTGGGTCGATGCCAGTTGTTGTTCGCCCTCGGCCATGCGCCAGCGGCGATACGCATTGGTCTCGCTGAATACGCCGGGGAATCGATGAAACAACGCCGCCTTCCAACGCATTTTCAATTTCAATGGCAACGGAAAGCTTCGATAGCAAAACTTTACGACCAAACCAATTTGACGAATCACGTTCAAGCGAGCACCCGAAAAAAATAGATTAGTTCGAGAGTGCTGCGGCCAACTCGTCGCGCAAGTCTTCGACGTTTTCCACGCCGACACTCAAACGCACCAGATTATCGGTCACGCCCAATGCAGCGCGGCGATCGGCCGGTATCGATGCATGCGTCATGATGGCTGGATGATTGACCAGGCTCTCGACGCCGCCGAGCGATTCGGCACAGGCAAATAATTCGGTGCGTTCCATGAAACGGCGCGCGGCTTCGAGACCGCCTTTCAGGAAAATACTGATCATGCCGCCGAAACCGTCCATCTGCGATTTCGCCAATGCATGCTGCGGATGCGAGGCAAGGCCCGGATACAGGACTTTTTCGATCGCCGGATGTTTTTCCAGCCAGCCAGCGAGTTCAACGGCATTTTCGCAATGCGCTTTCATGCGCAGGTGCAGGGTTTTCAAACCACGCAAGGCCAGGAAACTATCGAATGGACCTTGTACACCACCCACGGCGTTCTGCAGGAAGGTCATTTGTTCCGCCAGTTCCCGGTCATCACCGACCACCAACATGCCGCCGACGATATCGGAGTGGCCGTTCAAATATTTGGTCGCCGAGTGCATGACCAGATGCGCACCGAGTTCCAACGGACGCTGCAAGATTGGCGAAGAAAACGTGTTGTCGACCGCTAGACGGATGCCGCGCTTGCGGGCGAATTCGGCCAGGCGCGCGATGTCGACGATTTTCAATAATGGGTTGGTCGGGGTTTCGCACCAGATCAATTTTGTATTCGGCTTTACCGCCGCTTCCAGCGCGGCCATGTCGTTCAAATTGACGAAGGTGAAATCCAGATTCGCCGAACGGCGGCGAACGCGTTCGAATAAACGATAGGTACCGCCGTAAACATCGTCCATGCAAACCACATGACTGCCTGCATCGAGTGAATCCAGCACGGTCGCGGTTGCTGCCAAACCAGAAGCAAACGCATAACCATTTTCACCGCTTTCCAGCGATGCCACGCAGCGCTCGTACGCAAAACGGGTCGGGTTATGGCTGCGCGAGTATTCATAACCCTGATGCACGCCCGGACTTTGCTGCACATAAGTCGAGGTCGCATAAATCGGTGTCATTACCGCGCCGGTCGATGGGTCAGGCGATTGGCCCGCGTGGATGGCACGCGTGCCGATTTTGTGGTTTTTGTTGGTGCTCATTTTAATTCCGATGTGGTTCGAGAAATCGCGACTCCCGTCGCTCCTACTAGTGTTATTGCGAACGCCGGCGCAAATAGTTCAGCAAATCGATGCGCGTGATCAGGCCCATGAATTTCGGGCCATCAACGATAATCGCGACATGGCCGCGATCGAATACCGGCAGCAGCGACTCCATCGATGCGGTCACTTCTAGCACATGCAGTTTGCTGACCATCGCTTCGCTGACCGGCTGCAGGAATTTCGGCTCGTCGCCGTACACATGCATCAGCAAATCGCTTTCGTCGATGATGCCGACGATCTTGTCGCCATCCATGACCGGCAATTGCGATACGTCATAGAGTTTCATGCGCTGGTAGGCGACCGTCAGCGAATCATTCGGGCCGACCACGACGGTGTCGCGTTGCGCGTACGGACGCAAAATCAGGTCCCGCAAGTCGCCGTAGATTTTGCGTTCGATAAAGCCGTTATCGAGCATCCAGTAATCGTTATACATTTTCGACAAATATTTATTGCCGGTGTCGGGAACGAACACCACCACTTTTTTAGGTGTGGTTTGTTCCTTGCAATATTTCAATGCGGCAGCCAGCAAGGTGCCGGTTGACGATCCACCAAGTACGCCTTCCTTCATCAACAACTCGCGGCCTGCAAGAAAGCTTTCCTTGTCGCTAATCGAATAAGCTTTTTTGACGCGGGTGAAATCGGAAATGCTCGGCAGGAAATCTTCGCCGATGCCTTCGACCAGCCAACTGCCGGATTTCGTGCTGAGCACGCCTTCGTTGATGTACTGCGTCAGGATCGAACCGACCGGGTCGGCCAGGATCAATTCGACATTCGGCGCCTGCTTCGCGAAGAAACGCGAGATACCGGTCATCGTGCCGGAAGAACCGCAGCCGAACACAATCGCGTCCATCTGGCCGTCCATCTGTTCCCAGATTTCCGGGCCGGTGCCTTCTTCATGCGCAGCCGGATTGTCCGGGTTGCCGAATTGGTTGATGAAATACGCACCCGGCGTTTCATTGGCGATGCGTTCGGCCATGTCCTGGTAATAATCCGGATGGCCTTTGGCGACATCGGAACGGGTCAGAATGACTTCGGCACCCATCGCGCGCAGATTGAAAATTTTCTCGCGGCTCATCTTGTCGGGCACGACCAGCACCAGCTTGTAGCCTTTTTGTTGTGCGACCAGGGCCAGACCAATACCGGTATTGCCGGCAGTACCTTCGACCAGCGTATCGCCGGGTTTGATCTTTCCGGCTTTTTCGGCGGCGCCGATCATTTTCAAACCGATGCGGTCTTTGATCGAACCGCCAGGGTTCGTGCATTCGAGTTTGAGATAAATCTCGCACAAGCCGGCATCCAGATGCTGGGCTTTGACGATTGGTGTGTTGCCGATCAGTTCAAGAACGCTTTGATGCACCGTCATAAAATATTTTTGGTTGATATAGACGGGCTATTGTACCCTGCGACCGGCTCATGTGGCCTGGTACTGAAGCATTTTGGAAGTTGCGGGTGGCGTGCCCGACGAGGACGGGCAACGCCACCACGCGGGTGAATCAGTTGGATCTACGGTCGAACAGTCTTGTCAATTTGTCTTTGGCGTAAAGTTTTTCTTTTTTCATTTTGACCAAAGTTGCGTCATCGATTGGTAGTACGCCTAGCTCGGCGTCAAGTACCTGTTTGTCGAGCTGTCGGTGTCGGTTGAGCAATGTGCGAAATTCGGGATCGCTTTTTATCATCGCTTCAACATCGGACTGTGGTTGACTTTCAAACATCGTTGACCTCCATGCAAAAACGCAAACGCCCCGTCGAAACGGGGCGCGTGGACTTCAGGTCGGGCAGGTCTTTGTTGCAGTCAGTATCCAGAATAAGACGCACTTCAAGTTGTGCGGTGCTTTTGCAGTAGTGGACTTTTTCTGCTTGCATCGGCCTGGCTCGGTTCGCCATGAGACAAAGGCGTCCCATGGGATATTGACGCTACTCCTGCGTTTTTGGAGCCGCAAGCACTTTCTTAAGTATTTGTTTTTATTGTGTTTTGTAGCTGAACGACACTATGGCGGCGTTCTGTTCACAAGCCTTGCAATTCAAGCACTTAGCGATGTAAAACTTTCGCTAAGCTTTATAAGTGATTGAATACGATGGCTAATTTACGATGATTTCGACCCGGCGGTTGCGCGCACGCCCGGCCGCACTGCCGTTGTCGGCAACCGGTTGCGCCTTACCCTTGCCATAGGCCTTCATGCGGTTAGCCGATAGCCCCCCGGCACGCAGCGCCACCATCACTGCATTGGCTCTGCGCTGTGACAGCTCCAGGTTTGCAGCATCGGCGCCCTGGCTATCGGTAAAACCTTCGATACGAATAGTGCCTTGGCTACTGCGAAGTTGTACCGCCAATTTATTCAAACTACTGAGCGCCGACTCGGTCAATGTCGCGCTACCGCTGGCAAAGGAATTGCCGGCCAAGGTATAGACCGCGCTCGAACCTCGGCGATGCATCGGTGGCAGGGTATCGCCATCACTGACATTGTCGGACGCGAGAATGCTGGCGAGTTGGGCTTCCTTGCGTGCCAATTCCGTTTCACGCGCCCTCGCATCGGCTAGTTTGCGGGCCTGGACTGCTTGTGCATTCGAGAGCTCGGCATTGGCATTGGATTGCTCACGCGCTGTGCGTTCTTCTTCAACCGCCTGCGATAAGCGCTCGGCTTCTTCTTGCCGCGCCATGTTTTGTAAACGTAATTGATCGGCTTCCCTGCGCGCCATTTCAGCGTCGCGTTGCGAAGCCTGCAACATGATCTGGTCACGTTCGCGATCGAGTTGATCGGCCTGATTGGCCAGCAATGCCGCCTGCGCTGCCACGTGTGCGGTTTCGACCCGCCGGTTGGCGACGAACAAGGCTTGCTCGCGGGACTTGCCTCTTGCAGTCGACAGTATGCTTATCGACTGGCGTGCTTTCAGGCGCTCTACCTGTGCCATGTCCCCCAATGCGGGGTCGTTGTCCAAAATCGCCAGACTGGCATTCAGGCGATCCACGTCGGGATCGGATTTTGGCGCTGCGGTAATCGACTGGCTGACGCACAGTGCGAGCATCAGGATTGCCAACTGAAAGTAGCCAAGCATCCGCTTCATATCAACGCTCCGTGTTGATCAACAGTTGCCGGCGTAAATCGGCATTACGGGCAGATTTTTCATCGACCAGCAAACGGGCATTGGCAAGCTCGGCCTGGGCTTTTGCCAACTCGGCCGTGACTTGGGCCCGGTATGCCAGTACGCCGGCATCGCGATACTTGCGTTTGTCATTCAAAGCCCGTGCCTCGCTGAGCTGTGACTTGGCCGCATCCAAACTCTGGGCGGCCGTTCCACGCGGTGAAAGCCGTTCTGCTTGGGTAATGGCGGTTTGTGCAGCCGAAAGCTCCGCCAATGGCGGCTCGGCGGCCCAAACTGTGGCGCTGGCCAGTAAAAACAGGAATACCGTATGGATTTTTAAAGTAGATAATGTCATAAGTATTTTTGGACAGATGCTAGCGCTAAGGCTATTGTTATAGCAGAAGATAGCTGAATCAACGAGACATACAGGGGTTGGATATGGATATTGGATATTTCCTTAAATTGATGACAGAAAAAAATGCCTCGGATATGTTTTTAACCACCGGCGCACCTGTATACATCAAAGTCGAAGGCAAACTTTATCCTCTCGGCAACACCGGTCTGCCGGCCGGCATGGTGAAGAAAATCGCCTACTCGCTGATGGATGAAGGCCAGGTTCCAATCTTCGAACGTGATCTGGAATTCAACATGGCCATCGCCGTGAAAGAAGCCGGCCGCTTCCGGGTAAACTGCTTCAAGCAACGCGGCGAAGTCGGCATGGTGATTCGTGCGATCAAGAGCGAAATTCCCAGCATCGATCAACTGAAACTCCCCGAAGTATTGAAAGACATCGTGATGGAATCCCGCGGCCTGGTGCTCGTGGTCGGATCCACCGGTTCCGGTAAATCCACTTCGCTGGCAGCGATGATCGATCACCGTAACTCCAATAACACCGGTCATATTCTTACCATCGAAGACCCGATTGAATTCCTGCATCGCCACAAGAAATCGATCGTCAATCAACGCGAAGTCGGTCTCGATACGCACGCCTTTCACAACGCCCTGAAAAACGCGATGCGGGAAGCGCCTGACGTTATCCTGATCGGCGAAATCCTCGATGCGGTCACGATGGAATCGGCGATTGCGTTCGCCGAAACCGGCCACTTGTGCCTGGCTACCCTCCACTCGAACAATGCCGACCAAACCCTGGAACGGATCCTGAACTTCTTCCCGGAATCGGCCCATAAAAACATCCTGATGAACTTGTCACTGAACCTGAAAGCGGTGATTTCATTGCGCTTGGTCGTCGGCAAAGACGGCAAGCGTCTGCCGGCCACCGAAGTGTTGATCAACACCCCGATGATTCGCGATTTGATCCGCCGCGGTGAAGTCCACGAAATCAAGGAAGCGATGGACAAGAGCTTGCAGGAAGGCATGCAAACTTTCGATCAGTGCCTGTTCCGTTTCTACAAGGAAGGCAAAATCGAATTGGAAGAAGCACTGCGTAAAGCCGATTCCCGTGATGGCCTGGCATTGAAGATTCGTCTGGCCGAAGGCGGTTCCGGTGAACACGACCCATATGCGGATGTTTATACCGCTTAAGAATTCGACTTCTTGAAACAACAAAGGCCTTTGGTGAAAACCAAAGGCCTTTTTATTATCGGGTTAATTCAATTCAAGGCGCGATCAAATCGGCCAATCGGAATGCATGCGGGTCGCGGAAAAGCAGCGAATGGAACGCGGATGCTTTTTTATTAAAGGGTTTCCACTGGCCTTCTTTCTGCGCCAATCGATCCGCCATCACCCACAACACGGCCGCGTTGGCGCCCATGCCAAGATGGGTGGCGCTGACTTCGACGTTCTCGGCCATGGCATGATCCGGCGCCAGACTCATGCGCCAGTTCACGATGCCGTCGGTTTTGCTCATGATCGAGGTAGTCGGCACGCTCGGTTGCCCGGCGACCAACTCCATCAAACGCGGGTCGTCGTGACGAAAGCCGCTGACCAATTCAAAAATCCGCCAGACATTGGTGCCTTTTGGATGTCCGGTAAGTGGCGAACCCATCGTGATCACCGAACGAATCCGTTCCGGCATACGCAGCGCCAGTGCATTCGCCATCGCCCCGCCCAAAGACCAACCGACGATGCTGACTTTCTGGTCATGCTCGAACTGGATTTGCCGTACTTTTTCGACCAGGCCCTTGATCACATGTTCACGCGGACCAAAATTCAGGCCTTGATCCCATTTGTAGGCGGCATACCCCAAGCGATCCAGATAGCGGCGAATCGGATATGTGCTGCGATCACCGGCAGCCAAGCCCGGCAATACCAAAACCGGATGTCCATCACCGCCTGGCGCGTTTTTCAATAATGGCCAGGCAGCAAGATACGAACCCCATTCAAAAACCGCGCGTCCTTCCAGCGCCATGCATAACCATGATGGTGGTTTCAGCGATTGATGTGTCTTGGGGCGTACGACGGGTGCTTTCATTCAGGCAGCTTCTCATTCAATTCATAAAGGGAGCGTGACAATGCCGCGGCGAGCGCTTCCGGTTTCCGGACGATATCACCACAGGCGGTAATCCCGAATTCCAGCGAGCCAGCATAGCTTTGTACCGTAATATTCAAAGCCAAACCGTGCGTCACTATGGAAATTGGATAGTAATGTCGCAGCTTCGCCCCGGCCAGATAGAGCGGGATCGGCGGACCGGGCACATTGGAAATGGCCACATTGGCCAGTGGTGGCAAGCGTTCGGCGATCCGGCCACTGGCCCAGAGCCGCGACAAACCTGATGCCCAGATCGGTGCAGCCAAACCCGGGAAATCGGTCGGAATCATGTTCTTGAAAGTGGCAACGCGCTGCTTGATTTGCGCGGTCGATGCGCGAATCGCCTGCAGGCGTTCCAGCGGATCGGCAATATCGGTTGCCAGCAAACACTGCACCATCGAGACCTGGTTATTGGCATCGGTATTGCCGCTTTCACGCAGCGATACCGGCATTGCGGCAACAAGACTTTGCTTCGGTAATTGCTGCGCTTTTTTCAACATCTCGCGCAAGGCACCGCCGCACATCGCCATCACCACGTCATTCAAGCTGACATTGAAGCCTTTTGCGACCCGCTTCACCACATCAACGGGCACCGAAACCGTCGCAAAACTCCGAGTGCTGCTGATTTGCTGGTTAAACGGCGTGCGTGGCGCCAGCAGAATACTGTCGCGTAGATTTTTTATGTTTGCGGTCGAGGTCATTCCACCGGCGAGTTTCAAAGTACTCGGCAATGCCCGCAATAATTTGGCGAATTGGTTGACGGTTGAACGCAGCGCAGTCTGTGTGACATCGCGTTTGCGTAATCGTTTTTCCGGAACAACATCCGCAGCTTTTTTCCTGACTGCTTTCTTCGGCGCTTTCGCTTCGATATCAAGCAGCGCTTGCGCCAGCGCAATACCACCCTGCCCGTCGAGCAAGGCGTGATGGATTTTGGAATACAGCGCAATGACGCCGAGCTCGACATTTTCGATAACGACAAACTGCCACATTGGAATAGTCCGATCCAGCAAGGCAGCGTGCAGTTTTCCGGTCAGCGTATGCAATTTTCCCATGCCGCCATTGCCGGGCAAAACTTTTTTCAGCACGTGTTTTTTTATATCGACTGTTCCGGTTTCCACCCACATCGGATGTGCCAGGTCCAGTGGCGTTTCTTTCAACACCCGGCGCAATGTTGCGGCACGCGGCAGTCGATCCTGCAGATGCGCGATCAGTTCGGCCTGGAAATCGTATTTTTTCTTCGAGCTTGTCTTCGGCACTTCGATCAACATCACGCTGCCGACGTGCATCGGCGTTCCGGCGTTTTCCAGATATAAAAATCCGGCATCCAGGCCACTCAAACTGCGCAAGCGTTTCGGCATAAGCCCTCCGTTGCCGACACCATAGGCCGATTAGACGCCTTTGAAAACAGGCGTCCGCTTTTCCTTGAACGCCGCAATCGCTTCGTGCATATCGGCGGTCTGCATCATCGCCGGCAATGCCGGCATCAAGGCTTCGAGCGCCACCTTGTCGCCGTGGATTCTTGCCAGTCGTGCAGATGCCAGCGCCGCCTGCACACCGAGCGGCGCTGCATTGGCAATCGTGCGGGCGATCTTCAAAGCCGCTTCGAATTGCTCGCCCGGCTCGGTCAATTGTTGTACGAAACCCATTCGATAGGCTTCTTCGCCGCTGAATTCATCACCAGTCAGCAAGTAGCGCATCGCATTGCCCCAGCCGATTTCCTGCATCAAACGGACCGTACCACCGCCGCAAGGAAAGAATCCGCGTTGCACTTCCAACTGCGCGAATCGCGCGGTGCGCGATGCAACCCGGATATCGGCGGCCATCATTAATTCCATCGCGACCGTGAAACTGACTCCTTGCGCCGCGACGACCAGCGGCTTGCTCAGGCGTTTTGTTTCGTCCAGGCCAAACGGCTCGATACCGCCTTCCGGCAAATCCGCCGGACGGCCTTGCGCCAGCACCGGCGCCCATTGCGGCAGATCGAGTCCGGCCGTGAAGTGATCGCCGTGGCCAAACAATAATCCGACCCGCAAATCCGGATCACGATCGAGTTCGCCATATGCCGCCGCGAGTGCGCGATAGGTATCGACGTCGAAAGCATTGCGCTTGTCGGCGCGATTGAAGCCGATCAATAAAATATGGTCCTCGCGTTCGACGGTAAGTTTGGCGTCGTCCATCAGAAAGCTTCTACCGGCATCATCAGCGTGGTGTCATCCATTTTTTGCAGCAGCTCTGCCTGGGTTCTGACCTGCGGCAATTCGTAGGTAAAGAAGAAACGGCAGGCCTGCAGTTTTCCGAAATAGAAATCACGCTCATTGACGTCTTTTTCGAGATGCCGGTTGGCGATAACGGCTTGCTTCAGCCACATCCAGGCAATGCAGACATGGCCCATCATGTTCAGGTAATACGCGGCATTGGCAAGACCGAGGCTGACATCGCCCTTGCGCATTTGCGAGATCAATACCTGCGTCGTTTTATTCGCCAGCCGCAGCGCATCGGCCAATTCGTCGGCATACTTTTTTGTATTCTCGAATTCCTGTGCCCGCAAGATGTCGGCTTGCACGGCCTGCTGCAGCAAGCCTAAAGCCGCGCCGTTTTCCATCATCACTTTTCTGCCGAGCAGATCGATCGCCTGAATTCCATTGGAGCCTTCGTGAATCGGATTCAAACGGTTATCGCGGTAATACTGTTCCACCGGATACTCGCGGGTGTAACCATAGCCACCGAGTATCTGGATCGCCAGATCGTTTGCCTTGCAACACCATTCACCACTCCAGGATTTAAGAATTGGCGTAATCAAATCCAGCAGCAATCCGGTTTCGCGAACATCGTCGACATCAGAGTCGTTGTTTCGGAAATCAATCAGCTGTGCCGCATAAAATGCCAAGGCCAACGCGCCTTCGGTATAGGTTTTTTGTTGCAGCAACATGCGCCGTACATCGGCGTGTTCGATCAGTGCCACCGGTGGTGAAGCCGGATCTTTCTGTTCCGGATGACGTCCCTGCCTGCGTTCTTTTGCGTATTCCAAGCTATGCAGATATCCGGCGGTGCCGAGCATGATCGCACCGACGCCGACGCCAATCCGCGCTTCATTCATCATGTGGAACATCTGCGACAGGCCCTCATGCTCGGATCCAACCAGATAGCCGACACAAGCATCTTGCTCGCCGAATTTCAGGAAGGTGTTCACGATGCCGCGCTGGCCCAGCTTGTGGTTGACTCCGGCCAATTGCACGTCGTTGCGCGCGCCTGAACTGCCGTCATCATTCACCATGAATTTCGGCACGATAAACAGGCTGATGCCTTTTACCCCATCCGGTCCGCCGGGGATTTTCGCCAACACCATATGCACGATGTTGTCCGACAAATCGTGTTCGCCGCCGGAAATCCACATTTTCGATCCGCTTAAACGATAGCTGCCATCGTCCTGCAAAATTGCCGTCGTCTTGATGTCGCCAAGTGAAGAACCGGCCTGCGGCTCGCTCAAACACATGGTGCCGAGAAAGCGGCCAGCCAGAATCGGCAGCATGTATTTTTCCTGCTGCTCGGCGGTGCCGTGGGCTTTCAGTAAATTCGCGACGCCGCGCGCCAGCATTGCATAACCCATCGTCGAAACATTCGCGCTCGCAAACAAGGCATCGCAAGCCAGTGAAATACTGTAAGGCAGTTGCATGCCGCCATCGGCGCTCTCGGCATAGGCTGCAGGAAATCCTGCTGCTGCATATGCATCCAATGCAGCCTTCACTTCCGGAATTATGGTGACGCGCCCGTTATCAAATTCGGGTTCGTGATTGTCGGATTTACGGTTGTGCGGCAAGAACTTGCTCAAGGCCAAATCATGCGCGGCCTGGATAACCGCATCGAAAGTTTCCGCGCTGTGCTCGGCAAAGCGTGGATAGGCACAAAGTTTTTCGATTGGAAAAACCTCGTTCAATAAAAACCGGAGGTTGTTTTGGTCAATCAGGGGTGATGTCGACATGGCGGTTTCCTCGTTTTGATGCAGTCTAAGCGATTCGGAACCGAAGTGAAGCATCCGGGCTTCTTCTTTCTACAACCCGCGCTATACTGGCTTTTTACGATTGTTGACCGCATGTTTCTCGAGCACTTCCAGCTACGTGAACCGCCTTTTTCGATTAGTCCGGACCCACGCTTCGTTTTTCTGAGCGAACGCCATCGGGATGCCTTGGCGCATCTGTTGTACGGAGTCGGACAAGGCAGCAGCGGCGGCTTCGTGCAACTGACCGGTGAAGTCGGCACCGGCAAGACGACTCTGTGCCGTCTACTGCTGGAACAATTGCCCGTCAACACGCGGGTTGCGCTGATCCTGAATCCGATGCTGTCGCCGATCGAACTGCTGGAAGCGATCGGCAAGGAATTGCACATCCCCCTGCGCGGCAAGCAAGGCCACCAGAAGCGCCTGATTGACGCCTTGAACGTCTATCTTCTGCAGGCCTATGCCGAAGGGCTGCGCGTCGTATTGATCATCGACGAAGCGCAAAATCTTTCCGCCGATGCGCTCGAGCAAGTGCGCTTGTTGACGAACCTGGAAACCAATACGCAAAAATTGCTGCAGATCATCCTGCTGGGTCAGCCGGAATTACGCGACTTGCTGGCAAGGCGTGATTTGCGCCAGCTGTCGCAACGCATTACCGCACGCTTCCATCTGACGCCATTGAATGAAACCGAAACCCAGCAATACCTGCGCCACCGTTTTGCCGTCGCCGGAGGTCCGCAATTTCCATTTACCGCCGATGCCATCCAGGCACTTTATCGCTATTCAAATGGTGTTCCGCGCTTGTTGAACATCATTGCCGACCGCGCCTTATTGGCCGCCTACGTGCACGAAAACAAAACCGTCGATAAAAAACTGGTATCGATGGCCGCAAAGGAAATTTTACCGACGCAAAATTATTTCGCGGTTCGACGGGTCGGCATGTGGTTCGCCGCCATGTTGCTGGTGACCTTGCTCGGTTTTGGCATTCGCTATTATTTCGATTCAATCAGCGCGGGCACGGGAGTCGAGCATGTCGCTAATTCTTGACGCCTTGAAAAAATCCGAAGCCGAACGCCAGCGTGGCCAGGTGCCGAACCTGCTCAGCCCGTTGCCATCAACTCCGAGCCACGCTCAGGCGGACAAAAAATCCAGCCTGCCTTTGCTCGCATCGATTGCACTGCTGGCGGCAGCCTTGGTCGCCGGATATTTCTACATGGGGAAAACGGCGCCCGAGCCCGTCAGTATCCCGACAACACCGGCCAGTCCGGTGCCGGTTGAAGCAAGCGCCACACAAGCGGTGGATAACGAACTGCCAACAACGCCGGCCATGACGGAATCAAAACCCGTGCCCGCAGAAAAACCGCTTGTCGCCGAAGTGGCGCCAGACAAAGACGTACCGACACCAACACAGGTGATCACCGAATCACCACCGCCACAAACTACGGCCGAAGAAGTCACCGAATCCGAATCCGAACCCCGCGTCGCCAGCATGGCGGAAATGCCGGTCGATCAACGACAGCAATTGCCTGCACTAAAACTCAGCATGCATGTGTATTCATCGGAACCTGGCAAACGTTTCGCGATTATCGATGGCCAGCGTGTCAACGAAGGCAGTGTATTGGGCACGGCCGTCGTCGAAAAAATTCGCCAGGACGGCGTGGTATTGTCGGTGCAGGGACAATCTTATTTGTTGCCACGGCCATGATCGATACTGCATATGTTCGTTAATCTGCCATCGCGAAAAAAAGCCGGCAAGCGTTGGGCTACGCCGCTTCTTGTCGGCACGATCGTGCTGGCATTCTTATGGCTGCAATGGTGGCCTAGCGACGACGAGGTAAAACACTATCTCGATAAATGGGGCACATTGTCCGGCAGCCTGCAGCAATGGCGCGTAGACTTTACCGATGGCCGACCACTGACTTTATTGAGCGCTTTGTTCATCCATATCAACTGGGTGCATGTTTTGGGCAACGTCATCTTCCTGCTGATCTTCGCCTTTCCTTCCGAAAAATCGCTGGGACCCTGGCGATTGCTGACGGTTTTCCTGCTCGGCGGCGCGATTGCCAATCTGGTCGCTTCACTGATGCTCGATACGCCAGGCCGCTTAATCGTCGGCGCCAGCAGCGGCGTATCCGCCGTGATCGGCGCCTATCTCGCGCTGTTTCCCGGCGCGCGCCTGGGCATCGTTTTGCCATTGGGTCTATGGCTGGAATTCATCCGGCTGCCGGCTGTCGTCCTGATTGGTGTCTGGGCCCTGCTGCAATGGCTCTTCACCTTTCTCGGTCCGGCTTTTGGCCATGTCGCCTGGTGGGCACATGTCAGCGGATTTGTCGCAGGGATTATAATTGCCTTGCTGATGCGACCTTTCATCAAAATCCCCCGACTCGATTAATCCGTTCATGAAAAAGCTCTACAAAATCACTTTCTTCAATGCCGGGAAAATCTACGAACTGTATGCTCGTAAAATCATGTCGGGTGACATCTGGGGTTTTACCGAAATCAGCGAACTGGTTTTCGACGTGAACGAAGGCCTGGTGGTCGACCCGACCGAAGAACGCCTGCGAGACGAGTTTGCCAACACCCGGGTATTGCACCTGCCAATGCAAAGCATCGTGCGGATCGAAGAAGTCGATCGGAAGGGACAACTCGCCATTCGTGACGCCGCCACCGGCGAAAAAGTGGTCACGCCATTTCCGATGCCGATGAAACCGCAGCGCTGAAACATGCGCATCGCCATTGTGTTTCACGAACGGGATCGTTACAGAGATTTACAGCGTTACGACATCATGCATGTCGCGAAATACTGGCAAAACGCTGGACACGAGGTCATCTGCGTTTATGGCTGCGAGCAATTTATTCCGGCCGACATTGCACTTTTGCATATCGATCTGAGCGTGGTGCCGCAAGCTTATCTCGACTTCGCGAATCGCTATGCTTTATGCCTTAACAAGCGCGCACTCGACATCCGGAAATCGATGATCTCCACGCACTTGCTGGATCGGAACGACGAATACGACGCTCCGGTTATCGTCAAATCCAACCAGAATACCGCTGGCATTCCCGAGCGCATCAATAGCAATCGATGGTCCCGCGCAGGCCTGAAACTTCTGCAGCTGTGGCAGAGACTGCAACGGCAAATCGTGATTCACTCGCCTGCCGATTACCGGATTTTCGATCGACTTGCCGAAGTTCCGGAATACGTTTTCTCACGCCCGGATCTGGTCGTGGAAAAATTCCTGCCCGAGCGCGACGGCGAATTTTATTGCACGCGCGCCTACCTGTTTCTTGGCGACGGGCAATCTTGCCAGATGACGGTATCGCGAAACCCGGTCGTTTCGGTCGGCAATTGCGAACGCCTGGTTGAATGCGATATTCATCCGCAGGTTGTGCAGTGGCGGCAACAACTCGGGTTTGACTATGGTAAATTTGATTACGTCATCCACGATGGTCAAGCCATCATGCTGGATGCCAACAAGACCACCGGCAGCGGGGACCTGATCGGAAATCCCATGATTGAACGCTTCAGAAAAATGCGCGCAGACGGTCTGCTGGACTATTACGAACAAGCCGTGAAGGGTATTCAAGCGCCATGAGCGAAACCAGCGTCATCATCACCACGTATAACAATCCGGCCTGGCTCGAGAAAGTGCTTTGGGGTTTCGCCTGTCAAACACGGCATGATTTCGAAGTCGTGATTGCCGATGATGGTTCGAAGAATGCGACCCGCGATTTGATCGAAGAGATGCGGACAAAAGTGCCGTATAAAATCCAGCATGCCTGGCAGGAAGACGATGGCTTTCGCAAATGCCGCATTCTCAACCAGGCGATCATTCAGGCCAATGGCGACTACCTGATTTTCACCGATGGCGACTGCATTCCCCGCCGCGATTTTGTCGAAACCCATCTCAAGCATCGCGAAGTTGGTGCCTATCTTTCCGGCGACTATGTACGCCTTCCGATGGACACCAGCGAAGCGATCGGCAAAGCCGAAATTTTAAGTGGCCGCTGCTTCGATCTGGATTACCTGATCAGCAACGGCTATCCGCCTGGAAAAATCAGCCAGCGCCTGAAAGCGAAAGGCCTGAGGGCGAGCCTGCTGGATACCTTCAGTTTCGTGCAGGCCAATTGGTACGGCAACAATGCCTCGGGCTGGAAAAAAGATCTGGTCACGATCAATGGCTTTGACGAACGCATGGCCTACGGCGGCTCGGATTGGGAATTCGGTGACCGCTTGAATCGTTCCGGCATCAAGCGTATTCGCGTCCGTTATCGCGCAATCGTGTTGCATCTGGATCATTCGCGCGGCTATGCAGACCCGGAATTGATCAAGAAAAACAAGGCGATCTGGGACGAAGCAGTGCAGAAGAAAACGGTCTGGACCGATTTCGGCATTTCGCAGCACGCGAAAGCCTGATTTATTTTTTGGCTTTAGGTTTCGGGCTCGCCAGTTTCAGGCGCGCCAATGCACGGTTGATGATATCGTCGCCACTTATCGATTCACCGCGTGAATAACCGTCTTCGACTTCATTATCGCCGGCCAGATGACCGGCCAGATCCTGTTCCCGCATGCCCTTGTTGGCGGTGCCGGTCACGATCACATCCGGAGTAATGCCGTTGGCCTGGATCGATTTTCCATTCGGCGTGTAATACCGCGAAATGGTGAGCTTGATGCCATCGCCGCGCGTCATCGGGAATACTTTCTGCACCGAGCCTTTTCCGAAAGTGCGGCTGCCCATCAATAATGCGCGTTTTTGATCGCGCAATGCGCCGGCAACAACTTCCGAAGCACTGGCACTGCCAACATCGACCAGCACCACGATTGGTGCACCATTCAAGATATCGCCAGGCGTTGCCCGCAAAATCAGATTGGAATCCGGCATCCGGCCACGCGTGCTGACAATGATGCCGGAATCAAGAAAGGCATCGGAAATCTGCAACGCCGCTTCCAGCAAGCCACCCGGGTTGCTGCGCAAATCGATCACCAGACCACGCAATTTTCCACCCTGTGATTTACTCAGGGAATTCACTTCCTGTATGACCCGGCGTCCGGTGTCTTCCTGGAACGTGCTGATGCGGATATAGCCGTAACCCGGCTCCAGTATTCGTGATTTGACGCTGTCGAGTTTTATCAGCTCGCGGGTAACGGTTATTTCCATCAGACCGCTTTCGCCGGCACGCAAAATATTCAGGCGAACGCTGGTGCCGGGCTTTCCGCGCAAACCCAGACTTGCGTTGTTGGCATTGCTGCCCTTGACCGCTTTGCCGTCAATCGCGGTAATGATGTCCCCCGGACGCAGACCCGCTCTCGCGGCAGGCGAGCCGTCGATCGGCGCGACAATCGCCAAACTTTTATCCTTGCGTAATTCGACTTCGATGCCGATGCCTTGATAGGCGCCGGAAGAGAATTCCAGCAAATCCTGCATTTCATCTTTGTCGAGATAGGCGCTATGCGGATCCAGTTCCTGCAGCAAGCCACGCAAGGATGCATTGAACAATTCGTCATCCTTGATCGGGTCGACATAGGATTGTTCTACCAGGCTGATCACCTGCATGTAACGACGAATTTCGTCGATCGGAATTGTCGTGGCTGCAGGTGCCGCGGTGTTTCTTGGCGCAGCAGTGCGCACCGGCTGAGCGAGGCTCGCCAGTGAAGAAAAAGACAATATGACCAGCAATAGCGCGCGCATTTATGTTCCTAGGGTTTAAGCCAGACCCGCGGGTCTTTCGGTTGACCGTTTTGGCGCAATTCAAAATATAGCGCCGGGCTTGCCTGTCCGCCAGAGCGGCCAAGCGTTGCAATCGCTTCATTCACTTTCACGCTGTCGCCGACGTTTTTCAGCAGGCTATCGTTGAAAGCGTACAAACTCATCCAGCCATTGCCGTGGTCGATAATCAGCAATAAGCCATAACCTTTCAGCCAATCGGCATAAGCCACGCGTCCGGCAGCCACGGCGCGGATTTCAGAACCGACATTTCCGGCGATCAACAAGCCGTCGCTTCGATGACCGTCAGGCATGCTGCCGCCAAATCCGGCCAACACACTGCCCTGTACCGGCAAGCGCATAGGCCCCATCGGCACATTGGTTACAGGTCTGACCGGGGTTCTTTTGCCATTGCGGATCGGCGCCTGCACCGGTTTTTGCGCCATCAACTTTTGCAACTTGTCGAGCAAGGCATTCAGGTTTTTTTCGTCGCGACCCAGTGCATTCAGCCGCGTTTTTTTATCGCGGTATTGCGCATCGACTCTCGCCAACGCCTGATCACGCTGCTTGCGCTGCTCGTTCAGCGCCGAAAGATTTTTTTCCTGGGCGATTTTCGCCTGCTCGAATTGCTGCTGCTGCAGCTTCACTTTTTCGGCCATCGCCGCCAATTCCTGCAATTGCTGGGTAATCGCGTCGAGCTGCTTTTTCTGGTCGACCTGGAAATAACGGTGATAGGCAAGCGCACGCGAAGTGTCGCTGACTTTTTCCTGCGACAGCACCAATTCCAGGCTCGGTGTATTGCCAAGCGAATAAGCCGAACGTATCAACGCCGCCAATACCTGTTTTTGCTTGATCAGCTTGGCTTCCAGCGCATGCTTTTCGCTTTCCAGCAATTCCAGCTGGGACTTCTGTGCCAGTAATTGCTGATTGCTCTTGCGTGCCAGCTTGCTGGCTTGCGCCACTTTCGCATCCATTTCCCGCACCGACTGATTGGCTTCGGCGCGTTGTTGTTCCAGTTTTTTCTGGTCTTCGCTAAGTTTTCTTATTTGCGCCTGCACGGCTTCGAGTTTTTTCTTTTGTGCCGCCGCCTGCGCCTGTGCCGACGGCTTGACCGGGAAGGCCAAGTCGGTTTGCATCACAAAAACAAACAAGATCACCGCAATAGCGAACTGCTTGAGCACTCAGCTTAACTCCACCAGCGAAGTGCCGGTCATTTCCGCCGGTTTTTCAATTTTCAACAAGTGCAGGATCGTCGGCGCGATATCCCGCAAGGCACCGCCTTTTCTCAGCGTGGCCTTGCGTCCGACATAAACAAGCGGTACCGGCCCGATGGTATGTGCGGTATGCGGTTCGCCGGTAATCGGATCGCGCATCATTTCCAGGTTGCCGTGATCGGCGGTAACCAGCATTTCGCCGCCTACCCCCACTATCGCCTCGCGCAGTACGCCAAGTGCGGTATCGACGGCTTCAGCCGCCCTGATCGCGGCATTCAGGTCGCCGGTATGGCCGACCATGTCGGGATTGGCAATATTGCAAACGATCACATCGTATTGCCGGCCCTGGATTGCGGCGACCAGTTTTGCGGTGAGTTCCGGACAACTCATTTCAGGTTGCAAATCGTAAGTCGCCACTTTGGGTGATGGGATCAGTACGCGATCTTCACCTATCGCCATCGGTTCGCGGCCACCGCTGAAAAAGAAAGTCACGTGCGCGTATTTTTCGGTTTCGGCGATTCGCAATTGCGTGCAGTGATTCGCCGCCAATACGTCGGACAAGGTGTTGGGCAAATCATCGGAACCATAGGCGACCGCGGCATCGAGTTTTTCGTCGTACTGACTCAGGCAGACGAAACGCGATAGCGAAATTTTTCGCGGCTTGGCGAACCCGGAAAAATCCGCCTGCACGAAACACGATGTCAGTTGCCGGGCACGGTCGGCACGAAAATTCATGAAGACAATGGCGTCGTTGTTTTCCATTTTGGCACCATCGCCAATCACGCTGGCCTTGACGAACTCGTCGGTTTCGCCGCGCTCGTATGCCGCCATCAAGGCACTCAAGGCATCGTCATAACGGTAATCGGCCTGCGCTTCGGAAATCGCCAGATACGCGGCCTGCTGCCGGTCCCAGCGTTGGTCGCGATCCATCGCGTAATAACGTCCGGTAACGGTGGCTATTTCGGCATTGCCCAGTTCATTGCAGACGATTTGCAAAGCCCGCACGCTGGCCTCGGCGGATTTCGGGGGCATATCGCGGCCGTCCAGGAAGGCATGCACGGCGACTTTTTTTACGCGTTGCCGATGCGCCAGATCCAGCATCGCAAAAATATGCGATTCATGACTGTGGACACCACCGGGCGACAACAGACCAAATACATGTAAAGTCGCGTCGGATTGATTGACCAGTTCGCAGGCTTTGACCAATTCGGGATTCTGGTAAAAACCGCCACTTTCGATATCGGCATCGACGCGGGTCAAATCTTGATAGACGATCCGACCGGCACCTATATTCATGTGGCCGACTTCGGAATTACCCATCTGGCCATCGGGTAATCCGACGAAACGCCCTTCGGTATGAACCAAGGTATTCGGAAAGTCCCGCAAAAGCGCGCGCCAATGCGGCACTTGCGCAAGCGCAATGGCGTTGTCCGCGGTCTCTTCACGATAGCCCCAGCCATCCAGAATCAGTAGTAATAAGGGTTTCGGGCGATTCAACGCAAGCTCCTGACCAATGGCACATCACAATTGTAACGAACAAAGCAGAGACTGTTGGTGCTTCCTCGCACCGCTGCCTGGCTTCATTAAGACAACAGGCGAGACGAAAAGTTGGCTTGGCCTCTAAACCTTTGCCATCTTGCTTGCATCCAAAGCTCACAATTGATCCAGGAGTTCACCATGCGTCGTACCGTTTTGTTTCTTGCACTCGCTTTAGCCACCAGCGTTTCTTTCGCCCATGATCACGAGGATGGCAAGGACGTATCCAAGGTCAACGGCAGTATCCATGCCGAAAGCGGCCATTCTTATGGCGATCTGGACACCGTCAACGGCAGTATCAGTATCGATGCTGGCGCAACCGTCGGCGACGCAGAAACCGTGAACGGTGCCATCTCCGTTGATGACAAAGCCGTGTTGAGCAGCGCCAGCACCGTCAACGGCGCAATTCATCTTGGCGAGCAATCGCGCGTCGAAGGCAATGTCAGCACCGTGAATGGCGGAATCGTCATCGGTAAATTGTCCGTGCTCAACGGTAACGAATTAAGCACCGTCAACGGCAAAATCCTGATTTACCAATCGAACATCCATGGCCGCGTCGAGACCGTCAACGGCGACATCACGGTCGGCAGCAATTCGCACGTCCATGGCGGCATCCTGGTCGACAAACCGACTGGCTTTGGCTGGGGCAAACAGAAAAAACCACGCATCATCATCGGGCCGCATGCCGTGGTGATGGGTGAGCTGGTGTTCAAGCGCGAAGTGGAATTGATCGTCCATAAAACCGCCAAAATCGGTAAAGTCACCGGCGCCACCGTACAAACCTATACCGACGCCATTCCGGCACGCAAAGACTGAGACTTGGCGCAAACCCGGACACGGCTATTCACGTTATTATCCGGGCTTCATCCGGAGGTGCTATGTCGCGTTTAGTCCTGGTTTCAGTCATCTCAATCTTGTTAAGCGCTTGTCAGGCACCTTCCCGAATAGAAGACCCCACCGTAACGGCACAGCCGTCGGTGGTGGAAATCAAGCACGGCTTCGGTCCGGAAGTATCGACCGAAGACTTGTCCATGCATATCAAGGTGCTTGCCTCCGATGAATTTGCAGGCCGTGCTCCGGGCACCGTCGGCGAAGACAAAACAGTCGCCTATCTGATCCAGCAATTCCAGCGTCTTGGCCTGAAACCGGGCAATGGCGATAGTTACGTGCAAACCGTGCCGATGATCGAAAGCCTGGCCAGCGCAGACTCCAGCATGAGCATCAACAACAAAGGCAAAAGCTGGAATTTGTTGGTCGGCAAAGACATGGTGATGGGCACCCGCAGCGAGAAAGCCGAAATCAAACTCGATGCCAGCAATATGGTGTTCGTCGGTTACGGCGTGAATGCGCCCGAACAAAAATGGAATGACTACGCCGGCCTGGACGTCAAAGGCAAAACCGTCGTGATGTTGATCAACGATCCGGGCTTCCATGCCGGCGACGCCAATTTATTCGAAGGCCGCCGCATGACGTATTACGGCCGCTGGACTTACAAATTCGAGGAAGCCGCACGCCAGGGCGCTGCCGCTGCACTGATTATTCACGACACCGAAGGCGCCGCTTATGGCTGGGACGTGGTAAAAAATTCCTGGTCCGGCCCGCAATTCGATTTGCCGATCAGCGAAGATCCAGAACCACGCGTTCCGGTGCAAGGCTGGTTAAGTGCCGAAACGGCCACTCAATTATTCGCGAATGCCGGCCTTGATTTCATGAAGATGCGCGCTGCCGCCAACAAGCGTGGTTTCAAACCGGTGTCCTTGCAGGCGCAATTGAATGTCGACCTGAAAACCAGCACCAAGCGCGGTGAATCACGCAATGTGCTGGCGGTCTTGCCCGGAAAGACCCGACCGGATGAAGCCATCGTTTACACCGCACATTGGGATCATCTGGGCACTCATGCCGATGAGCCCGGCGACAACATCTATAACGGCGCCGTCGATAATGCCTCCGGCGTGGCTGGCGTGCTGGAAATCGCCGAGCAATTTACCGTCAATAAACCTGCCGATCGCTCGGTGGTCTTCCTGTTCGTGACGTTGGAAGAATCCGGTTTGCTCGGTTCGAAATATTACGCCGCGCATCCGGTCATTCCGCTGGCAAAAACCGTCGCCGTGATCAATCTCGATGCGATGACGATGGTCGGCCCGGCAAAAGATCTCACCGTGATTGGCATGGGCAACTCGGAACTCGATGACTGGCTGGCTCCGATCGCCGCTGCGCAAAAACGTGTATTGAAACCGGAAAGCACACCCGAAAAAGGCAACTTCTTTCGTTCCGATCATTTCAGCTTTGCCAAAGCCGGCGTGCCGGCCTTGTATGCAAAAGGCGGCACTGAAAACCTCGAGAAAGGCAGCGAATACGGTCAAGCCATCGTTGATGATTACTACGGCGAGCATTACCACAAAGGCGCCGATAATTTCGATCCGAACTGGGATCTGCGTGGCGTCGTGCAGGACTTGAACGCCTTGCAACAATTAGGCAAGACCCTCGCCAATAGCGACAAGTGGCCGAATTACTACAAAGGCAATGCCTTCAAGAAAGCCCGCGATGCATCGCGAGCGAGCGTAACGCAATAAAAAAAGCCCGGATTCGATCCGGGCTTTTGCTTTGTATGTCGAAAGCAAGTCTTCTTTACGAAATATGCAAATAATCACCAGCCCCTATCTTGAACAAAATTCGCGCTGGCCTCAATCGGGCCAGCATCTGATGGCTAATTTCGACACCGACTCCTTATTGGTCTATCAGGCATATCGTCCTGCGATCGCTGAATTCGCTGTTAAAAATCAGCGCTTCGGCGGCGAATTCAGTTTCAATCGCATGAGTTGGATCAAGCCCAATTTCTTGTGGATGATGTATCGATGCGGATGGGCTTCGAAGGAAGATCAGGAACACGTGCTTGCGATTCGCATGAAGCGGGATTTCTTCGAGGAAATACTTGGACTAGCGATTCCTTCGACTTACGATCCGTTACGGCATCCATCTCGCGAGGCATGGCAACAGGCGATAACCAATTCAGAAGTGCGGCTCCAATGGGACCCGGACCATGATCCTTTTGGTCGCCCATTGTCGCGGCGTGCTATCCAGCTCGGGCTCAGAGGGAGCGTCTTGCGCCGTTACGGGGAACAGGCTGTCATATCGATTGAAGACATCAGTGATTTTGTCCGCCAACAAAGCGCAATGCGCGGTGAAGATTGTGCCGGCCTGATGATTCCGGTGGAGCATGCGTATATGCCCAAAAGCATCGCTGCAAAAAACGTCGGCATCGATACTTGAGTTTTGTTACCGATCAACAAACAATTGCTACTTCGCCAGAAAACTCTCAATACCCTGCGCCACTGCTTTCGGTTTTGCCATCATCGGCATATGCCCGCAACCTTCCAGAATCAGCGCCTGAGAACCGGCGATACCGGCCAGGAAAATCGGAACCGAACTGACGTCGATCACACGATCGTCCTTGCACCACAATAGCAATGTGGGTGACTGGATTTTTTGCATTTCCGATTGCAAGGCGATTACTTCGGTGCCGCGTCCGATGCTGTCGAGCACCCTGGCCTCGAATGCGGCATCGCGACGGCGGCGTTGCACCATTGCTTCATCGAATGGCCACGGCACGAACGGCGGTTCGGTAAACACCAGACTCATCTGCGCATGAAATTGTTCGCGGGTTTTCACTTCAAACGGGTTGTCGCCTTTCAACACCAAACGGGCGAAATCGTTTTGTTCGAATTCCACGCCGGCCGCCGACATCAATACCAATTTGGAAACCAACTGCGGCTGCCTTGCCGCCAATAAACCGGAGATATGGCCACCCATCGAATGGCCAACCAGAATGCTCGGCGTTTCGCCGAAGGATTCAATAAATTCTGCCAGGCGCGCACTTTGGGCAATCACGCCGTAATCGGCATCTTCAAGTCGTGTCGATTCACCCCAGCCGGGTAAATCGGGCGCGATAACGCGATATTTTTTGCCGAGCTCGCGCATCACCGACAGCCAGTTTTCCTTGCTGCCGGTGTAGCCATGTACCAGGAAAAGCAGCGGTTTTTGCGCACTATTTTCTTCTGCAAAGCCGGCCTGAAGATACGTCCAGCGATGGTCGGCAACAGTCTTGCTTTGCACTTCTGCGCCTGCCAGCCAGCGTAAACGCGCGAATTCGGCCTGCAGGAATTGTTCCGGCATCCACAAGGCGGTACTGACGGTCGCTACCGACAGCCCGATACCCGCCGCCCAGGCGAGCTTGCGGGCGGTTTTTGCTTTCATTGCTGAATGACCGGAATTTTCATCGTCCGATTATGGTTTAGCTTTTCCGAGCAAAGCCTCTACTGTGCCGACCGTAATCGGGTGGTAGCCCGGGCGAGCTTCGGCAAATACCTTTTTGGCGAAGGCCAAGCCGTCCTTGCTTTCGGTCAACGCGGTATAACTTGGAATAATCAGTTTGCGGCGACCAATTTTCTTCAGGAAGGCGGCAATCGCCGGACGCGCTTTCACATAACCGCTGCGAATCGTGATCGGATACCAGCGCATGCCGATTTCGCCATTCGGCGTACCGGTCAATTGGAAAGCGGTATCAAGTTCCTGCAATTTCTTGACCGGCAGTGTTTTCGGCAAGTTGTCGAGGAAATGCGACCACTCCTGGGTACTCCATTTTTTCGCCGGAATGTTTTTCGCCGATAATTTTCCTGCCAACCAGCCATTGCGTGCGGCATCGACCGCAATAAAACGGGTTGATTGTGTTGCCTTTGCGAACACGGGAATGCCCGGTTCGTATATCCAGGTATTGAATTCTTTTTCGCTGACGGCGCCGGGTTTCTTTTTCAGCAGATTCTTTTTATAGAAAGCGACAAAGTCATTGGTCGTCGCCGTGCTGAAAGCATGCTCGTCGAACCAGGAGCGCAGGAACGGATCAAACAACTCGCGGCCATAACGTTGTTCCAGGAAGGTCAAGAACCATTGGCCTTTTTCGTACGCGATATCGCTCGAAGCTTCATCGGGATCCAGACCTGGCATCGCCGGCAAGGCTAGCAATTGCATGTTAGGCGCCAATGTATCGACTTCGGCTTTCGCATCGAACTCGCCGATCACGTCTTCCATGTCGGCCAATTCTTTTCCGTATACCGCTTCGACGATGCGGCCTTGCACGTAGGTGGTGAAACCTTCGTTCAGCCACATGTCTTTCCAGCTGGAATTGGTGACCAGATTGCCTGACCAGGAGTGCGCCAACTCATGCGCGATCAAACTGGTTTGCGAACGGTCGCCAACGATAATCGTCGGCGTGGCGAAAGTCAGACGCGGATTTTCCATGCCGCCAAACGGGAACGAAGGTGGCAATACCAGGATGTCGTAACGCTCCCAACGGTAAGGGCCGAACATCTTTTCGGTTTCAACGATCATTTTTTCGGTGTCGGCAAATTCCCAGGCCGCTTTTTTCACGACCGAAGGTTCGCCCCAGACGCCGACACGGTTTGAGATGGGTTCGAATACCAAATCGCCGGCCGAGATCGCCAGCAAGTAGGAAGAAATCGGTTGTGGCATGCGGAACGAATAATCGCCGTCACGCATGGCATCCGGCGCATTGTTCGCCGACATCAGCGCCATCGCGTTTTTCGGTGTATGGATATTGGCCGAATATGTGAAACGTACGCCGGGCGTATCCTGCAACGGCACCCAGGAACGCGCATGGATCGATTGCGATTGGCTGAACATGAAGGGCTGCTTCTTGCCCGCGGTTAACGGTGCATCCAGCCATTGCAAACCGGAAGCCTGCGGCGAGGTCGAATAGGTAATGCGGACATTGCCGTACGGCTTCGGCATCTTGATGGTCAGCTTGTTGCCGAAAATATCGTCGCGCGGCGACAGCGAATATTGCAAAGGCTGCCAGGCCATGCGGCCGGTAGTGCCTTCGATTTTTTCGATATTCAGGTCCCGGGTATCCAGCACCAATTGCGCGTGTTTCGGATTTAGCCAATTCAAACTGAGGTTCGCGCTACCGCTGAGAATTTTCTTGTCGAAATCGACCGTCAAGTCCAGCGCAATATCTTTCACTACCACTTGCGTCGGTTCGGCATAGCTGTGTTCGTCGTTACGACGCTCATCAAACTTCGCGGCAAATGCGGGAGACACTAGCAAGACTAATAGCGCGGCAAATAAACGCATGGGTATTCCTGGATTGATTCTTGAATTATTAGATACGATAACCACTATGAATGGCGACAATACCGCCACTCAGATTGCGGTGACTGCAGCGGTCAAAACCGGCTTCGCCCATCATGGCCTGCAAATTTTCCTGGTTCGGGTGTTTGCGAATCGATTCGGCCAGATACTGGTAACTGTCGGCATCATTGGCAAATAACTGCCCGAGCTTCGGCAATATCTTGAACGAATGGAAATCGTAAATCGGGCGGAACCATTCAGGCTTCACCTGCGAAAATTCCAAAACCAGCACACGTCCGCCGACCTTCAAGACGCGATGCATATCGCGTAGCGCTTTCGCCTTGTCAGTCACATTGCGCAGACCGAACGCAATAGTGACCAGGTCGAAACTGGCATCGGGAAACGGCAGGCTTTCGGCATTCAATTGCACATACTGCAAACCACGCACCAGGCCTTTGTCGTTCAAGCGATCGCGGCCAACGCTGAGCATCGCCGCATTGATATCGCCAATAATCACTTCGCCGGTATCGCCGACGCGTTCATGCAGAAGCATCGCGATATCACCGGTACCGCCGGCCAGATCCAGCACGCGGTCACCGCGCTTCACGCCGGAGGTGCCGACAAAATAGCGCTTCCAGATTCGATGCACGCCGAGGCTCATCAAATCATTCATCAAATCGTATTTGCCGGCGACCGAGGAAAATACCTGGCCGACCAGTTTCTGCTTCTCGGCGACCGGTACATCGCGAAAACCGAAATGGGTGGTGTCCGTGTCTTGTTTGGCTTGGTTTTTGGGGTCTTGGCTCATGGCTGCATTATGACGTAACAGGGGTGTTTTTTGGGTTAAGCGGGTCAGGGCTCGCGATTCAGCCCACGCTCAATCAATGCCGCCTGATACGCCGCCCAACGCGTATCAAAACTTTGTCCCAGTTCACGCAACAAGGTCCAGCTGAAAATGCCGGTGTTGTGGCCATCGTCGAAATGCAGTTGCACGGCGTAATTGCCGACTGGCTCGATGGAGTTGATATTCACATGCTTTTTGCCAGGCACGAGTATGCGCTGGCCGGGACCATGGCCCTGCACTTCGGCCGACGGCGATTCAACACGCAGATATTCGCAGGGCAGCTTGTAGCGCTCGCCATTTTCGAAAGCAACTTCGAGCACGTGCGATGCACGGTGAAAAATAATATCGGTCGGTTTCATTTCTTGTTGATCACTTTTGTTTATCGCCCGATTTTCGGCGCGCGCGCGGATGTGCGGCATCGTAAACTTTTGCCAGATGCTGGTAATTCAGATGCGTATAAATCTGCGTGGTCGCGATATCGGAATGTCCGAGCAATTCCTGCACACCACGCAAATCACCGGATGACTCCAGCACATGGCTGGCAAAGCTATGCCGCATCAGATGCGGATAGATATTTTTAAAAAGGCCCTGGCTTTGCGCCAATTGCTTGATTCGTAATTGTATGGCACGAGGCGTGATGGCGCCGTTTCTGCCCGGGAAAACCGGCTTGTCCAATTTTCCGGAAGATTCCTTGCGCCAGTTTTCCAGTGCTTCGCGGGCGAATTTTCCGACCGGCACGATACGTACTTTGGAACCCTTGCCAAGCACGCGCACCAGGCCGTCTGCCAAATCCAGGTCGCGCCAATGTAGGCTGCACAATTCCGACAAGCGCAGGCCGGAGGAATAAAACAATTCCAGCATCGCGCGGTCGCGTTTACCCAATTCGGTATCGGTCGGCACCTCGACCAAACGCGCCATTTCATCGGGGTCGAGTACTTGCGGCAGTTTTCTCGGCGCTTTCGGTGCGCGAATCCCCTGGGCCGGATTGCCTTTCAATACGCCGTGTTTCACAAACCACTGAAACAATGAGCGGCATGCCGACAAGCGTCTTTGCAGGCTCGTTGCACTCAGGCCACGGCGATGTTCGCTAGCCAGATAACTGCGCAATGCTTCGCCATTCAAACTTTGCCAATCGTGGAAACCGGCTGAAGGCATCCATTCGACCAGGCTCAACAAATCACGCTGATAGCTTTCAGTGGTGTTCGATGACAAACGGCGCTCTATCCGCAAATGCGAAAGAAAGTTTTCGACCGTTTGTTTTAATGCTTCCACGACATCAATCGAAGCGTGACAATGCCGCGACCAGCGCCTCGCTCATCAACCGCAGGAACAGCGTACCCATGCCGGGATAAAAACGGTTTGCATCCTGACTGCCAACGCACAGGATGCCATGGCCGCTAACTGCCAACAGCACGCAGGAAGCCGGCAGCAAATCTGCATCGCGATACAACACGTCCAATTTATCCTGGTTCAGGCGGCCGCACAGCGGTTCATTCGCGGCAATGAAATCCTTGAACGGCAACAAGGCATTTGCGCGCGTCGGCAATACTTGCCACCACTCGGCGGACTCCAGGCCATCGACTTCGGAAAATAAAATCGCCTTGATCGCATCGCCCTGAAAATCTTCGCCCAGCACCGCGACCATTGCTTTCCAGGTGTCGGCGGCAGTGCGCGCGCGCATCAAGGCCAAGGTCAATTGATGGGTACGTACTGCCAGACGTTCGTTGTCCTGCGCGTTGCCGAATAATTCATTCAGGCGGCGGTTCAATTCACGATTTTTATCGCGCAGCACTTCCAGTTGATAGCTCGCCAGCGAAGCGGTCTTGCCTTCTTCGCGCGGCACCACCAGGGAAACAGCCAAATCCGGGTATTGCTCCAGAAATTTCGGATGACGACGCAGCCAGGCTGCGACCTCATGCGCGCTCATGCGCTCGGATTTCTCGTCTGTCGATATCACAACCACTCTCCTTCAAAAACAAAAGCGGCCGGACCGGTCATCCGGATCGGCGCGGTTTTGTCTGTCCATTCAATTTGCAAATCGCCGCCGGGCAAGCTGACTTGCACATGCGATTCCACTTTACCCAGCGTAATCAGCGCCGCCACTGCCGCGCAGGCGCCGCTGCCGCAGGCCAGGGTCTCACCAGCGCCACGTTCGTACACTCTTAATTTGATATGCGTTGGCGACAGAATTTGCGCAAAACCAACATTCACGCTTTCAGGAAATTCCGGGCGCGCCTGAAAGGCTTTGCCGATTCTTTCCACCGGCGCATTGTCGATGTCATTCACTTGAATAACCGCATGCGGATTGCCCATCGATACCGGGACAAATTCAATATTGTCGTGCCCAATCGAAATACGGTGCAGAGGCGCAGCGCGCGTCGTGATGAACGGGATTGTCGCTGGTACGAGATCCGGCACGCTCATCAGCAGCGAATATTGCTCGTTTTCCAGGCATGCCACAGTGATGACGCCGGCCGGACTATCGAGCAAGAATTTCGATGCAGTCGTCATGCCGGCACGTTTGATCCAGGCTGCAACACAACGTGCGCCGTTGCCGCATTGCTGGGCCGGTGAACCATCGGAATTCAGGATGCGGTAACGGGCAACGCAATCGGGATTGTCGGATATTTCGATAGTCAGCAATTGGTCGAAACCAACGCCGGTGTGGCGATTGCCGATCGCGCGCGTTATCGCGGCGTCAGGCAATGGCGAGCCATCCCGTAAATCCAGTATGACGAAATCATTCCCGGCACCGTGCATTTTGGTAAAACGCAGGGACACGTGAACCTCAGTTACTCGAAGCCGCAGGTTCTTGTGCAGGTTCTGCTTTATCGGGATGCACCAAGGGACCTTTATTACCGCAAGCCGCCAGAGACGCGACCAGTGCGGTGGCCAGAAGAATATTCAGCAATATGCGAGGTATTTTCATGGGGCGAGTATAACCGGTCTGTCGTCAATGAGAACGCGAGGCCCCATAATAGCGGCTGTTGATTTGTACCGGCTTCCCGACCCATGCCCTGGTTAGAACTCTCGCTCCGCTGCCGCGCCCACGATGAATCGCGAATGGAACTCGCCCTGCAAGATTGCGGTGCGCTATCGGTTTCTCTGCTGGATGCGGCCGATGCCGAGAATGAACGTGCCATCCTGGAACCCGGCGTCGGCGAAACGCCGCTATGGCCGGAAATCATCATGACGGCCTTGTTTGATGCCGAATGCAATCAGGATTTATTGCTGCAAGCCCTGGAAGCTTTCGACGAAGAACTTGACCTGAGTTCGGCGCAGTTCACCCGGGTCGAAGACCAGGATTGGGAACGTGCCTGGCTGGATCAATTCAAGCCGATGAAATTCGGCGAACGCACCTGGATCGTGCCGTGGAATCTCGAGATTCCCGACGAGGCAAAAAACCAGGTATTGATTCGACTGGATCCGGGTCTGGCATTTGGTTCCGGCACCCACCCGACCACTGCGCTTTGCTTGCAATGGCTGGACGGTCTCGATCTGAAAAACAAAACCGTACTCGATTTTGGTTGCGGCTCCGGAATTCTCGCGCTGGCGGCGCTGAAACTCGGAGCGAAATCCGCTATCGGTGTCGACAACGATCCGCAGGCATTAATCGCGACGCACGATAATGCCGAACGCAACGAAGTCGGAAAAAATTTAAGCGTGTATATGCCGGAAGACGAGCCGAAGGCCCAGTACCCGATCGTAGTCGCCAACATTCTGGCCACGGCATTGGAAAGTCTGGCATCGCTTCTGGCTGAACGTACCGAAGCCGGCGGGCTGATTGCAATGTCGGGCATTTTAAAAGGACAGGAACTGGCCTTGATCGAACAATATTCGCAATGGTTCTACGATCTACAAGCCACGCAACTGGACGACTGGATACGCATTACCGGGCGCCGCAAAACTTCATGAAAAAATCATCACCAAGCTTTATAGATGAACCGGTAGTCGCCACCCGTTCGAACCGTTGGCGCTGGGTAGCACTCGCCGTGTTCTTGGCACTGGCATTGTTATTGCAGATCATTGTTGCCGACCGGGTCCGCCTGGCTACCGATCCTGTTTGGCGGCCACGCCTGGAAATGCTTTGCGGTGTATTGAAATGTTCCCTGCCTGCCTGGAAAGAACCGAAGGCATTCCACGTCACTTCGCGCGATATCCGTCCGCACCCGTCGGTGCCAAGTGCGTTATTGCTGACTGCCAGTTTTCGCAACGATGCTGCATTTGCACAAGCATGGCCGCAACTGGAAGTCGCATTGACCGACTTGGAAGACCAGCCATTGGGCTTGCGTCGTTTTGAACCGCGAGAATATCTCGGCAATGAACCGAGCAGCCCGATGATCATGCCGGGACAATCGGCCAGCCTCACGCTTGAAATCATGGACCCGGGCAAACACGCAGTCGCGTTTCGCCTCGAGTTTCATTGAAGCGGTTTAGCGCGGCTTCCTGTTTTGTCTATTAATTTCGTTCTGCAAGTATTTGATTCATTGTTTTTATACGATGCATCGCAGCAATAATCTGCGACGACTTCGCAAAATCAAAAAATATTTTGTTAATTCCGGTTCCAGGCAAATTTCTGAGCTAGAATCGCCGTCCGCCATGTTTCCGATGGCGTGCCCGCAAGGAAGCGGTTTTTCCCCCGGAGTTTCGTTTGAACGTGCCACCCGCATTACGTGCAGAACCTGCACCGGCAAATAATCCACAACCTGCATTGCGCGAATACGTCGCGAAAGCCGTGCGCCGTTATCTGCACGACATGAACGGCTGCGAAGTGGAAGATTTGCATGACGTGGTTCTGCGCGAAATTGAAACGCCGCTATTGCATGAAGTGATGCGCCATTGCGATGGCAATCAAAGCCGGGCCGCCGAGATGCTTGGCATGAACCGTGCAACACTTCGCAAGAAATTAAAAGACTACGGATTGGCCTAGGCTGACGTTATAATTCGCGCCTCAATCGAGGTGCTCCCATGTCTTCCACACGCCTGCCCGTTCGCCGGGCCCTGTTATCCGTTTCCGATAAAACCGGCCTGCTCGAACTAGCCCGCGCACTGTCAGCGCTGAACATTCATCTGCTTTCGACCGGCGGGACCGCAAAAACATTGCGTGAGGCCGGCATCGCCGTGCAAGACGTCAGCGAAGTGACCGGCTTTCCGGAAATCATGGATGGCCGCGTTAAAACCCTGCACCCTAAAATCCACGGTGGCCTACTTGGCCGTACCGGCACCGATGATGCCGTGATGAAAGAACACGACATCACCGCGATCGATTTGCTGGTGGTGAATCTATACCCATTCGCCGCCACGATTGCGAAACCCGATTGCAGCTATGACGACGCCGTCGAAAATATCGATATTGGCGGCCCGGCAATGTTGCGTGCCGCCGCGAAAAATCACGAACGCGTCAGCGTCGTGGTCGATCCGAATGATTACCCGGCACTGATTGCTTCCTTGCAGGACGGCGGCACCAACATCGCGATGCGTCGTGCGTTCGCAGCCAAAACCTATGCCCACACCAGCAGCTACGATGGCCAGATTACCCAATGGTTGTCGGCACGTGCAGCCGACCCGCAAACACCGGAGACCTGGCCACATACACTGCATCTGTCGCTAGACCTTGCATCAAGCCTGCGTTACGGCGAAAACCCGCATCAACACGGTGCGCTCTATCTCGAAAAAAATGCCGGCAATGGCATCGTCGCGACCGCAAAATTCCTGCAAGGAAAAGAGTTGAGTTTCAACAACCTGGCCGATGCCGATGCCGCACTTGAATGCGTCAAGGTTTTCGAACAACCGGCCTGCGTGATCGTGAAACATGCGAATCCTTGCGGCGTTGCGGTCTCACACGATTTGTTCACCGCATATGATCGCGCCTATGCGGTTGATCCCACCTCGGCATTCGGCGGCATCATCGCGTTCAATCGCGAGCTCGATGCAAAAACCGCCGCTGAAATCCTGCAACGTCAGTTCGTCGAAGTCGTAATCGCACCAAGTATTGCCAGCGACGCACTACCGTTATTCGCGAAAAAATCGAATGTCCGCGTACTGGCCTGTGGCGATTTGCAAAACAGCCAGGGCGCAATGGAATACAAACGCATCGCAGGTGGTTTGCTGGTGCAAGACGCCGATACCGATTCGCTAACCGCGAACGATTTGAAAATCGTCAGTACGCGCGCACCATCAAGCAATGAAATGCAGGACTTGCTGTTCGCCTGGAAAGTCGCGATGTTCGTGAAATCCAATGCGATTGTTTATGCAAGGGACTTGCAAACTGTCGGCATTGGCGCTGGTCAGATGAGCCGCGTTGTCAGCGCAAAGATCGCCGCGATCAAGGCAGAGGAAGCCGGACTGGTCGTGCCCGGATCGGTGATGGCCAGCGATGCGTTCTTCCCGTTCCGTGACGGGATCGATGCCGCTGCGAAAGCCGGTATCCGCGCCGTGATCCAGCCTGGCGGTTCGATGCGCGACAACGAAGTGATCGCAGCAGCCAATGAACACGATATCGCGATGGTGTTTACCGGACGCCGCCACTTCAAGCACTAATCCGAACCTCAATTGTGGCAGCGCCATAATTGGGTTATTTTGAATCCACCTTCACCAGATCGAGATAACCATGACCGCTCTTTATTTGAAACCCGGCAATCAGAAACTCGTTGAACTCATCGATAATGATTTGCTGTGCATGCAGAACGTGATGGAAGAGGAAAGCTCGAAAGACCAGGATTATTTCATCGACCTTGCCACCGTCGACATGCTCAAGAATGCCGGGGCTTCGGAAGGCCTGGTCAATGTATTGACCAAAGCCATCGGCGAATCCGAAGGGATTGATGTCGAGTGGAAGTGATTTGATTCGTTGAATCAGGCAAAAAAACGCCGAGCTTGCTCGGCGTTTTTTCATTTGTGGGAGCTGCTTTAGCAGCGATTAAATCTACTCGCACATAGCGAACTCCAACTTAGGCAGTCAAAACCAAACGGCATTCCAGAATGGATAATCACCCACACGCTTACAAAGCTTGGCCCTGATCGGATTCATGACGATATAACGCGCCACTTCCAGTAAATCAGACTCACTCCTTAGAGCGTGATCGTGAAAACCAGGCTGCCATAAAGTCTGGCTGGTTTGGAACTTCAAATTGAATGATCTTGTCAGGTGCGCCTTGAACCGTTGAATGACCATTGTCAGGGGTTCCTGGCTATTCAGTTGAACCAACCCATGGAAATGGTCGGGCATTAGCACCCAACATAACAAAGTTGCCGAAGGCCAGGCTTTTGAATCATTAATGCAATAACAACAGGCTTTTGCATTTTCAAAATCATCGAATATTGGCTGTCGATCCTTGGTGGTGAAAGTTATGAAATAGACCTGGTTTTCTATCGACTCCCTGCCCTTTCTTAGGGCTCGTGATCCACGAACAAAAGAGTTCCGAAAACTGGCTTTATCAGACAAAGTGGGCATCGTTTAATCTCGTGAAAGACTTAAAGCAAGATTAAACAAGTGGATATGAAGCTGAATCAGGAGATGATGCTGCCGATTGTAGGAAAAAGCTTATGGCTTGCGATGCTCAATTTGAGCTTTACGCAACCAGATAGATCTAATCGCTGCTAAAGCTGCTCCCACAAAAAAACTCCAATAAAAAACGCCGAGCTTGCTCGGCGTTTTTTGTATAGCATTTCACTAAAATCAGCTGCGTTTCATGCTCAGGAAGAACTCGTCGTTCGACTTGGTGGTCTTCATCTTGTCGAGCAGGAATTCCATCGCGGCCAATTCATCCATCGGATGCAGCAGTTTCCGGAGGATCCAGATTTTCTGCAGCATATCGGCATCGATCAGCAATTCTTCGCGGCGCGTGCCGGAACGGTTGATGTTGATGGCCGGGTAAACGCGTTTTTCTGCGATACGACGATCCAGATGCACTTCCGAGTTGCCGGTGCCTTTGAATTCTTCGTAAATCACCTCGTCCATTTTCGAGCCGGTATCGACCAGCGCGGTCGCGATGATCGTCAGTGAACCGCCTTCTTCGACATTACGTGCAGCACCGAAGAAGCGTTTTGGACGATGCAATGCATTCGCATCGACACCGCCGGACAATACCTTGCCGGAACTTGGAACGACCATGTTGTAGGCGCGTGCCAGACGGGTAATCGAGTCCAGCATGATTACGACATCGCGTTTGTGTTCGACCAGACGCTTGGCGCGTTCGATCACCATTTCGGCGACTTGCACGTGGCGCGCGGCCGGTTCATCAAAGGTCGAGGAAATCACTTCGCCACGCACGGTGCGTTGCATTTCGGTCACTTCTTCCGGACGTTCGTCGATCAGCAACACGATCAGGTGTACGTCGGGATGGTTGTGCAAAATCGCCTGCGCGACGTTTTGCATCAACATGGTTTTACCGGCTTTCGGCGGCGACACGATCAGCGAACGCTGACCTTTGCCCTGCGGCGACATCAAATCCATGATGCGGCCGGTGATATCTTCGGTCGAACCATTGCCGCGTTCGAGCGTGAATTTCTTGCGCGGGAACAGCGGCGTCAGATTTTCAAACAACACCTTGTTCTTCGATGCTTCCAACGGTTCCCCATTGATCGTATCGAGCACGTTCAAGGCGACGTAGCGTTCGCCGTCTTTCGGTGAACGAATGCGTCCGGAAATGTGATCGCCAGTACGCAGATTGAAACGGCGGATCTGACTTGGCGAAATATAAACGTCATCCGGACCGGCCAGATAACTTGCATCGGCCGAACGCAGGAAGCCGTAACCATCCGGAAGAATTTCCAGCACACCGTCGCCGGCCACACCGTTGGAATGACGCGTCAGCACTTTCAACAACGCGAAGGTCACGTCCTGCTTGCGCATACGCGCGACGCCTTCGTGCAGATTCAACAACTCAGCCATTTCCAGCAATTTATGTGCCGGCATGCGTTTCAGATCGTTCAAGCTATAAGTCGGGAAATCCGGTGGCAGCTGCGGCATCGGACGCTCAAAACGTTCCTGCCGTTCGCCGCCCTGATTCTGTCCACCATTCTCGCCGCCATCTTCGGCATTCGCGTTTTGCTGATTGCGATTGCGATCATTACGGTCGTAGCGATCATTGCGGCCACGGAAGCGATCACGACGAGGTTGGAAACGGTTTTGATTATTACGAGGACTGCCGTCTTCGTTGGTTTGCCCGCCGCCGTCCTGGCTTTGCTCGTTGTTCGAGCCGCCGGCATTCGGGTTGGCATTTTGATTCTGGTTTTGATTGTTTGAGTCGTTGCCGCCGGATTCGCCTTGACGCGCTTCGCTTGGAGCGGCGGATTGCGAATAGTTGCCGGCATCGTTGTTCTCGCGACTTACGCGAGGCTCGCGATTTTCACGCGGTGCAGCAGGCTCGGCGCTTGGCGGAGCGACTGGCGCTTCAACCGACGGTGCTTTCGGAGCTGCCTTCTGGACAACTTTCCGAACGGTTTCCGTTGGTGCGGCATCGACAGCTGCAGGGGCTTGGACGCTTGGCTTGCGACCACGTTTTACGGCAGGTTTGCCGGTTTCGATTTCGTTTTCAGACACGGATGGGATTCCTCGCAATGGCGAGTTAGGGATAGAAGAAGGGGATTAACAGATCGGCGCAGCGCGCCTTTGAGGCCTAAAAATACACCGATAGGCCTGGCTGCGCAAGTAAACGCCTGAATCACGGTTCATCGGCATTTCTTTTTTCGATTGGATAAATAGCAAAACACCGGCCTAAGCCGGTGTTCGTTGCAGCGATAATTCAAGCGGCCAATTACAGCGCTTTTTCGACGAATTGGTTCAACTGGGCCTTGCCCACTGCACCGACTTGGGTCGAAGCGACCAAGCCATTTTTGAACATCATCAGGGTCGGAATGCCGCGAACCGCGTATTTGCGTGGCACACCGGGATTGTGATCGATATTGATTTTGACGACTTTGACCTTGCCTTCGTAGGCGGTGGCCACTTCGTCGACGATCGGACCGATCATCTTGCAGGGACCGCACCATTCGGCCCAGAAATCTACCAGTACCGGCACATCGGACTGCAGAACCTGGACGTCGAAATCGGCATCGCCTACGTGTAACACTTTATCGCTCATGAAAAACTCCTGAAATATGGGGGACTTTCACAAGAGACAACGGGAAAGCCACTGGATGCGTTAAACTGGGGGCCGAATACACTAATTTCAATATCGGGCCCGAGACCAGTACGCAGTGTGCGTCCAGCGAGCGGCCCTTGCAAGCCGGATAAACCCGCTTTAATGAGCCAAAATGACTGATAAACCACTGACCGATATACCTTTTTCCAGTTTTGAGTTGCATCCCGATTTATTAGCCGGCCTGGAAGCCGCCGGCTTCAGCCGCTGCACCCCGATTCAGGCCATGACCCTGCCGATCGCCCTGCAAGGACGCGATGTCGCGGGCCAGGCACAGACCGGCACCGGCAAAACCCTGGCGTTTCTGGTCGCCGCATTCAACCGATTGCTGTCTCGCCCTGCTCTCGCCAATCGCGGTCCAGCCGACCCGCGCGCGATGATTTTGGCGCCAACCCGCGAACTGGCCATTCAGATTCACAAGGACGCCGAAAAATTCGGTGCCAGTCTTGGCCTGAAATTCGCGCTGATCTACGGCGGCGTCGATTACGACAAACAACGTGCCCAATTGCAGGCCGGTTGCGACGTGATTATCGCCACGCCCGGTCGTCTGATCGATTATGTGCGCCAAGGCGTGGTGCATCTGCATGCCTGTGAAGTCTGCATTCTCGACGAAGCCGATCGCATGTTCGATCTGGGTTTCATCAAGGACCTGCGTTTCCTGCTGCGCAAATTGCCGCGTCGCGAAGAACGCCAGACCTTGTTGTTCTCGGCCACGCTGTCGCATCGCGTACTCGAGCTCGCATACGAGCACATGCACGAGCCGGAAAAACTGATCGTCGAAACCGAATTCATCACCGCCGCCAAAGTTCGCCAGAAAATGTATTTCCCGGCCAACGAAGAAAAACTGCCACTGTTGCTCGGCTTGCTGTCGCGTAGCGAAGGCGCCCGCACGATGGTGTTCGTGAATACCAAAGCCTGGGTCGAACGCGTCGCCCGCGCTTTGGAAAAAGCCCATTACCGCGTCGGTGTTTTGTCCGGCGATGTGCCGCAGAAAAAACGCCAAAGCCTGCTGACGAAATTCCAGCGTGGCGATCTTGAAATCATCGTCGTCACCGATGTCGCCGCCCGCGGCCTGCATATCGATGGCGTCAGCCATGTGTACAACTACGATTTGCCGTTCGATGCCGAAGATTATGTGCATCGCATTGGCCGTACCGCACGTCTCGGCGCCGAAGGTGATGCAATCAGTTTCGCCTGCGAAATGTACGCGCAAGGCTTGCCGGATATCGAAGCCTATATCGAACAAAAAATTCCGACTGAACCTGTTACCGCAGAACTGCTGGTAGCTATTCCGCGTGAACCACGCGCGCATGTGCCATCGGTTGCTGGTGAAGAGAACGACAGTATTTCCTCTATCTATAAGGAAGTGCGTGAAGCAGCCGCAAATAGCAAAACCGGCAGCAAGCCTGGCGCTCGCAAACCGGGTGGTCCGAATAAACCTGGCGCACCGCGTTCTTCGTCGGCCCCGCGTCCTGGCGACAAACCGCGTTCTGCTCATCCAAATGACGGCAAGCCGCGTCCGCCTCGCACACCGCGTCCACCCCGCGAAGAATCTGCCAAAAAGCCGGACCCTTCCACGGTAATCACCGCTGAAATTCCATTGGTAACGCCGACACCGGCCACCACAGGCGTTTCGAAAGAATCCTTCTTGCAGCGTCTCGCAAAACGCGTGAAATTCTGGGGCAAGTAAGGCTTTCGTGAATGAAACTTCCTTCGGCAAACGAAGGAAGTTCAGCTCCATCTTTTAGTGTTGTTCATTTAAATGGGGCTACTCTTGTCATGCCCAGTCCGGGTGGTAACGTTTCAGGTGGCCTTATGAAACCGACTCTCACACAACGCGATGACTTTCTCGCTTATCGGCCCGTTCCCGGCCTCACCTTTGCTCTCAATGATTACGTCAATGTGATCGGCGGCGATTTTGCCGGTGAATCCGGCACGGTTATCAGTCTCGAAGAAATCGGCGCAGACCCCGTCTATCTGGTCAAACTTGATTCGGACAAACACGCGATGTTGGCCGCATCCATGCTGCAACCGGAAGGCGACAATTAAGCCGAGCCGCATGGCGAGCAATCAAAGCCATCGATGAGTTCGCAATCGCCGACGCCTGGCTGCATGCCGGAAAAAGCTGACGTTCCCGCCGATTATCGCGGGCGCGGCTTCTTGTATGTTGCGGTATGCGGCGGTCCGGAGGACATGATCAAAGTTGGCCTCAGCCATGATCCACTGTCGCGCTGGTCGGCATTTCATTCGCGCTGGTTCGAAGCCTTCGATCTGGAACACAGTTTGCTGGATGTGTACCAAGCCATCGAATATCACCGGGGGTTGTGATATTTGCCATTGCCATACACCTCGTCGACACGTTGAAATAGTGCAATGGCCTTGTCGGTGCGCGGCCTGTCATCGAATACTTTTGTCAAGTCGCCATCGGTATTGACGGAATAGTTATCGACGCGTTTCTTTGGGCCAAGAATTGTCAGATGGCGAAGTCCATCCGGCGTTGGCGTCAAGTAGCCTAGTTCCTGGTAATTGACCAGAAACGCACGCTGATCGACATGCTTGGCCAGCAGGTCCTGGCCAAAGAAAACGCCTTTTGTATCGACACCCATCATGGTCAATAGCGTCGGCGGTAAATCGATCTGGCTCGACATGGTTTCAACACGTCGCGCACCAAGCAGTTTGGGCGCATAGAACATGGCGGGGATCAGGTATTTGTCCGGTGGCAAGCTCGTTTTTCCAGCTACGGACGCATTGTGATCGGCAACTATGACAAACAGTGTGTCATCGAACCAGGGTTTCTTTTTTGCTTCGATCAGAAAATGATTGATGGCCCAATCGGTGTATTTCACGGCGCCGTCGCGGCCGGTTTTGGAGGGAATATCGATGCGACCATCGGGATACACATAAGGGCGATGGTTGCTGGTGGTCATCACATGCATGAAGCGCTTTACGCCGGATTTTGAATCCCGATCAAGTTGCTTGATGACTTCATTGAACAGCATTTCATCGGCAACACCCCAGACGGTGGCAAACGAAGTGTTTTCCTTTGAAAAGTCGCTGCGGTCTAGAATGCTGTAGCCATTGCCGCTGAAATAGGCATTCATGTTGTCGAAATAACCATAGCCGCCGTAGACGAACATGGGTTCAAACGATTTTTTCCGCAACATGCCGCCCAGTGTGTACAGATTATTATTTCCGGATTGCCTGACAACCGATTCGCCCGGCAACGGCGGCAAGGCAGCCGACATGGCTTCCAACCCGCGCACCGTGCGGGTACCTGTGGCATAGAGATTGGAAAACCAGACGCCTTCATGCAAAAGCTTATCCAGATGCGGCGTGAGGTTTTTCTTGCTGCCATAGGAAGTCATGAAGCTCGCACTCATGCTTTCTATCTGGATGATGACGATATTTTTTGGCTTCAAGGGCTCGGCAACAGGATGGATGCGTGAACTGTCGGGCCAGCGTGGCGCATTTGCCTGATAGCTCTGTGATGGCAAGGTTTGGTAATAACGCCTGAAATCCAGTTCGTTTTCTCGCGAAGCCAGCAGAAAACTGGCTGGTCCGTTGTGAGACAACTCCTGGTTGCCCAGGTTTTGGCTATTGGTACGGCTGGCAAAATCGATCGACCATTTTCCAACCACCAGGAAAAGCGCGGCGCCGAGTACGGCAAATCCAACGCGCGAGGAAAGGCCAAGGCTTTTTCCCGGCCGCAGTTTCCAATAGCGCGAAACCATTCCGTGGACGAAAATTGCCGCAAGCGCCATGCCGCCGAAAATGGCGGGCAAGGAATATGATTCGCGGATGTTGCCTACCACTTCATTGGTGTAGAGCAGGTAGTCCACGGCAACAAAATTGAAGCGTGCGCCGAATTCGTTCCAGAAAACAAATTCCGCCACCAGTATGAACAGAAGAAATACGCATAACGCGAAAACGGCAATGTTGCGCTTAAGCTGAAACAAGGAAGCAGTCGGCCGATGGCTGTGGCTTAGCGAAGTGAAAAAAAGAAAGAAGCCCGCCATTGCGACGGCGAACAGAAAATCGCCGAAAACACCTTCCACAAACGTCGTCAATAGCGCGAATGCCGAGTGATCCAGCGTTGACCATGCCATGATCATCAGGCCGTTACGCGTCAAGGAGGAAAATGCCAGGAAAAGCAAAAATGCCAGCACCGGAAAATGAAACGCCTGATGTCGCAGGCCAGGCATCAACCTGTTGAGTATCAATGTCCTTCGGTATATCCGAAGGTTTTCGCGACGGAGTTCGCGAATGTCTTCGGCGGTTATTTGAATTGGCTTGTGCATGCTCATCTTGCGTCACCTCGATGAGGCGAAGTCTAGAGTCAAGTCGAAGCGGCTAAATTAGGGATGCCTAAGTAATTAAAAAAACCTTAATTACCGTAAACAGTGAAATGCGATGTTGGTGCTTGAATGACGAACCGGAATTTTATGTCATTATTCTGCACGCAACAGAATTATCGAAATCGCAAAGGTTGGGCAATGCGCGTACTGCTGGTAGAAGATGATCGGATGATCGGCGAGGCCGTCGAGAATGCATTGCAGGATGCCGCCTACACCGTCGATTGGGCGCACGACGGCATGGCGGCGCAGCGAAGCATCGAGGCCCTGAATTACGACATCGTATTGCTCGACCTGGGCCTGCCAAAGAAAAGCGGCATCGAGGTGTTGCGTGCCGTCCGTTCCCATGGCCATCTCATTCCTGTTGTCGTCATCACTGCCAGAGATGCGGTTGAAGATCGAATTCAAGGCCTGGATGCAGGTGCCGATGATTATGTACTGAAGCCATTTGACATGTCCGAGCTGTTGGCGCGCATGCGCGCAATATTGCGGCGCAAGAGTGGCGCTGCAGGATCGTTGATAAGCAACGGCATTATTTCGCTCGATCCGACTTCAAGGGAAGCGCGGGTTGGCAGTGATACGATTCGCCTGTCCGCACGCGAATTTTCCCTGCTCTACACACTGATGATTCGACCGGGTTCAATTCTGTCTCGCTCGGAACTTGAAGAGCGGATTTATGGCTGGAACGAAGAAGTCGAAAGTAATGCAGTCGAATTTCTTATTCACTCGCTTCGCAAAAAAATGGGCAGCAGCGTCATCAAAAATGTCAGAGGTGTCGGGTGGATGGTTTCAAAAGAAAATTGAGAAAATCGCTGCAATACAAACTATCGCTATGGCTTTGTCTGGCTATCATGGCGTTCGCGCTGGCTGCGGGTGCATTATCGTTTTTTGCAATATTTGAAGAGTCCAACGAGCTGCAGGATGACCAGTTGCGTCAAGTTGCCGCGCTTTTCAATAATCGTGTCGCTGAAATTGCCACGCCTGCAAACCAGGGAACAGTCGCTTTTGCTTCCCCTCTGGAGTTCAGCGTGCTGGTCGAGATTTTGACTCCGTCGGGAACCGAAGTGCTTGGCATTCAACATCCCTCACTGGCACTGCCTCAGGATGTTCAAGAGGGGATTCAGACCATCACGCTGCACGACATACAATGGCGCATTCTGGTAAAAACGCTGGCTCCGCAGCAGCGTCTGGTAGTGGCACAGAAAATTGCCTTGCGTGACGAGATGGCGATCGAAAGTGCGACAGCAGCATTGGCACCTTATGTCATCTTGATTCCGGTTTTGTTGCTGATCATTGGTTACCTGATTCGCCAGATGTTCAAACCGGTAACGCAACTTGCAAAAGAACTCGATCAGCGCAGCGAGCAAGACCTCAGGCAAATCGAACGGAAGGAATTACCTTCGGAAGTGTTGCCTTTTGTCGATGCGATTAACCGGATGTTGGTACGAGTGGATCAATCCATAGCCCAACAACGCCGTTTCATCGCCGATGCAGCACATGAAATGCGGACGCCGTTGACAGCCTTGTCATTGCAGATGGAAGGCTTCGAGGCGACCGAAATGTCCGCACAGGCGCAACAGCGGCTTGCAATCCTGAAGGGCGGTTTGCTGCGTAACCGCTTGTTGCTTAATCAGTTGCTGGCATTGGCTCATGCCCAGCAAGACTCCCGCGAAGAAAAAACCGAAGTATCAATACAGCATGTATTCCGCCGAGTGCTCGAAGATTTGTTGCCCTTGGCCGAAGCCAAACAAATCGACGTAGGCGTAGTAACCGAAACCGACGCGGATCTATTCGTGCAGGAGCTGGATCTTGTTTCGCTGGTAAGAAATCTGGTGGACAATGCCATTCGCTATACACCCAAAGGCGGAAAAATAGATCTTTCGCTGGTGTCGAATTCAAATCAGGTTATTTTGACGATAGAAGATTCGGGGCCAGGCATACCGGAAGCAGAGGTGGAAAGAGTATTCGACCCGTTCTACCGCGTGGTGGGAAGCAACGAGATCGGATCGGGGTTGGGCTTGTCCATTGTTAAAGCCATTACGGCCCGCATGGGAGCCGAAATACGGATCGAAAACCGAAAAGACAAGCCAGGTTTGCTGGTACGAGTACATTTCCCAAAGTAGCGAGCAGCCCGGATGGAATAAGACGTTTGGCGGTCTCATGTTCCATATGCTGGCGAGGAATCAAAGCTAACAATTCATTCAACGATATGGAATTCCAATGCGAATGTTCATGACTGTTGTAGCGCTAATTCTGATGATGGGCTCCGCCTCCGCATCAACCTGGGTCAAGGACAAGAATTGGCAAGGGCCGGGTTGGTACCTGACAATTTCTACCGCGTACGCGAGTAGCATAGAGAAAGGACCATTTAGTACCGAGACTGCTTGCAAAGCCGCCATGCCAAGCGAAGCAGAGCAAAAGGAAATGTTCGACGCGATCGGTGCTCAGTACGACTGCAAGAACCTTAAACCTGACGGTGCGCGTTCTTGATTAAATTGGTCATGCTTCAATGCTAGTTAGACAAATGAGAACTATCCAATGACAAAAGATTCGCATTTCACTTTTCTCGAGCGCATGTACCTGGCAGCTCCGATCAATGCATTTTTTCAACCGGCCATCGTGATTGCCGAAGCAGAATCGACAATCGAGATAGACGTCTCCGAAAAGCTTTTCCATTCCGGCGGTGCCGTCCATGGCTCGGTCTACTTCAAGATGCTGGACGATGCCGCCTTCTTCGCAGCCAACTCGCTCGAGCGGGAAGTATTTGTGCTCACCACTTCATTCACCACCTATCTGACCAGACCGGTCTCTTCCGGACGGCTGCGCTCAATCGGACGCGTGGTAAACCGCAACAAGTCACAGTTCATTGCGGAGTCGGTAGTCTACGATGCGGAGAACCGCGAAATTGGTCGTGGTAATGGGGTGTTTGTGCGCGGCAAGCTTCCTTTAGCCGATGCGCTTGGTTACGGCGCCTAAAATGCAATTGGGGACCGTCGTAGATTCTTGGATGTCCATGTTTTTTCTTGTTTTTTTTGCTTCAATGTGTTGTTTAATTCAACCGTCCGAATTATCGGGGGTAGCGCACCACGACGATGGACTCATCTGTTAGCACTCAAAGAAAGAGACTACTCTTGTTACACCCCACTTTTGGGGTTAATAAGTAGTTAGGTGTCAAATGCCAACATCAGGAATTCCTGTAAAAATCACTCGACTTACTTCTTCAGACTTCCCGGGTTTTGTTGAGTGTTCTTTCGTAGACGCATTCGGACAAACCCATTTATTCGTCGAAAAGATTCCTGTCATTTGCACGGAAGATTCAGCATCAGTGAGCAATCTTCCATCTTTCGGTACTATTGGCTGCGAAATTAAGCAAGAATCCGTTGACGCGTCTGGACGCAGAGTCGTTTTAGTCAGCACAATGCAGCCTTGGGGCATTGAATCAACTTCTAGGGCGAGCGAGTTTACAATTTTCGCATCGGAAATAATCGATCAAAGTGTTGCCAGGTGAATTCAACCACCAAGTGCGACATTCAACTGCACTTGAGTAATCGCTGTAGTGGTGTGTCATATCCATAACGTTTCCTTGGTCGTGTATTGAGTTTGTGTGCAATGGCAGTGCACTGTTTTTGCGTCAGGCTCGCCATGCTTTGGCCCTTGGGTAAATACTGTCGTATCAAGCCGTTCGTGTTTTCGTTACTGCCACGTTCCCAGGGGTGGTGAGGGCGTGCGAAGTACACGGTCACGCCGGTCGCCGCTTCGATCTGGGCATAGCCGTTGAATTCGGTGCCGTTGTCGGAGGTCATCGTCAGGAATGGCAGTCCTGCATTTTTTATCAAACTAATCATGCGTTGGTTGGTTGCTTCTACCGTGCGGTTGCGTAATTTGCCGATAAGCAAGGTGCCGGAGGCACGCTCCACCATCGTCACAATGCATTCTTTCTCGCCAGCCTTGCCCATTACAGTATCGTTTTCCCAGTGTCCGACTTCGCATCGCGCTTCTATATGCGCTGGCCGTTCATCGATCATGCGTTTGCCTTGCAGTCGGCCTCTGCGTTCCAAACCGTAGTGTCGTTTTCGTCGTTTGTAGCGGTGGCGCAGTTCCTGGAACAGTGTTCCATGGGCCTTCCAGTCGCGCCGGACATGGCGGTAGATGGTCTGGAAACTCATCACGAATTCGCCTTCTTTTTTCAGGTGGCTGGACACTTGTTCGGGGCTCCACTGTTGCCTGAGCAAGTGTTCCACACGCTGGTACTGCCATTCGGCATGCTGTCGTCCACGCCGGCTTTGTCGCAACTTCCCATTGCGGCGCTTCTGTGCCTTGCTGGGACAATAGGTCAGGCGTTCACCACCGTCACGGGTCGTGCTATTGCGCGTGACCTCGCGGTAAATCGTACTGCGGTGGCGGCCCAAGACTTTGCTGATGTCGGTCACGCTGTAACGTGCAATGCGAAGCAGGGAGATGGTGTATCGTTCACCCTTGGTGAGCTGGCAGTACGTCATGGGAATTCCTTTCTTGCCGGATAAGAATTCCTGTTAGTCTGCCAGTTCATCACTTTTTTCCAACCGGGTGTCGCACTTACTATGGCAATTCGCG
>JBOHYG010000118.1:0-14880 GCA_050737875.1 Arenimonas sp. | reverse complement strand
GCTGTAGAGTGTGATTTTTGCGGCCATGCCATTCGCGAAGGCGCAGAAACTCCGGCGGCAGCGCCGGCACCGCCGGCACCGCCGCCAGTACAACCAGTGGGCTCGGGCCGGGCTACGTTTACCGCTTCCGAACCGACCTATACCGCTCCGCAGGCAAACTACACCCCACCACCGCCGACGCCATCGGAAAATCCGTATACGGCCAGTTATCCTTCCGCATCGAATTCAACGAAGACGAGTTATCCGGCGGGCAGCGTACCCAACCATCTGGTGTGGGCCATTCTTGCCACCTTGTTATGCTGCATACCTGGCGGAATCGTCGCGATTGTCTACGCTGCCCAGGTCGATGGAAAACTGGCTGCCGGTGATTACCAGGGCGCACTTGAATCATCCAATAACGCCAAGTTGTGGAGCTGGATTTCTTTCGGCACGGCTGCCGCGCTCGTCTTCCTCTACTTCCTGTCCATCATCTTTGTAGTCGCCATGGGTGGAGCGCATTAATCAACGAACGCAAGCAGCAATGAAGCATCCTTATTTGCTGGCAGCGTTTGTTCTTGCCTTTGTTCTCGTCGCCGTTGTGCTTTGGCAATTCGATCCAAACCAGGCCGGCAATCCGTTGCCGTCCTGTCCTTCACGATGGCTGACCGGATTGTATTGCCCGGGCTGCGGCACTACGCGCGCGCTGCACGCGCTTTTGCATGGCGATATCGTAAAAGCGTTTTCGATGAATCCGGTATTTGTCCTGGCATCACCGATCGTTGCATTGCTGATACTCGATCAATCGACAAGGCTGCCACAAGGTTTAACGCGATTGGCAAGATTTTTCAGCGATGCACGACCCTGGGCATGGGGGTTGATCGGTTTCGCAATACTCAGGAATTTGCCCTGGTATCCGTTTAATTTGCTGGCGCCGGGATAAGCGGAAATCCGGATGCTATGCCGCACTGATTGCACGTAAAACACCCGGATTGCAGCATTTATTGTTCGGCAAGGTTAAGCTCTGAAAATGGGGGAGTTCCTTTTCAGCATTAGCCGAGGTTGCGATGAGCGCCGAGCCAAGTACGAAAACACGCGTCCTGTTTGTTGATGACTCCCGGTTGATGCAGAAAGCGGCCACCAAAATGCTGGGCGGCGAATTTGACGTCGTCCTTGCCGCGGATGGTTTCGAGGCCCTGGAATTGCTGGCCGACGATAAAACAATTCAAGTAGTGTTTAGCGACCTGACGATGCCGCGCTGCGACGGTTACGAATTGCTTAGCAATATTCGAACCAATGTCGAGCTTGGCCTTCAGAACATTCCGATTATTATCGTGACCGGTGCCGATAATGACGAAGCAGCCCGCAAAAAAGCGCTGGACATGGGCGCGACCGATTTCATCACCAAGCCTTTTACCAGTATCGATGTGCTTGCGCGTGCACGTGCACATGCAAACTACCAGCGTATTACCAAGCAATTGCAGGCACAAACCACGCTCGATGCATTAACCGGTTTGTCTAATAAAGCCGGCTTTCTGGATCGGCTGCAGCAGGACATTTCCTATGCACGTCGTCACCAGCACGAATTGACGCTGGTAAGACTGGAAATAGACGAGCTACGCAAAGTCTTTCTTGAGCAAGGCAAGCAGATTGCAGAAGCACTGGTGCTGCATGTTGCACAACTGTTGCGCTGTCACATTCGCAAGGAAGACACCGCAGGACGCACCGGCCTGGGCAGCTTCATGATGTCCATGCCGGCCGGACGCGTGGCAGGAATCGAGGGCATGGTTGAGCGTCTGCAGGCCGAGGTTATCGAGATGCCGCCAGAAGTGAACGGCCAGGCATTTCCGATTACGCTCAGTGCGGCCGTCTTTGGTCCCGATGTTCAATTGGGGCTTGGAGCGCAGGAAGTTTTCATGGAATGCGAGGCGAAGTTCCAGGAAATCTGCAAGACAGGGCGCGAGCCAAAAACGATCGAAAAGATACCTGCAGCTGTTGCTGTCATTAGCGAAGCCGAGCCAACGCAAACGGAACCTGCGCTTGTCGAAAAAGCATCTGCGATACCCGCCGCTGTCGAGTTGCCGGCATCTGCGCAGGAGCCGGTGAAAATGGATTTGGTTCTGGATCAAATCAAACTTGGCGATACGCAAACTGCGATCAAAATGATGCCGCAAATTATTAAACGTCTGGTACCGTTACTTCGGCTCTTGAGTGAAGGACAGCGAGCTCAGCTAATTCAGTTTCTGCAAAAAAATAGCGGGCAAGTTTTTTTGACAATGATTTGCTAGTTTACGAAGCCGGCCAATACGAAAAGCGACAGCACCGCCAGCCACAATAATAAAATCCGCCAGACCAGGCTCATTGCATCGCGCAGTTCCAGCAATGCCGGTGCTTGTGCAGGACCATCGACCGCATAGGCGTCTTCTTCGGCCAATTCGCAATCCACGCTGGCGCGTGCTGCAGCGCCGAGAAAACCGATATCCAAACGGGTGCGGCCACTCTGTTTGTACCATTCACGCCAGGCCGACAAGACAGTATCGAAATTGGCAGCCAATGCCATGCCGAATGTCATCAGATGGGCGACCGGCCAGTTCAGTATTCGAGTGAACAAGGCTGCAGCCTGACTTTGCATTTCCGGAATCGTTTTGCGGGATTCACCTTGCGCGCTCAAGCTGGTCAGGCGATACAACAAGGCGCCGGCGGCACCCAGGATCAAAAACCAGAACAACACGCCAAACCAGCGCCACAAGGCACAACGAAAAACCGCTTCGACCAGACTCGCGCCTTCCAATACCGGTTCGTCGCCTTCGGGAAATAATGCGGCGGCGGCTTGTCGACGCGCTTCAACATCGGGTGCGTCCACGACTTTATCGACATCCAGATCGAGATCGCGCGGACCCCAGGTATACAACAGCACCATCAGTGAGAACACGAAACTCGGCAGGCCATACCAAAGTCCGGACAGGAAATATTGGATGACCGCGATGATGATTACCGGTACGCCGATCGCGATCAAAGTACCGAAACGTCCTTGCCAGATCGTGTTGCCGCGGAAAATATTTCCGAGCATGCCCAGCCAGGCGACAAACCAGCCATAGCGACGCAAAGCCATCAGTCCGGGCACGATATGGCCCATGACTAACGCAAGTACGACCGCAATTAAGGTAAGGGCCATGGGCGCCTGCCGCTGTTGGATAAATCATTGTAGCTCCAACAAGGCAGGGTTAGCACTTTATGGGAGCCTGACACCCATGCGCGCGCACCAGTCTTCAATCAACCAGCGTGAAATCGACAAGCGGGGCGAAATACCTAGCTCGCCACTGACAATTCCGTCGCGCAATTCTTCGGCACCGAACCATCGAGCCTGCTCAAGCTCATCACCGGCCTTTGCTTCCTGTGGCTTGGCATAGGCATGGAAGCCAAGCATTAACGAGGCCGGAAATGGCCAGGGTTGCGAAGCCCCGTATTCGGTACGGTCAACATGAACGCCGGCTTCTTCGAAAACTTCGCGAATCACCGTTTGTTCGAGTGATTCGCCGGGCTCCAGGAAACCGGCCAATACCGACCAGCGATTTTCCGGCCAGCTGGCCTGGCGGCCGAGCAGGATTTTTTCGCCATCGGTAACCGCCATGATCACAGCGGCATCGGTACGCGGATAATGTTCGCAAGCGCAGGTCTCGCATTTCGCCATGAAGCCACCGCGCAGCAAACTCAGGGCATTGCCGCAGGCTCCGCAAAATTGATTGCGCTCCTGCCAGTAAAGCAGCGCACGTGCCTGCGCAAAAATGGACGCCTGCAAGTGTGGCCAGGTTGCAGCAGCCGTCCGCAAATCAATCGCGTGCGGCGGTAAGTCGGTGATGAATTCGGCACGCAACGCGAACCAGCTTTGATCGTCGATTTGTCCGAGAAAGCTGGCGTTGGCCGGGCGTTCCGGAAACAAATCGGCACCGCTTGAAAAAAACAAATCGCTGTCATCGTTCCTGAAGCGGGCATTGCCCTGCAAATCGATGACGATGATTTTTGCCGACGGCCAGAGTTGATCGAGGGCCTGCTTGTCTTCCCGTAATTGTTCGCTGCGGTCCAGCCCCGGATGTTGAAACGCGAATTGTTTGGGAGTGGGCAGCATTAATCAGACTGAAAAACTGCTACCGCAACCGCAGGTAGTTTTTGCATTCGGGTTGCGAATGACAAATTGCGAACCTTGCAGGCTTTCGCGGTAGTCGACTTCTGCGCCCATCAAATATTGCAGGCTGAGCGGATCCACCAGCAGCGTTACGCCATCGCGTTGCAGGGCCAGATCATCTTCGCTCTGGCTTTCGTCAAACTCGAAACCGTATTGGAAACCCGAACAACCGCCACCGCTGATGTAGACCCGCAATTTCAATTCCGGATTGCCTTCTTCGAGAATCAGGCTCGCGACTTTTTTCGCTGCAGCTTCGCTGAACAGCAGTGGCGCATCAAGTGTTTGGTAGGTTTGGATATTCATTGTTGCCAAGTATGCGCTCAATCCGCCGAATCAAGCCTGTACGGCTTCGGTTTGTTGCGACATTGGTGCATCGGCATGGATCAAGCGTCCGGTCAGCGTCGAGCCGCCGGCCATTTCGACCACTTTGTAAAACACGTTGCCTTGCACTTTGGCGGTAGTGGACAGTTCCACGCGCTCGCTGGCATGGATATCGCCATGCAGGCTGCCGGCGATCACGACAATCGGCGCATGCACTTCGCCTTCAATGTGACCCTGTTCGGAAATGGTCAGCACGGCAGCGCTGCCTTCTTCGGCGATGATCTTGCCGAGAATCTTGCCCTCGACGTAAAGACCGCCCGAAAATTGCACATCGCCGCGAATTACGACGCGCGGGCCGATCAAGGTTTCGACCGTGTTGGTGCCGTTGCGCGTGCTTTTTTTATCCATGCCTAACATTTATTGACTCTCCTGAACTTTTTTCGCGCTCCATGGGAACACGCTATCGGCTTGGCCGTTGTTGCCGCGCAAAATCACTTTCACGCGTTGGGGGGTAAAGCCCGCCGGCAGCAAGATGCTGCCCTCGAGCTCCTGAAAATAACGGAATGAGTAGGACTTGCCGCCCATATCGGATTTTTGCACCAGATTTTCCCAGGGCACGGTCTTCAAACGTCCCGAGCTGATGCCTTCGACGGAAAACTTCATGTTGCCCTGGCTGATCGCTCCGCGATTCAGATTCTGGGTGACCGTGGCCTTGAAGTGCCAGGTACCGCCGGCTTCGGGAGCAAACTGGATATCGTGCACGTTCAATCCGCGTCGCTGTGCGGTGGCACCGACCAGACGTTCATAGAAAGCGACATCGGCCCGCAGTCCTTCGATTTCTTCGTCACGGTCCGACAGGGTCGACTGCAATTCCATATTGGCATTGCGGCTGATTTGTTCGGAACGACGAAGCGTAGCGACTTGTTGTTGAGCCTGTTTGAGCAAGGCTTCGTTTTCTTCCAGCTGCTTGCTTTGCTGATTGACGGTACGGTCGGCGCTGGCCAGGTTGGGTGCCGCATTCGTGCGTGCGAAGTACCAGACACCGGCCAGGCTGAGCAGCCAGAGAGCGGCAATAATCAACAACCAGCCCCGCCACGGTGTCTTCTTGGGTACGATCATGAAGCGCTGTGGGTTGGGGTTGGGGGTACTCATCGCAATAGGATACCGTTCAAGACCCTTTCTATAAAGGAAAAAAGTCCCAAAACGCGCTTAAATGCTCAGCGCGCGTGCAGTTTTCTTGTGGCTATAATCATTGCGACCAGGTTTCCCGTCAGGGGGTTTTGAAGATGACCGAAGCTCATTTGTATGCACTTGGCCTTGCGCTCGCCTGTCTTGCAGGGGTGCGTGCCTATCTCACAGTGCTCGGTGTTGGTTTGGCCGGTCTGCTCGGCTGGGTGGAATTGCCTGCCGCCTTGCAAGTCACGACCTCACCCTGGGTTCTGGGTACAGCCGGTGCGTTGACCGTGGTCGAATTTTTCGCCGATAAAATTCCCGGTGTCGATTCAGGTTGGGACTTGTTGCAAACCTTGTTGCGTATACCTGTTGGTGCATTTCTGACTGCAGCGACCTTGTCCGGTGACGGCCAATTGGGCGCTGGCGCAATGGTCGCCGGTGGCGCCGTGGCCTTGCTTACCCATGCTGTGAAAGCGTCGACTCGAGTCGCGATCAATGCCTCGCCAGAACCGGTATCCAACATCGGTGCATCATTAACCGAAGATGTCGTTGTTGCCGGCGGCATAGGACTGGTTTTCGGTCATCCCTGGTTGGCATTGGGTCTGGTACTCGGAACCTTGTTGATCATGGCATTGGTGGTGACATGGCTAGTACGTTTCATCGTAAGAAAAATACGTGGCTTCAGTGGCGTGGAACCTTCACATTAAACTGTCCTGTAAATCACATCGCCTGCGTTACTCTTCCGTATCGCGGTGCCGCATGGCACTGTGACAGTTCGGGCAAAAGCGGGGCATAATCCCTGTTCACTGGGGGGCGGTAATGAATCAACAAGAAACGGCAGCACTCGCCGAACCAAACTCCGCTTTACTGCGCATTATCCCCAAGCGCGTCGAAGTGATGGGCAAGCGTTTGCAACGATTCTTGCAAGACGGTTGGGACATCAACGGATTGGCAATATTGCAAGACGATGCGCATGCACTCGCACGCGCCTGTGCCGAACAGGATTTGGCCGAACCCGCCGAGTCCCTGCAAGCAATGGCCGGCTTGTTGGACATCACGATCGAACAACAGGAATTACCCGACCCAACCTTGGGCGAACGGTTGCACAACTTGATGGAATCCCTGCGTGCGGCACTGCCGACGATGCCGGATGATGTACAGGAAATGTTCGCCAGCCGTGAACGCATTGGTGGCGATTACAGTGGTCGTGCCGAAATACCACCGATGGCATATTGGCGCCTCTGGGGTGGCGATGCGCCTCCTGCAACGGCAGTGAAAGTTGACGCTGAATCACGCGCGTATGCCTCGCGTCAGGTGGTGGAAGAAGAAAAAGATCCCTGGTCGGATAGTGCAAAACATCACGGCAGCACGCCGACGGGCACCAAGTCGATTACCGATCACGTATTCAAGCGAACACCCGAGGAAATGCCGCGGCATCCTCCTCAAATGACGACCTCATCGATAGTCGGAGTTACATTCTCGTCCTCGCTGTCCGGCGGCATACAACCGAAACCGGATGCAGCACCGGCCGCTAGCATCGTAACGGCAGTCAAGAAGGCGGCCGAGGAAGCGGCAGTCACGCCGGAATCACTGGAGTTGCCGGTACCTTCGGAATTCCGCATTTATCACCTGACCGGCCATGGTCCCTTGTCGGTTGCACTGGACCAATGTTTTGAAGCGCAGGGTCTGGATGTCGAGCTGGTCGAAGACATTGACGAGCTCAAGGAGTTGCTGAATGCCTTGCCGGCCGATCTGGCAATCGTCGATGCGGAATTCGGTGCCGAACTTGAAGCGCTTGGACTGGATGTGCGTGGGATGCGGCAAAAGCAGGGCCGTAAAATGCGGCTGGTTGCGTTGTCGGAAGCTGACGATATCAGTCTGCGGCTGTCTGCTCGTCGTGCCGGTGTCGATGCGCTAATCGTCGGGGCGAAATCCGCCGCCGATGTGATCAAACGCCTGCGGGTATTGCTCGAGCCTGGTTCGGAAAGTCCGTATCGCATCATGATCGTTGAAGACGATCGTTCGCAGGCCTTGTTTGCCGAAGGAATTCTGCGAAACAACGGCATGGAAACCCTGGTGGTGCTCGATGCGATGGAAGTGATGCCGGCACTCGAACAATTCCAGCCTGATTTGTTGTTGATGGACTTGAACATGCCCGGTGCCAACGGCATCGAATTGACGAGTTTGATTCGCGAGCAGGAAGCCTTCATGCATACGCCGATCGTTTTCCTGTCGGGAGAAAATGACGAGGATCGCCAATTCGATGCCATCGATGCCGGCGGCGATGATTTCCTAAGCAAACCGATTCGTCCGCGCTACCTGATTTCGGCCGTGCAAAACCGCGTGCGCAGACACCGTGCGATGGAAAATCGCCAGCAAAAACGCGTCGGCAAGGATTCGCATACAGGGCTTTACGAACGTCAGGACTTGCTGGCACTCGTGAATACCCATTTGCAACGTGGCACCGACAAGAAAGGCGGCATCTTCCTGCTGGAGATGGAGGGACTTGCGAGTCTGCGCGAACGCTTCGGTATTGCCTCATTCGAGCAAATGCAAACCGAAGCGGTACGCGTGATTGCGCAGCAAACCGTTGATTGTCCGATCGGTCGTTTCGGAGATGGCACTTATCTGATTTATGCATCGCAACTTGAAGAAACTGCCTTGATGGCGATCGCACAGCAATGCCGGACCAGTCTGGTGCAGAACGCATTTCAGGTACAGGGACATCCGCTCAGGTTGCGCGCGTCGGTAGGCGTTTGCTCGTTCAAGCATACATTCCATGATAGCGGTGCGATGATGAGTGCCGTCGAGAAAGTGACGCGTGAAGCCAGAACCAGCGAACGTGGCGTACGCCAATACGAACCGCCGAAAAGCGAAGACGCTGCGCGGGAAGCAGCCTTGCTGAAGCAGGTGCGTGAAGCAATCACGCATCACTCGCTGGAATTGCTGTATCAACCAGTGGTCGCCGTCGCCGGTAGCGATGACTCGCAATACCAAACACTGTTGCGCTTGCGCGACACGAATGGCCGTTTGTTGTCGGCCGCCGAAGTTATTCCGATGGCCGAACGCAGTGATTTGATCGTCGATATCGATCGCTGGGTCTTGATGCAGGCGGTTGCGCTGATTCGTGACAGACGGGCGGAACAAAGACCGATGCGATTGTTCGTTACGCAATCACCGCTGACGCTTGCCGATACCTCGCAAGCCGATTGGTTGCGATCGGAGTTGGCTGACAATGACGTACCGGGTGCCAGTCTGGTCATCGAACTTCGAATGGAAGATGCGTCCATCCATGCAGCGACCGTCAGGCAGTTCTGCGACAGCCTGGTATCGCTCGGCGTGCAATTTTGCCTGAGCCAATTTGAATTGAATGCCGAAACCGAAGGATTGCTGGAGCAGTTGCCGCTGGGTTTCGTAAAACTGGCAAGAAAATATTCTGCCGGATTGCAAACCCAAGGCACACGCGATGAATTGAAAACCTTGATTGACCGGGCACACCGCCGTGGACTCGAAGTTATTGGAACCGGTGTTGAAGATCCGCAGGCGGCCGCAACGCTATGGATGAGCGGAATTGATTTTATCCAGGGTAATTTGGTGCAAGAGGCCGACAGCGGACTCGATTTTGACTTCCAACAGGCGGTGCTCTAAATGCTGCAAAAACTCAAATCAGACAGTGCGCTCGTCGTCAGATGGATCGCGATTTCGGGTGCAGCCGGTGCGGCGATTGCTTCGGGCATAGCTCACTGGAGTCATAATCAGGTCTGGCAAAGCGCCGCGTTGATTCTCTCCTTGCTCGCTATCGCCGGTATTGCCGGGCTTTGGTACGTGATGGCAAAGCGCAATGAAGCATTGTCGGTCGTGTCCGAACAAACGCATGAGCAGAAACGCGAAGTTACCGCATTGAATGAAGAGCTGGCTGTGCACCGCGAGCTGGAAAAAGAGCTGACGATTGCCAAGCAGGCAGCCGAGTCGGCCATGATGGCGAAAGGCGAATTCCTGGCCACCATGAGCCATGAAATCCGCACGCCGCTGAACGGCATTATCCCGATGCTCGATATCATGATGTCGGCAAAATTGGCTCCAGATCACCACGATATTTTACGAACCGCGTATACCTCGGCGCGACAAATGCTGCGAATCGTCGATGACATCCTCGATTATTCGAAACTCGAAGCAAACAAGCTTCAGCTGGAAACCACCAGTTTCAATCTGCGTGAGGTTTGCGATTCCATCATCATGCTGATGGAAAAACCGGCCGAGAATAAAGGTCTGCGCCTGAATTTGCAGATCGATACCAATGTGCGTTTGCCGGTACGCGGCGATCCGGTGCGTTTACGGCAGGTGCTCACCAATCTGGTCAGTAACGCGATTAAATTTACCGAACGCGGCTCAGTAACTTTGTTTATTACCCGCAAAGGCGAAACCCGATCGCAGCATGAGCTGCGTATTGAAGTGCGCGATACCGGCATCGGCATCAGCGCGCAGGGCGTACAGCAATTGTTTCGGCCTTTCAGTCAGGCCGACGCATCAACCACGAGGTTATACGGCGGCACCGGCCTGGGTCTGGTAATTTGCAAACGCATTGTGGATCTAATGGGTGGCACGATCGGAGTCGAGTCGGAAACAGGTCGTGGTTCCATTTTCTGGGTTGATTTACCTTTGCTCAAAGCGCCCGGCGATATGCACACGCAGCGCTCGGATCTCAACGGCGCGCGCATTTTGTTCCTGAGTAGCGATGCAGTCCTGCGTCAACGCATGCAGCAAACGAGCAGCTCCTGGGGCTGCCAACTGACCGAGGCAGACACCACGCAAGACGCATTGTCTCGATTGCGCACTGCGCTCACGCGCGGCGGTACGTGGATGTACGATCTGCTGCTGGTCGACATGAATAGTGTGCGTAGCACGGCGATTGCCCTGCATCGTAATTTACGACGCACGCCTGATCTCGAAGGAATGCGGGTGGTGTATCTGACCGGCAACGATCCGCTGCCCGATGAGCTCAACGATGGCCCATTGATGCTGAGCTTGCCTCGCGTCATTCACGCCAATGAAATGCGGTCTTCCATCAGTAATTTCCTGTCCAAGCCGATCGTACAGCCCGAAACCGAGCAGGAAAGGATGGACAAGGTTTCGACTGGCGGAAGCAGGGAGCCGACAGCTGCCGGAGCACCGGGCGCCCCTGCACCGGCCATTCGAAAATTACGCGGTCATTTATTGCTGGTTGAAGACAATCCGGTCAATTTGATGGTGGCGCAGCGACTGATCAGCATGCTCGGCTTGAATTGCGAAACGGCAGACAACGGTGAAAAAGCCCTGGAGCGTATGATGTCCGGCCAGCTCGATCTGGTGTTGATGGATTGCCAGATGCCGGTCAAGGATGGCTACACGGCAACCCAGGAATGGCGGCAGCATGAATTGAGAGCAGGATTGCCGCGCCTGCCCATTATCGCGATGACTGCCAATGCAATGGCAGGCGATCGGCAGAAGTGCCTGGATGCCGGCATGGATGATTACATCACCAAGCCGGTCGATCGTCGCTTGCTCGAATCGAGTTTGGCGCGTTGGTTAAAGGTAAGACAAGAGCAAGGCAATGCGGGAAGTGCGGCATCGGTTTCGTCCGAAGCGCCTGCAGCCGACCCGGCTGCCATCAGGCCAGCAGTTATCAAGCCAGCAGTTATCAAGCCTGTAGTAACTGCGTCGGCACCGATGCACACGACGGTAGCGCCTGCTTCGGTAGCGACACCTGCTCGTGCGTTACCGCCGCGTCCGGTAGCACCTGTGCCAGCTCCCGCGAGTGTCGCGACCGCAACCGTGGCAACCGCTGCCGCCAGACCAGCTGCAGCTCCGGAAACCGCCGCTGCTGCAGCACCAAGCTTGCCGGTGCTCGCCACCGAAGTATTGCAGGAACTTGAAGCGGTGATGGGTGGCGAATATGTCAGCCTGATCCAGTTATTTCTGGAAGACGCTCCCAAACAGATTCAGCAATTGGAGCAAGCCGCAGCCGAAAACAATATTCACGGCATGATCGCACCGGCGCACACGCTGAAATCATCGAGTGCAAACCTGGGTGCGTTGGCACTGTCGGCAATCGCCAAGCGAATCGAGATAGGTGCGCGCGGCAATGTGCTAAATCGTCCTACTGTGGCTGTGTTGATGTTGGAAGCCGAGTACAAGAAAGCCCAGGCGGCGTTTCAGAAAATTCTGAATTAGGCAGTACGAGAGCGAACCACGAACATAAAAAAGCCCGGCATAGCCGGGCTTTTTCTTTCACTTTCAATTTTACTTAGAAGCCGGAAACATCCAGGCGACCATTGGTCGATACTTTGCCGTTGACCGAAGCGGTCGGCACTGCCGAGTTCAGGATGGCAGCTTTGATTTGGGCTGCGGTCGAACCTGGGTGACGCGATGCGTACAGTGCAGCGGCGCCGGTTACGTGCGGGGTTGCCATCGAGGTGCCGCTATAGCTTGCATAACTGGCTGCAGTTTTGCCTTTTACGCGAGCAGGAACGGTCGAGTAGATGCCCGAGCCTGGAGCAGCGATATCCACCGTGGTGGCGCCGTATTGCGAGTAGCTGGCCAGGGTGCCGTTGGAAGCGAGTGCTGCGACTGCGATGATGTTGCTGTTCGGATAGCCGCTTGGGTAGCTGGCAGTTGCATCATTGTTGGTGCCGTCATTACCGGCAGCAGCGATGAACAGGATGCCGGCAGCATTGGCGCGTTCAATTGCATCTTGCAGGCCTTGCGAGAAACCGCCGCCGCCCCACGAGTTGTTGGTAGCAACCAGATTCAAGTTGTGACGGATTTTCAGATCGGTGAAGTAATCCACTGCAGCGATTGCATTGGCAGTGGTGCCGCCGGTGCCGCCGAGGAATTTCGCGCTCATCAGCTTGACCGACCAGCAAACACCAGCAACGCCGGCGCCATTGCCACCAACGCCGCCGATCGTGCCGGCCACGTGGGTGCCGTGATCATCGCCGGTGCCGTCGAATACGCTGTTGTTGCCGCCGTCGAAATCCCAACCATAGACATCATCAACTTTGCCATTGCCGTCATTGTCGACGCCGTCGACAGTGCTGTCGCCCGGATTTTTGAATGCATTCGCGGCGAGCTCTGGATGGGTGTACATGTAGCCTTCGTCGATGATGCCGATTACGACGTTGCTGCAGTCCGCACCACCTGCGCCGGCCCATGCTTGCGCCGCTTTGCTGCCATATTGGTTGGCAGGAGTAGAGGTGCTGCCATACATGCCCCACAGGGAGCCGTTGGTGTAATAGGTGTCATTTGAAGTTACAGCGTGCTGGACAACCCAGTTTGGTTCTGCAAATTCAACCGAAGGATCGGCTTTCAAGCGGGCGATAGCATCGGTCAAGCCGTTTGCACTGGAAACATTGATCAGATCAACGTCGCCGCCGAAATCAATGCGGCTCTTGCCATGTACGAGTGATTTTGCTTTTTGACCACCGACGCGACCCAATGCACGGGCTTTGTCGTTAGCGGTGGCCCCGTCTTTATACTGGACGATCAGTTGGCCAGCGACGTGCGCCCGGCCTTCATTTAAACCTTGTACAGCCAGATCCGGACGACCGGTAGCTTGTACGGAAAGAGTGGTAAAGCCCAGGACTGCGACGGTTGCAGTGGCGAGCAGCGACATACGTAAAGCAGATTTCATGGAAACGACCCCGGTAAAAAGCCCGCACGGTGCGGGCTGGAAACTGGAACCTAGCGCACATTTCCCATGAGAGTCATGATGCTTTGCAATAAATTTGCAACCTGTAACAACTAATGAGACGCAGTTCTCATTATTTGACTTGCTTTTACGCGGGTTTAACTTTTCAGTTGGGACTGCAAATAGCCCTGTTCGCCCAAACGCGCAATTAACCCGAGCTGGGTTTCGAGCCAATCCACATGTTCTTCTTCCGAACACAGGATTTCCGCAAACAAGTCGCGCGAAACATAGTCGCCGACGGTTTCGCTATGCGCGACCGCAGCTTTCAGATCGGGGACGGCAAGTAATTCGAGTTTCAAATCGCATTCGAAAATTTCTTTCGGTGTTTCACCGATGAATAATTTTCCGAGCGATTGCAGATTTGGCAAACCATCCAGAAATAAAATTCGCTCGATCAATTTATCGGCATGCTTCATTTCGTCGATCGATTCATGGTGCTCGTGTTCGGCGAGTTCCTTGAAGCCCCAGTTCTTCAGCATTTTCGCATGAAGAAAATACTGGTTGATGGCTATCAGCTCGTTGTAGAGCGCTTTGTTGAGATGTTCGATGACTTTGGCGTCGCCTTTCATGGCCGTGCTCCTGAAGATGTGCGGCCACTTTATTCTTATTTATAAAGCGATGTGCAAATGAGAATCGCTCATTTTAAATTGCAGCAAGCCTGATGCGTCAGGCTGCCTGAAGTATCGGCAACGGAAACAAGGCAACCGCATGCGCCTCGTTCAAAATATCGGTCGCCATGTCGCGGCAGCTACCGCAGTTGCTGCCGAGGCCGGTGCGCATGGTCAGCTCGGCAACATCACGCACGCCATCGGCAGCAGCACGCTGGATAGCTTTGTCAGTGATACCAAAACAGACGCAAACGTACATGGCAGAGGCTCGGCTACGAATAAGAATGATTCGTATTTGACATGTAATGAGAATGATTGTCAATAAGACAATTTGCAGCGTTCAGCGTTTGCTGAACTTGGTACCGCCGCTAGTGGCCAGGATTTGCTGGACCAAGGCGCCGGCATCGGTAGGAACCGCCTCATTTCCGGCGATTGTGCGTGCATGTTCGGCTAAATGATGCAAAGCTCGCACATAAACCTCTCGCTTAAAGTTGACGACGTGTTCAACTGGATACCAGAAATCCACCCAGCGCCAACTGTCGAATTCGGGTTTTTCGGTCAAATTGAGGCGCAAATCGGCTTCATCACCGTTGAATCGCAATAAGAACCAGACTTGTTTCTGGCCGACACACACCGGCTTGCTGCCATAGCGCACGCAGCGCTTGGGAAGTCGATATCGAAGCCAGCCGGGCGTGGCGCCGAGCACTTCTACGTGTTCGGGCAGCAGGCCAACCTCTTCATGTAGTTCTCGGTACATCGCTTCTAGCGGGGTTTCATCAGTGTTCATGCCGCCTTGCGGAAACTGCCAGCCATCCCGGTTCACCCTGCGGGCCCAGAACAACCTGCCATCCGTGCGCATGAGCACGATGCCCACATTAGGGCGATAACCGTCC
>JBOHYG010000117.1:0-2628 GCA_050737875.1 Arenimonas sp. | reverse complement strand
CAGCAAACGACCAGCCAAATCAAAGGTATTGACGGTGGTGCGATCGTTATTGGCATCTGTTGTTACGCCAATCGCGGCAAAATTGGCGACGGTGACCGTGCTACCGCTCAACCAGGAAGTTGTGGTTACACGTGTTGCATATTGCACCGTGCTGAGGCGGCGGTCGGCACCGTCGTAGTTGTATTTAGTAACCCCACCGGTCGCATCGACTTCCGCTTCCAGACGGCCTTTATCGTCATAGAAAAAATAACGGCGGGCGCCGCTGGCATCTTCGGTCGCACGCAACTGGCCGGCGGCATCGTAAAAGCGCTGCGTGGTGCGCGTAACGACACCGTCCGAATCAGTAACGCTGGTCGTTTGACCAGCCAAGTTATGGGTTTCGGTACGAATCGCGCCACTGTCCAACGTCACAGCGATTTGGCGCAACGAGTCGACGTACGCATACGTGGTGATGACGGTGGCAACATCAAAGTCGTTGATTTGTTGCGAAGTCGGATTGCTCACCAATGGCGCCGTAGCCGCATCACGCGTCAACGTACTCAGCAAACGGCCCATGCCGTCATAGACATAATCAATGACTTCGCTGCCGCCAAGTGGAGTTGGGGTATAAGCCGTCGTACGGGCGGCACCGCGGATAACAACTTTTTGCAGCAGCAGTCCCTGGGCATCATAGAGATAATTGCTGATGTCATTGGCGATATCGGCAATACCGACACCATTACCATCGACCGCAGCAAAGCTTACGCTTTGTTGCAAACGGCCTTTGCCATCGTATGCAAATTCGGTCAGCTGGCTGCTGGCTTTTTGTGTGGTCGTTGCCCAGGTATTCAGGGCCGACTCGGTCATCGTGGAAGCGTAGCTCGCGCCAAAATACACGCGCGTGCTGGCCAACTGGCCAATACCATTACCGCTGCTTGCATAGCTGCGTTCGGTGACTGCACCCGTGGCATCCACGCTGAAGCGCAAACGATTTTGCGCATCGTAAATAAAGTTGGTCGTCATGCCGCCGCTTGGCGATTGCGTAGCGACAGGACCGTCAGCATCCAGACCGGTATAGCGGGTTTCGGTCAATACTTGGTTGGCGCTGTTATAAGTACGTTGCACAGCAATCGATGAAGCATTCGCGCCATCGACGCGCGTCCATTGCCACAACAAATTTCCATTCGCATCGAAACTTTGATCGGTCTGCGACAAGGTGGTCGCACCACTGACCGTTTTGACCTGCGTGATGTTACCAGCAGTGTCGTAGGTATAGGTCGTGGTGTCGCGTTGCCCGCCAACGGCCGGTGCCAAAATCGCCGTCAGGCGTTTATTGGCGTCGTATTGATAGGTCCAGGTACGATTCAAACCATCGGTGACATCGGTGCTGTTGGCGTTATACGTAAAAGTGACCGTTTGTGCGGAACCATCACTGGCACTGCCTTGCGTGACGGTTTTGACGCGATAACCGCCAACCCCATCGGCTTCATAGGTATACGCGACCGTCGCGCCATCGCTTTGCGAGACGCTGGCGATACGCAAATCGCTGGCCGTCGTGGTGACATAGGTATACGTCGTGCGGTAGCGCAAACTATCGTTGCTACCCGTCCAGGTGTTATCGCCAGCAAGTGTCGGTGTTAAATCCTGCTGCACCCACTCCAAGCGACCGTAACTATCGTAACCGTAGCTCACCTGCGATTTGGTGGTGCCGCCTTCGCGGGTGGTGATCGACGTTAAGCGATTGCTACCGTCGTAACCAAACAAAATCGCATCGGCACCCGTGCCGGCGCCATCGATTGAGCGAATTTCAATAATGCGTGCCGAGGCAGTATTGTCACTATAGATAACGTCGAACTCTGCCGGTGTGGTGCCATCGGACTTGAGATCACGAATGCGGATCAAACGACCCAATAAGCCGGTATCGGCATGACTGGCGTATAGCTCTTCACGGCGACTGCTGCCTTCGGTGAAGGTCCAGTTGGTGCCATCCCAGACCAGACTGTCATGGGCTCCTTCACCGTCGGTGCTGATATAGGTGTTGTTGCTTGAGTATGTAAACACCTGCGCCTGGCCGTCGCCCGTATACAAGGTCATTTGGCTGGCGGCTTGATTTAAGGTGCCGGAGGTTAGCGCGACTTTACGCTCGTAACCGGTCATCCAGGCGTCCTGACCCATGCCGGCGACCGTGCCGCGGCTGTTATAAGTGCGTAGAACGCCGGTGCTCAGGCCTCTGACAAACAGGCTCTCGTCCTGGTCCTGCAAGATCAGGTTGCCGTTAGTGATGTTCACCACCTGCGATCCGCGAGTGCCCAAACCGGCCAGACCACCCTGCAAACCACCCAAATCCGTCAACGACGTATTGAACAAACCCAGACCATTACCCGAAACAACAGCAACCATGACGACTTCCTTGAGAGCTCGCCCTCAAGACGTTATGAGGGCTAATACCTCAGTAATCACAGCCAAAGCGGAAAAGTTTAGTGGTGCGGAGCGATTTACCTGTGTGATTTGGCTCATATTTTCGAGCTTTATGCCCGTTAGTATTACTATCGTAGATTATTCCCCAGCTATCTAATACAGTCTGTAATCAGAATTGGTTAGCAATTACCTTCATTAGAGAGTCATTATTACTAACACAGACAGTATTAC
>JBOHYG010000116.1:0-19922 GCA_050737875.1 Arenimonas sp. | reverse complement strand
AGCCATCGGAAGCTAACACACGCAAAAATATAAAAGTAGATTGACAAGAAATGAATTGATGAAAACGAGAACGCGTCGAGTTTTTTTTTGATGTCACAAGATGTTATCGCGACAAAAATTTCTATGCATTATTTGTGCGCTGCAATGTGTTGCAGAACCGAGTAGTCATTTGAAGCATCGATATTTTCATAAATATCAACACACAAAAAAATACCCCGCCAGGCTTTCGCCAGGGCGGGGTAGTGTAAGGCAAGGAAAGATTACCAGTTGCGACATGGTGCGACTAATCTTCCGCTTCCGGTGCACAGAAAGCTTTGCTGTAGTGGCCAGAGGGATCGAAACAGCAAACTCTCTTTTTTCCAGACTCGAGCTTGTCAATAGCAACGCTCACACGCTGCGCACGTGTCTTGGATTGCTTGGCCGAAGTAATCCAATGTATCCAGTCCACGCGTGCAATCGTGGTGGTATCGTCCCAAACAGCTTTCGCCTCGGGAGAAGCGGCTAGCGCTTTTCGCAGGTCCGATGGAATCTCGGGTTCGGGTTCTTGTTCCACGGGGGTGATCTCGAACGTGGCTGTGTCGCCAATGTCCGCGTCTGCGGCTTTGAGCAGCTTCTGATTTATTTTCAGCCAATGACTCAATTGGCCATCCGGTTCAAGCGTGGCCTGGAAAGAATGGCCGTTGAGGGTGCCATCTACAGTCGTCCTTCCTCGTCTGGGAAGCTTTGCACTGACCTTCTTGGGCAGAACTACAAAAGCCCATGGGGTATCGTTGTCTGCCTTCGCCGGACTACGCAGTTTTGCCTTGAATTGAGAGTTTTTGTCGTTTTCTGTCATTTCAAATCAACCTTAAGTGCGCCTGGTGGATATTACCGGGTCCCGGCTTCCGTCGGGATGACGATTTTTTTATCGTCAGTCTCGGTGATCTGGCTTACTTGCCTTTCACGCAAGGCCTGTCCTGGAATACGGTTTTTCCGTCTTGCGTGCATTTGAATACGCTTGAGGCTTTGATGGCTGACTTGTCGCAAAGTTTTTCACCGCCCGCGTTCGGGCATTGCACGTCCGCGATGATATAAAAATTAATCGCGTTGTTTTTCTGTTCGATGCTGACCAGTTCAACCTTTGTGTAGTTCGGAGAATTGGTGAGGGTACGTAAAAACTGGGATACGAGGGCATTGCTCGGCGAGACGCCGTTGATATTGGCCCGCTTGTCGTCCAGCTTCAGCGTGGTGATACGCACGCCCGACGCCAGTTTGGCTTCAAGTGATTGCTTGACGTTTTCGGTAACCGGCTTTGCCGTGTCCACGCTGGCGGCGCCGCCGAGAAATAGAATGCAGGTGAGTGCGAACGGTAAAACGCGAAGCGTGCCGGTTGCCGAATTCATATGGATGCCAATGCAGGGAAGGTGCTGCATTATAGGGAAACCTTAAAATTCGATGCAACGAAGCAGTCGACAAGTTGCGCTTGAGCGTACCTTATCGATTCGCGGCAATCTCTACCTGCCCATTGTTGATCGCGCGGGCGAGAGCGGCAGAAAGATGTGCTTTTTCGTCGGATGGATATTGTGCGAGCTGCGATTGAAACAGGAACAGTTCCTGTTGGGTCATCGGCCCGTCGGGTAACAAGGCTGCGATTTTCCGGTCTGCCTCGATGGCTTCGGGACTTCCCAGAATAATTTCCCGCTGCGTGTTTGTTGCCGCGGTCGATTTGGTCGCTTCCAGCGCTGCCAAACGCGCATCAATCCGGGCTAATTGATTCGAGATATCGTTTTGAACGATGACCGGATCGGTGTGTTCATTTGCCATCACTTGAACCGGAACATTGCCGGTTTTTTCGGCAGGATGATTCGCTTCATACAACAGCCTGGCTTGTATGCCTATCACACACACCAGGACCACGATCAGTGCTGTCCATCTTTTTGACATGGCGCTTAATCCATTGAAAAGGGATGAAGAAAAACAATGCCCATCACCGATGGGCGCTGTTGCATCCAATCAGAATCCGGTTGCCGAAGCCGGTTTGTAATACGAATTATTGTTGACCAGCACGTAACGGCATGTGCCATCGGCATTCCAGGAAAAACCGATATAGGATTCGGCACTGATGCTTCGTATCGACTGCACGATGGCCGAGTTGGTTGTGGAGCAGGACTTTGTCATCCCGGCAGAATTGGACGCGTAACAAAACCCCATGTAGGGTGCCGCGCCACCCATGGTGTCGTAATAAGAATAGCAACCAATGAATTGCTGGTTATCTGCCGAGCCCCGTGCGTCGGTCATGGTGCCGCCGGCACTTCTGTAAACGTCATTGACGTAAACCTCGGAAGTAAAACGCATTCCGGCCATGACCAGGCCCGAAGAGATGCATAACGAGGCTGCACAGAAAACGATCATGAATCTTTTGGTTTTCATTACTCTTTTCCTTAAGTCGTTTGTTCAGGTAGAGATAACGCTGGCGTGCACATTGCCGTTTGATGGCGGGCTTTCAATAGAACGCCTTTTTCGAAGATCAACGGTCATTTGAAGCGTTGCCTAGTCTGCCGCAGCAAAATGCGCCATCTGGTCTGCGTGTGCCTTCACGAAGGCTGGGCGCGCCGTGGCGCGTGCGACGTAGGCTTTGCAAGCCGGATAGTTCGCCAGCCCGTCGAACCGATCGACAAGGCGCAGTACATCCGACATCAAGATGTCGGCTACCGAGAAGGTTCCCGCCAACCATTCGCGTCCAGCCAGCACCGGCTCAAGGTGCGCGAGCCGGGACTTGTTAAGGAACGAGTCGAATAGTTTCCATGCCGACGTGTCATGGGCTTCATTAGTGAAATTCAATAGAGACCAGGGCAGGCTCGCCATCTCGAGCGAATTGAGCGCCGCGAATATCCATTCAATGACCTCGCTGCGAGCACGCGGATCAGTTGGCATCAGTTTGTCACTGCGCTCGGCTAGATGAAGAAGGATTGCGCCGCTCTCGAAGATCGAAATGTCGCCATCGGTCAACCACGGCACCTGGCCAAAAGGCTGGTGCGAGAAATGCACGGCCTTCCGATCACGAAATGGCGTGCTCTCGACGCGATAGGGCAAGCCTGCTTCTTCCAATGCCCAACGCACCCGGATATCGCGCACGTAGCCGCGCGGTATTTCGGGAACCCAATCATACGTGGTGAGAATCAGGTCGGCCATTCGGCATCTCCAATGGAAAGATGTAATGCGTGGAAGAGTTTTGAAGATCTAGCGATCGCTATGTTTCTTCGGCCTTTTCCTGAATATGGCAGAAGCAATGTTTTTGAGTAGGGCTGCGCCCAGTAGCAGCATGATCACATCGAACAGCAAGCCTGCAGGTAGTGGCAAATTGATCCTTTCCAGTAGCGGGTTGATCAATTGCACGCCATTGGATTTTGCAGTGGCGTAGATATCGAAAATCGCGAACGTCGCATGACTCATCTGCTCGCCGCCGGAGCGACTTGTGCTTGCCACAAGATCGCCACCGGTATTGCCGGTGGAGTTGTACAGCCAAAGCGTTGCAACGATAAGCAAAAACAAGACGGCAACAAGATATTTGCGATTCGGACTTTTGCTTTTGCTTTTGGGTTTGGCTGCCGGTTCCGGAGTGACCAGAATCTCTTCGACAAACTTGTGCGGTTCCGATGCAGGAGGAGCAGCTTCCGGCTTTTTCGCTGGCTCGCGGTTTGATGGCGAAGAGTTGGGCAGGCTTGATACTTTGACCTGGTGACGCACCTGCGGAGTTGCGCCGGGCGTCACCGGTATAGCCGAGCCTGGCAGGGTGGCGTCACCTGAAACAGGCGCAGCTGCCTTCAACTTGATGGGCCCGCGTGTGAGCAGGGGACTTTTTTCCAGGTCGGCGAGCAACTCGGTCATGCTTTGATAACGGTCGGCAGCATTTTTATGCAACATTTTGTGCAGCATCTCGGCAATGTCGGAATCAATGTCGGCATTGAACTCGCGCACATCGGGCACTTCGGACTGCACGGAATCCAGCATCAGCTGATAGACACCGGAATTGGAAAACGGTGTACGCCCGGTCAGCATTTCGAACAAGACGACGCCAAGCGCGTACACATCGGAACGCTGGTCAACCTGTTTGCCGAGCAAGGCCTCGGGTGCCAGATAGCCAGGCGTACCGACAAACTCACCTTGCGAGGTGAGTTTGTTATGCATGTCGTGATTGGCCAGGGCGATTCCAAAATCGGCAATCTTGATTTGGCCGCGCTGGCTCAGAATCATGTTGGCCGGTTTGATGTCGCGATGGACGACGCCGTGGCTATGTGCCGTGATGAGGCCGTGTGCGGTTTGTTCGACGATCTTCAATGCATCCGACGGCAGGATGCGACCTTCACGTTTGATCAGTTCGGCAATCGATGCGCCATCGACAAACTCCATCACGAAGAAGGGTTGATCGTCTTCCTGGCCGATCGAATAAATCTGGATGATGTGCGGATCATTGAGTTTGGCCATCGAACGCGCTTCACGCAGGAAGCGTTCGACGATGACCTCGTCGTGTGCGAGTGCAGGCGAGAGTTCCTTGATCGCCACATATCGGGCTAACGAAGGCTCGTAGCCCTTGTAGACCACGCCCATGCCGCCGCGACCCAGCTCGGCGATAATCTCGTAATGCCCCAGACGCGTTTTCATCCAGACGCCCCCTTTGCAGCATCATGGACCTGTACCGGCCGCATAGGAAGAGCATAGGGGTGAACTGAAGCAATTTGTAACAAGAGAAGCGGTACCTGCCATGAAAGCATGTCCGGACATTTTTGTTGGATTCATCAGCGGCATGCGACTTTTGCTTGAGCTAAAATCAATTCGCCGCTTCGCTTGCATAATTCACGCAAGAAGGAGAAAAGCTGATGCGCATCCTGAATCTATGCATTCTGCTGCTTTCGCTTTTCCTTGCCGGTTGCAATAAGTCGCAATCAGTCGTGTCCGGCCCCGTCAGTGTCGGGACCGAGCCGACGGAAGTAAGGTTTTTGAAGCCAATTCAAGTTCGTGGTGATACGCGAAATGTGATTCTGGTATTTCAGCATTCATTTGAAAGCGATTTGGCAGAGCTCGCGCATGTAACCTTCGTGACTGCGAATGGTCGCGACGAGATCGTGCTCAATCGTTCGCTATCGAGGGGCGGGGAAGCAATCATCGGTTTCTCGATTCAAGTTCCGGTTTCTTCCCCGGATAAAATAGTCACCCTGCGTGGTATTAAAATATCGTCCAAAACGCCATTCACGCTTCGGGATATTTGGTGGCCTGAACAGCAATCAAAGTAGGACGTTTTTAGAGCAGTTTCCACAACGAACCTAGAACGGCGGCGCCAAGCAAAGTCCAGCCCATCGGTAATCGAAAACGCAGCATCGCGATGAGTGCCATTATTGCCAGCACGCATGCGGCCGGATCGATGCTGGTCCAAACGGGAATGTCTAGCTGCAGCCAACCGAAAGATTTCGATTCAACTTGGCTGAAAACAGTATGCAGCGTGAACCACACCGACAAGTTGAGGATGACGCCAACCACCGCTGCCGTTATCGATGACATGGCCGCGTGCAGTGCGCGATTGTGGCGCAGTGATTCGATATAAGGCGCGCCAAGGAATATCCAAAGAAAGCAGGGCAAGAAAGTAACCCACGTAGTGAGCAGGGAACCAAGTACACCCGCAAGCATTGGTGACATGTCGCTTTGGTGCTGGAAGGCAGCCTGGAATGCGACGAACTGCACGACCATGATCAATGGGCCAGGTGTTGTCTCTGCAAGGGCCAGGCCATCAAGCATCTGTCCCGGCGTCAGCCAGCCATAATCCTCGACCACACGTTGTGCGACGTAAGCGAGAACTGCATACGCGCCGCCAAAAGTGATTATCGCAGTCTCGCTGAAGAACAGGCCTTGCTGCGCCAAAACGCTTTCGCGACCGAGCCAGGCAATCACTGCCAGCACCGGAATTATCCAGAGGCTCACGCAGACAAGTACAACCATCAATGCACGAAGTTTGGAAGGATGCGTGTGGGTCAGCTGGCCATTCGCCAATGCATGATCGACAACGTAGTTCGCATCGTCGTCGTTGGCACTATCGGCAGGATGCGGAAAATATGCAGGAAGCCACCAGCGACCCAACGCACCGAATAAACCGGCCGCAAGAATGATCCACGGGAAGGACACTTTGAAAGCGAAGATCGCCAGAAATGCCGCGACGGCCGTTATCATCATCAAGCGATTTTTCAGTGCTCGCCGTCCGATTCGCAGAACCGCTTCAATCACGATTGCGAGCACCGCCGCTTTCATGCCGAAAAAAATTGCCGTCACTAAGGGCAAGTGGCCGAGCGTCGCGTAAAGAATGCTCAAGGCAAGAATGGCCAGGCAACCAGGTAGAACAAACAGTACGCCGGCGATCACACCGCCAACGGTACGGTGCATCAACCAGCCGATATAAATCGCCAGCTGCTGCGCTTCCGGCCCCGGAAGCAACATGCAGTAATTGAGTGCATGCAAGAAACGCGACTCGCTAATCCAGCGACGTTGTTCCACCAGTTCGCGATGCATCAAGGCGATTTGTCCTGCCGGGCCGCCAAATCCCAGCAAGCCGATCCTGGCCCAGACATACAGTGCGTGCATAAAACTGACGGCGGGAATTTCGGTCGTCACGTCTGTATTGCTTTTACGCATCAGAACTCCCGGTGATGCCATTGAATGGAACGGACAGACCGATTCCGCGATTTAGAGCGATAGCGTAGAGCATCGACGCGGCCGCGACATCCTCGATTGCCGTTCCGGTCGAGTCAAACACAAAGATATCTTCGTCGTTTTGGCGACCTGGCGTTAAACCAGAAACAATCTGTGCCAGCTCGCCGTGGATATTTTTTGGCGACATGAGTCCTTCGGCGATGGCGCGTCGAAGATCCCCCATTTCTGCAGCTTGCGAAAGAATGTCCGGCACAACGCGCGCTTTAGCCATCAGCTCGGCAGACACTTCGCTTTTTGATGGGCTGTCGGCGCCTACTGCGGCAATAAACGTGCCCGGTTGCACGTCGTGCGCATGGATGATGGGGTCGGTAGATGTCGTGGTCATTACAACGACATCTGCAGTCCGAACTGCGTCTGCTACGGATCGCCCAGGGTAGACGCTGAGGCCAGCGGCTTCGCCATCTCGTGCGAACGCGGCCATGCGGTCGGCGTTGGTGTCGAACAATCGCAGTGTGGTGAAAGCGAAATCATCGAGTGCCAACATAGCTTCAAGATGATAACGAGCTTGTGCACCGCAACCGACGAATGCCAATGCCTTCGAACTTTTCTTGGCAAGGTGTTTCGCGGCCAGCGCAGTCGCCGCGGCAGTACGTCTTGCAGTGATCTCGATCGAATCCATCAGCGCGAGCAGACGTGCATCGGAGGCACTGGCCAACATAAGGCAGCCTTGAATAGTCGGCAGGCCGGAACGCGAAGGATTCATCGGGAAGTTGCCGTTGATTTTTATCGCAACCACATGAGGCTCGTTTTTATTTAGAGCGGACTTGATATGAAAGCCGCCGTCAGGCGTCGGAACGTGACCAACCGGCAAGGACTGACAAGTTCCTTCTGCCAGTGAAAGAAAAGCGGACTCCATTGCCGCCAGATAGTCCCTGGGTGTTGCGAGCGAAGCAACGTCGTTTCGGGAAAGGATCAAGGTCATGGGCGATACGGTAGTGCCGTTCACGGGATTTCCTTTTTTTGGTTCAGTATTGACAAGTGTGTAACAGTTGTTACTATAAACTTCAATTCCGATCGGAGCAAGACTTGAGCAATGTCCAGGATCGATTCACCCGACAAGCGGCGTGATCCAGAAACCAGCAGTCAGTCAGTTGGAAAGCACAGCCGCGTAAAAACCGAGGAACCTGTTCGCGAGTGGTGGATGTTGGTGCATCAGCTTCCGCCGAACCCGCCAGGAGTACGCATGCGTGTATGGCGTCGGCTTGCCACGCTGGGTGCTTTACAGATCAAGGGCTCGGTGTATGTGTTGCCGGCCACCGAAGCGGCACGTGAGGACCTGGAATGGCTGCTTGGCGAGATTCGGGCTGCTGGCGGTGAGGGCTCGATATGGCGAAGCGAGACAATCGCTGGCGTCGACGCGAATGACCTGATTCTTCGATTCCAGGCAACGGTGGGTGAAGAGTACGAGTCGCTCAATCTGGAAGCAGCCGCCTTGCAACAGGGAATAAGACGAAAACGGAAACCGATTGCTGCACATGTCTCGAAAAAAAGTCTGGAGCGCTTGCGCACCAGGTTCGTGGAAATTGGACAGCGTGATCACTTTCATGCGCCTCGCCGTGAGGTGGTGGGCGCACTGCTGGCAGCGATTGAACAAGATTTGGGAGGTGCAGACATGACTGTGAAATCACCTGGCGCTGGCACATTCAGCGCATCGAATTATCGCGGACGTACCTGGGTAACCCGCGCTCGTGTACGCGTTGACCGAATGGCGTCTGCATGGCTAATCAAGCGCTACATCGATCCGGATGCAAGTTTTGTGTTTGCCGATGATCCGAGTGGTTCGGCCGCAGGTGTTGGCATCCGTTTTGATATGTACGGCGGCGAGTTCACGCATGAAGGTGACCAGTGCACCTTCGAAGTATTGATGCGGCGATTCGCGTTGAATGTCCCCGGTCTTGAGACGATCGCGCACATCGTCCACGACATCGATCTCAAGGAAAGCCGGTACGCCGTTCCTGAAACAGCGGGCGTCGCCGCAAGCCTTGATGCGATCGCAGTGCCATCGATCGCCGATCCGGACAGGATTGCGTTTTCCAGCACCCTGTTCGATGGGTTGTTAGTGCGCTTTTCCGGCGCAAAATGATAGCGAGGTAAGGAATATGAAATGGATTACTCGAGAACATCCGAAGATTGATCGCATTGCGTGCCCGTGGTTGGTTGCACGCTTTATCGACGACAAGCCAGAGTTTCTTTATGTCCCGGCTGGCGAGGTTCGGAGCACTGCCGAAGCAACCGGAGCAATACCGTTCGATATCCCCGGCGTCGAGTTGTCGCACGAAGGTGAATTTTGCAGCTTTGATACTTTCTTGAAGAAATATGAATTGAAAGATCCCGCGTTGAAGCAACTCGCGGAGATCGTACGCGGCGCGGACACGTCACGCCTTGATCTCACGCCACAATCGGCTGGTTTGTATGCGCTGTCGCTCGGATTATCGAAGACCTTTGAAGATGACCACGAAATGTTGCAGCATGGGTTGGTGATGTACGACGCGCTTTATGCCTGGTGCAAGGATTGCCAAAGCGAAACGCACAACTGGCCGCCGAAGATGTAATGTAACCAGTCTAAGCGGCAGATTAATTGCAAGGAGCGTTCGTGGTATCGAAAGAAATTGCAAAGATCGCTCAGCCAGCGGCGTCGCAAATTGCGGATGTTATTCTCGATTTCATATCGAAAATTCCAAGCTCAGCAGAGCAGGCGAGCAATACGCCGAAAGACATCGCGCGTGAAAAGGCCAACAAGGCGGCGGCTTATGCGGCACTTGCTTCAGGCACACTTTCATTGCCTCCGGGCCCGCTCGGTTGGCTGACGATACTGCCTGATCTTCTTGCGGTCTGGAAAATCCAATCGCAAATGGTGGCCGATATTGCGGCCATCTATGGAAAGACTGCATCGCTGTCGAAAGAGCAGATGCTCTACTGCCTGTTTCGACATTTGACGGCACAAGCTTTTCGCGATTTGACCGTGCGAGTCGGCGAGCGTGTTCTGGTCAAGCAAGCATCACTAAAAGTTATGCAGTCGATCGCCGAAAAAGTCGGCGTCAAGATTAGCCAGCGTGCACTCGGAAAAGGATTGTCACGCTGGATTCCGGTGATCGGGGCCGTCGGTGTCGGTGCGTATGCGTATTACGACACCGCGCAAGTAGCGGCAACCGCTATCGAACTTTTCGAGAGCGATACGCTGATTCCAATTGAGCAGTGATTCAGCAAGCTGAGGCTATTCATGCGAAATTAATATCGCGCTTCATCTGTCTTGCTCGTGGCTGAATTCAGCGGGTGTTAGTGCTGAAATTAACAAGAGATTCATTCCGTTCGGCCGATCCTGTCTTGGCAATGCACAAGTTAAGGAGATAGGTCATGAGAAGATCGATTCTTGTAACGACGCTTGCCGCAACACTGGCTTGGGGCGCGCTGCAATCACCTGCCGCCGAGGCCGCCGATGTTCGTGTAGTCATCGGCCAGAATGATGTGATTTTCGATGCAGGCGTGCCGTATTACCGCGTGACACGCGAGCCGGTGTATGTGGTTTATGAAAACAACAGCCCGACATACTATCGTGTCATTCGCAGCAAGACCTACAAAGGCAAGGCTGCACCACCGCCTTGGGCACCGGCGTACGGCTGGCGCGCCAAGAACAACAAGGATAAAAAGCTGTATCACGGCTACTATGACGCACGCGGTGTCTGGCATTGGGATTGATCTCCAATCAACAGGATCACCCTGTCGCGTCATGGATTCATGCATGCATGAAGATGCAAGGCACTCATGGGCGGCTAGCGATTGGCCGCCCTTTATTGCCATAAATTCTATGCGCGTTTACGCACAGACATAAAGCAGCCTTCAAGACATCGTTGGCGATGATAAATAATCATCTCTGATGACACGAGGTATTCATATGGACAAGGAATTTTTCAGGATCGACTTCAAAGATGAAAATGCACTGAGCGACCTTTTAACTTCCGCTGAATTCGATGTGCAGGAAATTCGGGACGGCTATGTTGCACGTCTGAAGCATGGCGAAAAACTAATGGCCGTTATCGCGGGCTTTCCTTCCTGTGCATTGGTATTGGAATCCAGTCAGGACGTGCGACCGATTGGACAGGCTTCGGTGGATAAGTTGATTGCGGTACCGCTTGCATGACTGTCTAAAACGAAAATCACAAAGAGCAGGTCGCCAACAACGGTGTCGATTGTGCGCTGCCGCACAGAGCTGCTGCGCATCGCGAGCGTAGGCTCGGTTCAACATCGATGTGCAGAAAAAATATGCAGCGAACTCCAGCCAATGCCGTTTCGCAGATGGCGGTCATCCAAGCGGATGGCGGCCAGATGGCGCTCGACGGAGTGCTGGATGTTCATACGCTTGACGAAGTTCGAAAAGCGCTCGCAGGCTGGCTGAAGAAACGCAAAAAATCGCAGGTACTCGATTTGGGACAATTGGGCGGGCTGGATACTTCCGGTGCGTTGTTCCTCTGCGAATTGCGCGACCAGAAAGTGGAATTCACAGGTGTCAGCAACGAGCACGAACAATTGCTTGATCTTGTGTGTAGGCTGGATAGAAAGCCAATGGCCAAGCCCAAGGCGATGCCCAGGTGGCGCGAATTGATTATCCAGATCGGCAAGGCCGCCGATGATACCGCGCGCGATACTTATGATGTAGTGGTGTTCGTTGCCCGCGCGGTGAATGCGCTGGTGTATGCGTTGATGCACCCCTCCATGTTACGAACCGCATCGATTTCCGCACAAATCTTGCAAACCGGTATCAAGGCGTTGCCGATCGTCGGGCTGATGGCGTTCATGATCAGTATCGTTATCGGCTATCAGGGCCTGGTGCAATTGCGTCCGTATGGCGGCGACGATTTCATGATCAATCTTGTGGCAGTTTCGATGCTGCGGGAAATGGGCGTGCTGATCACGTCGGTAATGGTGGCAGGTCGCTCGGGTTCCGCGTTTGCTGCCGAGATTGGCGTGATGAAGGCGAGGGAAGAGATCGATGCGCTTGAAGTGATGGGTCTGGGAACGATGCAGTTGCTGGTCGTGCCGCGCCTGATCGCGATCATGATTACCTTGCCGCTGCTGACATTCTTTTCCGACATCATGGGCTTGGTCGGCGGAGCGATAGTTTCTGATTTACAGCTGAACATCGCGCCATTGGCATACATCGATCGGGTGCGTCTGGCAGTCGACACGAACGATCTGTTTGTCGGCTTGGTCAAGGCGCCGGTCTTCGCATTCTTTATCGGCACGATCGGATGCATGCATGGATTGAGAGTGCGAGGTTCGGCGGAAAGCGTCGGCCAGGAAACCACGCGCGCCGTGGTCAAGGCGATTTTCCTGGTCATCATCTTTGATGCCTTGTTCTCGGTGTTGTTCGAGCGCCTCGGTTTATGAGCACCGGTAAACGCAAGCATTTGGAACCCATCTTGTCGGCGCATGGCATCGTCAATCGTTTCGGCAATCAAGTGGTGCACGACAAACTCGACCTCGACGTTATGCCCGGAGAAATTCTGGGCATCGCAGGCGGCTCTGGATCAGGAAAATCGGTACTGCTTGAAACCCTGATTGGCTTGCATCGACCCAATAGTGGAACGGTTCTGCTCAATGACAAATCCATCGAATCGATTAGCCCGGTCGAAAAGGCCGAATTCATCGGTGTTTTGTTTCAGCAGGGGGCGTTGTTCTCTTCGCTTACGGTTGCGCAGAACATCATGTTGCCGATACGCGAACATACGAAGCTCGCAATTAGCGAACAGGAAAAGCTTGCGGCGATCAAACTTGAGTTGACCGGATTGCCCGCCGACGCAGCGTTGAAATTTCCTTCCCAGTTGTCAGGGGGTATGGTGAAGCGGGCCGCGCTCGCACGCGCGCTTGCACTCGATCCGCGAATCCTGTTTCTCGATGAGCCAACTTCGGACCTGGATTCACTTACCGCCGGCGGTATCGACGAGTTGATCCTGAAACTCAATCAGGGGCTCGGCATCACGGTAGTCGTCGTGACTCACGATCTCAATACACTGTTCAACATCTGCGACCGCGTTGCAATGTTGGTCGACAAGAAAATAGTCGTTGACACGGTAGACAAATTAACGCGTTCAACCGACCCGTGGATTCATGAGCTTTTGCACAGTCCCCGGGCGCTCGGTGCAATTGAAGCAAGGAGATCAGGCCATGGAATCGGATAAACGCTATTTCATCGAAGGACTTTTCGTCATTGGATTCACGGTTGCACTGGCATTGTTTTTTGTTTGGCTGCAGCGTTCCAGCGACAAGAACGACGTGCTTTATCGCATCCACTTTTCGGAATCCGTCAGCGGCCTGGTGATGGATGATCCGGTGAAATTCCTTGGCGTAGATGTCGGAATGGTCAAGAACATGAGCATCGATCCCGATAATCCCCGGCAGGTGCGGATCGATGTGCTGTTGCACAAGGGCACTCCAATCAAGACCGATACCAAGGCATCGCTGCAATTCAAGGGAATTACCGGCGCATATTTTATCGAACTGGATGGCGGCAGTGCCGATGCCAAATTGTTGGCGGATGTAACACCGGCAGGCCAAATTCCTGAAATCACCTCGAAAAAGAGCAGTATCAGTACGCTTATGGAGCAGCTGCCAAGGATTGTTGAAAAGTTTTCTTCGTTAGAGAACCAGGCCGGGAAAGTGGTGGCCGACATTGGCGAAGTCACGGCCAAAGTCAAAGAGAACCCATCGCTTCTGCTTAGACGTCCGAAGAAAGACAAGGACAAGGACAAGAAGAGTGATAGCAAAGATGATGGAAAATAAAAAGGATGCAGGGTGCGACCCGGCGCACCATTAAACGTTGAGGTTTATCTTGTAAGTTAACCCGGTGCTCGGGTTAAATATTGTCAATCCAGGGCTCGACCTCCTGTATCACCTTCTCGAATGGCGGTATGCTGGTTCCATCGGGGGAAGGGGATCCAATGGATTTCGACGCTTACCGGCAGATCAACAGTGACAGCCATCGGACGGTGATCCGATGAATGCTGATCATCGCTTCGACGACGATCAATCGCGCCCAGGCAGCGCCGTGCTGCGCTCGTTTTTCGAGGGTGCGCCGTTCCAGATGGGCATCACCGAACTGACACCGGATGAGGACCTTTTGCTGGTCTCGGTAAATCCCGCCACGGCGGCTGCCATGGGTATGTCGATTGAAGACTTGCAGGGCAAGCTCATCAGCCAGCTTGGCCTGACTGGGCCGCGCAGGGGCGTGTGGGTCGACAAGTATCTGGAAGCACTGGAAACGAAACGAGCGGTGAATTTCGAGCAGGCCAGCAATGTGCCAGGCAGCGATGTCTGGTGGCAGGTAACGCTGACCCACCTGGGCTTCGGGCCAACCGGGCAGCCGCGTTTTTCGTACGTGGTGCAGGACATCACGCAGCGCAAACACGACGAACGCACGCAAATTGCGTTGTACCGGATTTCCGAAGCGGCGCAATCGGAAGCGACCATGTCGATGCTGTTCGCCAGGATCCATGAAATCGTCGATGAGTTATTGCCGGCGAAAAATTTTTTCGTGGCTTTGTACGACCGCAGCAAGGACGAACTTTCTTTCCCGTATTACCTGGATGAATACGACGCACCGCCGCCACCGCATACGCTAGATTCCGGTACCTTGGCAGGTCGCGTGGTCAAACTTGGCCAGGCTTTGCTATTTACCCCGGAGACACCGAATGAAGGCGTCTATCAGGAAGACGGTTACGTAGGAACGCCGTCTTCGCATTGGCTCGGCGTTCCGCTGAAGACCAAATCCGGCACTATCGGTGCATTGGTCGTGCAAAGTTACACAGGCGAAGTGCGTTACCGGGAAACCGACAAATCGCTGCTCGAATTCGTTTCGGGGCAGGTAGCTGCGGCAATCGAACGCAAGCAGGCGGAAGAAGCCTTGCGCCTGAGCGAATCGCGCCTTGAAGAAGCGCAGCGGCTCGCGCATCTGGGTAGCTGGAACTGGGATGGTGTCAGCAAGACTTTGACCTGGTCGGATGAACTGTGCCGGATTTACGGCGTTGATCCGGCCACGCACCAACCTTCGTTCGGGGATTTCATCCGGCGTCTGCCTTTGGAAGATCGCGACGGCATGGCCGCTATGTTTACGCGCGCCGCAGAAACGAAGCAACCGTTCCACCACGAGACGCGAATTGTGCGGCCCGATGGTGAAATCCGCACGCTATTCGACAAGGTTGAAGTATTGGTCGATGACAACGGCGTCGTTACCGGTCTCGCTGGTGCCTGCCTCGATATCACGACACGCAAACGTACCGAAATACTGGAACACGACCGCAGCCAGATTCTCGAAGAAGTGGCGCAGGACGAACCGCTGACCGGCATCCTGTTGCGTGTTGCCGATGCACTCGAACATCAGCGTCAGGATTTGCGCGCCTGCCTGTTGTTGGTAAAAGACGGACGCATGGTCTGCGGTGCATGCCCGTCGATGCCGCCGGAATTTGCGACTGCGATTGAAAGTGTGGCGATTGCCGATGGCAATGGCTCTTTCGCGGCGGCGGCAATATCGGATACGCCTATATTGACCACCGATACGGCTTCGGACGCCAACTGGAAAAACCTGCAAAGACTTTGCACACATTTCCAGATTCGTTCCTGTTGGTCGATGCCGATCGTATCGGCAAACGGCGGTGTGCTTGGTACATTGAGTTTGATCGGTCCGGTGCCGCGTGCTGCGATCGAAGCGGACCGGCAATTGCTTGAATCGGTATGCCGACTTGCGGCGGTTGCAATCGATCACCGTGAACTCACCGACAAACTCACGCACCAGGCGCAACACGATGCACTTACGGGATTGCCGAACCGTTTGCTATTCCATGATCGTCTGAGCCAGGCATTGGCACAGGCGCACCGCAACGGACAGCAGGTAGCGGTGATTTACATGGATCTCGATCGCTTCAAGCACATCAATGACACGATGGGCCATTCGTCGGGTGATGCGCTGCTTCAACAGGCAGCGGCGCGTCTCGATCACTGCGTGCGCCGCAGCGATACCCTTGCGCGTTTGGGCGGCGATGAATTCACGGTTGTGCTTGCCGAACTCGAAGATTCGCACGATGCAATGCGTGCCGCGAAGAACATCGTCGAAGCGATGCGTTTGCCGTTCACAGTGGAAGGGCGCGAATTGTTCGTCACGATCTCGCTCGGTATCAGCCTGTTTCCCGACGATGGTCTGGATGGCGAGACATTGATGGTCAATGCCGACGTGGCGATGTATCGCGCGAAAGAACTGGGTCGCGATAATTTCCAGTGGTTTGCCGCCGAGATGAATATCATGGCGCGCGAGCGCATGGAACTGGAATGGCATTTGCGCTATGCGATGCAACTGGGACAACTCAGCCTGGCGTATCAACCGCAATGCAATGCGAAAGGCGAGGTGCTTGCGTTCGAAGCGTTGATGCGCTGGCAGCATCCGACCTTGGGTGCAGTAACACCATCGCGTTTTATTCCGCTCGCCGAAGATAGCAGTTTGATTATTTCATTGGGTGAATGGGCCTTGCGCAAGGCCTGCGCACAGGCGGCCGAGTGGCGAAAGGCAGGTCATCCGAAACTGCGCATTTCCGTGAATGTATCAGCCCTGCAATTCAATCGCCCGGATTGGGTCGATACCGTGCGAACTGCCTTGCGCGATACACAGCTGCCGCCGGATGCGCTGGAACTGGAAATTACCGAGAGTCTGTTACTGGCAAGCGAACACGAAACCACTTCCAATCTGTTCGAGTTGCGCAAGCTCGGCGTCGGTGTTGCGATCGACGATTTCGGTACCGGATATTCGTCGCTCAGCTATCTACACAAATTACCGATCAGCACATTGAAGATCGATCAAAGCTTCGTACGCGAGATTGGTACGCAGCCAGAGCATGGCCAGGAAGCGGCTCCGATCATCCGCACCATCATTACACTCGCACACAATCTCGGCATGGCGGTCGTGGCCGAAGGCATCGAGACGGAAGCACAACGTGAACTGCTGGTTCGTTTGGGTTGCGAAGGATTGCAAGGCTTCTTCCTGCACAAACCGCTGGATATCGACGAGGCACGCGTGTTGCTGGATGGCCAGCGTCTCAAAACGTCGTGATAAACGCATACTTCACCCTCACCACACAAAGCACACATCGAGTGTTCACATGTGCAACGGATGATTGACCCACTTCGGCGATGAGTGAGGCATGATCATGCAAACAAATGCAGGCAATATGATGCAACCAGCCAATAACGGTAACGGACACGCTAATGAACGACGTGGAAACCCGATGCGGATACCGGTCTGGGGTACGGCAGCGTTCTTGTTGTTGCTTCCGCTCATTGCGATGCAGTTCACAAGTGAAGTGAATTGGAGCGGGTCGGATTTCCTGATCATCGGCATCATGCTGCTGGCCGCTTGTTGCGCTTATGAATTCGGTGTGTGGATGAGCGGCGATATTGCGTACCGAGGCGGCTTCGCCGTTGCGGTCGCGGCCTCGTTTCTGCTGGTCTGGGTCAATCTCGCGGTCGGCATCATCGGGAAAAAGGTCGAGAATGATATTGCCAATGTGGTGTTCCTCGGCGTGCTGGTTACCTGGTTTATCGGTAGTTTGATCGCTCGCTTCCGTCCACAGGGAATGTCATACGCAATGATCGCTGCGGCGGTTGTTCAGGCCGGGATAGGCTTGTTCGCCCTGGTCGCAGGATGGGGCTATGAAGCCGCAGTATCGGGCGTGTTGTTCTGCTCGATGTGGCTGACATCGGCCGCTCTGTTTCACAAAGCCAGCGAACCAGCGCCGGACAAAACGCTCAGGAAATTAGAAGTGCATTCCATCCTGACGTATCAGTTCATGGTGAACGGCGCAGTGATGATGGCATGGATGATTGTTCTCGAAAGCGAACCCGCTTTGATCCCATTACTGACAATTGCATTCGGTATTGCGTGGAATCTGCTCACGCGATACCGCATTCGGAAACACCAGAAGTCATAAGTCGCGCCTTGGAGCGCCTTATGGCAGCACCGGAACAGCGAGGCTGCGATCAGGGTCTCCGCTTGCGCCGGTGAGCAAATTAGGCGGTAGATGGCCAATATCGCCAACCGCAATCACCTTGAAGCGGCCATCGGCTTCGATTCGGATTTTTGTGATGCTGGTGTGGCCAACCGACATTGATAACCATGCGTCTGCATCGACGCCGAGTGCACGAACTACCAACGACCGGATCACGTTGCCGTGGCAAACGAACAACTCGGTATGCGGACGGTTCTGGGCCGGTTTGAAATATGTGGCAAAAACGCGATTCAGCGCAGCGGTGCAGGCGGACAGATCCTCGGGCTTCTCATCGGCCATGATTTTTTTATCGCGCGTTGGCGGTGTGCATTCGGCCAGGTCATCGACAACGTTGAACTTACTGCCCGGAAAGTTTTGACCAATGATTGCGGCAGTGTCTCGTGCGCGTTGCATCGGGCTGACATAAAACGTATCGAATTTTGCTGGCAGTCCAGCCAGGCGTGCGCCTGCCATATGCGCTTGCGCGGCACCGATGGGTGAAATGCCGGGCCCCACTTTTTCGTCGATAGCCGGATCAGACACGTAGTGGCCGTGTCGAACCAGATAGATGATGCGTGCCGCAGGTTCGGCGGCGTTGGCGAATGATGCGAAAGCAGCAAACGCGAGAAGGAAGCAAGTCAGGGATAGTTTTTTCATGCGCCGAGTATCGCGCAAATCGCGTTCTCAAGGCCAACTAAGGCGCAAAGTCGAAGGTACGCGTGACCGGCTTGGATTCGCCCATCGGCTGGTATCGCCATGTCCGCAATGTCGATATCACTGTGCGTTCAAAAACGCCGCGTGGTTTGGCGCTGACTATCCTGATATTGCTTACACTGCCATCGGCATTCACGGTGAACGAAACAACCACTTGTCCGGTGGTATTTGTCCGCAACGCTGCGGCTGGGTAATCCGGTGTCGGCGTACTGATCGGTATCAGGCGAGATGAAGCCGGCGCAGTAACCAGCGGTGTGGGCTCAGGCATCGGCGCGACCGGCTGAGCGATTGGCACGGTGTTCGAAGGTCGTAGCGTAACTTCAGGTGTGGTCTTCACAGGCTCTGTACGGCGCGGCGGAGGTGGTGCTGGAACAGGTTTTTCGACGGGCACTTTTACGGGTGTTGTGGCAACGACGGGAGTTGCTACCGTGTCTTCAGTCGTACGCTGCAATTTGGCACGGCGTTTCTGTGAGTCCTTGCGCAATGCTTCGGCATCGGCAACTTGTGCATCGAGCATCAGCGCACTGTCGATCAAACCATCGGCTACATCCACAGCATTGGCCTGCAACTGGACACGTGCCTGGCTGATCTTGTTTTTCGCTTCGGCCATTGCCCGTTCCGGTTTGTCTGCGAGCGAAATAAATTCGAATCTGCTGCTGCATTCTGCACGAATAGTTTCCAGCGTTTCGCGTGCTTGCGCAGGCATGCCGCGAGCAAGCAGATCAGCCGCCTGGTCTTCGGTTTGTTTGCACGTGTTCGCCTTGGCCTGGCCGTTCTTGATCAGCACATCCATCGCTTGCAGCACTACCAATTGCTCGTTAGTGCAGAAAGCCTTTGCTGACTCGACACCAGTTGCAGCCTTGTCGAATTTTCCGGCGTTGAGCTCGGTCTGCGCAGCTGCCAACAAGGCTTTGCATTGTTCCTGAGCATCTTTGGCAGGATCGCCGCCAAACTGCCAGTAAGCCACGCCAATTACACCCGCTAACACGAGGCTGACAAGTACAACTGGCACAACAGGACTTTTGCGCGGCTTCGGTGCCGGCCTGCCCAGGACTTTCTCGCGAACCTCGAATGCGGAAGCGAAATCGGAAGCGGGCAGGTGAGGAGCTTCGGCTGCAGGTGGGATCTTTATGGCCGGCTGCCGCATCAAGGTCGGTTGCGCCCTGTTGTCTTCAGCAGCAACAGACGGACGAACTGGCTCAGGCGGATGAACTGGCTCAGGAGGACGAACTGGCTTAGGCGGACGAATAGGCTCGACCACCACCGGCTTGGCGATAACAGGTGGAGGTAGAGCAACTGGCTCAGGTTCCGGCTCAGGTTCCGGCTCGGGTTCTGGCTCGGGTTCAGGCTCAGGCTCAGGCTCAGGCTCAGGCTCAGGCTCAGGCTCAGGCTCAGGCTCAGGCTCAGGCTCAGGCTCAGGCTCAGGCTCAGGCTCAGGCTCAGGCTCAG
>JBOHYG010000115.1:0-12926 GCA_050737875.1 Arenimonas sp. | reverse complement strand
GCCTTTCGGCAAATCGGCAGGAGCCAAATTCGCGGTAATTTTTCTGTTCGGAAATTCGAAGTTCGAACACTGGATGGCGGCACGCACGCGGTCGCGGCTTTCGCGCACGGCCGCTTCGGGCAGGCCGACGATATTGAAATGCGGCAAACCGCCGGCAAGATAAATTTCGACCCGGACTTCCGGTGCATAAACGCCCGTCCGGGCGCGGCTGTAAGCCAACGCCAGTGTCATGTCGGAATTCCCGGGGTTTAGTTTTTGTTGTTGCTGGATGGCGTATTCAAACGCGCTTCCAGCACTTCGATCGCGCGTTCGAGCGCATCGATTTTTTCGCGAGTGCGCAGCAATACGGAACGTTGCACATCGAACTCTTCGCGGGTAACCAGATTCAGTTTGTTCAAACCTGACTGCAAAGTCGCCTTGAAGTTTTGTTCGAGGTCGGCGCGGGCATCATTCAGGCCCGGTGGCACCAAATCATTCAGGCGGCGGGCCAGGTCATCTATCGCTTTCAGATCAATCATGAGTATTTACTCCAAAGTGGCGATATCAGTATGCCGATGAAAATGCGCAGCCAAAATCAGGGAAAACATGCGTGAGAGGTAGGAAAAATCCTACTCCTGCCCAATTTCAGCGGGCCCATAATTAAACACGAAAATCACGAGCATTCAATCCTATCTGCGGTGTTTATAAACATCGACAACAAGGGGGTTGACCATGTTCAAGAAATTCATCGCGTTATCGGTTTCACTCATCGCACTCGCCGCAGCGCCGGCCTGGGCACAAACGGCGGCGCCGACGCTCAATAGTGGCGACACCGCTTGGATGCTGACCGCCAGTCTGCTCGTACTGATGATGAGCATTCCCGGCCTGGCACTTTTTTACGGGGGACTGGTACGTTCGAAGAATGTGCTCAGCGTGCTGATGCAATGTTTCGCGATCGTCAGCCTGATTACCGTGTTGTGGCTGGTATACGGCTATAGCCTGGCGTTCAGTACCAGCGGAATGGAAGCGGGCGTGGTCAACTTCAATAGTTTTATCGGCGGGCTCGATAAGGCGATGTTGCTTGGTGTTGGTCGCGACAGCCTCACGATGACAGTGCCTGAAACGGTTTTCATCATGTTCCAGCTAACCTTTGCCGCGATTACGCCGGCGCTTATCGTTGGCGCATTCGCCGAGCGCGTACGGTTCGGGCCTCTGTTGGTGTTCACTGCACTATGGTTCACTTTTTCGTATCTGCCGATCGCGCATATGGCCTGGGCCGGTGTCGGTGGCGTGTTCTGGGATTGGGGTGTGCTCGATTTTGCCGGCGGCACAGTCGTGCATATCAACGCCGGTATTGCCGGATTGGTCGCTTGCATCATGATCGGCAAACGCAAGGGCTACCCAACTACCGCGATGATGCCGCATAACCTCACTTCAACTTTGGTGGGTGCAAGTTTGCTGTGGGTCGGCTGGTTTGGTTTTAACGCCGGTAGTGCAGTCGCGGCGAATGGCAGCGCCGGTATGGCGATGCTGGTCACGCAAATTGCAGCCGCGGCGGCAGCATTGAGCTGGATGTTTGCCGAATGGATTACACACGGCAAACCTTCATTGCTCGGTGTGGTGTCGGGTGCGGTGGCGGGACTGGTTGCGATTACACCGGCTTCCGGCAGTTGTGGTCCGACCGGCGCGCTGGTGATCGGTTTGAGTGCAGGCGCGCTGTGTTTCTTCGCCTCGTCCCGCTTGAAACGCAAACTCGGTTACGACGATAGTCTGGATGTGTTTGGCGTGCATGGTGTCGGTGGAATCGTCGGCGCGTTGTTGACCGGAGTATTCGCGGATGCGGCCTTGGGCGGCGTTGGCTTGGCCGAAGGTGTTTCGATCGGCGCACAAGTTGGCAAACAAGCCTTGGCCGTATTGGTGACCTGTGCATGGACAGGTGCGGTAACCTTCATTGCCTGGGGCCTGGTGAATAAAATATCGCCGATGCGGATCGATAGTGATGGCGAAACCGAAGGTCTGGATTTAGTCTTGCATGATGAGCGCGGCTATAACCTGTAATTCGCCTGGCTTTGAACGAATGCACGAATAATTTTATTGCGAGGAGCAAACCCAATGAAAATGGTTATGGCAATTATCAAGCCATTTAAGCTAGACGATGTACGCGAAGCGCTTTCCGAAGTCGGCGTGACCGGCGTGACGGTGACCGAAGTGAAAGGCTTCGGTCGCCAGAAAGGCCACACCGAACTGTATCGCGGCGCCGAATACGTGGTGGATTTTCTCCCGAAGATCAAGCTCGAAGTCGCGGTCAATGGCGATCAGCTCGAGCGCGTGGTCGAAGCGATTCAGAACGCGGCGAATACCGGAAAAATCGGCGATGGCAAAATCTTCGTCTACGATCTTGAACGCGTGATGCGAATTCGCACCGGCGAGCTGGATGGCGATGCCTTATAAAAATTATGTAGGAGGGACTTTAGTCCCGAACAATGTTGAAAAGCATTCGGGACTAAAGTCCCTCCTACAAGGCATCACAAAATCGGCACGAGCCCGGCGCCGAATGCCGTAATCATCCTGGTATAGATTCCCTTCAATTCCAGATCCACTTCCGGAAAATCGCCGACCTGCTTGTAGCAATCCTTGAATCTTTTATCGGTGTAGGGCACCGGTTCGCAGCCATTCTTCAATTCGTAACTGGTGGCGTACGGAAATGGCCAGATATCGAAGATCGGCAATTTCTCGGACAGTTTACCGAGGCTGTAATTCAGGCCCGACAAAATCGGCGGCTTCGGCCTGGGTGCTATGGTCCAGGCATTTTCCGGCTGCATGTCGCGGTGAATGCTGGCGGCAAGCGCCTGTGCGAAATTCTTGTCGGGAATAATCACCAGGTTTTCGGTATTGAAGTTATCCGAACGCGGATCAAAGTTGTGGCTGCCGACTACTGCGATATGGCCGTCGATAACCATGGATTTTGCATGTAGTCCGACACGCACGCCGGCACGTTTCAATGGTGGCGGACCACCGGCCGAGCCGGATGAACCCGAACCAAGTATCGGCAAACCTTCCTTGCTGGGCGTGCCGCTCATCATTGCAGCCATGTCGAACGGCGCACTGATCGGAAACGGTTTGAATTCGTGGATTCGAAAACCCAGTTCGCGGATGTACATGCGTTTGTATTTATGTGACATCGCATAGACCGGAAAAGCATCGGTCGCCGCAAGAGAATTGGTCGAGATGATGATGTTCGGAGAATTGTCTTTTTTATGTAGTTCCCGGAAAACCTTTCTGGCTTGTCGTGACATCACCAGATATGGCGTTTGCATGATGATTTCGGATTGGCTGTTGCTGACCAAATCATAGAGGGCGAATGAGGCTTCCGCGCGGCCTGCATTGTCATCGTTGTGCTTGCTGGGCAAGTCAGCCAGAAAATCGACTTCATTGACCCATAGCAGATATTTTTCCAAACGTGCCATTACTGCAGCACTGTCATGCACGGTAGTGTTCATTGCTTCCGCGCGCGGTGAAAAAGGTTTGGCAATCGACAGCGTTTTTATGTCGGGTGGCCCCGAGTTTTCAATCAGCCGTTGCGCTACATCCTTCAAACTGGCAGCCGGGAAGCTTCTGCGATAGTCCCAGAATGCCTCGAAATTGGTTTGCATTTCCTTTGCCGCGGGCCCGCCGATCAGCAAATCACGGTCGCGATAATTGTAGACGTCGCTCCAGTCGAAATAGCGATCTTCAATATTACGGCCGCCGATGATGCCGAGCTTGTCGTCGACCAGCAGCAATTTGCTGTGCATGCGCTGGTTGAGTTTTTTGAACGTGAAAAAAACCCCTGCTACAAATTCGAGTTTTTGGGTGCGGGCTTCGTCAAAAAGCGGGTTGTATAAACGCAACTCGAAGTTTTTGTGATAACTCGTCAAATAGGCCTGCAGGTTCGGGTCGGCGAGCCCGAATTGCTGATCCAGCAAAACCCTGACTTTCACACCGCGCTTTGCGGCATCCATCAGGGCCCGCAATGTCAATTGACCGGCGTCGTCCTGTTCAAAAATAAACACCTGCAGATCGATGCTTTTTTTTGCGCTGTGAATCATGTGCAGACGGGCTATTAGTGCATCCTGGCCACGATCAAGCAACACCACGGCATGTTTGGGAAGGATTTCGGTGGATTCGCCATTGGCTTGATCGGCCAGATCGTACAACGGCGATTTCAGTGCACAGGCGTCTTCTTGCTGGCAACTTGATGTTTGGTCACGGTGTTGCTGTGCGAACACGTCGGCTTGTATCCGCTTTTCTTTTGGCAGATGCGAACATGCGCTGACCAGTAGCAGACAGACAACAGCAAACGGTTTAAGCCATTTCACGATGGGGGATCAGCCAGTAAGCGAATACGGAATTCAAAGTCGACATTATCCTTGATACTGAAGCGATATGCCTGCATGCCAAAATCACGTCGCATGACGCTGCCGTGTACTACCAGGTCGCAGTCGTAGCCGGCTTTGGTGCATGCGGGTTTTTCGATACGGAAACTCACGCTGCGTTGTTGGCCTTTCAGGAATAACTGGCCTTGCAGCTTGCCACCTTGTTCTAACAGGGTTTTGCTGAACGGGATCGATATGTACTGGATGTTCGGGTGGGTTTCGGCATCGAGAAAGGCTTCCGAGCGTGCCATTCGCGCCAACCATTGCGGTCCCTTGAAGCTGAGCTTGCGGGCATCGACCTGCACCTCCACTTTCCATTTTCCCTGTGGTTGCGAAATCAGGGAGCCACTGACCGATTCAAATTGTCCCTGCGAAGGAATCGGCAAACGTGGATGAATGCTGAAGCTCGCCTTTGAAAGCGAGCTATCGATGATTGATGCATGTACTTGCGCGCTTGCCATCAGCAACAATAGCGCGCCAAACTTTCCTATGGCCACCAGAAAGCTGCTAACTCAGCAACGCCGGGCTCCAGATCGGCGTCGGCCGGAAGTTTCAGCACGGCGATTCCGCCGGCCGGCATACCGCGAAATTCGCCGGATTGACCGGAACTGAACAAGGCTGCCAATTGCTCCAGGCCCGGGTTATGGCCGACCAATAAAACACGGGACAAGTCTTTGTGCTCGTCGGCAACCGACATCAGGTCGCCAGGTGTGGCTTCGTATATCCGCGGCTCCTGTCTTTGTTCGATATAACCAATCACCGATAACACTTGTTCGAGGGTTTCGCGGGCACGACGCGCGCTGGAGCAGACGACGCGATCGGGAAGATAATTATTGGCTTTCAACCAATGTCCGGCGGCCTCGGCTTCGGCCTGGCCCTGGCGTGAGAGTGGACGATCAATATCATCCTGGCCGGCAGCAGCGGCTTCAGCATGGGCGTGACGGAGCAGAATGAGTTCTCGCATTAAATTACCTTCTTAAGCCATTTGAGGATCGGTGCCCAGTCTTCCTGGTGGTTGCGTAGTTGTTCGGAGTTGTAATCAAACACGCTTTTACCCAACGCCACCATCAAGACATAGGCCTGGGTATCGCGCAGTTCGCCGACTACCGAATAGGGCCAGCTTTTCAATTGCTCTATCGCTTGTTGCGATGCATTGGTCCAGGGTTTCAGGCGATTGCCGACCAGGCCAACCGGCAGTTTCTTCTTTTTGACGCGGGCATTTTTTGCCATCGAATTCAGGAACGGAACGGTCGCTTCGATATCGATCATCGAAGGCAGCACCGGCACGAGCACGGCATCGGCCATTTCGATATAGGGATCAAGGTCATCACCCATCGCGCCGGCAGGAGCATCGATGATCACGACCTGGGTATTTTCGGGAATGTGTTTTTGCCAATTTTTGACGGTGCCATCGATCGGCAGCACGGCGGTATTGAGATGTGCCCGCTTTTCGCACCAGCGGAAGGAGGAGTGTTGCTTGTCGGCGTCCACTAACACCGTACGTTTGCCATCAACGGCGAAATGCGCCGCCAGGCTGGTCGAAAGTGTTGATTTACCGGCGCCGCCCTTTGAACTTGCCACCAAAATCGTCCGCATACCCGAACTCCAACACAAGGAACAGGAGCCCCACTGTACAACGGGCGAGGGCTTTGAAGGAAGCGCCCGGGCGCTGGGCTGATCGATTATGGAGCAACTGCTCTATGGGTCTGTGTGAGTTTTGACTCATGGCCTTTGCGGGCCTGTCTAAAAACACCAACGAAGGGTCAGGACTATGGCGACCAGCGCTACCGGCCCGGGCCTGTATGCGCCGGGCTTCGAACACGATAGCTGCGGCTTTGGCTTGATCGCCTGCCTCGACGCGCGCCCAAGTCACTGGTTGGTACAAACCGCTCTAAGCGCGCTCGCACGTCTGAGTCATCGTGGCGCGGTCGGTGCCGATGGCAAAACCGGTGATGGCTGTGGCGTGTTGATTCACCGCCCCGGAAATTTTTTGCGTGCCGTTGCTGCCGAAGCGAATATTGTTTTGCCGCATCACCAATTTGCGGTCGGCATGGTTTTTTTACCGCAAGACAGTATTGCTGCCGAAGCAACACGGGATTGTCTTCAGCGTGAATTAAAAATTTTGGGAATAAACACGCTCGGTTGGCGCGTGGTGCCGACCGAAAATTCTGTATGCGGTGAACAGGCGCTTGCGGTGATGCCCCGCATCGAACAAATCTTTGTCGCTGCCGACAAACCAGTTGCCGAAAACGAATTCGAACGCGGATTGTTTCTCGCACGTCGCCGCGCCGAAAAAGATTTTCCGACAGACGCATACGTCGTCAGTCTTTCCAATCACACGATTGGCTACAAGGCGATGGTGTTGCCCGAAAACATGCCGGCGTTTTATCCGGATCTGGCGCGCGAAGATTTGGCCTCACGCGTGGTGTTGTTCCATCAGCGTTTTTCGACCAATACCGCGCCGGCCTGGGAGCGCGCACAGCCGTTTCGTTTTCTGGCGCATAACGGCGAGATCAATACGATTGAAGGCAACCGACTCTGGTCGGTCGCACGCGGTGCAGCCTGGAAATCGCCACTAATCGATTTTTCCGAATTGAAACCGCTGGTCAGTTTGCACGGCTCGGATTCGCAGAGTCTCGACAATATGCTCGAAGCCCTGCTTGCCGGGGGCATGGATTTATTGCAGGCGATGCGGATTCTGGTGCCCCCTGCCACTTCGTCGCTGGAACATCGCGATCCGGATTTGTCGGCGTTTTACGAATACCACAATCTATCGATCGATCCCTGGGATGGTCCGGCCGGCATTGTCTTGTGCGATAGCGATTACGCGGCCTGCACTCTCGATAGAAATGGCCTGCGACCGGCGCGCTGGTTCCTCACGCATGACCGGCATCTGACGATTGCCTCGGAAACCGGCGTTTGGGATTGCCCGGATGAACACATCGTCGCGAAAGGAAAACTCGGCCCCGGCGAAATGATGGCGGTCAATCTGAAAACCGGTCACCTGCTCGATAGCGCGACCATTGACAGGATCAATGCCGCACGCGCGCCTTACAAGCAATGGCTGAAGGCCGGCGTGCAATATCTCGACGCCGAATTATTTGATCTATCACTGGCCGCAAAACCGTTCGACGCCGAGACCTTGCTGCAATTCCAGAAACTGTTTCACCTGAGTCGCGAAGAAATCGAAAACGTGTTGCGCGTGCTGGCCGAGACCGAACAGGAAACCACCGGCTCGATGGGCGACGACACGCCATTCGCGGTGTTATCGCATCAGCAGCGCTCGCTGTACGATTATTTCCGGCAGGCATTCGCGCAGGTCACCAATCCGCCTATCGACCCGCTGCGCGAACGCGTGGTGATGTCGCTCAGCACGCAGATTGGCCGCGAAGGCAATGTATTCGAATCCAGTGCCAAGCAGGCTGAATGCCTGGCATTGAATTCGCCGGTATTGTCGCAGCGCAAACTCAACCAGATTTTGAAATTGCCGGAGTTTTGCGAAGCCCGGCATCTGTTGCATTTGTTCTGTACACCGGAAGAAGGCTTTGCAAAAGCGATCCAACGGCTTTGTGTTGAAGCCGAACAAGCGGTGCGCGACGGTGCGATTATCTTGATCCTGTCGGATCGTTATCCGGAAGCCGATCTTGTGCCGATCCATGCCTTGCTGGTCACCGGCGCAGTGCATAAACATTTGATCAGCGTCGGACTGCGTTGCGATTGCAATCTGATCATCGAAACCGGCACTGCCCGCGATGCGCATCATTTCGCCTGCCTGATTGGCTATGGCGCGACCGCGGTGTATCCGTATCTCGCTTACCAAACCATTCATGCGCTTGGCGAGAGCGGTGTGATCAAATTGCCGAAAGGAAAAGAAAACACCGAGCTCGGACGGAATTACCGGCGCGGCATCAAGAAAGGCCTGCTGAAAATCATTTCGAAAATGGGCATCAGCACGATTGGCAGTTATCGGGGTGCGCAACTTTTTGAAATTGTCGGGCTTGCCGAAGAAGTTGTTAAATCATGCTTTGAAGGAACGCCATCAAGAATCCAGGGCGCCGGTTTTGCCGAGTTGCAGGCGGATGCCTTGCTGTTGAAAGAGCGTGCATACGACGACAGTATTGCGTTGTCGAACGGCGGCTTGCTGCGTTACGTGCATGACGGCGAATACCATATGTACAACCCGGACGTTATCGCCAGTTTGCAGTTATCGGTACGCACTGGCGAATATTCCGACTACCAGTTTTATGCGCAGCATGTGAATGGCCGCCCGGCTTCGACGCTGCGTGATTTGCTGAAATTGCGTGACGCCGTGCCAATCGAAATTGATGCCGTTGAATCGGTTGAAGAAATATTGAAACGCTTTGACTCTGCCGGCATGTCGCTCGGCGCCTTGTCGCCGGAAGCACACGAAGCCTTGGCAATCGCGATGAATCGTCTCGGTGCACGTTCAAATTCCGGCGAAGGTGGCGAAGACCCTGCGCGTTACCACACCGAAAAATCCTCGAAGATCAAACAGATTGCGTCGGGTCGATTCGGCGTGACGGCCGAATACTTGATCAATGCCGAGGTATTGCAGATCAAGATTTCGCAAGGCGCCAAACCCGGCGAAGGCGGTCAGCTGCCAGGGCACAAGGTCAATGAACTGATTGCAAGATTGCGATATGCCAAGCCCGGCATCGGACTGATTTCGCCGCCACCGCATCACGATATTTATTCGATCGAAGATCTGGCCGAATTGATTTTCGATTTGAAGCAGATCAATCCGGATGCGCTGGTGTCGGTAAAACTGGTATCCCATGCCGGTATCGGCACGGTTGCCGCCGGCGTAGTGAAAGCCTATGCCGATTTGATTACGGTGTCCGGTTACGACGGCGGCACCGGTGCGAGTCCGATCTCGTCGATCAAATATGCCGGTACACCCTGGGAATTGGGCCTGTCGGAAGTGCAGCAGACTTTGCGGATGAATAATTTACGCCACAAGGTTCGCGTGCAGGTCGATGGCGGTTTGAAAACCGGACTGGACGTGATTAAGGCAGCGGTTCTCGGTGCCGAGAGTTTCGGTTTTGGTACTGCACCGATGGTTGCGTTGGGCTGCAAATATTTGCGTATCTGCCATCTGAATAATTGTGCGACCGGCGTTGCCACACAGGATCAGCGCCTGCGCGAAATGCATTTCACCGGCTTGCCGGAAATGGCGATGAATTTCTTTAAATTTGTTGCACAGGATGTGCGGGAACATCTAGCCGCGCTTGGCGTATCGAGTTTGCAGGAATTAATCGGCCGCGTGGATTTGCTGGAAATCATCGAGGGTCAAACCGACAAGCAGAGACAACTGGATTTATCACCGATCCTTGCTGCCAGCGGTTTTGTGTCCGATGAAAGCCAGTACTGCACCGATCCGCAAAACCCGCCGCGTGATACTGCCGAACTCGCCAATCGCATGTTGGCGGATTTGCAACACAGCATCTCCAACAAAACCGGCGGTATCTTCCATTACGAAGTCTGCAATCGCGATCGCGCGATTGGTGCACGCTTGTCCGGTGAAATTGCGAAGCATCACGGCAATCTCGGCATGAGCGAGGCACCGATCACATTGAAATTGTCCGGCGTGGCCGGCCAAAGTCTCGGCGCCTGGAATGTCGGCGGCCTGAATTTGTATCTGCAAGGCGATGCCAACGATTACGTCGGCAAGGGTATGTGCGGCGGCAAGATCGTGATCGCACCGGGCAAGAACGCCAGCTTTATCGCGCGCGATGCCAGCATTCTCGGCAACACCTGCTTGTACGGCGCGACCGGTGGAAGATTATTTGCGGCAGGTCGTGCAGGCGAAAGATTTGCTGTTCGCAATTCCGGCGCAACCGCGGTGATCGAAGGTGCCGGTGATCATTGTGCCGAATATATGACCGGCGGCATGTTGGCGATCCTGGGTCGCACCGGACAAAATTTCGGCGCCGGCATGACCGGTGGCTTTGCCTATGTGCTCGACCTGGATCGTGATTTCGTCGATCACTGCAATCTCGAATTGATCGATATATTGCGGATGTCGCCGGAAGGCATGGAAAGCCATCTGCAGCACCTGCGGTTTCTTTTGCAAACCCATCAGCATGAAACCGGCAGTGTCTGGGCTTCGCAACTCCTCGAAGAATTTCGCGATGTGATCGGAAAATTCTGGTTGGTCAAACCGAAAGCCGCCAGCCTCGAGTCTTTGATTGATGCATTGAGGCAGGCCGCATGAACCAGAAAAAAGATTTCCAGTTTCTCGAATTGCCCAGAAAAATGCCGAAGGAAATTCCTTCGCACACACGTGTGCACGGCTGGGAAGAAATTTACGGCAGCTTCGACAAAAGCGGTGCCGGTGAACAAGCCGGACGTTGTCTCGATTGCGGCAATCCGTACTGCGAATGGAAGTGCCCGGTCCACAATTACATTCCGAACTGGTTGAAACTGGTACAGGAAAACCGTTTGTTTGAAGCGGCCACATTGGCGCATGAAACCAATCCGCTGCCGGAAGTCTGCGGCCGCGTTTGTCCGCAAGACCGTTTGTGCGAAGGCGCTTGCACGCTCAATACCGGTTTCGAATCGGTCACGATTGGTTCGATCGAAAAATACATCGTTGATGAAGCATTCAAGCAGGGCTGGCGTCCGGATTTATCGAAAGTGATTGCGACCGGAAAACGCGTGGCTGTGATTGGTGCAGGGCCAGCGGGATTGGCCTGTGCAGACCGACTCGCGCGCGCCGGTATTCAGGCAGATGTGTTCGACCGATATGAAGAAATCGGCGGCTTGCTGACCTTCGGCATTCCGCCGTTCAAGCTGGAAAAACATGTCATCACGACAAGACGTCTGGTGCTGGAAGCGATGGGCGTAAAGTTTTTCCTGCGCACCGAAATTGGCAGGGATATTTCCTTTGAAAAACTGTTGGCAGATTACGATGCGGTGTTTGTCGGCACCGGTTGCTACACGGCGGTCGATGCGAAACTGCCTGGCCAGAATTTACCAGGACGATTGGAGGCTTTGCCATTCCTGATTGCGAATGCACGAAAAATTCTGGGCAGCGATGTTCAAAACTTTGTGCCCTTGGACTTCAAGGATAAAAATGTCGTGGTGCTCGGCGGCGGCGACACCGCGATGGATTGCGTGCGAACTTCGATTCGTTTGAATGCCGCCAGCGTGACCTGTGTGTATCGCCGCGACGAAGCCAGCATGCCGGGCTCGCGCCGCGAAGTCGGCAATGCCCGCGACGAAGGCGTGCAATTCCTGTTCAATCACGCGCCGATCGCGATAGAAGGAAAAGACAAAGTCACCGGCGTGCATTTGCAGGAAACCGCATCGAAAGCCAGTGGCAAATCGCGTGGCGAATTTTCAGCAGTGCGAGGCGAAGAAAAAATCCTTGCCGCCGATATCGTGATTACCGCGTTTGGCTTCCGTCCAAGCCCGGCGAGCTGGCTTGAACAACATGGCGTGGTTTTGCAGGAAGGCGGCCGCATTGAAGTGAAAGGTGGCCTGCCATATCAAACCAGCCAGCCGAAAATCTTTGCCGGTGGCGATAATGTCCGCGGCGCCGATCTGGTCGTGACGGCTGTGCATGATGGGCGCGATGCAGGGCTGGCGATTGCGCGCTGGCTGAAGAAAAACAGTTAAGACGCTTGTATTTGAACGGTGGAAGGGCAATGCCTTTGATATAATTAGGCATGAACGAATTACAAGATTTAACCGCGCTGCTGCGCTCGAATACACCCTTTATCCTGATTGAAACCGAAGACGAAGCCCGGGTCATCGACTTGTTTCGCCATGCACTGAAAAATGTCTGGCGTGCCTTGTATCGCTGGTCGATTACCGAAGGCCTGCGCCGTTTCGATCTGGATCGGGAAGACGAATCCGACGTAGCCCCGGATGCCAGCGCGACGCTGCGCGCCATCCATGCCGAAACCCAGCGCGGCATTTATTTGCTGCTCGATTTCCATCCCTACCTCGGTTATGCCGGCACGCAACGCATGTTGCGCGATCTTATCCAGCGTCGTCACTGCCTGGAACACACGATCGTGCTGGTCGGCCAGAAAATCGAAATACCGGCCGAGCTGGAAGCGCTTGCCGTGCGTTTCAAACTGCGGCTGCCGGATGAAGTTTCCCTGTTGAAAATGGTCAACGACGAAGCCGACCTGTTCAAGCGTGAAAACGAAGGTCGCCGTGTCGTGATCGACCAGGAAGCGCTGAAGACCATCGTAAAAAACCTGCGTGGCCTGGCGATGAACGAAGCGCGTCGGATAGCACGCCATCTTATTTTCAGCGACGGCGCGATCGGACAAGCCGATTTGCCGGAATTGGCGAAACTGAAATTCGAACTGTTGAATCAGAGCGGCCACCTGCATTACGAATACGACACCACGCAATTTGCCGATGTTGCCGGCCTGTCACGCCTGAAAAAATGGTTGAGCCATCGCACCGAAGCTTTCGTCAGCGATGCACTGCCTGTTGGACTCGATCCACCAAAAGGCATTTTGTTGTTGGGTGTGCAAGGCTGCGGTAAAAGCC
>JBOHYG010000114.1:0-14271 GCA_050737875.1 Arenimonas sp. | reverse complement strand
GGCGAGCGCCATCGCCAGTGGCAACGCGACGATCGAGACCGTCAGGCCGGCAACGGCATCCCGACGCAGGTCAGCAAAGCCGTATCCCTCCCGCAGTACGGTAAGCAGCTTTGGTTCGAACAATTGCGCGTACTGTTTGGCTGCGTTTGATGTGTTCACCCGGCATCCTTGGCAAGTTCATTTCGATAACCGACTGTCGACCCAATTTAGACAGTTGTCCTTTAGCATGTTGATGTTACTCACAACAACACTTGTCGTGTTTGAACCAAAAAATGGTGCACTTCCTCTTCAATGCGTGGACTTGTCATATACACCGGTCGCTTGCCATTGGGGCAAGCCAGTCGTTGTGTTGTGCCAAACAAACGACAGATTAGTGGCCGTTCCGCATACACTTCGCAGCCATGCTGGCCGAGATACACGCAATTATAGTGGGCCAATGCAGAGTCATGTTCAGCATCGGTTTTGACTGGTAGCCTCGCGACTTCTTCCGAAGAAGCTGTCACAGGGCCGCAACAATCATGGCAGCCAACGATGCAGGTGAATGAAGGAATGTGTTGACGCAGCTCGTCAATTTTCTGAGCATTTTCGAATGCGGACGGTTTTTTTTCTTGTTCGTCGGACACGATATGAAGTTTCATGATTAACGGCGTTTTGAACCTTCGGTTACTACAATCCGGTGTGGTACTTGTACCAACTTTAATCGAATCGCATCGTAAATTGGATTGCTGGTCGAATGCGAGTTCAAGTAACGCGCAACAGCAGCGCTGGCAAGATTCGCCAGTTCCAACGGTAGCGGGTATTTTCCAATACTGCAGGACTGTATTTGCAATGTTTCGAAAGCGGTTTCAGCTTGTAGACGAACACGGGCTTCTTTAAATGCTTCCATCAGGCGAGCATGTCGTTGCTGAGGGTGTTCTGCCGTCATGATTAAACGACACGGTTCATATGCCGGCGACTCTAGAAACGCCTGATAGCCGCCCAGACAATCGAGAACGGTGGCTCGGTAATATGTATCCTCGCTGTCATTCTTGCTTTTGTCGATAATCGCCATCGCAAATGAAATCTGGGCTCTGGAAATCCATGCCGCCAAGGTACTTTCTTCGGCCGGATTGTCTCGAAAGGGCGCGCCCAATTTTGGTACCGCGGCGAAAACCCAGGAAGGAGGAGGTGGCGGACCTTTGGCGGGTCTCGCAAAAGGTGTGGTTTCATCCCGATAGGCTTTCATCGAATCCCAAGACTCGTTCAGCGCGGCCCATCCTTGTGCTGTCCGCGACCAACATAGAACTTGGACATATAGTGACTTATCGGCAGTTGATTGAATCGCAGCGTCCGACTCAAACTCACCCAGGAATGCAACCTCGGCAGGTTTGAGTTCCGTCAGCTGGATTACCCGTCGTGGACGTTCTGAGGAAATGATATCTGCTGTGTTTTGTTCCAGTTGTTTCTTGTGCTGAGCCATCTTCATTCCTCGTTGGTGCTGGCAACACTCGTCGCCATGCAGCACCCTATCGGTCAGGATGACTGCGGTGTTTTTAGTCGAACCCCTCGGCCGCTACCTTGGCTTGGAGTGTTCTCGCCGATAAGTTCGATACCCGCTCGATCCAAGGCAACGACGATCTTGGTCAGAGATTCAACCACTCCCCGCACATTGCCCGTGCTTGCTTCCATGCGTTGAATGGTCGGAAGCGAGACGCCCGACAATTCCGCCAACTGCTTTTGATCGACACCTAATAAGGCACGTGCAGCACGTAATTGTGTGGCAGTGATCATGGCATTTCTTCCTTGTATACTTTACTATAAATGTATCAAATGTCTCAAGTGATGTATAATACATCATTGTGGATCATCGCATACTTAATTGGATTGCCAATAAAGTTCGCCGCCACCTTCATGACTATTAGCGTGCATGAAGCGATGGTTTGACTAATTATTTTATAGAGTGGGAGCGCGTGTGTGGGTCAGGATAGTCTTGAACAATTAGTTGCTAGAGCCGATGCCGCAGAGAAGACTTGCGACGAGTTCCGTCTCGCCGTCTACCAATCATTAGTCGAGAAAGATCCCGAATTGGCGGTTTATTTACAGCGAATGGGACAACCGCAGCAATGCGAAGATTGGCTATTCCATACGGCGATCCGGTTTGGCGGAAAACGGCCAATTGATGTGTATCGAACGGATCGCGCAGACCTCGTCGATTATCTGAAGCGCATGTTAGGTGATCGAGTGTTGTAGGCATTCAACAACTTGTGTTTTCAGCCGCATGTAGCAAAGGAAAAGTAGTTTGACTAAAAGTTCACTTTGACTTGAATCGTACGGACCTTGTAGACACCGACGTGATTGTTTCGCTATTCACTTGAACCTTATCGATGAACTTCCTTCACGGAATCCAGTTAAGCATTACAGAAGTCAGTCCGACTCGGAATTACCGTAGCCGCCTGACAACCAGATCAACGAATAATTGAGAACCAGAAATATGACAGATTTACCGAAATGCCCGAAATGCGGCTCAGAATTCACCTATGTGGACAACGAGATGTTCATTTGTCCCGAATGCAGTCACGAGTGGATCGCATCGGAAATTTCCGAGGTGCAAGAGAGCGCACTTATTGTTCGTGATGCCTTCGGAACTGTTTTGAGTGATGGCGATAGCGTCACCGTCATCAAGGATCTGAAAATAAAGGGATCTTCTTCTGTCGTTAAAGTTGGTACGAAAGTACGTAGCATTCGCCTTGTCGACGGAGACCATAATATCGATTGCAAAATTGACGGTATCGGAGCAATGCAACTTAAGTCCGAATTCGTCAAAAAAGCCTGAATACAATCCGGACAATCCTGGTGAGTCGGACAATCCTGTGAGGACAATCCTGGACACCCATGATTGGCGCGGACAATCCTGGACACCCGCGGACAATCCTGGACATCCATGATTTGAGACTGGCTGGCTTAACCGAACCGATTAGGCGCACAACCTGAGTTTTTCTCATTGTGATTTATCAAATCAATTTCTATCGCCCACACTTCATTCTCCCGTTACCGGGAAACAGGGTTTCGGTCAGCTCAGGCTTTCTGTAACTGCCGGGTGGTGCCGATGCCTTTGAGCCAGCGTTGTCCGATGGCGTCGGCTTTTTCGATGAGTTGTTCGGTGGTTCCAATCATTCGCCAATAACCCGAACCCACTGCTTTCACCTGAGTAGGCCAATGAGTGGCACTGCAACCGGTTTTGTAGAGTGCAGCAGGTGCCTGCTTTGGAATAGCGCCTTTTTTGTCAGGTCTTATTTGTTGGCCGGTCCATTGCACGAGCTCGATGTATTGGCCTTGTTTCAACGACAACGCGGGCGCCAGCCCGATCAGTGGTTTTAATCGTTGATGGGCTTTTGTTTCATCGTTGCGACAGCTCATAACTCTTTTCTACAGTTCTGCGTTGATCTTGCTCCGTTCCCATTTGGTAAATGTCTGATCGCCCAGGAGGGGATATGCACCACTACAGCGCCAGCTCCAGCGCGGAACTTGTCCATGAACTCGAGATGTCGCAATACGCATCCGCTTTCGAGCCAGAATGGAATCACTGCCCCCTTTGTGGCGAGAGCATGTATGACTATTACGACTTCGACACTTGGCCATATGGATTCCCGGATTTCCAGAAGAAATTCCAGAAGATTGCCGATGAAATGATTGGACAGGGCATGATTGATGCCGATAACCCCAAAATGCGATTGCGCGGCGACATTTGCGAAAGGCAACGCTCAATCCAGATATGCCCCATCTGCTACTGGTGGGCTGCCATCGATCGCGCGGTTCTTCCTGCGGTTCGATACCAATTTTGGCTGATCAATCTGGCCTCGACTGCCACCTTGATCGACTTCGACGTCGGGGATGTCTCGACTCCCATCGATGAAATCAGGCGGTATCTTTGTCAACGTTACGATGCCCGCCATTCGTTACATCCACGGCTGTACGAACAGACCATCGCCAGTGTCTTTCGCGATATCGGATACGACGCTGAGGCGACCGCCTACTCGAACGATGGGGGTATCGACGTCGTGTTTCGCGGAACGAAAGGCAAAAGGATCGGGGTGCAGGTGAAGCGTCGGCGCCGCTCCGTTGAAGTCGAACAGATCCGCTCATTCTTCGGTGCGTTGATATTGGGCGGATATACCCGTGGCATCTTTGTATCGACATCGAAGTTCCAGCGCGGCGCAATCAGGGCGGCCGAATCAGCCAGCCAGAAGCGGATGCCCATCGAACTGGTAGATGCGGACCGATTCCTGGACATGCTTGGGATTGCACAACTCGCCAACATGCCGGAGCCTGAATCCTGCGGATTCTTCGACACACCGAAACCGCCTGTATTCCTGCACTCGGCGTACCACCTCAGCAGTCTTTGAACTTGGACAGGTGGTTTAAAAGCCATAAGGTACGTTAGAAACGCACCCTATATTGTAGGGATTTTCTGACGTTTGTTTGTGAAATTTCCCGATACTTCGATGTCGGCAATTAAATTATGCTTTCCACTCACGTAGCGCCTTGTAGTTGCTTTCTTCAAGGGTATGAATATTTGCGTTGCAGAGCGTTGCTTGTTACTTAATCAGTGGGGATTTTCATGCGTAGATTATTTATCGCGGCGTTGTTTGCCGTATCCGTTGCTGTATCTGGAATTGTTCATGCGACTGAGCAATCTGCCGCTGCTTCTCATCTCAATCTTGGTAACGAACATTACAACGCTGGTCGGTTTGATCAGGCAGCTGCCGAATATTCACGAGCGATCGCGATCAATCCGCGATTCGTGAATGCTTACTACAATCGCGGCGTTTCCTACAAGCGCGCTGGTCAGTATGAACTTGCGATTGCGGATTTCACCAAGGCTATTTCGCGGGATGCTGAAGATCTTAGTTTGTATGTGGGTCGTGCGAATGTATACGTTTTGCAGAAAAATTATGATCGTGCAGAGGTGGATTATGAAAAATCAATACGCCTTCAGCCAGGTGAAACTACTAATTATTTCCAAAGGGCCGAGATGCGGCTTGAACAGAATAAATTCGAGGCAGCTATTGCAGATTATTCAAAGGTAATTTCTATCGATCCGAAGCAGAGCGTTGCATATCTGAACCGTGGTGTGGCTTATGCACGAAGTGGCAAGTCAATCGAGTCATTTGCTGATTATCGTCGAGCGATCTCGGCTTACAATGCTGAAATACTCCGAACGCCGACCAACATCAATGCATACTTCGATCGCGGCATGACCTATGCCAATCTTGAGGAGTATTCCTCTGCGAGTGCCGATTTTACGGCCATAATAAAAATCGATCCGAACACTGCGAATGCTTATTACGAAAGGGCAAATGCCTATGAAGCGATAATGGATCTCGAGTCGGCGAAGGCAGACCGTCGCAAATACACCCAGCTGGGCGGAACGCGCCCGATGCCGCAGCCGCGACGCAACTTTTATTCAAGTGCGAAATTTTTTCCAGAAGCTGCGCTTGCCGCGTTTGCACGGGGCAATTCGACAATTCATGGCATGGCTTGCACGAAATACCGTGACCGCATATATCGTGCAAGCGGTGCCCGCGTAAGCCTGTTTCCGGTGACGCCGTATTTTGACGCGTGGTACACGTTGCGCGAGAAAATGGAAGGAAAGTATCGAGCCATCTTCATGTCAAACGAAGCGGTTAGCTATCGGGTCGATCTCATCGCCAACCAAGAAGGTCGTTTTTCCTTTCCTGACCTTAAACCGGGCCGCTACTTCATACAGATATTCCATCAGTTCACGTCGCGGCATGCTGGACGTGCAGATCGTGGCGCTTCGACAGATATGATAAACGGAGTGCTGGCCACGACTAACTATTATGAGGATTACGATTACAATATTGGACACTCTAATCGAATGGAAAAATTCGTCGAAATAAAAACTGACGGCGATTCGGAAAAAGTGACTTTATTGAAAGGTGGCGGACTCCTGAAACTGGGTGGCTGTAGTTGGTAAAAAACAGGAAAATCCTGAATGCCTATGATTCGAGATTGCGCGATTGAATCGAACCGAATAAGCCAGCAACTGCGTTTTTCTCAATTCAGGCCAGATGGTGCGTTAGAAACGCACGCTATGTCACTTTCGACCCAGAGCAGACATTGAGAACTTCAAGGCCGTAAGCCACATACAAAAATCATGTTGACTCACAGTGGATCCCAAACTGCCTACTCCTCCAAAGTTGTCTCCGGGATGATGGATTTGATGGGCATCTGTTGATTATTCGCAACATGCATTGCGATATCTTGAAAAGACCATTCGATGCGCTTGAGCGCAGCCTAAAAAAGCTCGCAAAAAGCTCAGCTCAGGCAGTCCTTTTTCATTTATTCATGTCTATAATCGGCGCTCGGCGGGAAACTGTCGAAGCCGTCACAATAACGATAATGTAAATGCGGTTGGGGCTGTATCCCATTTTTGCCGATCCTGTCGGCAACGGGCGCAGGCCGTAGATCGCTTGCTAACCGGGGACTACTTGATGCGCATTCAATCTTTCGCGGCCGCACTGGCCATTTTCCTGCTGGCTCCGTCAGCTCACGCCAACGAAGGCAACGGCTTCGGCGTCTGCCACACCGGCTACGTCGACGGCACCCGCGTGACGACCGAGTCGCGCGGCGAAATCTCCATTGCCGAGGTACAGGTCAACGACAAGGTCTGGTCGTTCAACGGGTTTCACGACAAGCAGGGTTGGAGCAAAGTGCTGAAGCGCGTTGACGGCGGCCAGAGCTACAAGCTACTGGTCGATTTCACAGAGCAGGGCACCTCAGTGGTAACCAAGGGATGTTTTCTGATCAAGCGCTCCAGCTGATCGTGCTTTCCCCAGGTAATCTGATGGTTGTGTTCGCTTCGTGTGACACATCCGGCAAGGTGCATTAGAACGCACCCTAAGATTTAGTTAACTCGCACCTACCAGGAAGGCAAGCCGTACACCATTGTGAGTGTGGCGAAGGCAATGAGATTAACGATGTAGGCGTATTGAAGCATTCTTGCTTGTGGGCTAACGGTCAGCAAATCGAAAAGTGGAATGTAGCAAGCGTACATCAGCATTGTCTTGGTTCATTCAATCTAGATCGCAACATGCACGCCTAATTCCACCAAACGATTGCCCGGAATACTGAAAAACTCAGTCGCTGGTGTCGCATTGCGTGACATGAACAGAAAAAGTTTGTCGCGCCATAAAGCCATGCCCTGATCCGCGTGAGCGCTGAGTGCTTCGCGACTGGCGAAGAAGGTGGTCGTCATCGGGTCGAAATGGGGGCCAGGTATCTGCCATAGCTTAAGTGCCTTCGGTACGTTTGGATCTTCCATATAACCAAAACGCAGATTCAAACGTGAAAAGCCGTTGCCAAGATCGGTGTATGAAACCCGCTCGGCATGCTCGGCACGCGGAACAGCCAAGGTTTCCACGGTCAAGATGACATTGCGCTCATGCAGCACTTGATTGTGTTTCAAGTTATGCAGCAATGCTGGCGGCAAGTAATCGTTCGAGGGCGTCATGAATATTGCGGTGCCCGGCACTCTCAATGGTGGTTCCACCATCACGCTATGCACGAAATGTTCGATACGAAGACTGTCGCGATTGATCTGTTGCCTTACCAGATCACGGCCACGTCTCCACGTGCGCATCACGGTAAATGCCGCGAGGCCAATCAACAACGGAAACCATGCGCCTTCCATGAACTTCACCAGGTTCGCACTCAGGAAAGCAATATCAATCGCAACAAAAACAAACGAGGCGAACCATAGCGCAGTCAACGGAACCCGCCAGCGTTCGGATGCGAGCACGATAGTCAGAATGGTCGTTATCAACATCGTGCCGGTGACTGACACACCATAGGCTATGCCGAGCGCGCCCGACGATCCGAAGCCAACGACAACCACCATCACAGCCACCATCAAGGCACGGTTTACCCACGGGACATAGACGTGACTGATTTCGTCGGACGACGTGTGAATAATCAGCATGCGCGGCAAATAACCGAGTTGAATGGCCTGACGTACGACCGAGAATGTCCCCGAGATCAGTGCTTGCGAGGCAATCACCGTAGCCAATGTGGCCAGCACGATCATCGGATATTGAAACCAATTGGGCACCATTAAATAAAATGGATTACTGACTGCCGACGGATTTGAAAGAATCAATGCACCCTGACCGAAATAATTCAACAACAAACAAGGCAATACGATAGCAAGCCATGCAAGCCGAATCGGGTAGCGGCCGAAATGGCCCATGTCCGCGTAGAGCGCTTCGCCGCCGGTCACCGCCAATACAACGGCACCGAGTGATAACCATGCGGCGATTCCGTGACGAAGAAAGAAATCGAATGCCCAGGCCGGATTCAATGCTTGAAGCACTGCCGGGTCTTTGATCAATTGAGCAGCACCGGTCGCCCCGATTGCCAGAAACCAGGCGACGGTGATCGGCCCGAATAATTTTCCGACACCCGCGACACCGTGACGTTGAATCGAAAATAACAGCAGCAATACAACAATCGTTGCCGGCACTACATATTTGGACAGCGATGGTGCCACCACACCAAGACCTTCGATAGCAGATAGCACGGAGATAGCCGGCGTGATCACACCGTCGCCGAAAAATAATGCAGTGCCGAAGATACCCAATATGCCGAGACCATAAGACAGCGACGAAGAAATGGGCAGGCTTCGTTGCACGACTGCCATCAAGGCCAGAATGCCACCTTCACCACGGTTGTCGGCACGCATCACGATGGCCACATATTTAACAGTGATCACCAAGATCAAGGACCAGAATATCAGCGATAACACACCTAGCACATTGCCCGGATCGGGACTCAGTCCATAGGTTTTGCTGAAAACTTGCTGCAAGGTATAAAGTGGGCTGGTGCCGATATCGCCGAACACAATGCCGATAGCGCCGACGACCAAAGGCATAATGCGCTTGGATTGTGTGCCCTGGTGGGATTGCGATATAGAGGCTGTTTCCGAGTGCATAAAAAGTGCCGGTGTGCGTATGGCGGCATTATCGGCAGTGCACGATGTCAAAAAACACTTTTCGCAGCAGAATTTACGGACAATTTACGCAGGGACCGGCGACCATATACGAATAGTTTTCGCCATATGAATTCAATGACGTTTTAAGTCATCAGGGAACCTTGAGGCGCAATGCAAGATCAGAATAAAACGATTGAAAGCACTGGCATCGGCGGCGAGCTGGCGTACGCCACGCTTGCTGCTTCGTTTGCAGTCGTGATCGGGATCATCGCCGAGAGTGCATTGGGCTTTGACGAGTTGTCGCTGATTTTTATCACCGCGGTCATTTTTGTCTCGGTGCGAACACGTATGTCGATCGCGATGTATGCGGCACTATTATGTTTCCTGGCTTATAACTTTTTCTTTATCCATCCCCGCTATACGTTCTACATCGCTGCCTACCAAGGTGTGGCGACGGTTGGGATGTTTCTGGTGGCTGCACTTGTTTGCGGACGTCTCGCCAACAAATTGCACACACAGGTGATGCTGTTACGAGCAGCCAATGAGCAGGCATCAGCTTTGCAACGTTTTGGACAACGTCTTACCTCGGCGGTCGATGAAGACGAAGCGATATTGGCCGCAAGGCAGGCATTGCAAGCGGCACTAGACGCTGAAGTCGTACTGTTCAGCGCTGTAGAAAATACCGGTGAATTGCATGAAGCATTAAAAAATACCGACAACGAACGTTTTGACCCTGTCTTGCTGGCATCGGTGAAACGCTGCCTCGACCAAGTGAAAACAAATGAGCTGCAGGCTCGGCAAGAAGACGTACGTGATCTGTCGTGGCACTGTCTTCCCATAATGCTTCGCGATCGCATTTTCGGCGTGGCCTGTTTTCGATTTCCTTCGGCGATACCGCAACTTCCGCCAGAAAAAGCGCAACTGATTGAAGCAATGTTGCGCGATCTTGCTCAAGCTTTGGCGCGAGCACGGCTGGTGCACCAACTCGAAGAAGCCCGTATACATGGCGAGTCCGAACGGCTGCGCGCTGCGTTGCTGTCATCGGTATCGCACGATTTGCGTTCTCCGCTATCCACGATTATCGGTAGCGCCGAAAGCCTGAGTGTTTATCGTGATCGACTTTCAAGCGATGATCAATTGGCATTGGCGCGCGACATTCACAGCGAAGGCCAGCGGCTTGATCGCTATATCCAGAATTTGCTCGATATGACCAAAGTCGGCCATGGCGCACTCGCGATTACCCGCGAGTGGATTGGCCTCGATGAAATTTATGGAGCCGTGCTCGCAAGATTGAGAAAACCGTATCCGGAAACTTTGGTGCAACTGGAATTGTCCAATCCAGTTCCTTTGCTTTATGTACATCCAGCCTTGATCGAACAAGCGCTGTTCAATGTGCTTGATAACGCCGTGAAATTTTCTCCGGTAGCTGCTCCCGTCGCAATACGCACGACCCGACAATTGGATGAATTGCAAATCGATGTAATCGATCTCGGTCCCGGCATTCCGGAATCCGAACGCCAGAATGTATTCGATCGTTTCTATACTTCGGATCGTAGCGATCGCAGCGGCACCGGCCTTGGCCTGACGATTTGCCAGGGCATCGTAGTTGCACACAAAGGCAAAATCGTGGCACTTGCTGGAGAAAACGGTATCGGAACCATTATTCGAATAACGCTGCCGCTGGATATCACACCAACCGATGCACCTAAGGACGAATGATGTCCGACTCCAAAGGCGCCAATATTCTGATCATTGACGACGAACCGCAGATTCGGCGTTTCCTCGGCATCAGTTTGCGCGCACAAGGCTACGGAGTTTCCGAAGTTGGCAGCGGCCATGCCGGCTTGGAAGCACTGGCAACCACGGGTGCAGATCTGGTGATTCTCGATTTGGGTTTGCCCGACCTTGATGGCATGGATGTGTTGCGTGAATTGCGTGCCTGGTCGAGTGTGCCGGTCATTGTTTTGTCGGTGCGTGCAAACGAGGCGGAAAAAGTTAAAGCCCTCGATGCCGGGGCCAACGATTACGTGACGAAACCTTTTGGAGTGCAGGAACTTTCTGCACGTTTGCGAGCGCTACTGCGTTTGCGACCGGAAGATGGGCAAGCAGCCGTTTTCGATGATGGCAGATTAAAAATCGATTTGGCTCGCCGACAAATCAGCCGTAATGGCGAAGCAATCATACTGACGCGCAAAGAATGGTCGTTATTGAATTTATTAATGCGCCATTCGGGCCGTGTGGTGACACAACCACAGCTTCTCAGGGAACTTTGGGGGCCGACGCATCAGGAAGACACGCACTATCTCCGCATTTTGGTCGCAAAACTACGTACGAAACTCGGTGACAATGCGGCTGCCCCAAAATACATTCAAACCGAAGCGGGCGTTGGTTTGCGATTTATCTCGGATTCCGACTTTTCATGAATATTTCGCTTTCTCCATGACCTGTACGACTTGGCAAATGCCCACTCCTGATCGGCGCGGGTGACAGCGAGTCAACAGGCTCCGTTATAATTGAACATGCTCAACGAGGTCTGCTCGACCTTCCTCAAGATGACGTTCGAATGAATACTGATTTCAAGCAATCGTCGAATAAAGCCATGCAAGCAAGGTTTGTTGTCATTTTCGCGGCAGCGGTGCTCTTTGGGGTGGCCATTCTAAGTATTCTGGATGTTGTGAAGTACATGCCGCTTTTGACTTCAACAGCAACAACCGAAGCCACTATTACTCGCTTGAATTGCAGTAGTCATGCCACTTACTACTATGTATTTAGTGTCAACGGAAAATCATTTGAATCGTCATCAAATCACCCCGCATTCGGCAAAGACTGCGGACAACGGCTGGGGGAGAAATTTGTCGTTACGTATCTGCCGGAAGATCCTTCCATAAATACGCCAGGAAGTCCGGAGAAACTGATTGAGATAAAGAAATCCGGCGCTATATCTAGATCAATCGTTTTTATCGTATTACTCATCGTGATTGCATTGATGGTTGCATACAGCCGAATAAAAGCGTCATTGGATAATTAACGCAATATCGGCCATAAGCCCATGCCTGCTCCTGGAATAGCGACAATCGCAGAGCAAGCAGGGAGCGCTCACACAGCCAATCCCGTATCACCTTCCACGACCGCCTGCGTCATTTGCGGCCGCTCGCCGGCTTTCCATAGCGGCACTTCATGGCGCACGCGGTAGCGTAGCGGACCGCCATCCGGTGTGGTGCTGCGCGTGATCGGCCGCGTGCTCGATTCCATGCTCGCGCAAACCAGCCGCTAAACACAAAGCCCCGCGAGTGCGGGGCTTTGTGTTGGTGTTTATTTTTTGCGTGCCAAGCATTTTGCAGCAGGCAGTGTGTAGGAAAATTCCTAATCAGCCGTCAGCCGACATCGATCAGGTGGGTGTCCCGGAGTTTTCCGGAGTTTTTCACCACGCAAAACTGTGACCAGGCACAGACTTTCAATGCGCCCGCTCCTGTTGCAACTGCTTGATCTTCGTTTGTTTCAATCAATACTATTCACCGCGATACAAAAACCCCCGCCGAAGCGGCAGGACAACAAGGAGGCAGGACAACAAGGAAGGACAACAAGGACACCCACCTTATCAATAGCACCTGACAACAACGCCAGGATTTTCCTACATTTCGGGCAGAATTGTTATCGCACACTACATGCATGACACAAGCCCGATCTCAGCTTATCGCACCCGACAGCGCCGGCTACTACCATTGCGTACAACGTTGTGTACGGCGTGCTTTTTTATGCGGATTTGATCACTACACCCAACAGAGTTTCGAACACCGTCGGCTTTGGGTTGAAGATCGCTTGCATGTGGTCGCCGAATGTTTTTCCGTCGCCATTCATGCCTATGCCGTGATGAGTAACCATCTGCATGTCGTCTTGCAACTTGATCCTTCGACAGCTTTGTCGTGGTCCGATGAGGATGTTGCGGCACGCTGGGTGCGCTTGTTCCCGCCTCGTGAGAATTCAGATGAAGCAAGGTCATTGAAAGTGCGTGCAATGACATCCAATCCAGACCGAATGGCCGTCATTCGTCATCGCCTGGGTAATCTGTCCTGGCTGATGAAATGCCTGGCAGAGCCCATTGCCAGAAAAGCGAATAATGAAGACAGTTGCAAGGGAAGATTTTGGGAAGGCCGCTTTAAATCGCAAGTGCTTTGTGATGACAAAGCACTATTAGCCGCCATGGCCTATGTCGATCTCAACCCGATTCGGGCTGGCATGACCAAACGCTTGGATCATTCACGGCATACCAGTGTTTACCAGCGCTTGAAAGCTTTGAAGCAGCAGCCTGACTCACTACAAGCAAGGTTGAAACCCGTTGCTGGCACCTTGATTGCTTTTCTACCTATCCGGCTAGACGATTACATCGAACTGGTGCAATGGACCGGCAAGCAAGTCAGGACCGATAAACGCGGCGCCATTCCTGCCAACGCACCGAGTGTGTTGAAACGATTCGATAGCAAGCCAGAACGTTGGACAACGAGAGTCAAAGCGATTGGCTCGGGCTACTGGCGTGTGGTGGGCGACACCCAGGATTTGATTGCGATGGCAGAGCGATTGAACCAGCGCTGGTTGAAAGGTATTGGCATGGCTTTGGCGTTACAAAAACAAAGCTGAGTCATCGCAAGGAAATCTAATCGCCCGAAAGGGAGAAGAAAGCGTGGGCGATGATTTTTTGATGTGTTGTAAAAAACAAAAGCACTGCCAATAGGCAGTGCTTTGAGGTGAAAAATCATCAATGACAATGATGAAAAAAACAAGAAAATGCAGGAGAGTCAGTTAGATTCTTGGTTGTCCTTGTCTTTCCTTGTCTTTCGGCTGCTGATGAAATGCCTGGCCGAGCCGATTGCCAGAAAAGCCAATAACGAAGACAGCTGCAAAGGCAGGTTCTGGGAAGGTCGCTTCAAATCCCAATTACTGTGTGATGACAAAGCAGTATTGGCTGCCATGGCCTATGTCGATCTCAATCCAATTCGGGCCGGCATGACCAAGCGATTGGATCATTCACGGCATACCAGTGTTTACCAGCGCCTGAAAGCGCTGAAACAGCAACCCGCTTCACTCCAGCAAAGCCTGAAACCGGTTGCCGGCAGGCTTGTCGCCTTCCTGCCGATCCGTTTGGACGATTACATCGACTTGGTGCAATGGACCGGCAAGCAAGTGCGACCCGATAAACGCGGTGCCATTCCAGTGGATGCCCCCAGTGTATTGAAACGATTCGATAGCAAACCAGAACGCTGGGCAACAAGAGTCAAAGCCATTGG
>JBOHYG010000113.1:0-22046 GCA_050737875.1 Arenimonas sp. | reverse complement strand
GCGGCCGCCTTGCTCGACGATGTGATCCGCCTGGCCTGACCAGATCCAATAAAAACAAGGAGTTAGCGGCTCTTGAATCGACTAAAGCAGGCCCCACTTCTTACACATGGCAAGGGGAGTCGGTTGTTGCACTATTGCAACGGTATGGAACTGTCCTGCGCTTTAGCACTCAAACCCGCCGAGTGCTAAAATTCAACTCATGAAAGAGACCAATATGACCTCCACCGCTTTAGTTGCCGCAATGCCTACCTCGATGAGCATGATCCCGAGTGCCATGGGATCGCTCGACGCGTACATCAGCGCGGTCAATCGCATTCCCGTGCTGACTGTCGAAGAAGAGCAGTCGCTGGCACGTCGCCTGCGCGAAACCGAAGATCTAGATGCCGCCAAATATTTGGTGATGTCGCATCTGCGTTTCGTCGTGCACGTTGCCCGTGGCTATCAAGGCTATGGCCTCGGTATGGGCGATCTGATCCAGGAAGGCAATATTGGCTTGATGAAAGCAATCAAACGCTTTGATCCAGACCAAGGTGTGCGGCTTGTGTCGTTCGCCGTGCATTGGGTGCGTGCCGAAATGCATGAATTCATCCTGCGCAACTGGCGCATCGTGAAAGTTGCGACCACCAAGGCTCAACGCAAATTGTTCTTCAATCTGCGCAAATCCAAAAAACGTTTGGGCTGGATGAATGCGGCCGAAGTCACCGCGATTGCGAAAGATTTGAATGTCTCGGAACGCGAAGTCCGCGAAATGGAATCGCGCCTGTCTGGTCGCGATATCGGTTTCGATGCACCGGAAGACGACGATAACGATCACCGTCCGCCATCTCCGGGTGCGTTCCTGCAGGCGGCCCATGCCGATCCGGCACTGGCCTACGAGAACGACAATCACGAAGACAACCAGCTGGAAATCCTACGTGACGGCATGAGCAAGCTCGACGAACGTTCGCGCGATATTTTGAAGCGCCGTTTCCTGGGTGAGCCAAAAGCCACTTTGCAGGAATTGGCGGAAGAATATGGCGTATCGGCTGAACGTATTCGCCAGCTCGAAGCAAATGCGTTGAAGAAAATCAAGGCTTTGTTTGCCGCTTAAATTTTCACGATGATCAAAAAGAAAACGGCTCCGAAAGGAGCCGTTTTTATTGGTTAGGTGATTGGAAAATCAGTATCAATATCAATCGGTTTTGGTTTCGGCATCTGCTGCTTCCTCAGCAGCTTCCCTAACTTCTTCTGCTTCTCTCTCTTTATGTCTGATTTTGTCATGCTTAATGAAGTCGATCGACACTTGTTCAGCCGTAAGGCTTTGTTTACAGTGAAACCGCTTTTGCTTTTCTACGGGTCTGGATGGATTTGGCTCTAGATCATAAAAGTCGATCCAATTGAGCAAGACCTGTGGCTTGGCGTTGGGATCGATTTCTTCGTCTATTTTTTCTCTTGTTTTTCCAGTAGACGAATCTAGACAAAGAGCCCAATCATTATTTCTCGATTTGTAAATTGCAGTGCTCTGGTATTTGACTTCGACCAGACGGCCATTCGATTTTCTTAGAAATATGAGTGCGTAATCCGCATGATAAAAAGGCACAGTCCAGGTGTGGTAATAAAAATCCACTTCGATTTCTTTTTCCTGCAGGTCGCCAGTCAATACTTTTTCGACATGAAATTTTCCGATGTAGTGCGAATCAAAAGCCAAGCAGTTTTTGTCGTCACCACAAAGGCCGGGACCTTCGGAAAATCCCTTCGTTTTGGCAATCAGAATGATGAGCTCCCCCTTGGGTCGGCCAGCCTGAATTATTCTGCTCATTTCTTCGGGCCCGTTCTCTTGAGCAAATGCGGGCGCTGCCAGCAATGCGAGCCAGGCCAGCATGATGATTATCGTTTTTCGCAAAACCGTTCCCCCAGCAAGCAATCTTATTTTTCTTTGCTATTGGCAATGATTCTCGCATTGCGCTGATAAGTCCAATATGACCAGGCCCAATCCATCAGTACGACCAGACGATTGCGAAATCCAATCAGGAAAAACAGATGGGCGACCAGCCAGAACCACCAGGCGATGATGCCGGAAAATTTCAGTTTGCCCAGATCAACCACCGCTGCCATCCGGCCAATCGTTGCCAGATTGCCGTAATCGCGATATTTGAAATTCGAAGTCGCTTTATTGGATAAACGCGCGCGAATCATCGATGCAACATGTGCGCCCATTTGTTTTGCGGCCGGTGCGGTGCCGGGCACGGGTTGGCCATTGCTTTGCATCACGCTGGCCAGATCGCCGATCACGAATATTTCCGGATGCGTCTGCAGTGAAAGATCCGGCTGCACCATGACGCGTCCTGCACGATCCAATGGTTCACCAAGTTGTTTGCCCAATGAAGAAGCGGCTACACCGGCAGCCCATAACACCGTCCGGCTATTGATCCGCGTTTCACCAAGAGACACGCCGTTTGCATCAATACCGGTCACTGCCTCGCCGGTATGCACGATCACCCCGAGTTTTTCCAATTGCTTGCGGGCACTCGCGGATAAAATTTCCGGCATTGCAGCCAACACGCGCGGGCCGGCTTCAAGCAAATGGATTTGCGCGCTGCGTGGATCGCAACGACGAAATTCCTGCGGCAGGGTATGCCGTGCAATTTCGGCCAGCGTGCCGGCCAGTTCGACACCGGTTGGGCCGCCGCCGACGACGACAAAATTGAGCCATTCGGCACGACGCCATACATCATCCTCGCGCTCGGCGGCTTCGAAAGCGCTGAGAATTCTGGCGCGAATCGCGAACGCATCTTCCAGTGTTTTCAAACCCGGTGCGTGTTTGGCCCATTCGTCATGACCAAAATAGGCGTGGCTCGCGCCGGTCGCGACGATCAGATAGTCGTATTCAATTTCATTTTGCTCAAGCCTGATTTTTTTTGCGACAGATTCAATCGCGTTAACTTCACCTAGCAAGACAGTCGCGTTTTTCTGTTTGCGCAAAATATGCCGCAGCGGTGCTGCGATATCAGGTGCCGACAATCCGGCGGTGGCGACCTGATAAAGAAGCGGCTGGAATAAATGATGATTGGTGCGATCGACCAGCGTGATACGAACAGGAGCCGATGCCAGTGCCCGTGTTGCCCATAAGCCGCCAAAACCACCACCCAGGATTAAAACGTGCGGAAGGCTGTCTGTTTTCATCTGCCTAGTATAAATCGACCGGGTCGACATCGAGCGACCAGCGAACTTTTCTGGCCGATTTTAGTTCGTACAAATCCGCCGACCACTCTTGCAATATTTTCTGAAGAACGGGTCGTTGTGTTGCACTAATCAGAATCTGCCCGCGCATTTTTCCGGCGCGTCGCGCCATGGGTGCAGGCATCGGCGGACTCAATTCGATCGCATTGGCATTCTGCGAATGCTGTTGGCAGGCCTTATACGCTTCGCGTAAAAACAAATTCAGGTCGGCATCCTTCAGGGCTTCGCCACGCAACAAGGCGATATGCGCATAAGGCGGGAAACCTGCCGCTTCGCGCTGTGCCAATTCCAGGGCAGCGACTGCGGGATAGCCGCCGGCGAGCAAAGTATTGAGCATCGGGTGCTCGGGATGATGTGTTTGCAACAGCACTTCGCCGGGCCATTCGGCACGGCCGGCGCGGCCGGTGACCTGGATCAGCAATTGCGACAATTTTTCGCTGGCACGAAAATCGGCCGAGAATAATCCCTCGTCGATGCCGACCACGCAGACCAGGGTGAGTCGCGGCAAATCATGGCCTTTTGCCAGGATTTGCGTGCCGACCAGAATGCCGGCTTGGTCACCGAGTTCCGCCAATTTCTTTTGCAGGCCATCCTTGTTGCGGGTGGTTTGACTATCGATCCGCAACAACGGCGTGTCCGGAAATGCGTCGGCGAGTGTTTCCTCCAGTCGCTCGGTACCGACGCCCTGCGGTTGCAACGCCAGCGAGCTGCAATCGGGGCACACAGGCGGTTTTGTTTTGCGATGTCCGCAATGATGGCACTGCAAATTGCGTGCAACGCCGTGCACGCTCATCGGGCTGTCGCAGCGCGGACATTGCGCACTCCAACCGCAATCATGGCAGAGCAGTACCGGTGCATAGCCGCGACGGTTCTTGAAGATCAGCGCCTGTTCGCCGCGTTGAATGCAGGCTTTGATCGCATCCAGTGTGTCGCTTGAAAGACCATGTACCAACGGTCGCTTGCGAATATCCAGCACCCGTACCCGCGGTGGTTTGGCATTGCCGGCACGATGTTTTAAATGCAGATGCTGGTAGCGCCCGGCGAGCGCGTTGTGCAGGCTTTCCAGCGATGGCGTCGCACTGCCGAGGATGATCGGAATGCCGAGTATTTTCGCGCGTACGATCGCGAAATCGCGCGCGTGATAACGGATACCGTCCTGCTGCTTGTAGGAGGCATCGTGTTCTTCATCGACGATAATCAGGCCGGCATTTGGCATTGGTGCAAATACTGCCGAGCGGGTGCCGACCAATACATGCGCTTGTCCGCGCCACATCGAGGACCAAGACCGCGCACGTTCGCCGTCATTCAGGCCCGAATGCATGCTGTGCACCGGTACGCCCAGACGCTCGCGAAAACGCTTCAGGGTTTGCGGGGTCAAGCCGATTTCCGGCACCAGGATCAAGGCTTGCTTGCCCTGTTTCAGGCAATGCGCGATTGCCTGTAAATACACTTCGGTTTTTCCGCTGCCGGTAACACCCTCCAGCAAATGGCAATGGAAGCCCGCTGCCTGGTTTTCAATTACGTGCAAGGCATGACGTTGTTCGTTATTGAGAGTGGGCCCGATGGTTTTCCGGTCCGCATGCATTTCGGCATTCAATGCAATTCGTTCAACGATGCCGCGGCGTTTCAGGGTATTTGCGGTAGCGCGCCAATTATCGCTGTCGATATCAAGTTGATCTTCTGTCACCGGATGCTTGAGCAAGCGCTCGGAGAATTTTCGCAACTTTGTATTGGGTCGCAGATAAGTCCATTGATGCCGTCCCGACAAGGTCAAGTCCCAGGCTGCGATTTTGTTGTCCGGCAGTTCGCGGCCTTGCCGCAGCAGCGCCGGCAACGCGGTCGCGTAGACTTCACCCAGCGGCGCCTGCGTGTAACGACTTAGCCAACGCAGGTTCTGCAATAGCTCGACCGAAAAAAGCGGCGAATGGTCGATCACTTCGAGAATTGTCTTTAATTCGCTGCGTATGCCGTCTTCGAATTGCAGCGATTCGATGATGCCGATCTTCTCGCCGCTACCAAACGGCACCCGCACACGGCGGCCGACCAGATGATCATCCGCATGGATGGACGCTGGCAGCACATAATCAAAGCAGCGGGGTAAAGGCAGCGGCAGCGCGACCTTTAAAACGCAGAAATTGTTTTCCGACATGCATCAATTCTAGCGTTTATGCAGGGTCAATATCCCTGTGGATACACTTGCAGCACAAAGCTGTTTTTTGTCACAGAAAAGCACTGTAAGATATTGAAAAATATGGGCAAACTAGCTTATCCACATAGCCTGTGGATAAGCCTGTGGAAGGCGACTATTACATTTTTGCGCAAAGCGCGTGAAGACGGGCCTGATGTTAGCTTGGTGAAATTTTAACCAAACTGTCATTGTGCTAATTAATCAGGCACTTACTGTCGTTTTGCAGGTCTTAGCCCAGCTTGCCATGGTGAAAAGGAAAGCCGTGCAGAACATCGCAATGGCTGTGTACAACGATTCACGCGGCAAGCGAGAAAAATAGCGGCTGAGCAACTTTTTTTTATCTGTCAACACCATTGTTCCACGCAGCCAAGGATTAAAATAACGCGTGAATTCGACTCAAACTCCCCCCTCGGCCAATTCGAATGCGATGCAGGCGTTTCGTCGCGGCATCGATCGCCGCGCATATGTATTGGCGCGTGCCCAATGTGGCGATGATGATTTACTGCAATCGGCACTGATTGGTGTTGATACGGCATTCAATGCCGAATATGCCGAACTGCCGATCTCGCAATGGCCGATTCGTTTCTGGACTTTGCTGCTGTCGCGCAAGGAATTGGCGCAAGGGCATAGTCCGTGGCCTGCACTTGCGTCAATCAGTCACGGTCCGCGTGCTGCCTTGCTATTGCGATTGGTCGCCGGCCTGGATTTTTCGCACGCGGCACAAGTATTGAATATCAGCGAAACCACGTATCGCTTTGCATTGGAACGCGGACTCGAACAATTGCATGCGGCCGGTTTCAATTTCGCGGAACTGGAACGCCTGCGCGACAGTTTTTTCGATGAAGTGAAACAATTACCAACCGAATTGATCAAGACCCGCGAACGACCCGCAGTCGTGGTGCCTGTGGCAGTTCCGGTGGTGGAGGCGGAACCGGAAATCAGGAAGTCCGCGCGCTGGCCTTGGATTTTATCACTGGTATTGCTCGTACTGTCTGCACTCGGCGCCTGGTGGTGGTGGAACAATCAACCGGAAGATGTGGCTACAGCCAAGCCGATTGCCTTGACCGAAATCCAGAATGCGGTGATCCATCCCGATTACGACGTGATCGCCAATCCGGAAATCCAGAAACAAGTGGAAGACCTGGCATTCCTGAGCTGGATCGCAGCGGGCGCGCCCGAGGAAAATTTCGAAGTGCTCAAATCCGGTGAAATCAGCAAGCCGCCTGCCGACATTACCGGCCAGACCGATGCCGAGACCAGCTATGAAAATTAATATGCTGCGGACTCTGCCATTGCTTGTATTTGTGTTGATCACCAATGCGGCGCAGGCCCAGGTTCAATTCCGGCAATTGCCGGCACAAGAACAAAATCTTTTGAAAGCGGCCGAGTCGCTATGGCCGCAACTCGATTCAAAAGCGCAGGCACAATTGCGCGCGCAGGCGCAGCACTGGATGAAATTGCCGGCCGGTGAACAGCAGACACTGTTGTTGAAGCAAAGGCAATGGGACAGCCTGTCGTTTTCCGACAAGGCAAGCGAGCGTGCGCGCTTTGCGGCCTGGCAATCGCTCGGCGCAATCGACCAGGCGAAGATCAATGCCGCGTACCGGAAGTGGCGTTCTTTGCCAGTCGATAAGCAGCAGTCTTTGAAAGCAAAATTTTCCCAGCAACTGCCGGAATACCAGCAGGCCTGGATTCTTGGCCCTACCCTTGGCAAAGAAGCGCAAGTGTTGAATGAGTGGTTGCTGTTTACGCCGCAGGAGCAAATCAAACCCTGGCTGATGCTGCTGCGTCAATTGGGCAATGAAGACCGCACTGCCTTGGTCACGCTGGGCAAACGCTGGAAACAACAGGAACGCGACACCTTTCGTACACGCCTGCTAAGTGCGCCGCAGAGCGCGCGCGCCGACATGATTCAAGCCGCTTTAGTGCGGTGATGCAAAGGCGCGTACGTTGAGCAGCACGCGTCGGCTGGCGGTAAAGCGATTGCCGAATTTTTCGACGCCGTCTGCACGCAGGCGCGGCGCATGCTGTTCCAGATAATTGTCGAGCGCGGTTTGCGACTCCAGTCGGTACTGCATGCAGATGGCAAGATCCTTCCCGGCATCTTGCTGCACGTCGAAAACCTGGGCATCCAGAAAGCCGGGTAATGCCAGTATTTCGGCTACGTGTTTTTCCAGCCAGGCGCGGTAATCATTTTCGATTTCGCGTTGTACAAAAACATTCACTTCGTAAATTATGCTCATTTTTATAGCCAAATCATTTTTACGATCAAGGTACAAGCGAGTGCCATCGTCAGCAGAATCATATAGAGGTTGCCGATGATCGCGTATTTGACGAAGGTAAGAATCCAGCCTTGTTGATACACGCGTTTTTGCATCAGGAACAGGTAAATCGGCATCCAGATCCACAGCAATACCCAGAGGATATCGATCGGTATATTCAACCAGGATGCGGCGCCCAGCCAGGCCGAGATATTGTTTAGCAGAATCAGCAAAAAAATCGCCAGCATTAAAAAAGCATGGCTGTGCAATGCCACTATCAGATGTTCCATGTACAAGCGGCGCTTGAAGATAAACAGGATCTTCAGCAGTAATGCGAAAACCGGAAGCATCAGGAACAAAGTCATCGGCAACGAGCTTAAGAACGCCTCGATGATCATCTTGGGTTCCTTGCTGATGCGCTTGCCATTATCTTTGGCGCGCTGAGCCAGGCTGTTGAACCAATCGTTGACGAACTCGGGCGCCCAATCCACCTTGATCGGGTTTTTCTTGGCGTCCCAGGCTTCACCGTTGAATGACATAAAGCCATCTTCATCGAAATCCACACTTGCGCTATTCGGAGGCGGTGGCGGCCTCTCTGCAGTTTTAGATTCAGGTTTGGGAGCGGGAGGAGTTTTTCCCTTGGTCAATTGCGCGATTTTTGCATCGGCTTTGGCATTGACTTCGGACTTGGTTTTTTCCAGTGCGATGCCGACCATTGGAATGTTTTTTGTGTCGGCTTTTGCCTCATTGAGTTGCCTGAGCGCATGTTTGCGCGCCTTTTCCACTTCTTCAACCGTTTTTGCCTGATCGATTTTGTCGCCATCGCCACCATTTACCTCCACCACGCCATCGGTTTTGGTCGGTCCCATATCATCCGGCAACGAAAATTGCGCGAACAGGAATGTCAGTACGGCCAAAAAGAAAAACAAGCGTACCGGACTGACAAAACGGATGCGGCGACCGGAAAAATATTCCTGGGTCAGAAAACCGGGTTTGAAAATCAGCGGGCCGATACTGCGAAACACGCGTGAATCGATATTCAATACCGTATCGAGGAAGTCGCCCATGATGCTGGAAAATTGCCGTACCAGACCCTTGGTCGGCTGGCCGCAGCGATAGCAGGTTTCGCCGAGTAATTCGGTGCCGCAGTTTCCGCAGACCAGCAATCCTTTTGTATAGACGTTGCCGGTTTTTTGCTGAGTGTCGATCACTTCGGCAGCGCCTGGAGAAACTGCAGCAGCCTCTACCTTTGGCTCGGCGGGCATTGCAGGTTTGTCCGGCGATGGTGGGAGTTCGTTATCGGGTGGTTCAATCGGTGTGTTCATCGCGTTATTCCAACTCGTTGGCGTTAATATAACGAATTACCAATGAAGTTTGATGTTCGATGACGCAGCAGGAATCTTTTTTCGCCCGGCTTTGGCGCGAAATGCGTATCAGTTTTGTCTTGGCCCTGCCGATCGTGGTGGGGCAGTTGTCGTCGATGGCGATGAATATCATCGATACGGTATTGGCGGGTCATTATCATCCGACAACGCTGGCGGCGGTCGCTGTCGGCGGCGCGGCCTGGTCGGTGGTAATTCTGGTTTGCATCGGTGTATTGATGGCGATATCGCCGTCGGTGGCGCAACTCAACGGTGCACAACGCCGCAGCGAGATCGGCGTGTTGTTCCGTCAGGCGATTTGGCTGTCGGTAGGGCTGGGCGTGATGCTGTTTTTTGTCGTACGCGCGATTCCGCTGGGATTCGAGCTGATGCAAATTACGCCGGAAGTAATTCCGGAAGCGCGCAATTTTATCAACGCGATTTCCTGGGGTGCACCCGCGCTTGCGCTGTATTTTTGTTTTCGCAATGTCAGTGAAGGCATCGCATGGACCAAGCCCACCCTGATTTTTGGAATACTCGGCCTGGTCTTGCTTGCGCCTCTGGGTTACGTGCTGATGTACACGCTGGATATGGGTGCCGCCGGACTTGGAATAGCGGTCGCGACAACTCTTTGGTTGCAGAGCATCGGTTTTTTTCTTTATTTGAGAAAAGAGCCGCACTACGCCGATCTGGATTTATTTGCTCGATTCGATCCGCCGCAATGGGTGCCGATTGCAGAGTTGCTGCGAATTGGTTTGCCGATGGGTTTCGCGATTTTCATGGAAGGTGGCTTGTTCGTCGCGACCGCCTTGTTGGTCGGACAATTGGGCGTGGTGCCGCTCGCTGCTCATCAAACCGCGATCTTGATTGCCAGTTTGACGTTCATGATTCCGCTCGGCGTGGCGATGGCCACTACGGTCCGCGTGGGCCATGCAGTGGGGGCCAGGGATTATCTGGGTATCCGACGGGCAGCGAGTGCAGGTTACGCGATCATGCTGGTCTCGCAGACCCTGTCAGCCGGCTTGCTGATCTTCGCCGGTAGCTGGCTGGCTGGTTTGGTCACTGGCGATGCGGCGGTCATTTCGCTGGCCGCCACCCTGATGCTGTATGCAGCGGTATTCCAGTATCCCGATGGCATGCAAGTTATGTCGAATGGCGCTTTGCGCGGCCTGAAAGACACGCGTTGGCCGATGATTATCACCGTGACTGCCTACTGGGCGGTTGGCATGCCGCTGGGTTATTTCCTGGGCATCGTGCGGGGCGCGGGAGCGCCGGGGCTTTGGTTGGGGCTGATATTCGGGCTTTTGGTTGCAGCAATCTTGCTGACATGGCGTTTCTGGCGCTTGAGTCACGATTATCAGGGCATATCCATTCAGAGTTAGTGACCTTTGACGCATGTAAAATAGCGTCATAGCAGTATCCTAGCTATGTCTTCCCGGAGTTTTTAAATGAACGAAGTAAAACGCGGTCCAGTCGCAAGTTTCTTTTATGGAATTTGGACAATCATTCGCGTGATGAATCACTTGGCATTACTTGCCATCTTCACGCTCTTTTTCTTTATCTTCCTGATTGGCGTTATCGCCGGTTCGGGCAATAAGAGCAGCGTCAAGGCAGTCGATGAAAAGACCGCGTTGGTACTTAACCTGGATGGTCAGCTGGTCGAGCAATACACAAAGGATCCGATCACCCGCGCGTTTGACGAAGCCACTGGCGATGGTCAAACCGAAATCCAGTTGCGCGATGTATTGAAAGTGCTGAAAGCCGCGAAGACCGACAAGAGCATTGATCGCATACTGTTGCAAACCGACGGCCTGAGCGTCAGTGGTTTTGCCGCACTGCGCGATGTTGCAGCAGCCTTGCGTGATTTCAAAACCAGCGGCAAGCAAATCATCGCCCATGGCGTGAATATGGATCAGAAGCAATATTATCTTGCTGCGCAGGCCGACAAGATTTTCATCGATCCGGAAGGCGGCGTGCTGCTCGAAGGTTTGGGTCGTTACCGCTTGTACTATCGCCAGGGTTTGCAGGAAAAACTAGGCATCGATGTGCATCTGTTTCGCGTCGGTGAGTTCAAGTCCGCAGCCGAGCCTTATATCCTCGATGCAGCTTCTGCCGAATCCCGCGAAGCCGATATGTTCTGGATGAACGATCTCTGGCAGCGTTATGTTTCCGATATCGCCCAGGCACGCAAAATTCCGGTCGAACAACTGAATGCATCAATCAACAATATTACTGCCGAAGTGAAAGCCGCCAACGGCGATCTCGGCAAACTGGCGGTTCAGCAGAAATTGGTCGACGGTTTGAAAACCTCGCATGAAATGGAAACGATGCTCAGTGAAATGGGCGCCGTGGACGAAGAACTGCACAGCTTCCGTCAAATCGATTTCGCCCAGTATCTGAAGCCGTTGAATATGCCGGTTTCACCGTTCGACACCCAGTCGCAAGTCGCGGTGGTGGTTGCACAAGGTGAAATCGTCGATGGTGAAGCCAGTCCCGGCATGGTCGGTGGTGAAACAACTTCTGCACTGATTCGCCAGGCGCGTGAAGACGAGCACACCAAGGCATTGGTGTTGCGCGTGGATTCGCCCGGTGGCAGCGTATTTCCTTCCGAACAGATTCGCCGTGAAATCGAACTCACCAAGAAAGCCGGTATTCCGGTCGTCGTATCGATGAGTAATGTGGCGGCATCCGGCGGCTACTGGATTTCGATGAATGCCGACAAGATCATCGCCGATGAATCGACGATTACCGGCTCGATCGGAATCTTCGGTCTGTGGATGACGGCGCCGCGCGCACTGGAAAAAATCGGCGTGCATGCCGATGGTTCCGGTACCACGCCACTGGCCGGTCAATTCGATCCGACCCTGCCGTTGAAAGAGGAAACCGGTGAATTGATCCAATCGATTATCGACCGTGGCTACCAGCAATTTATCGGCAAGGTAGCTACCGCCCGTGGTAGCAAATCCGAGACCATCGATACGGTCGCCCGTGGCCGTGTATGGAGCGGTGCGCAAGCCAAGGAGCGCGGTCTGGTCGATCAGCTCGGTGGTTTGCAGATGGCTATCGACGAAGCGGTTACCTTGGCCAAATTGGACAAAGGCGCTTTCCGTTTGAACTACGTCGAGCGTCCGATGTCGCCGTTTGAACAATTCTTCGCCGGCATGAATGGCAATGCGACCGGTAATGCGATCCTGCGTAATTTCAGCCCGATGAACAGCATGTTGGGTCGCGATACAAGCGAACGCGTGCAAAAAGAATTGCGTTGGCTGGAAGGCAAGGGCCGTACGCCTTATCAAGGTGTGGTGCACTGCCTCTGCGGACTCTGAATCGGGCTCCCGATTATTCGCGCACAGATTTGCACAATAAAAAGCCCGGCAATGCCGGGCTTTTTTATTGGACGATGATGCAATATATCCGGCAGTGCTTTCGCGGCAGGAGAATCGAAAATTCCTTATTCAACCCGTACTGCCTTGCTGACGACATTTGCAATGATTGCCTTCGCAGGCAATTCCCTGCTGTGCAGGCTCGCCCTGAAAAACACCGGCATCGATGCGGCCAGTTTCAGCAGCATTCGCCTGTTGTCGGGCGCGATCGTTTTGTATTTGATTATTTACTTCAGGCCGGCACGACAGGCACAAGAAAATCAGCATAAGGGTGATTGGGTTTCGGCAATGGCATTGTTTGCCTATGTCGCCGGTTTCTCATTTGCTTACCAGCAACTAAGCGCTGCGACTGGCGCCTTGCTGCTGTTTGCGTCGGTGCAGGTGAGCATGATTGGTTATGGCATCTGGAGTGGCGAACGACTCCGCGGATTACAGCTTATCGGGTCCGCGTTGGCATTTCTGGGTCTGTGCGCATTGCTGTTGCCGGGTTTGTCTGCGCCGCCGGTGGTGAATGCAATGCTGATGATTGCTGCCGGTATTGCCTGGGGTATTTATTCGCTCAGGGGCAGGGCCGCCAGCGATGCAACAGCGGTGACCGCCGGGAATTTTTTGCGTGCAGTACCTTTTGCGCTCGTGCTTAGTTTGCTGTCGTTCAAAAGTGCATCACTGGATACCGCAGGCATCTTGCATGCAATCTGCTCTGGAGCGGTCGCATCGGGCATCGGCTATGCGATTTGGTATACGGCCTTGCCTAGTTTGAAAGCAGCTTCGGCGGCGAGCGTCCAGCTGAGTGTCCCGCTAATCGCGGCATTCGGCGGGATATTGCTGCTCGACGAACAGATCAATATGCGTCTGGCTATCGCTTCGGTCGCAATTCTGGGCGGCATCGCCCTGGTCATATTCGAAAAGGCAAAAAAGCCGGAATGATTCGCTAGAATAAGCGTATGCGTTTCACCGGGCTATTTCGGAATAGTAAAAGGCTGACTGGATAATAATGCTGATAAATAAAACAAAAAAATTCATTTTCATACACGTGCAGAAAAATGCCGGTATCAGCGTCGAAAATATCCTGCTGAGCGAATTCCCCGGTACCGTTGCCTGGCATGGCCGCCATGGTCGTGCGACCGACGGACTCGGCGAGATGGACCGGGCCGAATGGGAAGAATATTTCTCGTTCGCTTTCGTCCGCAATCCCTGGGATCGCATGGTTTCCTGGTATGCAATGATCGACGCGGCGAAAAAAAACCTTTCTTTCTTCAAGCGTTTCCGCAAGAACCCGTTCCGCAGCGAACTATGGAACTACGCGATCAACAACTCGCATGATTTCGAGAGCTTTCTGGAAAACTGTACCGAGACGGTTTTCGACCTGGGTTGCAACAAGAGTTTTGTTTTCAACCAGGCGGATTATTTATGCGACGCGAACGGCGACCTCGTCGTGGATTTCATCGGCCGTTTCGAAAACCTGGCTTCCGATACCAACCATATCTTCAAAACCCTGAATCTCGATTCGATCAGTCTGCCTAGACTCAACCAGAGCAAGCATAGCCATTACAGCCAGTGGTACAACGAGAAGACAAAGGCGCTGGTCGCACAACGCTTTGCAAAGGACATCGCGCTGTTCGGTTATCAGTTCGAACAGCGCTGAAACTTTCTTGCGCTTGTTACAGGTTGAAGCGATAACTCAACTTGACCAGGAACATCTCGGTGTCACGTAACGAAAAGGTATCGCCAAGCAGGCTGAAGGGATCTTCCCGGTTATTTTCCTCATAGCCGAAACCGCCGCGGCTATACACCACATACAAATCCGACAAGGGCGCCAATTCGTAACGGTAACGTACCTGGAAGCCGAGATTGTTCAACTTGAAATCGGGAACCGTCGAGTTAACCGGAACCGCATGGCCGGACGTGCCGACTACGTAGGCCTGTTTGACTTTTGCATCGAGTGCGATCGTTTCGAGTTTGATGCGCAATTCCTTATTACTTCCGATCAACCACTGCATGCCGGCGCTCAGGTTGAGTTGCTTGGCTTCGAAAGTCGCGAGCACGCCATGATTATCCTGCCAGAGCAGCCAGTCAGGGCGGTAAAGCGCACTGAAGCCCGCGTAGAGGCTCAGGGTGTCGCTGATGTAATACCTGGGTTCCAAGTAAAACTCGACATCCGAATGATCGATATTCTCCAGTCCGGTTTGATTGACGCGTGCGTTGCCATAGAGTTCCCAGTGGCCACGACGCGGGCGGAAACGTTCAGCAAATGCGATAAAACGCGCCGGTAATTTCACATTACCATGGCCGCGAGTAATCAAATCGTTCACACCATTGCTGAACCAGGTGAATTCCAGGTATTCATTACCGCCATCGCGCGTCTCACTGAAACGACTGATCTGCGCCGCGGCGTAAAGCTGTTCACCGTGATCGTTATGGCGCATCGAAGTGGCAAAGCCCCAATCCTTGGTGCGGTAGCTTGAGCTTTCCGGGATATCGGTGATGCGGTGCTTGATCTCGTAGCGCAGATAATTGAAGTTGCTGCGGTCCAGATAACCGAAATCATTCAGCTGCAATTCGTCGCCCAGATGTAAATAAAAGAGATTCTGGCGCCAACCCTCCTTGAGTTCCTGGCTCACCCGTATCTGCATACCGGTATCCTGCGAGTTGACACCGTTTTGAGTAACGTCGGAAGCGACAAATTGGGTGACTACGTTCCATGCTTCGTTGGGTTTCCAGTGGTGGTCGACGGAATAGACATTCGCAACGCGATCGAAGTATGGACGATTGACCTGAGTTGCCATGAAACCGAAGTCCTGTTTACCGAAATCCCGCGTCAGTCGCAAAGCATAAAAATCGCGTCCGATATCATCGGCTTCGGTTGCAGCAAACACGCCGTAATTCAATTCGCCAAAACTGCCATTGAGTTTTAGTGCTGCCGTGACATCGCCAGCCCCGCCGACGTTCGGATCATCCACTTGCCCACCAACACGACGCGTATAAATCAGGCTGCTATTGCCTTGGCCGAAACCAACGCGGAACAAACTCTGGTTCTCGGTAAAGAAAGGTCGTTTGTCGCTGAAGAAAGTTTCGACGGCATCGAAATTGACCACCAGCTGGTCGCTTTCGACCTGCCCGAAATCCGGATTCAGGGTCGCCGTCAATTGAAAGTTTGAATTCGGTTTCCAGTAGATATCGGCACCCGCATCAAGAGCCGTGTAGCCGCCGACAAGATCGGTTGCAGCCACAACATAGGGCGTGATCGCCAGCAGTGATTGGCGGTATTGCGGAATCTCGACTTTCGCAAAATCGGACAAAAACCGCGGACGGGTATAACTCGCGGCGGGCCACGCCATGCGTTCGCCGGTAGTACCGACCACACGATCAAGGTAAATACCGATGGTGCGTTTATCGCCATCGGCTTTTTGCATCGGCGCGATGTACCACGGAATCAGCATTTCAGCTGACCAGGTGTCGCCGTCTTCGCTGACCGCATGCTCCCAGATGCCGTCCCAGTCGTTGCTGAAATTGTTTTCGTTGCTGATCACGGCATCCTGGATGCCGTTGGTCAGATTCAACGTGAAGTTATAACCGACGCCGCCATTGCCGTCGTAATCAACCATCAGGTTGACGCGGTCCACCGCTGCATCGCCATCGCGTCGCGTGCGTTCGCGTGTGCGCGGCACCGCTGCCGTTTGGGTATTGCGAAAGCCTATGGCAAGGCCTTCGGGGGTCGAAAGGATCCATGCTTCGGTCGGATACGGTGCATTTGCACCGGTCAACGGTTGCACCAGTTTGAAGTCGGTGATGTGTTGTGCGCCGGCCCATTCGGATTCGGAAATCTTGCCGTCAACCACGATGCTGGCGGCCAAGCCGGGCATTGAAAACAACGAGCAGGAGGCGATTGAAATGAAAGCGGTACGAAGCGCTTGTGTGGATGCGTGCATGATGCGCCCCGGATCGACTGATCGTATGTGGTCGCTGCATGTTAGTCCTGCATGGGTCAAAGACCATATGCAGGAAGTCACGCACACGATGTCAAATTTTGCTATGCGCGCAACGATCCGGAAATAACGGCAAGCCTTTAAACCTTCAGCCTGTCATCGTGCATCTGAACTCTTTTATCTGCTCTCAATGCAGCTGGTTTCAATCGCTTCGATAATTGTCCACGACCCGGTAACTCCTTGCATACAAGCCGAACACGAGCGCAGCAATCAATGCGAATACCGCAAAGAAGAACATCTGGAATGCCGTCACACTCAGTCCGGTCATGGCGATATTGGTAGTCACCGTGTCGTTGCGCACGGCAGCATTGGCCAGCAATACCCAGAGATTGCCGATCGTGGTGGTCAGATTCCAGAAACTCATCACCACGCCTTTCATCGCGAGCGGTGCCTGGCTGTATGCAAATTCCAAACCAGTCGCGGAAACCAAAACCTCGCCAAAGGTCAGCAAGGCATAAGGCAATACTTGCCAGACAATCGACATCGGCTCACCACCGTCCATCACGATCTGAATGCCACCAATCACGATCCAGGCGAGCCCGCTGAATGCGATACCCGCGGTCATGCGGCGTAATGCGGTCGGTTCAAAGCCGAATTTTTTCAACATCGGATACAGGACCAGATTGTTGAATGGAATCAGAATCATCACGAGCGCCGGATTCAATGCCTGCATCTGCGAGGCAACGAACCATTCCGGTTTGGTCATCGCATTGCCCTGGATAACCCAGGTCGAGGCTTTTTGATCGAACAGCGAAAAGAATGGCGTGACCAGTGCGAACGCCACCAGCACGCGCAACACGCCGCGTACGCCGTCAACGGCTACGTCCGGATGAATGACGCGTGCACGGTCGAGTTGGATATAGGCGCCGCCACCGACACCGATCAGCAAGACGACCAGGGCAAGACAAAAAGAGATTACGAAGCCCAGTGCCGGAATCAGTGCGAACGATCCAATTGCCGATAACACGCCGACGACCGCCAACCACCAACCCCAGCGACTTTCGCCAGGGTTTTGGGAGGTCAGCGCTGTGCGAATCACTTTTGAAAACGAATGCGGATCGGTCACGTCGGCGGGCGGGATCATCACGTATTTTTTGCGTCCCGACCACAGGATGACGGTGGCGATGAACATCAAGATGCCGGGAATTCCGAACGCGACGCTGGCGCCGTAATTTTTCAGGAACAAGGGCATCAGTATCGATGCAAACAACGAGCCGAAATTGATGATCCAGTAAAAACCATCGAATACGACTTTCGCGAGGTGTTCATTTGATTTGGTGAATTGGTCACCGACGAACGAGGCTACCAAAGGCTTGATGCCACCTGCACCCAGTGCGATCAAACCCAGGCCGGTGAAAAAACCGCTGCGGCTGTCTTCGAACATCGCAAGACAGGCATGACCTGCGCAATAGATCAGGCTAAACCAGAAAATAGTGTTGTATTTCCCGAAGAAACGATCAGCCAGATAACCACCGAGCAGCGGAAAGAAATACACACCGATCATGAAGGTGTGCATCAGGTCTTTCGCCTCCAACTCGCGTTCGCTGCCAGCCGTGATGTGTTGCAGCAAAAGCGAAGTTATCAGGAACTGCACCAGGATATTGCGCATGCCGTAGAAGCTGAAACGCTCGCAGCCTTCGTTGCCGATGATGTAGTGGATTTGACGAGGCATGCGGCTAGCCGCAGTGGTATCGGTTCCAGACATTGGGGTTCTCGTTTCCAAAAAATGAGTTGCGCAGAATTATTTGCTTTCAAAGCCCCAGGGTGCGGGCGGAACGGCAACTGGATTGCTTAAGTCGAACTCTACCCGGAAATGCCGGTTTGGCCGTTTTAGTTCGTAGGCAAAAATTTCATTGTCATTGACTTCGACGGCCCAGGTATTATCCATCGACACTTTCATGCCGTCGCGTTCGAACATTGCCTTGGAAAATGCATCGGCAGGAAATTCCTGGCGCGTCGCGCTGCCGGCGTTAACGGTATCGCCGCCGTACTGCGTCAACTTGTCTTCACTGCCGTCTTGATGGCGATGGTCATGCTTGAGGCGAAGTCCGCTGGAGGTTTTCGTGATCACCCAGGTCCGTGAACGGTTGTCGCCGACATGAAACGGAATGCGAATTTCGTTCGCGCTGCAACTACGGACATGCATGATGGCAGCGCCACTGAAACTCTTGGCATCACTTTCGTTGAACACCACCAATTTGCCGGCAAAAGCCTTTCCGCAATAGCTGGATAGTTTGTCGAAGAACGCATCCGAAGCAGGTACGGTCTTGTTACTGCCTTGCGTGTTGCAGGCTGTAAGCGACGCAACCAGCAGCAGCGAAAAAAAGAGCTTTGTCTTCATCAACCGCCTGCTGCCTCAATCGCGTCGCGCTGATCTTGCGCGCCTTCTTCGACCTGGTCTTCCACTGCTTTTGCCTTGTCGATCGGCGCCTGGATTGCATCGCGCATTTCGGTGTTGGCTTCCTTTTCAGGTGACTGGGTTGCTGCAGCGGACGCCTCCGGCTCGGGTGTGGCCACGCAGGCGGACATGGACAGGCAGATAAGGATCAAGATGATGCGCATCGCGTTTTCTCCGGAATAATATTGCGAGAGTGTTTTGCTGTCGTACTGGCTCAGCTATGCTACCCGCATTGTGCATGAGGTGCGAGATGAAGACACGTTGGCAATTAAACGGGCAAGTTGCGTTGATCACGGGCGCGAGTGCCGGCATCGGCCGGGCGATTGCTTCCGAGCTGCTGGGGCTGGGCGCCGACGTATTGTTAATTGCACGTGATGCCGCTGATTTGCAGACATGCACCGACGAATTACAGGAAGAATTTCCGGATCAGTCGGTTCGACATTTTGCTGCCGATGTCAGCGATGCTGAACAGCGTCAGGAAGTATTCGACTGGGTGGAAGATCTGCACGACGGATTGCAAATTCTGGTGAATAACGCCGGCCACAATATTCGCAAGGCCAGCATGGATTACAGCGATGCCGAATGGCGCAGCATTTTCGAAACCAATATTTTTTCGGCATTCGAGTTGTCGCGTTTTGCCTATCCGCTACTTAAACAACATGCCAGTTCAAGTATCGTGAATGTCGGTTCGGTGTCCGGCTTGACGCATGTGCGCACCGGTTCGCCTTACGGTTCCAGCAAGGCAGCCTTGCATCAACTGACAAAAAACCTGGCTTGCGAATGGGCCAGCGATGGTATTCGCGTGAATTCGGTAGCACCTTGGTATATCCGCACGCGCCGTACCTCGGACGTTTTGGCGATTCCGGAATATCTGGATGAAGTGCTGGAACGTACACCGATGGGACGCATCGGCGAACCCGAAGAAGTGGCGGCCGCGGTAGCGTTCCTGTGCATGCCCGCAGCGAGCTACATCACCGGAGAATGCATCTCGGTCGACGGCGGATTCATGCGTTACGGTTTCTGATTTTTATTGACAGCTGTTACGGACGATTTGCGTGATGCGGGCAAGTTCGGATTTGCGATAAGCCATGGTGTCGCTGAACGCATATTTGAAATCGGACTCCGCCTGTTTCTTTTTTTTCCGCCAGCGTTCGCATAAGGCCCTGCCTTCGTAACGGACGCAGGAGTCTTCAATCCAGCGGCAGCGTTTTCCACGCTCTTCTATCGGCAAATAGGCTTCGTTGTAACCGAGCACCCACAAGGGTTCACAGCGGGGATTGGGATCGTAAACTTCGGAATCGCGAACCTTTCCTTCGTAATTGGTGCACTGGTACAGCACCGGCGGCGGCATGGGATCGGGAACGTATTGCTGCACGATCGGGGTGACCGGGGCAGGTGGTGGAGCCGGCATTTTCTTTGACGGCGGCGCGTCGGTCGGACGCAGCATTTCGCGGGTTTCCTGCTGGCTTGTCATTACGCAAGGCGAGTCTTGCAGGCTCACTTTTCCTTTCGTGTCCACGCAACGGTAAACCGTAACTTTGTCCGACTTCACCGGCGTGCTGGCCGCCAGCGACAAGCCCGCCGATACCAATGCGAACAGGCCGAGGGAAATCGGGAAGCGGTTGCGACGGCGATGATTCATGCGGCCAATTTACGCGCAAAAGAAAACGGCGGCTAGTGAGCCGCCGTGCAAGACAGGAATTCTGAATATTGGATATAGCTTTCGGGTCAGGTCTGTCGCCAGAGCTTTATTTGTCCTCTGGCTTGGCTGCTTCATCCACCGGTTTTGGCGGTTCGCTTTCCCAGTGCCCACTGCGGATTTCTTCCGGCGTCAGCACCTTCTTTGGTTCAGGAAAGGGCGGTTGCGCTGGCTTTCCAGTCGGGGCAGTCTCCGGCATCGACCACTGACTAGCTTCCGGTTGCTTATGCGCATCCTGCCAGAGCCAAATGGCCGCCACCATGGCAAGGCCAATGACGGACAACAAGATCATTTTCCAGGGGCGGCGAGGGGTCATGGGTTGCTCTTTGGTGATGCATGTGAAATACGATATTAGTGCCTGCTTATTTTATCTTAGTTTGGCGATTTTATCCGTTGAAATGGATATCGAAAGACGTTCTCAGCACGAGAGAGATACAGGGTTGAAAGCACAAAGAGCCAAGCGAAGAACCAAGAAGCGAAGAACCAAGAACCAAGGACAACCAAGAACCAAGGACACCGAAGAACCAAGGACACCCAAGGAAGAACCAAGGACACCCAACAAACAAAGAACCAAGGAAAAGAACCAAGGACAAAACAAAAGAACCAAGGAAGAACCAAGGACACCCACCATATCAACAAACCCTGACAACAGCATCAGGCAATTCCTACATTTTGCCTAGGCTTGTCACAGCACACTGGTGGTATGACGCAAGCCCGTTCGCAACTCATTCCACTTGAAAGTACCGGTGTTTACCATTGTGTACAACGTTGTGTGCGACGTGCGTTTCTGTGTGGCAAAGACCACTACACCGGTCGAAGTTTCGAGCATCGCCGGCTTTGGGTCGAAGATCGCCTGCATTTAGTGGTGGAGTGCTTCGCCGTGGCCATTCACGCCTATGCGGTGATGAGCAACCATCTGCATGTGGTTTTACAGCTTGATCCTGCGGCAATACTATTTTGGTCGGATGAGGATGTCGCGGCTCGCTGGGTACGTTTATTTCCACCGCGTGAAGACACCGATGAAGCACGCTTATTGAAAGCACATGCCTTGATCGCCAACCCGAATCGCATGGCCGTCATCCGCCATCGTTTGGGCAATCTTTCCTGGTTGATGAAATGCTTGGCCGAGCCGATCGCTCGCCAAGCCAATCACGAAGACAGCTGCAAAGGTCGGTTCTGGGAAGGGCGCTTCAAATCCCAGGTCTTGTGCGATGACAAGGCCTTGCTGGCAGCCATGGCTTATGTCGATCTCAACCCGATTCGGGCCGGCATGACCAAGCGATTGGATCATTCACGGCATACCAGTGTTTACCAGCGCTTGAAAGCGTTGAAGCAGCAGCCTGACTCACTACAAGCATGCTTGAAACCCGTTGCTGGCACCTTGATTGCTTTTCTACCTATCCGGTTGGACGATTACATCGAACTGGTGCAATGGACCGGCAAGCAAGTGCGACCCGATAAACGCGGTGCCATTCCAGTGGATGCCCCCAGTGTATTGAAACGATTCGATAGCAAACCAGAACGCTGGGCAACAAGAGTCAAAGCCATTGG
>JBOHYG010000112.1:0-8261 GCA_050737875.1 Arenimonas sp. | reverse complement strand
TCCCAGTCCCCCTCTTGAAGGTGAGCAGCGCATATTAACTACAAGCCGTATAAAAACACAAAACCGCCTCTAGGGCGGTTCGATGCTGGCTAATTAACAAGCTTTTGCAAATTGAAAGCTTCAGCTCCCGGCGACGGATTTCTCAGACCGGGAACGCCTGGCGGCACCAGGACAGGATTGGCTCTGCGAAGATACCCATGACCAACAAAGCCATCGCATTCACAGTGAAGGCGATACGCAGATGGCTATCACCATGCAAGCGCGGCGCTTCGGACTTCGGCTCTTCGAAGAACATCGCACGAATAATGCGCAGATAGTAGAAAGCACCTACGACAGCAGTCACCACGCTCAGGATAACCAGCCAGGTGTAGCCCGCAACCAGTGCGGCCTTGATGACTTCAAGCTTGGCCCAGAAACCGAGGAACGGCGGCACACCAGCCAGCGAAGCCATCACGAACAAAACCATCAGCGCGTGGAATGGGTTGTGCTGCCACAATCCACGGAAATCGGACACTTCTTCTGCTTCAAAACCTTTACGTGACAAGGTGATGATGGCCGCAAACGCTGCGGCAGTCATCAACGAGTACGAAATCGCATAGAACATCGATGCGCTGTAACCGGTGTTATCGGCACAGACCAGGCCCATGAATAAAAAGCCGACGTGCGAGATGGTCGAATACGCCAGCAGTCGTTTCAGATTCGATTGCACGAGTGCAATGACATTACCGATGACCAACGAGATTGCGGCGAGATAGGCAACCATGTCGCCCCAATGCATATCGGTACCGCCGACGCCCATTTCCAGCAAGCGATACGCCATCCCGAAAGCGGCCAATTTCGGCGCCGCTGCAATCAGCAAAGTGATCGCGGTCGGTGCGCCCTGGTAAACGTCGGGCAGCCACATATGGAATGGCGCCGCACCGAATTTAAACGCAATGCCGACCAGCATGAACACGACACCCAGCAGCAACATGTTTTGATTCGCCGCGATGCTGGATGCGGAATAAATTTCCTGCAATTGCAGGCTGCCGGTCGCGCCGTAAATCATCGACATGCCGTACAGCAACAAACCGGAGGCCAATGCACCCAACACGAAATATTTCATCGCGGCTTCGGATGCCAGACGGTTATCGCGGTCCATCGCAACCAGGCCATAGGAACTCAATGCAAGCAATTCCAGGCCGAGATACAGAGTCACCATGCTGCCGGCTGAAATCATCAGCATCATGCCGAGCACCGAGAACAAGGCCAGCGAATAGAACTCGCCTTTGAACAAGTCGCGATCGATCAGGTAAGGCTTCGCATAAATCAGGCTGAACGCAGACACCAGATATACGGACATTTTCAAAACATCACTGGCGATATCGCGAACGAATGTATTGCTGAATGCGAAAACCTGCTCGGTTGCCATATCACGTGCGGTCAATACCGCCGCTGCCACCAGCACCAGTATGGAAAGGAAATGGATCAAACCCCGACGCTGCGGCGAAATGAATAAATCGAGCATCAACAATGCAAATGCCGCCCCGCACATGAAAATTTCCGGGGTGACGATAGACAAATCAGCCATGACGAATGTTGAAGGTAGCATCGTGTTTCCTTACAGCTTGGTCGAGTTCAACTGCCCGAGCAGATGAATGACCGAACTATCCATTAAATCGGTAAGTGGTTTTGGATAAATGCCGATCGCCAGCACACCGGCGGCGAACAGCAGCAGCACCAAAGCTTCGCGGGCGTTGATGTCTTTCAGTTCGGCCACATGGTGATTCGCAACATCGCCAAAAATAACGCGCTTGACCATCCACAGCGTGTAAGCCGCACCAAGGATCAAGGTCATTGCAGCAAAGAAAGCGGTCACCGGTGATTGCTGGAAGGCAGCCAAAATGACCATGAATTCACCGACGAAACCCGAAGTACCCGGCAAGCCGGCATTCGACATCGCGAAGAAAACGAACAGACCGGCGAACCACGGCATGGTATTGATGACGCCGCCGTAATCTTTAATCATCCGGCTGTGCATGCGGTCGTACAGCACGCCGACGCAACTAAACATCGCGCCGGAAATAAAACCGTGCGAAATCATTTGTACCATCGCGCCTTGCATGCCGAGCGCTGCCGCATCGGTATTGCCGTCTTCTTTCATCAGACTGAATGCGATGAAGGTACCGAGCGTTACAAAACCCATATGTGCAATCGATGAATAGGCAATCAACTTCTTCATGTCCTGCTGCACCAATGCCACCAGTCCGATATAAACAACGGCGATCAGCGACATCAGGATAATCAGCCAGGCATATTCCTGGCCCGCATCGGGAAGTATCGGCAAGGTAAAACGGATGAAGCCGTAACCACCGATTTTCAACATGATTGCTGCCAGCACGACCGAACCTGCAGTCGGCGCTTCCACGTGGGCATCCGGCAACCAGGTATGGACCGGGAACATCGGAACCTTGACGGCAAACGCTGCCAGGAACGCGAAGAACAACCACATTTGCTCTTCCACATTCAACGACAACTTGTACCAGTCTTCCAGTTGGAAGCTGCCGGATTTTAGATACAGGTAAACCAGACCAACCAGCATGAACACCGATCCGAGAAAGGTGAACAGGAAGAATTTGATACTCGCATAAACGCGACGTGGCCCGCCCCAGACACCGATGATGATGAACATCGGAATCAACATGCCTTCGAAGAACACGTAGAACAATACGGCATCCATCGCGCAGAACACGCCGACCATCAAGCCTTCCAGAATCAGGAAAGCGGCAAAATATTGCGGTACGCGTTTCTCGATCGAACTCCATGCGCCGATCAACACCAGCACCGATGTGAAGGTCGTCAGCAAAATCAGGGCGATGGAAATTCCGTCTACACCCAGGTTGTAGAAAATATTGAAACTCGGAATCCATGCATGCGTTTCAAGCAGTTGCATGCCGGGTGATACCAGGTCGAATTCCTGATAAAGCGGAATGCCCAACGCCAGCGTGACAATCGCAACGAGCAGTGCAAACCATTTTGCCTGTATGGCATTTTTTTCACTGAAAAACAGCGTCAGCCCACCGCCAATAATTGGCAGCCAAATCAACAGGCTTAGCAAGTACGACTTAAATTCCATCCGAACTTCCCCAGTGCTTACACGCCGAGATTTCTGGCCAACAACGCCAACAAGGCGATGAGACCCAAAATCATTGCAAAGGCATAAATATACAAACGGCCGCTTTGGATTTGGCGGACCAAACCTGCGGTTCTATCAATCAATACGGCTGTGCCATCGACAAACAGGCCATCGATAATCACGGTGTCGATGTATTTCGCGGCAGATTTACCCAGCGCAATACCACCCGCTGCAAAACCCTTGATCCAGAGATCATCCATGCCGTATTTGTTTTCGAGAATTCGAATCGGCAAGGCAAAAATCTTCTGGCAGGTTTTCGCAACTTCGATATTGAACAAATAGATATAGGTCGCCAGCGCAAAGCCGGAGAACGCCAGCCAGAATGCCGGTGCCTTGATGAAATGGAGCCCCATATGCAGGGCGATACCGTGCACGCCGCCAAATTCTTCGGCGATCGTATTGAACCACTGATGATCGGCGGTAACGGTAATCGGGCCGACGAAGAAATCGCCGAACAACATCGGGCCTACTGTCAGGAAACCGATGATCACTGATGGAATTGCCAGCAAAATCAGCGGCAGCGTAACAACCAGCGGCGACTCGTGCGGAGTGTGAGCGCCATGGTGATCGTGATCATCCTCTGCATGGCTGTCGTGTACGTCGTGCGAGTGTGCCAGTTCCTTTTCGTGCTCGACGGTATCGGCTTCAGGCGCCACGTAATGATCGGGAATCTCGTCGTGGAAACGTTCTTTGCCGTGGAAGGTCAGATAGAACAGACGGAAGCTGTAGAAACTTGTGATGAAGACACCAAGCAACACGGACCAATAGGCATATTGATTGACCCAGGTGCCCTCTTCGGCTGCCAGATGGGTCGCATCAATGATCATGTCCTTCGAGTAGTAACCCGACAGGAATGGAAAACCGGTCAATGCCAGAGTACCGATCAAACTGGTCCAATAGGTAATCGGCATGTATTTTTTCAGGCCGCCCATTCTGCGCATGTCTTGTTCATGGTGCATGCCGATGATGACCGAACCGGCCGCCAGGAATAACAAGGCTTTGAAGAAGGCGTGCGTCATCAAGTGGAATACCGCACCGCTGTACGCGGATACACCGAGTGCAACTGTCATGTAACCCAATTGCGACAAGGTCGAATACGCCACGACGCGTTTGATGTCGTTTTGCACGATGCCCATCAAGCCAGTGAAGAAAGCTGTGGTAGCACCGATAAACAATACGAATTGCAACGCAGTTTCACTAAGTTCGAACATCGGCGACATGCGGGCCACCATGAAGATACCGGCGGTAACCATTGTTGCAGCATGAATCAATGCAGAGATTGGCGTTGGGCCTTCCATCGAATCCGGCAGCCAGACATGCAACGGCACCTGAGCCGATTTACCCATCGCACCGATAAACAAACAGATGCAGATAAAGGTAACTACTGTCGTGCTATGGGTATCGACAAGATTGAAAGTGGCTCCGAAAATGGTTGGATGCCACTCGGGAATATACGTGAAAGCCGCTTGCGCGCTTACGGTCAACTTGGTGAACACATCTGCGTAATCCAGCGACTCATAGGAATACAGGATCGCGGCAATACCCAGCAGGAAACCAAAGTCGCCAACACGATTGACGAGAAAGGCTTTCAGGTTCGCGAAAATCGCAGTCGGACGTTTGTACCAGAAACCGATCAGCAAATAGGACACCAGACCGACCGCTTCCCACCCGAAGAACAATTGCAGGAAGTTGTTGCTCATCACCAGCATCAACATCGAGAAGGTAAACAGCGAGATGTAGCTGAAGAACCGCTGGTAGCCGGGATCTTCTTCCATGTAGCCGATCGTGTAGACGTGCACCAGCAACGATACGAACGTCACCACGACCATCATCATCGCCGTCAGGTTATCGATCATGAAACCGACGTGTGCGGAATAATTTCCGATATCGTAAAAGGTGTAGATGTTTTCGTTAAATGGCAGCTTTTGGCCGGTGTAAAGCTGGAACAGAACCTGGCATGCGAGCGCACAGCTGATACCTACACCGGCAATGGTGACGGCATGGGCACCGGTGCGGCCAATCTGCTTTCCAAACAGTCCTGCAACGATAGCTCCCAATAATGGCGCCAAGGCGATTATCAGCAAGAAGTTGGTGGAGAGTTGCGAAGAATCCATCAGCATCAGCCCTTCAGAGAATCCAGCTCGGCCACATTGATGGTGCGGCGGTTACGGAACAGAGTGACCAGGATTGCCAGGCCGATTGCAGCTTCGGCGGCAGCCACGGTAAGAATGAAAAACACGAATACTTGTCCCGACACTTCGGCCTGGAAGCGCGAAAACGCAACGAAATTCACGTTCACGGCGAGCAACATCAACTCGATGCACATCAAAAGCACGATCATGTTCTTGCGATTGATGATGATGCCGGCGATGCTCAGGCAGAACAGTACTGCGCCCAGCAACAGATAATGGTTCAGACCAATCATGGCGATGACTCCCGCTTGGATTCCGCTTTCATTTTGACCAGGCGCACGCGGTCTTCGCGTCGCACCATGACTTGCTTGGATGGGTCCTGGGTCTTGGTGCCGGTACGACGACGCAACGTCAACAATACGGCGACCACGATGGCGACCGTAAGAATGACGGCAGCGATTTCAAATGGCAGCATGTAGCGCGTGAACAGTGCTTCGCCTATCCACTGGATATTGCTTTGACCCAAAGCAGCAGCCGGATCGGAATCGGAAAGTTCCGGCCAACCGTCTTTTTTCAAACCCAGCAAGCCGAGAATTTCCAGCAACATCACTGCAGCGACCAACATAGCCACCGGGAAATATTTCGCAAAGCCTTCGCGCAATGGCGTCGTGTTGATATCGAGCATCATGACGACGAACAGGAACAGCACCATCACCGCACCGACATACACGAGAATCAGGACGATTCCGAGAAATTCGGCTTGCAGCAACAACCACAGGCAGGCAGTGGTGAAGAAAGTCAGCACCAGACTCAGGGCGGCATGCACTGGATTTTTCAAGCTGATCACGCCAACCGCAGCCAGCACGGTAACCGTGAAAAATGCCCAGAAAGCGATTAATTCGGGAGACATCTGAGCCATCCTCAACGATATACCGCATCGGCAGCGCGACGCGCCGCGATTTCGGATTCAAAGCGATCACCAATGGCCAACAACTTGTCTTTGGTGACAATGTTTTCGCCGCGTTTTTCGAAATGGTATTCGTGGATATGGGTTTCCACGATCGAATCGACCGGGCAACTTTCTTCGCAAAAACCACAGTAGATGCATTTGAACAAATCGATTTCATAACGCGTGGTACGACGTTGGCCGTCTGCGCGCGGTTCAGAGTCGATCGTGATTGCCAACGCCGGGCACACCGCTTCGCAAAGTTTGCAAGCAATGCAGCGCTCTTCGCCGTTTGGATAACGACGCAAGGCATGCAAGCCGCGGAAACGCGGCGACTGCGGGAATTTCTCGAATGGATAATTCACCGTGTAGGTCGGCTTGAACATGTATCTCAAGGTCAACCACATGCCCTTGATGAACTCGATCAACAGCAGGCTTTTAAGGTAGCTAATTATGCGAGACATCGTCTTAGCTCCCGATCACGAAGAAATTGTAGTAGGCCATGATTGCCGTCACGAAAATCCAGAAAATGGTCAGCGGAATGAAGACCTTCCAGCCCAATCGCATGATTTGATCGTAGCGGTAGCGCGGGAAGCTGGCGCGGAACCACACGAACGAGAATGCGAACACGAAAGCTTTAATGAATAACCAGCCGAACCATGGCTGACTCAACCAGCCCCACGATGTCGGGAATGGAGACAACCAGCCGCCCAGGAATAGCAGCGAGGCCAGGAAGCTGACCAAAATCATGTTGGCATATTCGGCGAGGAAGAAAATCGCGAATGCCGAGCCGGAGTATTCAACGTGGAAACCGGCGACGATTTCAGACTCGCCTTCCGCGACGTCGAACGGTGCACGATTGGTTTCCGCAACGCCGGAAATAAAATAAATCACGAACAAGGGAAATAATGGAACAGCAAACCATTCCAGCAATCCCGCATCGCCCGCTTGCGCGTTGACGATTTCCGTAAGGTTCATGCTGCCAGCGGCAACCAGAACACCGACCAAGGCGAAGCCCATTGCGATTTCGTAGCTCACTACCTGGGCCGCCGAACGCAGCGCACCAAGCATGGCGTATTTGGAGTTCGACGCCCAACCAGCCAGGATGATGCCGTATACGCTCATCGAGGTCAGTGCCAGCAGCATCAATAATCCGGCGTTAACGTTTGCGAGCACCATGCCATCGCTGAATGGAATCACGGCCCATGCAGCAAATGCCGGTGCCAATGCAATCAACGGTGCAAGGCGATATAAAAACGGACTGGCGCTGCTTGGAAGAATCAATTCCTTGAACAGCATTTTGAACACATCGGCAAAGGCCTGGATAAAGCCGATACCGAAAACGCCACCGATAAACTGCGGTCCCTGGCGAACGTGCATCCAGCCAATGACTTTACGTTCAAGCAAAGTGTAGAACGCGACTGAAATAATCAATGGCAATGTAACGACAAGGATCTTGATCAAGGTCCACACGATCAGACCAAGCGAGCCAAATGTCAGGAAGAATTCGCGAATCGTTGCAATAAGTTCTAGCACGCTTATGCCCTCACCAATGCAAGACCGGCGGTCGCTGACAGCGGCGCGGTAGCTTCGTAATCCGATTCAACCCAGACGGCACCTTGTGGTACACGAGTCGAAATTTTGACCGGCAATGTGGCCGAACCAACGCCGTCGCCAAGCTTGACCATGATGCCTTCGGAGATACCGTGTGCCAGCGCTTCTTCCGGATTCAGTATCGCGAATGCACCCTGGGTCAGCGTGTGCTCGTTCAATGAAGTTGCACGACGCAACACGGCATCACCACGATAAATTGGTGTTGTGTTGATGCGTTCCAATTCGCCCGTACCATTTGCATTGGATCCGTTTGCAACTGCGGTTCCGGATTGGCGCGCTTTCGGATTCAATTGCGCACGCAACCCGCTCAAATCGGTGAAATCGAATCCTTTAAGACTCAGTTTTTCGGCCAGGGCGCGCAGCACGCGCCAACCGGCACGGGTTTCGCCAGGCA
>JBOHYG010000111.1:0-5491 GCA_050737875.1 Arenimonas sp. | reverse complement strand
CAGGCCCAGCATAGCGGAGCTTTCCGGTTTGCAGGCCGTCAACACCAGGAACGCAAAAACGAGACTTGGATATTTCAGTTGACGCGTCATCGGCGATACTCTGTTTTCAAAAACACTGTGATGGATTGTTTCCCGAATATACGACACGGCTGTCAGCCATCGTTTATCTGATTTCAGAATAGCGCATTTCGGGGCGAACCTGCGTACGTTAAACTGGTCAAAATCCTTCGAAAACGCTAGTCTGACGGGATGAGCCAAACCTATCACCACGACTTTGCACTGAACCCAGACGACCCGGAACGTCTTGCGAATCTGTGCGGCCCGTTTGACGAACACCTTCGGGAAATCGAGATGCGAATGGCGGTCGAAATCGCCAATCGCGGCAATATATTTCGCATCAGTGGTGACCAAAAAGCCGTCGAAGCCGCCGAACGCTTCATCAAGAAATGTTTTGTCGAAACGATCGAAGAAACCATCGATCTGCCGGGACTGAACATTCGACTTGGAACTGCCGATTACCAGCGTTTCGCAACGCCGGAATATTCCCCGCAGGAAGTGACCATCAAGGTAAAACGCGGCGTGGTGAAAGGCCGTGGTGAAAACCAGGCTAAATACCTGCATGCGATGGCGACACACGACATCAATTTCGGCATAGGTCCGGCCGGCACCGGAAAAACCTATCTCGCGGTTGCTTCCGCGGTGGATGCCTTGAATGAATCCCGCGTACAGCGCATTTTGCTGGTACGCCCCGCGGTCGAAGCCGGTGAAAAACTCGGCTTTCTGCCGGGCGATTTATCGCAAAAAGTGGACCCGTATTTGCGACCGCTGTACGACGCACTCTATGAAATGCTCGGCGTCGATAAAGTCATCAAATTGCTGGAACGCAACGTGATTGAAATTGCTCCTCTGGCGTATATGCGCGGCCGCACCTTGAACGATGCCTATGTCATTCTGGACGAAGCGCAGAACACCACCATCGAACAGATGAAAATGTTCCTGACGCGAATCGGCTATGGTTCCACCGCCGTTATTACCGGCGACATGAGCCAGATCGATTTGCCGAAACACCAGAAATCCGGCCTGCGCGACGCAATCGACGTGCTGCGGAAAGTGGAAGGCTTGAGCTTCACGTTCTTCGAAGCCAAGGATGTGGTACGCCATCCACTGGTCGCAAAAATCGTGCGTGCCTACGACGCCAGGGATGCCAGCGACGATAATGCCGACAAATAAGTTGGAAACCGATATCGTCGTCTACGACATGGACGGCACCTTGTTTCGCGGCGACTGTGGCGGCGCCTTTATCAAACAGAGAATCAAAGCCAATCTATGGCGATTACTACTTTCCGCCGTGATCGCACCGGTTGCCTTTCCGATGCTTTCCATTCCATCCATCAGAAAATTTGGCGTGTCGGCTTATTTGTGGATTGCATCGGTTGGTATCAGCGAAGAAAACTACAAAAAAATACTCGCCGACTTCATCGCGCAGTACCGCATCAGGCCGATTGAACCGGTGTTATCGGAATGCCGCAAGGATATCGCGGAAGGACGCAATGTCGTCATCGCGACCGGTGCCGGCCACGAAATGGCCAGTGCGTTCATTCGCCACCTCGGCATCGAAAGCCAGGTCGGCCTCGTCGCTTCGCAAAGCTCGCGTTTCCTGGGTGGCAGGATTTCGTCCGTGCAATGCAATGGCAAAACGAAATTGCGGGAGCTGATCAAATATGGTTACCACCCACCCTATTTGCGGGTCTACAGTGATACGGCCAGCGACTGGCCGATTTTACAATCGGGAATCACCGCACATCTGGTCAATTACCGCGAAAAAGACCGCCAATATTTGAGTCGACTTCTGGGTGACAAGCTTCAGTTGATTCAGCAGGCCGATAGCTGACTTACTGGCATATGGAATCTGAGGTAAGCTTCCAATTCATCCAGGAGTATCAATGAAAGCCAATCTCATTTCCGTCGCCATTGTGGTCACCGCGCTTTTTGCAAATTCCACACTGCAAGCCAAGACTGAAAAGAGCACCAGTGCTTCGAAAGCGCTGATCGAGAGGTCTGCGATCATCATTCCGAAGAATGTAAAGAAATACCAACTGGTAAATTTCGACTTCGACATGAAAAACAAGTCCAGCGGAGTCTCGATCCGCTATGTTTCTTCCGAATATCCGGATATCGCGGTTGATTTCTTCGTCTACCCGATCGGCAAGGGTCCAAACGACGAGATACTGAAGTTCGGCATGCAGGAATTCACCGAAGGGCTTCGTCAAGCCGGAGATATGGGTGTCTTCGAAAAACTCGTTCTTCAGCCCGAGCAAAAGCTTTTACTCGACGGTGAAAAAATCTGCGTCGTACCGGTTACCGAAAAGTCCGCAGCGGCGAGCAGCAGTGCAGCGAAGCAGGAAGACAAGGACATCGTGCTGGAATCGCTGAAAAAATCACGCCAGTTGCACGGCAGGAAAGTGTCCATCGCCCATTTCCAAAAAAACGTCCCCATGCAGTCTTTGGGCTACATTTTCTACCGCCAGCTGTATCTGACCAAGGTTCGTGTGACGGCCAGCGCCGACGCAATGTCCAGCGAAGAATTCAACACCATGGCCGACCAGGCTGCCTCGCAAATAGTCGGCGCGATCGAAGCCAGGAATATCGGCAGTTGCAGCAATCCGCAGATCTCGATCTCCGTCGACGATAGCAAGGATAGCAATGCCCTGATGCAACAGATCATGGACGGAGTTAGCGGCAATGTCGCCAATAACTGTGTAAGCGACCTTGCACTTGGTAAGATTGCAAAGTCGGAATTTGAAGTGGTAATGATCGAGTACACGCCCGAAGACTGGGGCAATTGATACCGATAGAGGATTTAAGATGACCCGCGGCCCGATTCAATTTGATGTCAGCGTAAGTTACGGCTTGCCACGTATTGGCTTGCCCTCCGCCCAAAGCTTCAAAAAATGGGCCTCAGCAGCAGTTAAAGGGCGTATCCGCAAAGCCGACCTGGCCATCCGTATCGTGGACAAGAAAGAAGGTTGCTCGCTGAACCGGCATTACCGCGGCAAGGATTACGCCACCAATGTCCTGAGTTTCCCGGCCGACTTGCCCGAAGGCGTCAATGTACCTTTGCTCGGCGACCTGGTGATTTGTGCGCCGGTAGTAGCCAAGGAAGCCAAGGAACAGGGCAAGACCCTGGCGGCGCATTACGCCCATCTGACCATCCATGGTGTGCTGCATTTACTGGGCCTGGACCATGAAGACGAGCGCGAAGCGGTCCTGATGGAGCAGCTGGAACGCGACATTCTGGCCGATTTGGGCTATCCGGACCCCTATGCCGGCGAGAACTGAAACACGAATTTGCTAGACTAACGTCTCCGCCCCCGGGCATTTTGCAAACCCCCATGTCTGACGACAGTAGTAGCCCCATAGAGAAACGCTCCTGGCTGGAGCGATTAAGTCACGCCTTTTCGGGCGAACCGGAAAGCCGTGAAGACCTCATCGAAATTCTAAGAGACGCGCAGGAAAACGGCATTTTGAGTAGCGATACTCTGAAAATGCTGGAAGGTGCGCTCAGCGTTTCCGAACATCAAGTCAGCGACATCATGGTGCCGCGCTCCCAAATGGTGTCACTGCCGGTCGGCGCCGAATTCATCGAGCTGATGAAAATGGTGGTGGAATCGGGACACTCGCGCTTCCCCGTGCATGGCGACGACAAGGACGACATCCTGGGTATCTTGCTGGCTAAAGATTTGTTGCGCGGCATTGTTGCCGATGGCGGCCCCGGCAATATCCGCGAATTATTGCGCCCGGTCGTGCTAATCCCGGAATCAAAACGCCTGAACGTATTGCTGAAGGAATTCCGCCAATCGCGCAACCACATGGCAATCGTGGTCGATGAGCACGGCGGCGTTGCCGGCATCATTACCATCGAGGACGTGCTGGAACAGATCGTCGGTGAAATCGACGACGAGCATGACGATGCTGACGAAGCAAAAATGATTGCCGCACAATCCGACGGCCAGTTTCTGGTTGATGCGCTGACGCCGATTGCCGACTTTAATGATCAATTCGGCGCCGATTTCCTGGACGACGATTACGACACGATCGGCGGCTTTGTAACGGATGCCATCGGTCATCTACCAGAAGCCGGCGAAGAGTTGAATGTCGGTCGTTTCCATTTTCGCGTCGGCCGTGCCGACCAACGCCGCGTACACAGCTTTGTCGTGAGCATCCATGGCGATGAATAGGGCGTTGCTGTTTTTTGCCCTGTTGCTGTTTTCGATTACCAGCCATAGCGAACCCATCCGACCCGATATCACGCTGCGCGCCGGCGTGATCACGATGGAGCCCGGTGAAGAATTCTGGGCGCGCTTCGGCCATGACGCCATCGTGATCGAGGACGTAAAAACCGGCGAATCGATTTCGTTCAATTTCGGTTTTTTCGACATGAGCGAGCCCGGTTTCTTCGGCAATTTCCTCGACGGCAAGATGCAATATCAGTTAGTCGCATTGCCGAAAGAAGACGATTTGCAGCACTATCGCGAAAAAGGCCGCGGTGTCGGCGTGCAATGGCTGAATCTCGACCAGCAACAGATCCGCGATTTGTACCTGGCACTCGAAGAAAATGCCAAGCTGGAAAATTCCCGCTATACCTACGATTACTTCACCGCCAATTGCTCCACACGCGTACGTGACTCGCTGGACAAAGTCCTGAATGGACAAATCAAGACGCAGTTATCCAGCCCTTCCCTTGGCAATAGCTATCGCAGCGAATCGGTGCGGCTCGCCTGGCCCGCGAAATGGATGGCAATGGGTTTCCATCTAGGTCTCGGCCCTGCAGCCGACAAGCCGTTGTCACGCTGGGATGAAGCCTTCATCCCGATGCGCTTACGCGATTCACTGCGGCTGATTAAATTAAGCGATGGCAGCCCGCTGATCAGCAGCGAAGAAGAACTGTTGCCACATAGTCTTTCATTGCCGCCGAGTGATATGCCGCCATGGAAAAAGACGGCGTTCATGATCGGAATCGCATTGGCGATCGGCATTTTCTTCCTGGCCAAACGTACGCCAAGACTGCTGGCAGGCATCGCTGGGATCTTCTGGCTGGCCGCAGGATTGCTGGGCTGCCTGATGCTGTTCGTCTGGTTCGGCAGCGCGCATTGGGCAGGTTATCGAAATGCGAACCTGTTGCTACTTTCGCCTTTGGCCTTGGCCTTGTTGCCGGGCGCCTGGCAAAAAATTCGCAACAAGACACCAGCAAACTATTTCAATTATTTACTCTGGTTGATGGCGGCCAGCGCAGCGATTGCCGGGTTCCTGCAATTCCTGCCGTTTCTGGCCCAGCAAAATTTCGAATGGGTATTGATGTTGCTGCCGGTGCATCTGGCGCTCGCCAAGTCGCTGAGCGTCGAACCGAAAACCTTGCGGGATTAAGCCAAGTCCACCATCATTCGACCATGAGCAATGTCATTCCCGAATCACAAATAGGCGGCATGGTCCG
>JBOHYG010000110.1:0-1299 GCA_050737875.1 Arenimonas sp. | reverse complement strand
TCACTACGCTCAATCAGTTTGGAGATAACGTAATGGCACGCATTGCGGGCGTCAATTTACCCGTGCAAAAGCACGCTGTAATTGGCTTACAAAGTATTTATGGCATCGGACGTACGCGTTCGAAGCTTGTTTGTGAAGCGGCAGGGGTTACTCCTTCTGTCAAAATTCGTGACTTGACCGAAGCTCAGGTGGATAGCCTGCGCGCGGAAGTCGCTAAGTTCATCGTTGAGGGTGACCTCCGTCGTGAAGTGGGCATGTCCATTAAGCGTCTGATGGACCTCGGCTGCTATCGCGGTCTGCGTCATCGTCGTGGCTTGCCGATGCGTGGTCAGCGTACCCGCACCAATGCGCGGACCCGTAAGGGCCCACGTAAAGCTATCAAGAAATAAGGGATAGCCAATCATGAATAAACCAGTTGCCAAAACCAAGAAGAAGATCAAGCGCATCGTCACCGACGGTGTAGCCCACGTCCACGCTTCTTTCAATAACACCATCGTTACGATCACCGATCGCCAGGGCAATGCCTTGTCATGGGCGACTTCCGGCGGCGCGGGTTTCCGCGGTTCGCGTAAGTCCACCCCGTTCGCTGCTCAGGTTGCCGCCGAAAAAGCTGGCAAAACCGCGCTGGATTACGGTGTCAAAACCTTGGAAGTTCGCATCAAGGGCCCAGGCCCAGGACGTGAATCAGCCGTGCGTTCGTTGAATGCTTGCGGTTACAAGATCATGAACATCATCGACGTTACCCCAATCCCGCACAACGGGTGCCGACCGCCTAAAAAGCGTCGCGTCTAAGGGATAGGAGAATAAATAATGGCTCGTTATATCGGTCCCACCTGTAAACTCGCTCGTCGTGAAGGCGCTGATCTCTCTCTGAAGAGCCCGGCCCGCGCGATTGATTCCAAGTGCAAACTCGAACAAAAACCAGGTCAGCACGGCGCCGCCAAGAAAGGCAAGCTGTCTGACTACGCTACCCAGCTGCGTGAAAAGCAAAAGGTAAAGCGTATCTACGGTTTGCTGGAGCGTCAGTTCCGTAACTACTACAAAAAAGCCTCAACCAAGAAAGGCAACACCGGCGAAACATTGCTGCAAATGCTGGAACAGCGTTTGGACAATGTGATCTATCGCATGGGTTTTGCCGTTACCCGCCCGCAAGCACGCCAATTGGTGTCGCATAAAGGTGTTTTGGTTAATGGTAAATCGGTCAATCTGCCGTCGTATCAAGTGAAAGCGGGAGACAGCATCCAGTTGTCCGAGCGCGCACAGAAATATTTGAACGTGCAGGAAGCTCTCACACTGAAC
>JBOHYG010000109.1:0-4480 GCA_050737875.1 Arenimonas sp. | reverse complement strand
TGGTATCAGATGGCGACCAACGGACGCCGCGATTTGGCGTTCGCACCGAGCCCGCGCGCCGGTTTTGAAATGAGTTTGCTGCGCATGCTGGCGTTTCGTCCGGTGAAGGACGGCGATGCCGTTGTGGCGCCAGCGACGTCTAAACCGGTTGCAAAACCGGTTGCCGCTCCTCCACAAGCCGCACCAGTGTTGTCTGCACCGAAACCGGTCATTGCACCGGTTGAAACGCCTGTTGTCTCGACGTCGGTAGTGCAGGCTCCAGTTGCCGTGCCACAAACAGTTTCGGTAAACGTCACTCAGCAAACAAAACGTGAATTAAAACATCACGAGAACTGGCTCGACGTAATCGAAGCATCGGAATTGAAGGGGCCAACGCGCGAGCTTGCTGCGCATTCGGTTTATGTCGCCTTCGATAACGGTATTTTGAAATTGGCGCTGCCCGATAACTTGCTGCATCTGCGTAGCGATGCAGTGGTTGCAAGCCTCGCGCAAAAATTGGCGCCAGCACTCGGCCAAGTACCTAAAATCGTTTTCGAAAAAGCACAAGTGCAATCCGAAACGTTGCACGATCGGACCGAACGGGTCCGCAGCGAAAAACAAACCGATGCCCAGAGTGCCTTCATGGCAGATCCCGTGGTGTCACAACTGCTTCAGCAGGGTGCGCAAATCGTGCCCGATTCCATCCGTCCTTTAGATTAGAGAGAGATTTTTTATGCGTGGCAATATCGCACAAATGATGCAACAAGCTCAGCGTATGCAGGAAAACATGAAGCGTGCGCAGGAAGAACTGGCAGCGCTGGAAGTCACCGGCACCAGCGGTGGCGGCATGGTCAGTATTACCCTGACCGGCAAAATGGAAACCCGCAAGGTTCGCATCGATCCATCCCTGCTGGCCGATGGCGAAATGCTGGAAGACTTGATTACCGCTGCTTTCAACGATGCCGTTACAAAAGCCAACGCTGAAAGCGAAACCCGCATGTCGGCTGCGACTGCCGGCATGCCGATTCCCAAAGGCATGAAAATTCCGGGTCTGTTTTGATCAGCAAGCTGCTTAAATGAGCACGGCACCGTTACTGGAACAATTGATCGAAGCCTTGCGTTGCTTGCCTGGCGTCGGGCAGAAGTCTGCCCAGCGCATGGCTTATCAATTGCTCGAACGCAATCGCGACGCTGCCGTGCGCCTGTCGAAAACCCTGGCCGAAGCTGCGGAGAAAATCGGCCATTGCGAACAATGCCGCGATTTTTCCGAAACCCCGGTTTGCCAGATTTGCATGAGTGCATCGCGCGACAAGCATCTGCTTTGTGTGGTCGAGACGCCGGCCGACAGGTTGGTGATTGAACAGGCGACCGGTTTTCGCGGCTTCTATTTTATTTTGCAGGGCAGGTTGTCGCCGCTGGATGGTTTGGGCCCGAAAGAATTGGGTCTGGACAAGCTGGCTACGCGAATGGCGCAGGGCGAAATCAAGGAATTGATTATCGCGACCAATCCAACCGTGGAAGGTGAAGCGACCTCGCATTATCTGGCACAACTGGCTCGGCAATTCGACGTGCATCCAAGCCGTTTGGCTCACGGCGTACCGATCGGCGGCGAACTGGAATATGTGGATCGCGGTACGCTGGCGCATGCGTTTGGATCACGCCTCGAAGTGCTTGAGTGATCTTCCACTTAAGGAGTCAATGATGACCGACACCATTTTCAGCAAAATAATCCGTCGCGAAATCCCCGCAGATATCGTTTATGAAGACGAACACGTTCTGGCGTTTCGCGATATCAATCCGCAGGCACCGGTGCATGTCTTGTTCATTCCGAAAATCGCAAAGCCGACCTTGAATGATTTAAATGCAAGTGATGCCGAATATGTTGGCCGCTTGATGATTGCCGCTGCCGCGTATGCAAAGCAGGAAGGTTTTGCCGAAAACGGTTACCGCGCCGTGATTAATTGCAATCACGACGGAGGCCAGACCGTCTTTCATATCCATCTGCATTTGTTGGCGGGCCGCTCGCTGCATTGGCCGCCGGGCTAATCAGTTTATCGCCAGATAAAAAACGGCCGTTCGACGATGACGTCGACATCGCGGCGTTCGGGCCATAAATAAACCACGTCGGCGCTAACCCATGGGTAGCGGTAGTCGTAGTCGCCGATTTTGCCGTTTTCGAATTTATCGATGGCGCCAGTGATGGTGATTTCACGGCCGGCCTTGAACACGTCCGGATCGTAGAAGCCATTGCGGCAGGCAATAAAGCGTCCTTCGCTTTTATCGAGTCTTTGCGGTCTTGCTCCGCTACTAAGATACAAACCGACGATTTCAAAACAGGTGCGGTCGGTTTTGTTGTTGACCGCAACGATGCGGCCACCCCACCTGACTTTTGCATTGACGGTATTTTGTTTCGAAGCCTGGGATGGCGATATGGCGGAGAATTCACCCTGAAGTGCTTTCGGGCCGGTGACACAGGCAGTTAGCGTACAGGCTGCAATGATGGCGATAAGGGCGGTTCGCATAAGTAATTCCCGGTGCCTCAGATGGGTTTAAATTGCTTCAGATCCGTAATCAGTTGTTTAATTTCAACTGAATCAAAATCCCGGTTTTCGTAGCGCCATTGAGTGTAGCGCGCACCAAGGTACCTGATGCGTTCCGCCGATTCTGGCGTTTTGCTTTGATAAAGCTTGGCGACGCGTTCGACAAACAGGCTGGCGGGTTCATGCGGCAATTTGGCGTGGCGTTGTTTGCGCATTTTCTTGATGAATGTGCGCCAGGCCCGCTCGACTTCATGCAAATCTTCGCGACGCTGGCGCAATAGCAGCATCAAGGTCAATGCGAGCGCTAGACAAACCCCGATCATGAACACGATCGTCAATTGGCGGTTATCTTCAGTATTCAAGCCCAATGGTTTCAACAGATTTTTTTGACGAGCCGAGTTATAGCCCAGGACCAGTTCATTCCAGCTGCGGCGAAGCCAGTCGCTGGTTTCAAATGTCGAGCTGAACACCGAATCGGCGAAGGTTTCAGTGCCTTGCAAATCATCGACGGTATCCAGGATATTCTCGGGAGCTACCGCCGCGGTGGGATCGATTCGTACCCAACCACGGCCTTCAACCCAGATTTCGTTCCAGGCATGCGCATCTTTTCCGTACAGCATCCAATAATTGCCGAATTTATTGCGGCGACCGCCGACGTAGCCGGTAACCACCCGCGTTGGCACACCTGCAGAGCGCATGAAAACGGCGAAAGACGAACTGTAATGCTGGCAAAAACCCCGCTTCGTGTTGAACAGGAAATCGTCGGCAGAATCACGGCCCAGCAAGGGGGCATCGAGCGTATAAATGAAGTCCTTGCGAATCCAGGTTTGGAAGCGATTGGCCAATGCAATCGGATCAGGATTTTCATTGAACCAGGTTTCCGCCAATTCACGCGTACGTGGATTCAGGTCGGTGGGAAGTCGCAAAGCCAGTAACCGGCTGACATTATCGAGTGGCTCGACAAACACTGGCAGCAGCGTGGATTCGCCTTCATAGCGTTGCACCGATTCAACCGGCTCGGAAACCATTGCGGTGAATTCATTGCTGAGCCGCGAGTTGTCCGGCACCTTGGTCGGCAAGTCCAACACGATCAAATCTGTCGTCGCAGTAGGCTCAAGCATGACTTCGTAGCGCACCGAATTCAGGTCGGGTGCCACGACCGGACGCCGTCTTACTTTTGCGCCCTGGTCACGGGTCCATGCACTGCCATCGAAATGCACCAGAACCGGTCCGCGCCAATACATTTGACTGCGATCGGGAGTGCGTGAAATAAATTTCGCGCGGATGACGATGCGGTCGTCGGCAAGTTTGTCGAGCCATTCGCCCGGTTCCATTCGGTCGCCCAGACCTTTGCCGCCGATGGCGTTTTGCGGTAATCCCCACAAGGGTGTCGATAGTCGCGGGAATAGCCAGAAGCCGACCAGAGCCAGTGGCAGTGCAATGAGTGCCGCATTGCCGGCAGCTTTCATCGAATTGCGCCATGGCATGCTCGTCATCTGCGCGAGTTCGGCGAACGCCATCAGGCAAAGCAGAAAAGCCGGCAGGCTTAATCCGAGCGTCAGCGGCCCCTGGTCTTGCAGGAAAGCGGCAAACGGTGCGAACAGGGAAAAGCCGAGCAAACTTTTTGCATCGCGCGGCGAGTGTGTTTCAAAAGGCTTGAGCGCAAGCATCGCAAGCAAGGCGGCACTGGCGGCATCGCGGCCGATGCCAAAGTTGTAACTGGTGAGTACGGTGGCTCCGAGCAAGGCGACCAGAAGAATGCGAAGTGCACCGGGTAATTGCTTTTGATAAAAAAATGCCAGGCACATGCTCAAGGCAAGCGCGGTCATTAACGGTGCAGGCAATTGGAGCATCATCGGAATGCAGCAAACGATGCTCGCCAGCAGGCAAAGTTTTCTCTGGTTCGGACTAATCGTGTTGTTAGACATGAGGCATCAAGGCCAATGCGCGCAGGCATGCAT
>JBOHYG010000108.1:0-172717 GCA_050737875.1 Arenimonas sp. | reverse complement strand
CCGGTGCATCTGGCGCTCGCCAAGTCGCTGAGCGTCGAACCGAAAACCTTGCGGGATTAAGCCAAGTCCACCATCATTCGACCATGAGCAATGTCATTCCCGAATCACAAATAGGCGGCATGGTCCGCAACTGCGTCGCCTACTGCGCCGAAGGCAGCAAGGTCGGCGACATCACGCTGGATGCCATCAGTGATGTATTGCAAAACCCCGATAACAGTTTTGTCTGGCTGGGTTTGTATGAGCCCGATGAATCGCTATTAACGAAACTGCAGGAAGAATTCGGTCTGCATCCACTCGCCATCGAGGATGCATCCAAGGCACACCAGAGAGCCAAAATAGAGTTATATGGCGACACCTTGTTCATGGTGGTGCATACCGCGCAAATGATTAAGGGCGCTATCGAATTCGGCGAAACCCATATTTTTATCGGACCGCGGTTCTTGATCACGATCCGCCACGGCGCTTCGCTCTCGTACACCGGTGCACGTGCACGCTGCGAACAAAATCCTGCGTTAATGGCGATGGGACCGAGTTATGGTCTTTATGCGATTCTGGATTTTATCGTCGACAACTATTTCCCGATCGTCGAAGAATTCAAACGCGAATTGAATGAACTCGAACAGGACATATTTGCCGAATCCTTCAAGAAAGACACCATCCAGCATTTGTATGAGTTGAAACGCGAGCTCACTACCTACCGACTGGCGGTATCGCCAACACAGGATATCGTCAATCAATTGATGCAATACCATCCGCAATTGATACGTGATGGCGTAAAGGTTTACTTGCGCGATGTGTATGACCATGTCGTTCGTGTTTCCGAAGCCACCGACACCATGCGTGAAATGCTGACGGCGGCGATGTCGGTCAACCTGTCTCTGGTTACCGTTGCACAAGGCGAAATCGTCAAACGCCTGGCCGGCTGGGCCGGCTTGCTGGCCGCCCCGACCCTGATCGCCAGCTGGTATGGCATGAACTTCACGCAGATGCCCGAGTTGGCAGGCAAATACAGCTACCTGATCCTGATTTTGTTCACGCTGTTTGTGACCGGCGGCTTGTACGCTTCGCTGAAAAAAGCGAAGTGGTTATAGGGTGCGCTTCTAGCGCACCTTCTTCGAATTCGTAAAAAAAGTGCGCCGTCGGCGCACTTTTTTAAATACATAAACAAAACAATTACTCTGCCGCGTATTTCTTCAGCCAGGCATTGACGGTGTCATGCCATAACACGCTGTTGTGCGGTTTCAAAATCCAGTGATTTTCATCCGGGAAGGTCAGGAATTGGCTTTCGATGCCGCGGCGTTGCAAAGCGGTAAATGCACCAATGCCCTGTTCGACCGGAATGCGGTAATCGAGTTGGCCATGAATCACCAGCATGGGCACTTTCCATTTGGGGACGTGATTGACCGGATTGCCTACTTCATAGGATTCCGGTTTTTCGTAGACGGTGCCTTTGTGTTCCCATTCGTCGAACCACAGTTCTTCGGTCGAATAACCCATGCTGCGGCTATCGAATACGCCGGAATGCGAAACCAGGCATTTCCATGGCGACGGCCAGTTACCGGCAATCCAGTTGACCATGTAACCGCCATAGCTGCCGCCTAAAGCACAAGCGCGTTCTCCATTGAGGAAACTGTATTTACCCAGCGCTGCCGCCCAGCCCTTTTGCAAATCTTCCAATGGCTTGCCGCCCCAATCACCGGAAATACCATCGGTGAAAGCCTGGCCATAACCGGTCGAACCGTGGAAGTCGATCATCACGACTGCAAAACCCATGCCTGCATAGGTTTGCGGATTCCAGCGGTAATGGAAATTATTGCCAAAGCTGCCCTGTGGACCGCCATGGATCAAAAACGCCACCGGGTATTTTTTGTTCTTGTCGAAATTCGCCGGCTTCACCACGTAACCGTAAACGGTTTCGTTATTCCAACCCTTGAAACTGAATTGTTCATAGCCACCCATGGCGATGCCTTTCAATTTTTCGGTATTGAAATTGGAAATTTGCCTGACCTTGCCACCTTCCGCATTGCCACTGAACAATTGCGCCGGCGAGGTAAGCGTACTGCGGGCGAAGACCAAGGTATTGCCGACAATATCGAAGCCCGAAACGGTACCGTTACCTGCCAGTTTGCGCGCTGCACCGGTGCCTGTATCGATCGCGAAGATCGCATGCGAGCCAACGTCATCGGTCACGGTGTAAAGTGATTTTCCGTCTGCACTGAGTAACAGACTGTCTGCACTACGATCCCAGGCCGCATTGATTTCGCGTTTACTGCCGGTTGCAAGATCCATTGCGATCACGCCGAAACGATCCGCTTCGAAAGTCGCGCGTTTCATCGCGCGGTAATACAAGGTTTTGCCGTCATGGCTGAATACCGGGCCGGTATCCCAAGCCTGATTTTCCGGCGTCAGGTTCTTCGGTTGCGTACTGCCGTCGGCTGCAACGGAATACAAATCGAAATTGGTTGACCAAGGCTCGGTTTTACCGGCGATGCGAGCATTGAACACGATGGTTTTGCCGTCAGGCGAAAATGCATATTCGCTGGCATCACCGAAAGGTTTGGAAGGTACGTCGCCATCGATGCCGGCGGTGATTTTTTTCGGTTCGCCCGTCAATTTCCCGTCGGCGGAGAAGCCGGCCATGAATAATTGGTTGCGTCGACCATCGGCCCAGGTGTCCCAATGTCGGATAAAAATCTTGTCATACACGGCACCGGTGGCCTTGCTGGATTCTTCATCATCGAGACGCTTTTTCGTACAGGCCAGATCCGGGCAGTCATTGAAAACTTCAAGGCTGAAGACAACCGACTTTTGATCCGGCGAAATCTTGTAGCTGCCGACGTCCAGCGGGAAGTTCGATACTTGCAAAGCGACACCGCCCGACAATGCCTGTTTCCATAATTGCATCGAGCCGGATTTCGTACTCAGGAAATAAATCGATTTGCCGTCGTTGGAAAAAACCGGACTATTAACGTTGAAGTCTTTGCCGGTAATTCGTTCGGGTGCCAGCTTTGAATTCAGGACTTGCTTCCAGAAACCGGTCTTGGCTTTATTGGCGGCAAAATCGACTTCACGCAAACCGTACACGACGGTTTTCCCGTCTGGCGAGAGTGAGGGTTCCGATACACGATCAAAATTCACCATGTCCCGTGCATCCATGCCGCGGGCTGCAATTGCCTGCGTGGAGAGCAACATCGGCAAGGTCAGTGCCACAAGAGCAAAACGGTTCTTCATAAACGCATCCGGCATTGGAAAGCCCACAGTTTAGGGCCAGGCGGCCTATACGCCAAGCTTTGAACATAGCCAGACCGGCTTGGCCTCAGGCTATACTCGGGTTTTTATGGTTCCCGGAGTTGGTTTGTGAATACAGTGGCCCTGCCCTCTACTAATAATGACCAGGATACGTTCCTGGGGCACCCGAAAGGCGTGTTCATCTGTTTCTTCACGGAAATGTGGGAACGGTTTTCTTTCTATGGCATGAAAGCCCTGTTGCTGCTGTTCCTGGTCGAGCATCACAAATTTGGCGATACCGGCGGCCTCAATATGCTCGGCGCCTACGGCGGCATGGTGTATTGCCTCCCGGTGATCGGCGGCTTGCTCGCCGACCGTTATCTTGGCATGCGAAAAGCCGTCATTTTTGGCGGCATTTTATTGGTGCTCGGACACCTCGGGATGGCTTATGAAGGCAACCCCGCCACAGGCACCGGCGACAATATCGTTCGTGATACTTCGGCACTGCTGGTGTTTTATTTTTCCCTGTCGCTGATCATCATGGGCGTCGGTTTTCTGAAACCGAATATCTCGACGATTGTCGGCAAGCTTTATGAGGAAAACGATCCGCGTCGCGATTCGGGTTTCTCGCTGTTTTATGCCGGCATCAATCTCGGTGCATTGTTTGCATCGCTGGTTTGCGGTGTTTTGGGCAAAGTGTACGGCTGGGGCTATGGCTTCGGCGCTGCCGGTATCGGCATGCTTGCCGGTTTGATGATGTTTATCTGGGGGCAGAAATATTTGCGTGGCCATGCAGAATCGTCCAATCCTGAAAGCCTGAAAGAACGCGTGTTCGGCATGCCGCGCGAATGGCTTATTTACCTGTCGGCGATTATCGGCTTAGTTCCCGTCGCCTGCCTGATGTGGGCAACCGGCAACAATGCATTCACGCTCGATATCGGTTTTGACCTGACTCTGGCACAAATGCTGATGTCCCTGGTTTTCGGAATCGTGTTGATATGGTTCGTTTACTTCATCACAACCAAGTGCACCAAGGTTCAACGCGAACAGATGATCAGCATGATGATCATGATTTTCATGGCGCTGCTTTTCTTTACCCTTTACGAACAGACTTATGGCTCGTGGGTGGTGTTCACCGATCGCCTGATGGTCCTGAATTTCTTTCCTGAATTAATCTTCAAAGATGGTTTGCCGCTCTGGTACTTCATCGTGCCGGTACTGATCATGCCAACCGCGTTCATTGTGTCGAACTACTTCCACGAGAAAAATCCGGCATCAAAATTGCCGTTGGCGATATTTATTTTTGCCGCCGCCATCGCGTTGTTGATGGTACTGGGCATGGCGGTATTGCAGGAGCAAAACGGCGGCTCGCTGACTTTCCTCGGAGCCTTGTTTATTCTTTTGCTGGCTCCGATTTTCACCGGCCTGTGGGGCTGGCTTGATAAACGCAACTTGAATCCAAGCAAGCCGATGAAAAACGCGATTGGATTGCTGGCAGGTGGCCTGGCCTTCGCACCACTGGTTTTTGCTGCTGAGCAGGCAGCAGCAACCGGCAGTCTGGCCAGCATCTGGTGGTTGGTGCTGGCCTATTTCATCCTGGAAATCGGTGAAATGTGTTTATCGCCGGTCGGCTTGTCGGCCGTGACTCAATTGTCGGTGCCGCGCGTCGTCAGCTTGATGATGGGCACCTGGTTTCTGGCAACGGCATTCTCGGAATTGCTCGCCCATAAACTCGCTACGCTCGCTTCGGTAGAAGACGTTGGCGCAGTAGTTCAACACTCGACGGCCTGGACCGATGCAGCCAATAAATATGGCGATCTATTCTGGAATCTTGCAATCGGCGGACTGGTATGTGCGGCGCTTGCATTCCTGGTGGTGCCATTGCTCAAACGCTGGATGCATGGCGTGAAGTAAACACGACTTTCACAAGCACAAAAAAACGGCACCGAGAGGTGCCGTTTTTTGTGCTTGCAATATCAATCGATCATTTGGCTGCTTGGCTGCCTGGACCGATATGTTTATCAAGGAAACCCAATAAGCGCTGGTAGAAATCGATCCGGTTTTTCAACAGGAAGTTGCCGTGGCCTTCGCCCTCGTAAATCACCATCTCGGATTGCTTGCCGGCTTTCAATAAGGCCTTGTGCATTATTTCGGTATGTACGGGTGCCGCTCTGAAATCTTCCCGACCTGCTGCGAGATATACGGCCGCCTTGATTTTGTGAGCCAGTTTATTCGGCGAAGCCTGATCGAGATTCTGATGACCCAAAGCCTCATCAAGGAAGTTTTCGCCAGACTCGGTATCCGGAATATCACCGGTGTGATACATCGCTGCCATGTCATAAACGCCTACGTTACCGAACGCACAGCGATACAAATCTGGTTCCTTGGCAACCGCCATGATCGACGAATATCCACCGTAGCTTGCACCGTACATACAAATGCGATTTGGATTGGCGATGCCTTCCTTGATAGCCCACAGGGTCGCGTCGGTCAGGTCATCCTGCATGGTGCCGCCCCATTGCTTGTAGCCCAGATGGGTAAATTTGCGGCCGTAGCCACCGGAACCCCGGAAATTGACTTGCAAAACCGCATATCCATTGGCCGCCAGGATTTGTACATCCGGGTTATAACCCCACTCGTCCTTGGGGCCGAACGGGCCACCATGTGGGTTGACGATCAAAGGCAGATTCTTTCCGTTACTACCGACCGGAATGGTAAGAAAACCTTCCAGCTGAGTGCCATCACGAGCGACCATGTAAAAGGGTTTCATCGTTGCCAGCATTTCCGGCTTGAACCAGGCATTGCGACTGACCAGATAGCTTAATTTTTTATTCGCGCGCTCGTAGAGATAAAAATCGCCAGGCACGTTGTCTGCGTATCCAATGATAATCGCCATCGAGCCATCTTTCGTGTAAGAGATAGGCAATACGGTTTGTGTCTTTAGGCCCGCCTGAAGACTGGCATGCATTTTCGCAAATTCGTTATTCGCGTCGATATATTCGAAACGCGGTTTGCCATCGTCAAATTTAATTCCATACAGGGAGCCATCGATCGGCGAACGCAGATAGTCGGATGGATCCACGGTATCGTCGCGTGCGACCAAGGTACGTTTCTTAGTGGCGGTATCGAAGGCATAAACCGCACTTGGGCCTTCGTCTTCCTCTGACTCGAGATAGGCGGTTTTGCCATCGGCGGAGAAACCTACCGCTGAAATTATCTTGTTGGTTTCAGCTTCATCGTTGATTAGCTCCCATTCGCTGTCTTTACCGTCGCGATAGTAGAGTTTCAAGCGACGATCGCTGTTGGCACCGACTACAAAACGAACGACCCCTTCCGGATCGGTTGTGAAACTTGCTTCACGAATCGGCGCACGGGCAATAGTCGACCTGGCCCCGGTTCTCACGTGCATTTTCTGGACTTGGTTGAAACCACCTGGTTGAGACAGGGAGATAATGACATGGTCGTCATCATTGCGAAGCGTATTGATGATGCTTGCACCCATCAAGCGATTACCCTTGCCAGTCGACCTCACACCTACCAGGGCAGCTCCCTGGCCGGTGCCGTCGGCATTGACGCCGAATAACTCGCCGGTAGGTTGTGGCGCATTCAATTCGCCGGATTTCTCACCGACCGAGAACAGGATGCGTGTCGGGTTTACCCAATTGAAATCGACCACGTAAGTCTTGCTCGGCAAAACGACTTTGCCACTGACCTGCATGTCGCTACGACGCAGGATAACCAGCGCAGAACGATCTTCCTGGGGAATAGTTGCGGCAATGAATTCGCCGGTAGGCGAGATTCTCATCGTGCCGAACAGATCGCGCTTAAGAAATTGCTCCATTGGAATTGGAGCTTTTGTTTCGGCGTGCAGATTCACTGCACAGATCGAAAACATCGATAACGCCGAAAAAACTAAAAACTTTTTCATGCAAGCCTCGGTAGAAGGATAAATTTTCGGGGACTGTAAAAACGCTTGTGTGATGCAGTAGACAGTATTTCCCGGGAAGTCGCATGATACATAAGTAATGGACTTCTAAGACAGCTACAAATGCAAACGGCTCCATACGGAGCCGTTTCGACAAATAACGCGTCGCCGAATCTTATTTGGCGCCCGGACTGCCGGCACCAATGTGCTTATCCAGGAATTCCAGTACGCGATTCGCATGGTCAACCTTGTTTTCCATCAGGTTATTCCCGTGTCCTTCCAATGCGTATATTTTCATTTCGACCTGTTTTCCCGCGGCTCTCAACGCGTTGTACATGGCCTCGGTATGTTGTTTGGGTGAACGATCATCTTCCGCACCCGCGAGCAGTAACACGGCGGCCTTGATTTTATTCGCGTTTTTCGAAGGCGAATTGGAGATGAGATCTTTCTCGCCCAGCATGTCTTTCAGATAGTTTTCACCCGAATCCGACCATTGTATATCGCCACGGCCAAACATCATCGGCATGTCGTACACGCCGACGTCGCCAATGGCACAACGATACAGGTCGGGATCTTTAACTGCCCCCATCAAAGCGGCGTAGCCACCATAACTCGAGCCATAAATGCAGATACGATTTGATGCCGCAATGCCTTCCTTGATGGCCCAGCGAGTAGCATCTGCCAAGTCATCCTGCATCGTGCCGCCCCATTGCCGGTAACCGGCAATCCGGAAAGCTCTTCCGTAATTGCCAGAACCCCTGTAATTGACTTGCAGAACTGCATAGCCACGATTCGCCAGCATCTGCACTCCTGGATAAAAACTCCATGTGTCGTAAATTCCAAACGGACCGCCGTGCGGATAAACAATCAACGGCAGATTTTTGCCGTTACTGCCGGCTGGCACCGTAACGAAAGCTTCCATCTTCGTTCCGTCACGCGCAGCAAGCTCATATGCGTCGGTTCTGGCCATTTTTTCAGGCTTGAGCCACGAGTTCTTGCTTGCGACGAACTTCAACTGTTTTTTTGCCTGATCGTACAAGTAGTACTCGCCCGGCTTATTGTCGCCATTGACGAAATACAAACCGACATTTCCATCGGATGAATACGTAACTGGCACCACGAAATTATCCTTGAACGTCGCGGACACCGCTTTCAATGCCTGTGCAGAAGCATTTTTCGCGTCGAGATAATGAATGCGCGGATAGCCGTCGTAGTAAAGAATGCCGAACAAGCTATTGTCGACCGGCGAGAAAAAATAACCGCTCGGACTGACATTGTTATCGCGCACCACCAGAGTCTTTGTAGCTGTGTTCGTATCGTATGCGAACAGACTATCCGGACCCGATGTCTCCTGGTATTGCAAATAGGCAATCATGTTGCTGCTGTCAAAACCAACCGGGCTTACGACAACCCCCGATGCTTTTTCATCATTCAGCAATACCCAATCGGATTTTCTGTCTTTGCGATAAAACGTCTTGGTGAAATTGTCGCTGTTGGAGCCGGTAGCAAACCTGACCTCACCGGTATGGTCCGCGAAGAAGTCGGCATCTGACAATGCAATTTTCGCTACCGTGCTACGGCTTCCGCTCACTGCATCGACCTTCTGCGCTTCAGTGGTTGGCATAAACCTGACGTATTGCGACGAATCGCCTATCTGCGATTCTTTCCGGATTTGAACCAATATTTGCCTATCGTCGTTCTTAAGACCGTCAATAAACGAGGCATGGATGCCCTCGTTGGATTCTTTTTTGATCAGCGTTCCGTCGGACTTAATTTCGTCGGCACCATGCCCAACGATTGGCCTGCCCTGACCCGAGCCATCGAAATTTACACCGAACAAACCGGGCTCTCTTCTCGGCGTCATGTCATAGCCTTGGTAGCTCGCGACGGAAAAAATCACCCGCTTTGGATTGACCCAATCAAAATCGATGATGATTGATTTGGTCGATACCCGTACGTAACCCGTTTTTTGCATGTCCGATACGCGCAAAATAATCAAATCGGTCCTGTCTTCCAGCGGTACTGTAGCGGCGATATATTCGCCCGTCGGCGAAAGCTTCATTTCACCGAAAATATCGCGTTTGAGAAAGTCTTCAACTGGTATCTGTGTAGGTGTTTGTGCAACAGACACGCAGGAAAAAGAAGCTGCCATCAAAATGGCAAGCACATGCCGGATATTCATCGGGTAATAACTCGCTGGAAAAGTGCGATATTGTCGCAAAATTACGGCAGGTGTGCCCCGCTTACACCATTTCGGCCAAAACTTGATTCAGGCCCAGACGCCAGTCGGGTAGCCGCATCCCGAAGTCGGTGGCGAACTTGCTGCAATCCAGACGCGAATACATCGGGCGCTTGGCCTTGGTCGGGTATTCGTGGCTCGGGATGCCGACCAGGCGCGGCGCCTTTTCCAATACCCCTGATGCAAGCGCTTCCTGGTAGATAGTCTGGGCAAATTGGTGCCAGCTGCATTCGCCATCGGCAGCAACATGCCAAGTGCCGTTGGCATCGAAATTCTTGGTTACGGCAAGTGCCGTGGCAACCGCCAGCCAACGTGCGGGCGTAGGCGACCCAGTCTGGTCATTCACGATTCTCAACTCGTCCCGTTCTTTCGCCAATTTCAATGCCGTGCGCAGGAAATTTTGGCCTCTGGCGGCATACAGCCAGGCCGTGCGAAAAATAAAGTGCGAGCAACCCGCTTCACGAATCGCCATTTCGCCTGCCAATTTGGTCTTGCCGTAAACGCTTGCCGGTGCGGGTGTATCGTCTTCGCGAATCGGACGCAGCAAGGTGCCACTGAATACGTAATCGGTCGAGTAATGCACCAGTTTGCTGTTATGGGTTTTGCATGCCTGCGCGAGTTCGGCGACGGCATCGGCATTGACCCGTTGCGACAAGGCAGGCTCATCTTCGGCACGGTCTACCTGAGTATGGGCTACCGCGTTCAATACGATGTCTGGTTTGCTGCTGTGAACCAGCTTGGTCAAATCGCCAGCTTTTTCAAAATCGATTTTCGTGCAGGCAGTGCCGCCTGGCAGCAAACCGCTATAAGTGCAGGCAGTAATCGCGCCCAATGGCGCAAACGCGCGATGCAATTCGAATCCTACTTGACCATCTGCGCCCAGCAATAAGATTTTCATGGGTGAGCTCTAAATCCGCGGCAACTTTTCAGGCGAAATATCACATAAAAACGGCGCTTTGGCATCTTTGTTTGAAAGTACCGGCTTGCTTACCGGCCAGTCAATTGCCAGTTCGGCATCGTCCCATCGCAGCCCAGCATCGCATTCGGGGTCGTAGGTTTCGGTACACAGGTAATTGAAAACCACGCGCTCGCTCAGAGCAACGAAGCCATGCGCAAAGCCTGGCGGAATCCACAATTGACGTTTGTTGTCGGCCGACAAAATGACCGATGTCCAGCGCTTATAAGCAGGCGAGTCCCGACGTATATCCACTGCTACGTCATAGACTTCGCCTTCGATAACACTGACCAATTTTCCCTGCGGCTTCGGCCACTGGTAATGCAAGCCGCGCAATACGCCGCGTGTCGACGTCGAAACATTTGCCTGCTTGAATTCGAGATCCAGGCCAAGACCGGCAAATACATCCTTATTCCAGGTTTCGTAAAATTGGCCGCGATCATCGCCGTACACTTTGGGTTCCAGCACCAGGCAACCCGGCAACTCGGTTTCCACCATCTTCATTCGGGTGCACCGTGTTCAAGCAGCGAAAGCAGATATTGGCCGTAGCCGTTTTTTGCCAGTGGTGCAGCCAGGCTTTTCAATTGTTCGTCGTCAATCCAGCGATTGAAGTACGCTATTTCTTCCGGACAGCAAACCCGCAAGCCCTGGCGCTGCTCGATGGTCTCGATAAAGTTGGATGCCTGCAACAGCGATTCATGCGTGCCGGTGTCCAGCCAGGCATAACCACGCCCCATCTTCTCCAGCCGCAAATTCCCTTCCTGCAAATACAGGCGGTTCAAATCGGTAATTTCGAGTTCACCGCGTGACGAAGGTTTCAGTTGCGCCGCCAATTCAGGTGCCTGCCCGTCATAAAAATACAGGCCGGTCACAGCATAGTGCGAGCGCGGATGTTTCGGTTTTTCTTCAAGGCCAATGACATGGCCGGTTTCATCGAATTCGGCGACGCCGTAACGTTCCGGGTCGCGTACCCAATAACCGAACACGGTCGCGCCATCAATTTGTGCATCGGCTTTGCTGAGCAACAAATTCAGGCCCTGTCCATGAAAAATATTGTCGCCCAATACCAGGCAACTTGGTGCCCCGCCAAGAAAATCTTTTGCGATCAGCAAAGCCTGCGCAAGACCGTCGGGCGATGGCTGTACCGCGTAATGAATCTGCATGCCCCACTGTGAGCCGTCACCGAGCAGGCGCTTGAACTGCTCCTGTTCGTGCGGCGTGTTGATCACCAGCACTTCGTGAATGCCCGCCTGCATCAGTACTGCCAGCGGATAGTAAATCATCGGCTTGTCGTACACCGGCAACAACTGCTTGCTGATGGCCTGTGTAATCGGATACAGGCGGGTACCGGAACCACCGGCAAGAATAATGCCCTTACGCTTCATGCCAACGCTCCTTGTCCGATTCGTTCCAGCCGATAACTGCCATCCATCACATGCTGGACCCAGTCCTGGTTATCCAGATACCACTGAATGGTTTGTTCGATGCCTTGCTCGAAGTTCACCGCCGGATGCCAACCCAATTCGTTTTTTATTTTGCCGGCATCGATTGCGTAACGACGATCATGACCGGGACGGTCTTTCACGAATGTCATTTGTTCCGCATAGGACTTGCCATCGCTACGCGGCCGCTTGCCATCGAGTACCGAACAAATCGCCTTCACGACTGCAATATTTTCGCGCTCTGCATCTCCGCCAACATTATAGGTTTCGCCAATCCGGCCGGCTGCCAATACACGCGAAATCGCGGTGCAGTGATCGGTCACATAAAGCCAGTCGCGGATATTTTTCCCATCGCCGTAGATAGGCAACGGCGCGCCGGACAATGCTTTCTGGATAACAAGCGGAATCAATTTTTCAGGAAATTGTTGCGGCCCGTAATTGTTCGAGCAATTGGTGGTTACCGTCGGCAACCCATAGGTGTGATGGAATGCCCGGACCAAATGGTCGGATGCCGCCTTGCTTGCCGAATACGGAGAATTGGGTGCGAACGCAGTTTGTTCGGTGAAGGCACCGGTCTCGCCGAGCGAGCCATAGACTTCATCGGTCGACACGTGCAGAAAACGAAAACCTTCTCGTTCCGTATCGGGAAGTGCGCGCCAATAATCACGTGCACATTCCAGAAGACTCAAAGTGCCGACGACATTGGTCTGGATAAAAGCCGCGGGTCCGTCGATGGAGCGGTCAACATGGCTTTCAGCGGCAAAATTGACGATCGCGTCCGGTTGATACTTTTGCAGCAGAGCCGCAATTTTGTCTTTATCGGCGATATCGGCATGCACGAAGTGATGCCGCGAATTTCCTTCGACACTTTTCAGTGATTCCAGATTTCCGGCATACGTTAACGCATCCACATTTATGACGGCATGGCCTTCGGCGATTGCCGACAGGACGAAATTACTGCCGATAAAGCCGGCGCCGCCTGTTACCAACATCGTTTTTATTTTTGTCATGTTTTTTGAATTTGATTATCGTGTGGCTTTCTAACTGAAGCGCGCCTGGTACGCACGCAACGTTTCCAGCGCCCATTCATGCTCACATAGTAAGGCATCTACCTGTTGCGGGATATCCTCGAGCCTTTTTGCGTGCGTGCTCTCCTCGAGCTTGGCTGCGAGTTTGGACAAATGATCCAGGCCTATATTCGCACTGGTCGATTTCAGGCTGTGGCTTGTGCGATGCAAGGTATCGATATCGTTTTCGGAACATGCGGTTCGAATCTGGCTCGCCAATTCCGGTGCGTTTTCGAAATATAGTTTCAACAAGCCATCACGCAGATTCGGTTTGCCGGGCAGTTGAATCATGGCCATCTGCTCCAATCGCTCTTCGTTGAATCTTTCCGCAGCAGGCTTGCCGCTCCCATTGGTCCCGCCTTGCTGGATATCAGGTGCGGCATCGACTTGTTTTGCTTGATCCATCGCACCGACAACAAAGACGGAGGCATCAGTTTTATTGCGGGACCATCTTTCAAGTTTCTCGACGATTTGCGACGAATTGAATGGCTTGCTCAAGTAGTCATCCATTCCCTTCGCGATACACAGGTCGCGATAACCTGCGGTGGCGTGTGCCGTCAACGCGATTATCGGCGTGTGTTTCATGTTCAACGACGGGTTGGCTTCCATCTTGCGTATTTTTTCGGTGGCTTCGAAACCATCCATGACCGGCATCTGGCAGTCCATGAAAATGATATCGAAACGGGATTTTTTCGCCTGTTCCAGCGCTTCGAATCCATCAGCGGCTACCGACACCTCACAACCGATATTCTGCAAAAGTATGGACGCAAATTGCTGATTCACCGGATTGTCTTCAACAAGAAGTACTTTCAAGCCGGCATACAGTCCCTCTTGATTCGTGATCGTGTGCTGTACTGAAGCCTTGTTCGAATGTACGCGGACGAACTCGTGCAAGGTCGAGCGCAATGCAGAGCGATCAATCGGTTTGAGCACTCTCGCCATCACTTCCAGTTCCGATATCTCCATTTTCGCGAACACGCTGGAAGCCGGTGTCATCGCAATCACTTTGGGATGGATTGGATAGACGTTCTGCTGAATTTCCTTGGCCAGGATGGATGCCGCGCTATCGGGCAAGCTCCAGTCCAGCAACACCAGATTTATCGGGGTCGGATAATTGTCCGGCGTCGCCAATCTCAAAGTGGCGTCCTGTGCGCTCTGCACCAGAATGCAATTAACACGCCATTTCTGCAGTATTCGACGGAGCATGCCGCCGATGCGCGGGTTCGATTCGACAATCAGGACTTTGAGTGTAATGTCGAAAATGGGCTCTGCCGCTATTGTTTCGTCGGCAGTCTGCGGTGGCTGCAGCTGGACAGTGAAGTAAAACCGCGAGCCGCTTCCTATCTCGCTGACCAGATTGATGCTGCCACCCATCAATTCGGCGAGTTGCCTGGAAATCGCCAAACCCAAACCGGTGCCGCCGAAACGCCTGGCGGTAGAACTATCGGCTTGCGCAAATGCATCGAATACGCGCGACTGAGCGTCTTCGGTAATGCCAATACCGGTATCGAGCACATCGATGCGCAACGCATACTCGTCTTGTCGGTCCTGATCCTGCGAAACGATGACGCTGACACCACCCTGCTCGGTAAATTTGATCGCGTTGCTGACCAGATTGTTGAGAATCTGCCGCAATCGAACCGAATCGCCGCGCACCATGACTGGCACGTTATCGTCGATTTCGAGCGACAGATCCAGGCCCTTCCGACCGGCACGTTCGCCGAACAAACCGATCGTATCTTCGGCCAATTCCCACAAATCGTAATCGGCTTCTTCAAGGGCCAATTTGCCCGCTTCAATCCGCGACAAATCCAGAATGTCGTTCAACACTTCCAGCAAGGCATGGCCGGATCGCGATACCGTCTCGGCCAATCGCCGCTGATCCGGCTGCAGGTTCGAAGCCAACAACAGTTCCGTCATACCCAGCACACCGTTCATCGGAGTCCGGATTTCGTGCGACATATTGGCCAGGAATTGCGATTTCGCATGATTCGCGGCTTCCGCAGTATCGCGCGCGACCTCCAGCTCGTAGACGGTTTTTTGCAGGTTCTCATTGGCGATTTCCACTTCGCGCGTACGCCGGTTTACCAATGCCTCAAGTTGATCCTGATAACCATAGGAGCTGGCTTCGCGATCCTGCAAATGCACCAGCAATTGATTGAAAGCACTGGCGGTCTCGCCGATTTCATCGGCGCTCTGCACTTCCACTCGCTCACTGAAATCGGTCGACTGGGTTACCTGATTGATTTTTTCAAGCATGTTCTGCAAAGGCCTGTGCACCAATTTGCGCGTCCGCCAAGCCGTGTACATGCCAAAACACAATGCTATCGTCAGGCCCATCAACAGCAGCCAGTAGAACCCCGAAGTCCGCTCCTGCAATTGGTAATAATTGGCGGAAATTTCCAGCCGTCCAATCACCGTATTTTCAATTTTGATATCTTTGGTCGCCAACAACCCGGCTTCCGATGGCGAGCCATTGGCTGAATTCAGGCCGCCATCCCCGGTGACGAGCGCTAGAACGCTTCCATCGTTACGGTAAATTTTCGCGTAAAGAACATTCGGATAGCCAAGCACATTCAATAGCTGCTCTTTCGCCATTTTTTCATCATTAAAAAATGCCGCCGGCGCCACGTTGAGGGCTATAACGCGGGCCAGGTCCTCGATATGTTTCTCTTCCTTGCTGCGGTCCGCGGCAGCCTCCACCCATAACAAGGCAAGGGAAAACAGCAGAATCACGATGACGCTGGCCGCCAGTACGCTCTGGCTTAACCTGCGTGCAACGCTGCTTTTCTTTCCGAAAATCTGACCCAGCCTCATATTTTCTGTATCCAAAAAGCCGCTTTTTCGAATATAACGAGTCGAATTCCACAAAAACCCGATTTTGAATAACCCCGGCGGGCCGGAACAAACCCTATGTCCGCCCGCCTGGCCTACGATACGCTATCGCAACATGCTACAAATTGTTACATTAATCGCAATTCTGACATCGCGAGTTGAGAAATAGTGGAAAACAAGGTAAGTCCTCGCCCTCAGGTGGCGCATGTTGAAGACGACCCCAGCCACCGGCTGCTGGTAGCTACTCTACTGGAAAGCGCCGGATTCGAAGTCCATAGCTTTGCCGATACCGACAGCTTCCGCCGCCACGTCAGGGCCAGTTCCGTGGACCTGGTGCTGCTGGATTGGATGCTGCCAGACGGCTGCGGCCTGGAATTACTCGAATGGATTCGCGCATCGAACCAGTCCAGGCTGCCTGTGATCCTGGTTACCGGCCGTGAAACCGATGAGGATGTGGTAACCGGGCTAACCGCCGGGGCAGACGACTACATCGTCAAACCACCACATCCTGCGCAATTGCTGGCCAGAATCAACGCAGTCCTGCGCAGATCCGGCTTTGCGGCGCAGAGCGCGACAAACAACGAATTCGCCCCGTACTTCCTGCGTGAAGACCTGCGTGAAATTCATCTAAATGACCAACGCATCCCCACCACCGACCGCGAATTCGACCTGATGCAGTACCTGTTCCGTCGCCGGGGCAATATCGTCAGCCGCGAGACCTTGTTGAAACAGGTCTGGAACATGCAGGGCCTGGTGAGTTCACGCACCGTGGATACCCATATCAGCCGCCTGCGCAAGAAACTTGAACTGGAAGGCCAGCATGGCTGGACCTTGTCCGGGGTTTTCCAGCATGGCTACCGGCTGGAACAAAATGCCGAAGCGATCAAGACCGCTTAAGCCCAAAACCAAACGGCGCCCAGGCGCCGTTTTTTATTGTCTAGAATAATTCGGCCTGCGGCGACGGCTTGCGCGGCCGCTCGAACCTGCTGCAATCGAGTGCCGGCAATCGTCCAAACCCGAGCCGCTGATGGGCCTTCTTGAATCGTTGCGCGATTAAATCCGCAAACGGTCCCTGACCCCGCATCCGGTTACCGAAGCTGCTGTCGTAATCTTTACCTCCATGCATCTGCTGCATCAGGCTCATAACATGGGCGGCTCGTTCGGGATAATGCAACTCCAGCCATTCGCGCCAAATCTGTTTTAACTCGTGCGGCAAGCGCAGCAGCACATAACCCGCCGAAGCAGCACCCGCTTCACGGGAAGCTTCAAGAATATGTTCCAGATCACTATCTGTAATCATCGGAATGACTGGTGCTATCAACACGCCAACGGGTACGCCGGCTTCATGCAAGGCACGGATGGTTTTGAGCCGCGTATGCGGCGCCGAGGCGCGCGGTTCGAGCCTGGCCGATAATTTGTTATCGAGCGAGGTTACCGACAAATACACGCTGACCAGATTTTGCCTGGCCATAGACGACAGCAAATCCAGATCCCGCGTAATCAAGGAACCCTTGGTGACAAAACTGACCGGATGCCGACATTCGGCCATCAGTTCAAGTACCTCGCGGGTAATCTTGTAATCCCGTTCTATCGGTTGATAGCTATCGGTATTGATGCCAAGGGCTATCGGGGATGGCTGATAGCCCGGCTTGGCGAATTCGATGCGCAATTGCTCGGCGGCATTGGTCTTGGCAAATAGTTTGGTTTCGAAATCCAGCCCGGGAGAAAGCTCCAGATAGGCATGGCTGGGGCGCGCGAAGCAGTAAACACATCCATGCTCGCAGCCTCGATATGGATTTACCGATTGACTGAAGCCGATATCGGGCGAGTTGTTTCGGCTGATGATGCTGCGCGCTCGCTCTTCGCGAACCGTTGTTTGAATACGTTCGGACTCGCCATCGTTGTCGTAAGCCGAGCCCCAGCCATCATCCTCGCCAATCGCCGTGGTTTTTTCGAACCGGCCCGCAACCCACGAGGCAGAGCCGCGTCCTTTGATCGATGCCAGTGGTTTACGAGTGTCTTCCATCTTCACAAGATAAATCCTGCTTGTCGCAAAGATTGCGACCTGACCACGAAAATTCAAAATAAAAAAGCCGCATCACATTATTCATGGGCTGCGGCTTTTTTAGCACTACATTCGACGCGTATCGATCAGAACGGAATATCGTCTTCCGGAAACGGATCGTCATTACGCGAAGGAGGCATTTGATTGCTGCCGCCGCGCGGTTCACTCGAACCACCGCCGTACCCGCCGCCGCCACTACGCGAAGCACCGCCGCCCATTGGACGCGAACTGCCGCCTTCACCACCGGCTGGTTTGCCACCGAGCATTTGCATGTCATCGGCAAACACGTCCGTGGTGTAGCGTTCCACACCGTTTTTATCGGTGTATTTGTCGGTGCGCAAACGGCCTTCGACGTAAACCTGGCTACCTTTTTTCAAATACTCGCCGGCAATTTCGGCCAACTTGCCGAAAAATTTCACGCGATGCCATTCGGTGCGCTCTTTTTGTTCACCTGTGGCTTTATCTTTCCATGACTCGGAAGTAGCAATACTGATCGTTGTCATGGCAGAGCCCGACTGTGAATAGCGCACTTCCGGATCATTGCCTAAATTGCCGACCAAAATTACTTTGTTGATACCGCGAGCCATGGGTTAATCCTTATCTGGGAGTTCAAACACAGCGTAATTATAAGCCGAAGTGGCGGCTGTCAGGATTTATCCTGATTTGAGCTAAGAATTCCCCGACGAAAGCCTTATAATTGGCCAATGTCTGCGCAAATACTGAACCCGGCCCTGCCCGGCATCAAAGAAATCCAGAGCCTGGCGACCGGTGAAATGGCTGCCGTCAACGATTTGATCCGCGAACGGCTCAGTTCCGAGGTCGCGCTGATCAACCAGATTTCCGAGCACATCATCGCTGCTGGCGGCAAACGTCTGCGTCCAATGCTTGCAACGATTACCTCGCGTGCACTCGGCCATTCAGGTACCGAGCCGACCCAATTGGCGGCCATCATAGAATTTATTCATACCGCCACCCTGCTACACGATGATGTCGTGGACGAATCCAATCTTCGTCGTGGCCGTAAAACCGCCAATGCGCTTTGGGGCAATGCGCCCAGCGTCTTGGTGGGCGACTTCCTGTATTCACGCGCGTTTCAATTGATGGTCGAACTCGACGATATGACCATCCAGCGCGTACTCGCAGACGCCACCAATGCGATTGCCGAAGGCGAAGTTTTGCAGCTACTGCATGTGCACAACCCGGATACCGATGAGCCGACCTATTTGCGCGTGATCGAACGCAAAACTGCTGTGTTGTTCGCTGCTGCTACGCGCTTGGGCGCACTGGTTGCAGGCGCCGACGCCGAGACCCAGCAACGTTTTTCCGATTATGGTTTGAACCTGGGCATGGCCTTTCAAATCGCCGACGACGTACTTGATTACACCTCGGACGCCGAAACTCTCGGCAAGAATCTGGGCGATGATCTGGCCGAAGGGAAAGCCACCTTGCCGTTGATTCATGCACTGTCTCTTGCAAATGCTGAACAAGCGGCACAGCTTCGCAACATTATTGAAACCGGCGATGCCTCTGCGCTTCCAGTCGTGATGCAAGCCATTGAAATGCACCAAAGTGTTGCCTATAGCCATTCGCGTGCAGTCGAATATGCCAATCGCGCCGAACAGGCAATCAGCCACGTTCCGGAAAGCGCCTGGAAAGATGCAATGCTGGGCCTTGCCCGCTACGCGATAGAACGATCGCATTGAATGCAGGGTGGGCAACACCCACCCCGCAAAAATTATTTCGAAACGGTAAATTTCTCGGCGAAGAAATTCCGCATCATTTTCATGCTGCGTTTGTAGCTTGGCTCGTGATACAGGCAACCAGGTACGGTGCCGGTTTCATCCGGCTCCGCGAAGCAGTGCACTGCACCACCGAAATTCACGAATTGCCAATCCGATTTCACGTCCTGCATTTCTTTCTGGAAAGCCGCAATCGATTCCGCGGAAACGTATTTGTCATCGGCGCCATTCATCACCAATACCGCTGCCTTGACGATGCCGGGCTTGTTCGCAGGCAATTTGCTGGCAAGGTTTCCATGAAAGCTGGCAACGCCATCGATATCCGCACCACTGCGTGCCAAATCCAATACCACGGCACCGCCGAAGCAAAAACCGATCGCGCCGATATTATTGGTATCGATCGGCGCTTTTTTTCCGGCAGCTTTCAACTGGGCCAGCGCCGTCGTGATGCGTCCACGCAATTCATTCGGTTCTGCGTAGACGCCGCCGGCAGCCTTGCTGGCTTCATCGGAATTCTTCGGCCGGAGATCACGTCCGTACATGTCCACCAATAAAACGACGTAATCCTTGCCTGCAATGGTTTTGGCTTTGCTGATTGCGCTATCGGTAATGCCGTACCAATTGGGCACCATCAACAAGCCGGGGCGCGTTTTTTTGCTGGCATCGTCCCAGACAAGATAGCCATCGAAATTCTTGTTGCCATGCATCCAGGAAATCTTGTCGGCGCGCTGGGCTGCCATGGATACGCTGCTGGTTAACAAAAGGAAAAGAGCCAATAAAATTCTCATAAGCAACTCCTTCAAGTCTTATTTTTGATTAAACATCGCCGCGCAACTGCTGCGCAAAAAGCTAGCTGACGCCCATACCCGGAATGGCACTGATCTGATCGGGATCAAAGCCGGCGGCTTTGGCAAAATGCTTTCCGCGTTCGACGTAATCCTTGTAGCGCGGAAAGCTAGGTGCACCTGGCGATAACAAGATAGCGCCTTCGTTTTCCAGCATTTCGCGACCGATGCGAATCGCGTCTTCTATTTCCTTTGCTTCCACCAGTGCGAAATGCGATTTCTGTGCTATCGGTTTCAGGCGTTCGTAAATACGCGGACCGTTCTGTCCCATGGTGATGACTACTTTCGGGGGGTCGGTCACCATGCGGTCGGCGAATACGCCCCAATCCACACCACGGTCATAGCCGCCGACGATAATCGCAAGCTTCATGCCCTTCAGCGAATCCAGCGCCGCCATGCTCGCATGTGGCGTCGTGCTGATCGAATCATTGATGAATTGCACGCCATCGCGGGCACCGAGATTCTGCAGTCGATGCGGGAGTAACTTGAACAAATTGACGTTGTTGGCCAACTCGACGGCATCGATACCCAAGGCTTCAACTGCCGTCAACGCGGCACAAAGATTGATACGGTTATGCATGCCGGGCAGCGTGATCGTGCGCAAATCCATCACAAATTGCATACCGCGATACAAGGCATTTTCTTCGACATGCCAACCATCGGGATGGTTGAAATATCGCACGATCATTGGATCGATCGCCAAGCCGGCCAATTTCTGGTCCGCCGCGTTCAACACCACCGTGCGGGCGCCGGAATTCAGGGCCATCGACATTTTGTCGTCGAAATAGCGTTGCTCGCTGCCGTGCCAATCAAGATGTTCGGGAAAGAAATTCAGTATTACGGCGACTTCCGGATTGACCACTTCGCGTGTTTGATAACTCGACAACTCAATTGCCCAGAATTGCGGTGGCGGCTCGACATCCAGCAATTCCAGGAGCGGCAATCCAATATTGCCGGCCAATGCCGTGCGGCGTCCTGCGCTGCGCAGAAGATGCGCGATCAATGCGGTAACCGTGCTTTTACCTTTTGTGCCAGTAACGCACACGGTGCGCTCAAGCGGGTGTTCGGAAAACCAGAGAGATGTGCCGCCGATAAATTTTGTACCGTTCAATTCGGCATCGACGGCCGGTGAGGAATAAGGACTGATGCCTGGCGACTTGATGACGTATTCGAAAGCAGATAATTTGTCGCCATTCACTTCGGTTTCGATATGGCAATTGGGATCTTCCATTGCCAACAACGTCGAAGCTTCGTTGTCATTGCAAAAAACCGTGATGTCCTGACGAGGCAAGCGCCAACGAAGCGCGGCAAGTGCGGCACGGCCTTCTCGGCCATAACCCCAGATGGCGACACGCTTGTTTTCCAGGTCAGAAATTTTCACGCAACACGCTCCAGACAGTCGGGGGAATGCCATGTTGTTCGTCCGCTTGCATCAACGGCGCAATTTCCAGCTCTTCCTTATTCAGCAAGGGTTTTATTTCCCGTACGAACCGGGCAACGATAGCATCTTCTCTCCAACTGGCGCTCGCCGCCAGTAGGTTCATCGCCGCCCGCGACTCCTTGCCCTCGCCCACGCACTCGAACGGCTTGAAATCCTGGTATTCCATCAAGGCATCGAAACCTGCAGTTTGCTCGGTTTCATCAAGCAAGTTGCGGCCGAAAATATTCAGCAGCCGCGGCTTTGGCATGAACGGGGCCAGCGCGAGAAACACGAAATGGCATTTCGGGCAAACACCGCACCAGCGTTGGGCCGGTTTGTCGCCGAGAATATGGAAATTGCGATTGCAGGAAGAAAAATGTGCGTCGTACCGATCGATGTTTGCGAATGCACGCGCGACCGCCAATTCAGAAAATGGCCGCAGCAGCGAGTAGTAATTCAGATCCGATGCCACGTATTTTTTAACCTGGGCCGCGAATGCCTGCTCGAACGCCCAACCCTTCGACCACTGGTGGTTCACTTCGCCGGTGCCAGGAATCATGCTGCCGTAACTGGCAGAGCGCTCGTTCGAGAACACCACCTGGTTTATTTGATTCAGGACCGCCGCCATCACCAGGATCGCCGAATTCACCGCCGTGACCGGAATATGTCCATTCAAGGCACCTTGCTTGTTCATTTCGAACAATGCCGGCGGCAGTTTTCTTTCGATATTCAGCAATGGCAGGCCAGTGCGTTCTGCACAGGCTTTGATCAAGGGCGAACTGCCAATCCAGGTAACGGTTTGATTGATGCCGGCTGCTCGTAGTGCTTCGATGCTGACCAGGGAATCCTTGCCTCCACCGATCGCTACCAGCGCGTGCTGCTTAAGCCCGGCATTTCCGGCAGCGGCTTGTACCTCATGGGAATGCGGAAACTTTATTTTCCCGCGCAAATTCAAACCGTTTCGATACGCGAATTCGCCCAGTCCGTTTTCATAAAGCATTTGCAGGAAGTCGGCCGTATCCGCGTCGATGCTGCCGGATTCGATTTTGATCTCCGGCGGAACCGCGGCTTTGTAATAACTGACACCGGCAATCAGGTGCAGTAATTTCAAGGCTTGATCCGCTGCGGTTTTCTGCTGCGCATTCAATGTGAAAGGCGCACCGGGAAACTGCACGGTTTCCACAAGCTCATCGCCATCATCAAACGCATACGCCAATGAAGCCAGGCCGCTTTGCGCATCGAACTGGCAGCGAACGAAACGGAACGATTTTATATTTTCGCGATTGAAACTAGTCATTGATAATTTCCTCCTGCGGCAGTTCGCGCAGGTTGTAGCGATTCGCCATCACGTAGCCGTAAGCGCCGGCATTTGCGATCACTACGATATCGTTTTCTGAAGTGGTATTCGGCAAGCAACGACGGTGACCGAGCACATCGCTGCTTTCGCAGATCGGCCCGACGATTTCTGCAGTGTCGCCGTCCGGTTCATCGATGCGTGAAAGATTCACGATCTCGTGCCAGGCATCGTAGAGCGCCGGTCGCATCAAGGCATTCATGCCTGTATCAAGACCAACACGCCGCACGCCCTGCTTGGTATTAGTCTGCGTGACTTTTGCCAACAACACACCTGCTTGCGCCACCATGAAACGACCAGGTTCAACCCAGCACTGGTACTGCGGATAGGCCGCTTTCAATTCGGCCAGCACATCGGCATAGGCCTGCAGATCAAATTCTGCGTCGTCGTTTTTATAGGGCACCGCAATTCCGCCACCGACATCGATACTCGATACCGTGCCGAGCCGATCTGCGATTGCTGCAAGCTGTGCGTAAACCGTCGCCCAATGCTGGGCATCGACGATGCCGCTACCGATATGCGAATGTAAACCGACCACGCGCGTATTGAGTTTTTTCACTTCCGCCTCGAAGGCCGGTACGTCGTTCACGGCCAAACCGAATTTTGCTTCCTTGCCACCGGTGCGTACTTTCGCATGATGGCCCTGGCCGAAGCCCGGATCGATTCGCAGGATAATATTCTTGTTCGCGAATAAATCCGGCCATTGCTGCAGGCAGCCGATGCTGTCGATAGTGACATTGACGCCGCAATCAAACGCAAAAGCGTATTCGGCGCGCGGCGCAAAACTCGGCGTGAATAAAATATCGTCCGGTTTGATATTTGGAACCGATGCAAGCACATGTTGCAATTCGGATTGCGACACGCATTCCAGACCAAAACCTTCGGCATAAAGAGTGCGCAAAATTTCCGGATGCGAATTCGCCTTGATCGCATAGAAATGCCGGTCGATCGCGGCGACGCCTTTCAGGGCTTTCGCCTGCGCCCGAACCGTGGCCAGGTCATAAACATAGAGCGGCGTGTTATCGACCGCCTTCCCTATCAAGACATCGCGCTTGGTTTGCCACCAGGCGGTTGGTTGTACTTTATTGAGCGATTCAATCTGGTTCCAACTCGGGCCGAACACCAGTGATTCATCAACCGGCATCGCACCCGAGGCAATCAGCAAGGCATGCAGTGTCGGCATTAAATCTTCGGCGAAGGCTTCGTCAACCACGAAAGTCAGGTTCAAGTCGTTCGAACTTTGCGACAGCAAATGAACGCGCTCGCGGCCGAACTCGCTCCAGACATCGGTCAATTTGTGCAACAACGAGCGCATGCCGCGACCAACCAGGGTAATCGCGCTGCAAGGGGCGATCACTTTTACCCGGCAGACTTCGGACAAATCGGCGCAGAGTGCATCGAGTACATTCGAGTTGACAAGATTATCGGAAGGATCCAGAGACACCGTGACGTTGGCTTCGGAAGAACCAATCAGATCGACAGACAAACCATGTTTCTTGAAGCGCTCGAACACATCGGCCAGGAAGCCGACTTGTTGCCACATGCCGATGGTCTCCATCGACACCAACACGATGCCGCGGCGTGAGCTGATCGCTTTGACACCGGCCACTGGTGCGCTGCGATCGTCGATTACTGTGCCGAGCATATCGGGACGTTCGGTGTCGCGAATCCAGATCGGCACGCGCAAATCGCGGCATGGATGTATGCAACGTGGATGCAGCACTTTCGCACCGGTGGAGGCAATTTCCTGTGCTTCTTCGTAATCGAGTTTCGACAGCAAGCGCGCTTGCGTCACTACACGCGGATTCGCGCTGAACATGCCCGGCACATCGGTCCAGATTTCGACGCGGCGTGCTTTAAGCAAGGCGCCGAAATAGGCGGCGGAGGTATCCGAACCACCACGGCCAAGAATCGCGGTATTGCCATCGGGATGACGTGCAATGAACCCCTGGGTGATAAACAGACGCGCATCGCCGGCAAACATCGCATCGACATTCGATGTTGTCTGGTAATCGCAGGAAACCGAGAGTCTTTGCGCCCAGGCAGTTTGGTGCGGCATCACGATCGCTTTCAGGCCATCACGCGCATCGCACCAACTCACGTCCATGCCCTGCGTGCATAAATAAGCGACACCGAGCTTCGACGAAAGCAATTCGCCTTGCGCCATCACTTCGGCCTGCCAGGAGAGTTCAGCCTGCGCACGACGCGGGTCATCGACCAATGCCTGCAGCGATTCGAAGCGTTTCGATAAGACTTGATCGGCGTCGATCTCAAGCTCGAGACAGAAAGCGCGATGTTTTTCAATCAAGCCATCGACCAGCGCCTGCACGGCATCGCGATCGGCGTACTGATCAATGATGGCCTGCAAAGTATTGGTCACGCCCGACAAAGCCGACACTACTACCAGGACGCGCACCTGCTCGTCCTGCATACGTTTTCGCATCAGCTGCCCAATGGTATTCCAGCGATTGCGGCGCGACACGCTAGTGCCGCCGAATTTCAATACAATCCAGTCCATGGGGTTCATTGCTACTTGATGCCTGCTTAAAGACAAACCAAAGGCCAAATAATAAACTATGAAGCCCTCAGCCGCTTATACTTTTTGGACATGAAATGCCCCCGAGAACTTACTTGCAAGTCGACGTTTTTTCCAAACGACCCGGCTGCGGCAACCCCCTTGCAGTAGTTCTTGATGCCGAAGGCCTGACCAGCGAGCAAATGCAGACGATTGCCGGCTGGACCAACCTGGTCGAAACCACCTTCGTATTGCCGCCGACACAGCCAAATGCCGACTACCGCGTGCGTATCTTTACGCCGCAGCGCGAGATTCCGTTTGCCGGCCATCCCAGTCTCGGCACGGCACATGCATTGCTGGCTTCAAAAAAAATCAACAAACAGAATGCAGAAATCGTGCAAGAGTGCGGCGCCGGCCTGATACCAATCCGAATCGAAACCTCGAAGAAATTCCGGCGCCGATTGTTTTTCCGCGCCCCGGCAGTCAAAAACATCACGCCTTTCGATGCCGGCCATCCTGAAGCAGCAGCGGTCTTTTCAAAACTCGCACTTGGCGAGCTACAGCCAAGCCTGGTTGAAGGCGGGCGCAAATGGTGGATTGCCGAAATGCGCGACGAAATCGCACTGCGTAATTTGCAACCTGACCATGCTGCCATCACTTTGATGTCCAAAGCTACCGACAGCATGGGTTTATGCGTGTTTTCGCGCTGCAAGGACCAAGACTACCAATTGGCGGTACGCGCATTCGCACCGGCTTTCGGCATCAAGGAAGATCCGGCTTCGGGCGCGGCCAATGCGACTATCGCCGCATACCTGCTGGAAAGCGGCGCACTGGAAAATATCGGACACAATTATCGCGTCAGCCAAGGCCGTGAAATCGGCCACGATGCCACCATCGATTTGCGCGCAATGCAACAAGAAGACATCTGGGTCGGTGGCGAATGTCAAACCGTCATCAACGGCAATATCAATTGGATCGACAAGCAATGAGCCAGCCAAGAAAATTCATGCAATGCGATGTGTTCGCGGACTATGCTGGCGCAGGCAACGGCCTCGCAGTTGTACTCGATGGCGACAATTTGAGAGCCGAGCAAATGCAGGCGTTCGCGAAATTCACCAACATGTCGGAAACCACATTCGTGTTGCCGACCACGAAGGCGGAAGCGAGTTATCGGGTTCGCATTTTTACGCCGGCTTCCGAATTGCCGTTTGCCGGCCATCCGACTGTCGGTACGGCACATGCCGTTCTGGAATCGGGCCTCGTACAAGCCGTAGACGGCAAATTGGTACAGGAATGTGCAGCCGGTTTGTTGCCGATGCTTTTCGATGGCGAGGGAAAAAATCGCTGTATTTCCGTTCGCGCACCGCGCGGGAAAATCGTTCCGCATGATGCCGATATCCAGGCATTACTGAACGCCGCGATTGAAAATATGTCGCTGGGCGAAATAACTCCGACGCTGATGAACAACGGACCTCTCTGGTGGTGCATCGAGTTGGCCGATGAAGCCGCCGTTCGTGGATTAAAACCACACTTGTCTGAAATTGCGAAACTTACACAGGCCAGCAAAGCCGTTGGCTTGTCGGTGTTTGCGCGGTCAACCTTGCCGGATTACCAACTGGTCGTGCGCGCTTTCTGCCCTGCCGACAATATTCCGGAAGATCCCGTTACCGGTAGCGCAAACGCCGCCATCGCTGCGTTGATGCACGAGCGTAAAACAATCGGCAAAGTCGGAAACAGCTATACCGCCAGCCAAGGCCGTGAAGTCGATCGTGACGGTTTTATCCAGGTACGTGTCGATGACAAAGGCGAGGTCTGGATTGGCGGAAAAACGCAGACCGTAATTGAAGGAAGCTTGAGCTGGGATTGATTTGTGTCCGTAAGCAAAAAACAAAGGAGCCGATCGGCTCCTTTGCATTTTATCGACCCATTGAATAATCAATAACGCGCGTAACGGTCATCCCGGTAATCGCGGTCGCCATAACCAATTTCATTTCCATCGGCTTCAACATTAATACGAACGCGAATGTTGTTGCCCGGATGGTAATCGGTCACGGTGGTGTAGACCTGGCCGTGATATTCAAACGTCACGCGATAGCCGGTTACCCGGGCATTGTCGTAACGATTGTCATAGCGCTCGTGGTTGTAACGATCCTGATAACGTTCGTTGACGTAACGGTCACGGCCGTATCGATAGTCGCTGCTGTTGTCGTAACGGTTATTTTGGTAGCCATAGCCATATTGATCATCATTCACCATGCGGCAGCGTAATTGGCCGTTCGGCTCGGTGTAATAACCATTGCCGTATTGATCGCTGCGGGAATCGTAACGATTACCCGAATAACGGTAATTGTCGCCGCGGTTGTTTTGTACGTCACGGGCAATGGCATAGCCAAGTACCGCACCGGCGACTGTTGCAGCACGGCGACCATCGCCGTCTCCGACCTGGTTGCCGATCGCAGCGCCGACGATCCCGCCCAGCACCGCACCGGTATTATTACCGCTGCGACGATTGCGGTAATTGTTGGTGTAATAACGGTTGTCGTAACGATTATTACGGGACGAAACTGTCCAGCATTCGCGGCGTGCTTGCGAATAATTCTGGTCGATAACCGGATCAACGCTCAGCACACGCGCGGAGTCGTAACGCACGCCGCCACTGTTGCCGTAGTTGTTGTCGCCATAGTTGCCGTTATATTCGTAACCGGAACGATAACTGCCTTGATCATTGTAATAATCGTCGGCGAAAGCAGCGCCCGAGAGCGCGGTAGATGCAAGTGCCAAAGCAGTCAGGGCAAGACGTTTCATATTCCACTCCAAACGCCGAATTGGCGTGATGCGGACGATACGGCCCCGGAAATTAAACAGACCTGAACTGACTACTGGTGAAACAAGCTATTCAGGAAAGCGACAGCACGTAACGCGCACTGCGCAGCAGTTTTGCCGAGCAAGGGCCCGACATGACTACTTGCAGGCAGATTAATAAACCTCGCATTCATGTTTTCAGCGAGGTGTGTGGTGAGCGAAAAAGGAACATCGGCATCTTGTTCGGAACCAAAAACAAGAATCGGACAGCTCGGTTGCGCTATTTCCACTCCCGCCATTGCCGCATTCATCACGGCGCCGGATTCATCACGCCAATGCCGGAACGCATACAGGCAAGTCATTTCATCTGAATCGAATAATGCACGGCGCGTACCGGCCAAACTTGCCTGGGAACGCCAGGGAATAAGCGCGGGATATTTTTCGCGTGACGGCATTTGCTGATGCCAGGGTGCCGGCGGCATCGGATTGATCAAGACGATGGCATCGGCATGTTCTGCATTCATCAATGCCAACAAGCCACCGAGGCTGGCGCCGACAATAATTTTCGGCGAACTCATCAACTTCAAGCTTTCCTGCACTTGTTGACGGTAATCGTCCAGTGCCGTGGCTTGCAAACCCGGAGCTGCGGGCAATAAATCGGGCGCATGGACATCAAATCCATGCACCCGAAATAACCGCATCCAGACATTCCATTCCCAGGCGCCACCACCGGCGCCATGCAGGAACAGCACACCCGGTTTAGACAAGCTTGGCGTCCATCGTGACAGGCAATGCCAGGGCACGCGAAATGACGCAATTTGCTTTCGCATTATCGGCAATCGCCGCGAACGCAGCGGCGTCGATACCCGGAATGCTGGCAGTCACGGTCAGATGTACGCCGACCGCATGCGGGCCGGGGCTGACCTCCATCAGTACTTCTGCTTTCGTATCAATACGGGTTGCGGTATGTCCGGCATTTTGCAGCATGAAGCTCAAGGCCATGCTGTAACAACCGGCATGCGCAGCAGCAAGCAGTTCTTCAGGATTGGTGCCTTTTTCTTCGCCAAAACGCGTGTTGAATGAATAATTCTGCTCGGAAAACAAACCGCTCTGCGGCGTGCTCATGGCACCTTTGCCGCTTTTCAAATCGCCTTCCCAGTGTGCAGTTGCAGTACGTTTAAAGCCCATGGTGGTTCTCCGATCAAAGGGACGTTAAGTGTAAACCCATTGACCTACGCTTGTGAGAAGAGAAAACTACACATCCGGCTCTGCCGGACCGCCATGACCGACGCGCGACTCGGGGCCAAACAGCGCCCTGCGCCCTCCACGCCAGCCATGACGCCCTTCTACTGAAAAGGAGAACTGGCATCATGTCTTACATCACTGCCCAAATCAGAAATATGGCCTTGGCAGGCCACCCAGGCACCGGCAAAACCACATTATTCGAAGCCCTGCTGCATGCCGGTGGCGCAATACAAACGGCAGGTAGCGTTGAACGCGGAACAACAGTCTCGGACTTCGATCCGATGGAAAAAACCCGCGGACATTCCCTGAATACAACACTGGCTTCAACCGATCACGCCGGCATTCATCTAAATATTTTCGACACGCCCGGCTATCCTGACTTTAGAGGTCCGACCCTGTCGGCATTTTCTGCCGTCGAAACCGTTTGCATCGTGGTGAATGCAAGTAACGGCATTGAATACGGCACCCGAAAGATGATGGAGGTTGCCAAATCGCGGAATTTATCGCGTGTGCTGGTCATCAATAGAATGGATGCCGACCCTGGCAAGCTCAGCGGCCTGCTGGATCAATTGCGGGAAGAATTCGGCAACGAATGCCTGCCGCTGAATCTGCCATCGCAGAACGGCAAGGCGGTCGTCGATTGTTTTTTCAAACCCGAGGGTGATTCGGATATTGGTTCGGTCAGTGATTGGCACCAGAAAATCATCGATCAGGTCGTCGAAGTCAACGAAAGCGTAATGGGCCACTATCTCGAAGAGGGTGAAGCGGGCTTGTCCGGCGAAGAATTGCACGATGCGTTCGAGCAATGTTTACGTGAAGGACACCTGGTTCCTATTTGTTTTGTCTCTGCCCGCAACGGTGCCGGCGTAAAGGAACTGCTCGATATCGCCGAAAGGCTGTTTCCGAATCCGTTCGAGGCCAATCCACCGCCATTCGTGAAAGGCAACGAACCGATTCTGGCAGTACCAGATGCAAAAGCGCATGTGATCGCCGATGTTTTCAAAATCATCAACGATGCATTCGTCGGCAAGATGAGCGTGTTCCGGGTTTTCCAGGGCACGATTAAAAAAGATTCGCAGATATTCATCGACGATGGCAAGAAAGCCTTCAAGGTCGGACATTTATTCAAGCTCAGGGGCAAAGACCACGTCGAGATCGACTACGCGATTCCTGGCGATATCGCTGCGGTGGCTAAAATCGAGGAAATCCACTTCGATGCCATCCTGCATGATTCGCATGATGAAGATCACATCCACCTGAAACCGATCGAATTTCCGAAACCAATGTTTGGTCTCGCGATCGAAGCCGCCACCCGTGGTCAGGAACAAAAACTTTCGATGGCCTTGCATAAATTGGCCGAAGAAGACCCCTGCTTTCATATCGAACACAATCCGGAACTCAACGAGACCGTGATTCGCGGACTCGGTGAATTGCACCTGCGCGTGATGCTGGACCGAATGAAGGAGCGCTTCGGTGTCGAAGTAAAATCGCGGCCACCGCGTATTGCCTATCGCGAAACCATCAGCGTCAATGCGGAAGGCCATCATCGCCACAAAAAACAAACCGGCGGCGCCGGACAATTCGGCGAAGTGTTTTTGCGGATCGAGCCACTCGAACGCGGCACCGGTTTCGAATTTATCGATGCGATCAAGGGCGGCACCATTCCGGGGCAATATCTTCCTGCGGTTGAAAAAGGTGTACGGCAAGTACTGCATGGCGGTGCGATTGCCGGCTATGCGATCCAGGATGTCCGGGTGACGGTTTACGACGGCAAATACCACGATGTCGACTCGAAAGAAGTCGCGTTTGTTGCCGCCGGCAAAAAAGCTTTTATCGATGCGATAGCAAAAGCCCGGCCACAAATACTCGAGCCGATTGTGGATTTGACGGTATCGGCGCCCGAACAGCATATGGGCGATATCACCGGCGGGCTGGCCTCGAAACGGGCGCGCATCAATGGCACCGATGCCGATAGAAATGGCGAGATCATCATCAAGGCGCAAGTGCCCTTATCGGAACTGACCAATTACGCTGCCGAACTGAAAGGCGCTACCGCCGGCCGGGGCCGTTACGATATCGATTTCAGCCACTACGAACCGGTTCCTGGCAACGTGCAAAAACAATTGGTCGATTCGTACCGGCCGCGCGCGGAAGAGGATTGATTTCATACCCTGTCCAAGCCTGAAAACGTGCTGCATACTTCCTCCACAACTCACGCATCCGGATGAAATATGTCAGCACGTTTATCTTTTGTTTTAGTTGCCGGTTTTTGTCTTTCGGGAATCAGCGCCTGCGGTTCGAAACAAGCACCTGCGACTGAAACGCCTGCCGCGGTGGCAACAACACCTGCAGCCCCATCGCCAACTCCCGCCACCCCGGAAACACCCGCCCCGGCTGACGTTTTCCTGTTGGACATGGCTGCAAAATCCAGCGACACACTGCAAAGCTTGCGCACTCAATATGGCGAAGCCAATGTTGTGGAAGGCGAATTGCCCGGTGCCGAAGGCGAGACGGCGCAGGGCTGGATTATTTTTCCGAATGATCCGGAAAAGAAATTGATGATTTATACGGACGAAAGCAACTCGCATCCGGGTTCATTGCTGGTAGAAGAAACGAATTCCAAATGGCATCTGTCCAATTCAATCAAGATGGGCACTGACAGCAAAACCCTGCAGTCGCTGAATAAAAAAGCATTCACGTTTTATGGTTTCTACTGGGACTACGGCGGCGTGATTACCGAATGGAATGGCGGCGAGTTGAAAAAGAATACGGCAAACGGTTCACAGATCAATATCCACCTCTGCCCGCCCGAAGACCCGAAATTGCCCGACAATTATTTAAGCGGCGACGGCACTTTCGAAAGCGATAATCCATTGGCGATCAAATTCCCGCCGGTCGTTTGCAAACTTGGCGTGTACTTCCCCGTCGAAGAAAAGCTATAAAGCGATCCGCATGAAAGCAAAAACCGCCACCGAAGCAAAACGCCTTGAAGATATTCCGAATGTCGGAAAATCGATCGCCAACGATTTGCGTTCGATGAATATCAACGAGCCGAAGCAACTGATCGGCAAGGATCCCTACGCGCTTTACCATCGCCTCGGCGAAATCATGGGGGTTCGCAACGATCCCTGTGTCTGCGACACGATGATCGCCGCCGTGCGTTTCATGGAAGGCAGCGAAGCATTGCCCTGGTGGCATTACACGGCCGAACGAAAAAAAAATCTGCGATAAAGTGACGCTTCAAACTTCATCAACAGCAATATTGTCGGCAACCTCAACCCGATTACGCCCACCTTTTTTAGCCGCATACAAGGCCTGGTCGGCACGGCGCAATAGATCATTAAAATTGCGATCACTCTCGCAATAGACAGCCAAACCAACCGAAACTGTCATCGGCACGGAGTGCCCGCCGACATTCAACACATTGTCTTGCACGCAGGTTCGTAAACGCTCCGCTGCCACAATGCCGTGCTCGCGATCGGTTTGATCGAACAACACGACGAATTCTTCACCGCCTTGCCTGCCCAAAAAATCGTTTTTTCGTCCAGCGTTTTCCAGCATCCGTGCAATGTGCTTCAATGCGAGGTCGCCGGTATCGTGGCCATAGCGATCATTGACACCCTTGAAGTGATCTACGTCGATAACAGCTACCGACAACTCCTGCTTTTGTCGCTGTGCAGAATGAAAAGCACGTTCACCGGCATGAGCCAACGTTCGTCGATTTGCCAACCCGGTTAAATAATCGGTCGATGCTGCCAATTCCCATTGTCGACGAAGGCGGTCGGAGCACATCAACAAATAAGCTGTGGTGCCTATCACCGGCAAAATCGCGACAACCAGTGGCGTTACTGCATTTACCCACGAAGTACGATCAAGCATGGTGCCCGTAGTGGTCGGCACGAACAAGAAATAAAGAGCGCGGAACAGCATGAACAAACCGATCAGCAGAAAAATAAAACCCAACACCGAACGACTCACCGAAGCTTCACGTTTGGTATAAAGATGCAGATAGCGAGCGCTGGCGATCAACAGGATGGCCATTGCCGTCGATACGATTACCAGGCGGATGCCGAGATTCGGATCGACAATGGCAAACCAGTAAACGCTAAACACGGCAATAATGACCGGCCACAAAAATGCCGTCGAAAGCCGCTGATTGCTGAACAGGCAGACGGCTCTCAGATAGGCAAGCAAGCCCAGCAATAAGGCGGCATTTGCAAGCGGCAATACGAAGCCCAGCGGCAAAGCATTCTGAACTGCCAGTAGCACGCAGGCAGTCGCTTGCAACAATGTCCCAACACGCCAATTCATTGCGCTAGGACGAACGTCTTCAGCCAATTCACGATGCATCAGGCCCAACACGCCGCCGTTGAGCAGCATCATCAGGGTCGCTAATAAAATTGCAGTGCGTGGATCCAGGCTGAAGGTACTGAGCATTTTCTCGGTTCGATGGTCGGCTTTCGAATGATGAACTGTCCACATAATAGGGGCAAGCTGTATAGCCATGAATTGACCCTGATCAATTTCATGCCCATGATTGACCTTCCATCAACCTGGGGAGGGATTTATGGATATCCGCTTTTTTATTTCCGGCTTCGTAATGGCAGTAGCTTCATTGATGTTTGGCTTTGTCGTTCACGCGCTCTTGCTACACCCCGATTACGCGTCATTGCCGAACGTGTTTCGCTCCGACGAAGAAGGCATGAATTTCTTCCACTGGATGTTGCTGGCACATCTGATGATTGGATTTGCATTGACCTGGATTTATCGCCAGGGCGTTCAAGCAGGAAACTCGACACTGAAGCAAGGGCTGCGTTTTGGTATCGCCATTGTCTGCCTGATGACGATTCCGACATACCTGATTTATTTCGCCGTCTTGAAAATCCCGGCAGAACTGGCGCACAAGCAAATCTTGTTTGATGTTCCGTTTATCATCTTGCTAGGCGTACTGGTTGCGTTTTTGAACCAGAAAAAATGATTTGTTCCCGTTAATCCTTGGCAAAAAAAACGGCCCGGAATTCCGGGCCGTAATGTGTAGAGAGTTCAACGTCCTATCAATCAATATTGTGCAGCGTAGCGGCTGATGGTGTCGGCATAGCCCGCACGCGTTACCGACACAGTCGGATCAAAGTAGGCATGCAGGGTCGGCAATGGTTCGAAAGCACCCTGCGTCACGGTGAAGCGTGCATGCATCAGTCCGGAATCCAGCGCGCCCTGGACATAACCACGCAGGCTTGCCGGAATGCTGGCGACATCTTCGATTGGCAAGCGTTGGCCGTTGTAACTGACCGACAAGGTGCCATTGAAAGACTGCGCTTCATTTTGCAGACCGAGGCTCTGTACCAGCGAGTACGCCAGTTGTACGCGGGTGACACCATTGGTTGGCAGGAACTTGCCATTCACCGTTCCCATTAATCCGGCATGCGTCTGCGACAAATCACGCAACGGCGCACCTTTGGCGACGGCAGATTCAGCGTAAGCATAGGCGGCATTGGAGGTCGCAAGATCGTTGAAGCTAGGCACGCCATTGAAAGGCAATGATTGGCGGGCACTGACACCCATTACCAGATATTGCGCGAGCTCGCTGCGTTTCAGGATGGCATCCGGGCGGAATTTCTTGTCGGAATAACCATCGACCAGACGATGACTGACCGCATATTCGATCGCACCTTTTGCAGGATGATTACCGATGTCATCCAAACCAAGATAACCGGCCGAATTCAAAATGCTGATCGTGCCGTCGACATAACCCGGCGCAGCATAACCATTGGTGACGTGGGCAGGATCAAGCGCCGTACCTGACACCGAACCGATGCCGCGTGCGGTGATTTTCCAGGTACCGGCTTTGGCCGGTGCACTCACGACTACGGTATCGCCGAGCACAGGCAAGGCAATGCCGGAACCGTATTGCTGACCATCCGGCGAAATCAACACCAATGCCACTGTATTGGCATCGACGACCGCACGTGCCGAAATGAATGCCGCATTGGCACCGACTTCGAACGTCTTGTACTCGGGTGTACCGACTGGTGAGAAGAACACGCTGAAAGGCGAGCTGCTGCCAGCAGCCAATTGCGCATTGCTGTTGAATTCGCGCAATGCATTCACGGTAGCGCCGTAATCGGTGCGAATGCCTTGCGCCATCGCGACGGCGTTATAGGCATTGATGTGGCCGCTGCCGACTTCCCAGGTATCGCGACCGGTCATGTTGCTGGCGGTTTCTTCTATGATGCCTTTGACCTTGACCGGAGTGAGATTCGGATTGGCTTCAAACATCAGAGCGATGATGCCTGCGGTATGCGGCGTTGCCATCGATGTGCCGCTCATATGCGTGTAAAACGGCAGATAGGCTGGATCAAGTGTTTCTGCATCGTGCTGTGCTTCAAGCGGAGGCAATGCACCGGTCAGTGTGCGGGTGGAAACAATATCGACACCGGTAGCGACGATTGTCGGTTGATTGAAGTAGGTCCAGCTCGTTCCGTCCGGCATGGTGAATGTTCCGGTCTCGAAACGTTTGCCACGTGACGAGAAATCAGTGAGGCGACCATTCTTTTCGCCAGCACCCACCGAAATTACCCAGGGTGCTTGCGCATAAGGATTGTGGGTGTCTTCACCCGGACCATCATTACCGGCCGCGAATACACTGACGATGCCGCGCTTCGACAATTCATAGGTGGAAATATTGACCGGGTTCAGCGGTTCGAACACACCGCTGCTGCCCCAGGAGTTGCTGGTTACGCGAATCGGGCTGCCATAGCTGAATTGATTCGTGGCCGCGTAATCCAGGCCACCGACTGCATCAAGAATCGTGATCACGGCACCAGAGCCATAACCGACCAAACTCGCACCAGGTGCAACACCACGGAACTTGCCATTCGATTTCGCACCGGTACCACCAATCGTACCGGCGCAGTGTGTGCCATGGCCCGAGCTGATGTCGGTGTTGGGCACGCCCTCAAGATAAGTAATCGGCAGCATCGCATCGACGGCATTCAAGTTGGTCAAGCCGGTGGTGTTTTGCACCAGATGGGCACCGAATTTCACGTCATCGTGCGTGCCGTCGACACCGGAATCGTTTACCAGCACGGTTACACCTTTGCCGCTGTAGGGAACGGCGCGACCGAAATCAGCCTGATTTTCCGATACACGAGCAGCGCCGGAAATCTGGCGCGCTTCGGCATTGAAATATTCGAGCGTGCGATTCGGATAAATCGAAACCACGTTTGGTTGGCTCGCCAATGCGCGAATTTCCGACGGTGTTGCCAACACTCCGGCAACCGGAAGCGTACGCATGGTGATGCCTTTGGTAATACCGAGCGTTTTGAGTGTATTCAGTTCGGCGGCATTGATCGGACCCGATTGGTTATACGAAACGACAATGGCAAGCTCGTCGGTAGGCAAAGCCGTACCGAGTTTCTTTGCCAGGTCGGCACTGATCTGTGCTTCAGCCAGCGCCATGCCGCTGAGCACCATGCCTGTGGCAAGCGCTGATAATTTAAATGTGATGGACTTCGCAGAACGACGCATGATTCTATCTCCAGTGATCATATGGGCCGCCGACGGCGGTTTCCGTGCCATATAGTCATCCCCGGATGTCGCTGCTTCCATCCGGTGAACACCCCATAAACTCTGGGTGAAAACCCCTATGGACTCGGCGGGCATCGTCGGTTCTACTAACGCCGCCTGCTCAGGTAACTGGGCGGCATTGCGTTCCCCCCCAGCGCAACGGACGCCCCTCGCATTAGCGGAGAAAGAAATGTTCAAGCTTGCGCGTTCCTTATTCACCACGGCCTTCGTACTGTTGGGCATTTTCAGTACGGCAGCTTCTGCTCAATCCTTGCCGGTCGATGTCGATGTTTCCGGCAACGTCGCCACGGTTCGCATTGGTGCTCCAGGCAATCCGATTGCCGATCTCACTTTGAGCTTCGATGATGCAACTGGCTTGAGTGCCGCCAGTCTCGGCATCAGCGCGCAAGTGGTGAGTTTGACTGACCCTGCACTTTTATCGCGTTTGCCGGATGCTTCGTTGATCGCTTTGCAAAGCAATTTCCCGGTAATGGTGACGATCGAACCTCCTACCTTGGGCGGTCTCGTACAACGCCGCATTACCCATATCGAAATTCACACACACGCATTGACCTATACCGCAGGTTCACCGCTGCGTTTGTTCAAGGCGCAATTGGGCGGACCATTCCGCGACATTACCGAAAGCGTGTTGCCTGGTAGCGTTCGTACGCGCGGCACCACACCGGGCTGGTCGCAATTCATCATCACGGCCGATTTGCGTCCGACCAATACGGTTATCCAATCGAAGTTCACTTACCTGCGCAATCAACTCAATGCCTTGCCTGCTGGCGAACGCAATCCGTTGCGCAATTATCTCGATCTTGCCGAAGCTGCCGTCGCGTCCGGCAATTACGCCGATGCGATCGCCGCTCTCGATAGTTTCAACGCCCGGGTTTCCGCGCGTGCCGGCACTTTCATTCCGGACGTGTGGCGCGCCACCCGTGACACCCAGAACATCGCCGGCGAGTTGCTGGCCGGTGCAAACACATTGGGCTTTAGCATCGGTTACCTGCGCGATTTCGGAAACTGAAATCGCGCGGTAGATCATGCTTCATTGGCAATGGCGGTGCTAAGATTCCGCCATGCCCGCGCGCCTGACTGCTTATCTGCCTGACGAAGCCGCTGCTACCTGCTTGATGCGGGAGCCGCAACGCGTGCGCATCGGCCGCGGAATCGATTGCGAATTCCGATTTGAACATCCCTCCGTTTCTCGTGAACACGCCGAGCTGATTTGGCAGGACGGACGATGGCATTTATCTGATAGCGGCAGCAAGAATGGCAGCTTCGTCGATGGCGTTCGAATTGCAGCGTCCACCGCACTGAAGGATCGCACCTGGCTGCGCATCGGCGACATCCTGTGCGAATTCAACTTGCTGAGCAGCGAAGCTGCAGAACAATACGAACGACGCATGGACGTCAGGCGTGCGAATTCACTGATCCTGCTCGACAAAGTCCTGCAGAAAACCGACTTGCCAGACCTGTTGCAGGAAACCGTTCGTGCAACACTGCAACTGACCGAATGCGACCGCGGATTTCTGCTGCTTGCCGATAAAGCCTCGCCAACTGCTCTCACAGTCGCGGCCAGTCATGGAATCGATCCGTCGAATTTGCGAAGCCGTGAATTTCGCGGCAGTGCCGGTGCCGTACAACGTGCGTTGAACAGTCGAAGTCCGGTTGTGATCAACGACCTTCGTCTCGACCCGGAATTGGCAGGACGCGCATCGGTGATCGCCGGCAATTTGCGTTCACTGATTTGCCTGCCCTTGTTTGCCGATGGCGAAGCGGTGGGATTGGTGTATGCCGATTCCAGTCGCGCAGATCAGGTCATTACTCAAATGGATCTGGAATTGCTGAAGGCCTTCGCCGAGCGTGCGGCGCTCTGGATTGCCGCGCGTCGTTGCGTGGCAGCGATTGGCGAGTTGTCAGCCAATCCAAGCTGGGCCGGAATTCTCGAAGCACAGCAGCGAGTGTCGGCATGAATACGACCGGCAACGATTCACAGCCCGGGCAGCAGCAAGATGCCACCGTCACCGGCATGTTCAATGCCGATCTGCCGGCCGGAACAATGCTGGCCAATCGCTTTCGCATTATCGGTTTGCTGGGCATCGGCGGCATGGGCGTGGTATATCGCGCCGAAGACACGGCCTTGAATATTCCGGTCGCGCTCAAACTGTTGCGCAACGAATATGCCAGCCGGCCCGATGCGTTCGAACGCTTCAAGCAGGAACTTTTATTGTCGCGGCAAGTGTCCAGCCAGCATGTCGTACGAATTCACGACATCGCGCAGCATGAAGGCCGCTGGCTGATCAGCATGGACCTGATCGACGGCGAACCGCTGGACAAATTACTGGATGTGAGAGGTGCACTAGACGTAGAAGAAGCCCTGCGCTTTGCAAGACAAATTGCACTCGGTCTTTCTGCTGCACATGCACGCCAGATTATTCATCGTGACCTCAAGCCATCCAATATTCTGATTGATGCAAATGGCACGGCCTATATCAGTGATTTCGGCATAGCACGTTCGCTCGGCACCAGCGGCCTGACCCGAACCGGTAGTGTTATCGGCACGCCGGATTATCTGTCGCCGGAACAAGCACGCGCCGAAGCCGTCGATGGTCGCAGCGATCTGTATGCACTCGGTTTGCTGCTGTACGAAATGCTATCGGGCAAACCGGCGTTTTCCGGTGGCACTTCGGCGGAATCGCTGACGCAACGTTTGCTTGGGCCGCCGCCACCGATTCGCAAATTGCGCAGCGATGTTCCGGCCTGGGTCGAACGCCTGCTGGATCGATTGCTTCGCACCCAGCCCTCACATCGTCTGCAAACGGCAGACGCTGTCGTACAGGCGATTGACACCCGCGAAGTTCCACGCGATTTTCGTCCGGGCCGACGCACGTTTATCGCCGCCGGTGCCCTCGCTTTGATAGCAACCGTCGGTTTGCTGGCATGGAAATACATGCCGACGTCGACACCGGCAGTTCCACCGCCGGATCGCCTGCTGGTGTTGTCGATCGAGAATGCGACCGGTGACAGCTCGATCAATGCCGCATTGCTGGGTTATTCGGAAACGTTCCGGCAAAGCATTGCAGCCAGTACCGATGTGGTTGTCGTCGATGGCGAGCGCGCTGACCAGGCCGTTGCACAACTAGGGGCTGCAGATAGTCGCATTTCCGAAATCGACTCCAAATCCTTGTTGAAAATTTTACCTGCCACGCGAATTCTTCGTCCTAGAATCGAACGCGTCAACGATGCCTATCAATTCATGGCGACATTGCATGTGCCGGGTCATACCGATAGCAAACTCACGGCAAGTTCGAATAAGGATATGTTGCTTGCTGCACGTGAATTCACACGCAGCAATGTACAAAGCTTGCAACAAAATGCGGCAGTCAAGATCGATTTGCTGCCGTCACGCATCACGACTCTTGCAATATTCGGCGAAGGCATCCGTGAACGTCGCAATGGTCGTCTGGATTTATCGCTGCAAAAATTGACCGAAGCAACGACGCAGGAACCCGGGTTTGCAAGCGCCTGGCTCATGAAATCGCAAGTTGCCCAGCTTGCCGGCAAGGCAGATGAAGCATTCAATGCCGGCGAACAAGGTTTGAAGTTGCCGTTGCCGGATCGACTGCGCACGGATTTTCTGCAGGCAAAATCACTGGCCGATGGCGATGCCAAGTCGCTGCTGGCCTCGCAACAAGCACGGGTACAAAAAAATCCTGACGACCTCGATGCCTTGTTGCGACTGGCATTTCTCCAAGGGCAAAGCGGCGATCAGGTTGCCGCCATTGCCAGTCTTCGTCGCCTGCTTTCTCGCGATGAAAACGATCCACGCGCCTGGTTTCTGCTCGGCAAGAATTCCATCATGCACGGCGAGATGCGTCCTGCGGTAGACGATTATCTGGTGCATGCGCTGGTGCTCTATAAACGCGGTAGAAACCCGTTCGGTGAAGCCGAAACCGTCAATGCACTCGGCGTCGCCTATTCAAGGCTCGGGCAAACCGATGATGCGCAGGAGCAATACCGCAAGGCCGTGGAACTACGCCGTTCGCTGGGCGACAAGCGCGGTGTCGCCAGCAGTTTGCGCAATCTTGCGCAGCTGGCCATGATTCAAGGCCATTACGACGATGCACAATCGCAACTGCAGGAAGCCCGCAGCTTATTCGAGAGTCTGGGTGATAACGATGGGCTGAATGCGGTCGACAACGAACTGGGTCTACTCGCCGAAGAGCGTGGTGATTTCGTTGCAGCGCTGGCGGCATTTCGGCGCACACTGCAAAACCGCGAGCAGGCAGAAGACGCCGAAGGTGCTGCCGAAAGCTTGAACAATATCGGCTTCGCACAATATCAATTGGGTGATTACGCCAGCGCGCAGGTGTTCTGGCAGCAGGCACAGACCGCATATGAAAAACTGTTAGACCCGAGTGGCATCGTGCGGGCCCAGCAAAATCTCGGCATGCTGGAAATTGCCCGCGGTCGTTGGCAGGAAGCACGTCGATTGCTGACCGCTTCGCTCAACAGTGCAGAACGCCAGCAAATGGTCGAAGAAACTGCCGTCAGCCGTTACTACCTGGCAGAACTGGAATTGCTCGAGGGCAGAATCGGCAAATCACTCGAACAACTCGATCGTGCCCGTACCTTGTTTGCCGAACGCGAAGACCAACGCGGTCTGATCGATGCCGAACTCTTGCATGGTCGGATCCTGCTGGCCTCCAATGCGATCGGCGAATTCGAGAAATTGCTGCAGAAACTCGAGCCCATGCTGAAGGAAGCTTCGGATGAACAACGTGCATTCGCGGCCTTGCTGCGTGTCGATCATGCGCGTCGTCGACACAATGATGCTGCGGCAAAAAAAGCAACTGGTGAAGCGCTGTCGGCAGCAATGGCCTCCGGTGTGCAGGCATTGAAACTGCGTGCGGCACTTTACGAAAACGACAGCGTCGAACAGGCACTCGATGCCGAAACGGAAAAACTCGGCAATCTTCCCTTGCGACTTGAATGGCTCGAGCAAAGCATCAATGAGCAGCTCGCGCTCGGCAATACACTGGCCGCGATAAAACGCTATCGCGAAGCGGAAGCTGCTTTGGTTAAACATGCCGATTCACAAGTCGCTTTCAAATTGCATAGCCTCGGCGCGCAGGCATTGAGCCGCTTCGGCGATAAAGCCGAAGCTGCCAAAGCACGTACAAAAGCACAAACGGCATTGGAACATCTGCGTCGCGAACTGCCGGGGAACCTGCAGGCCGGTTTCGATGCCGATCCGCAAGTACTCGCCTTCAAGGAAAGCGGTAATGACCAATGATGCCAGCCTGGATACTGCTGCAGCCTTGGCTACTTTACGCAGCCAATACCTCGGGCTGCTCGAACGTCTGGAAAACAACCAAAGCGAATTCCAGCGGCTCGCCCGTTCGGTATATCGCGTACAGGAAGACGAGCGTCGCCGCATCGCGCGCGAACTGCACGACGGCATTGGCCAGAACCTGACGGCGCTTAAGCACCAAATGTCGATGATCGCGTCGCAACTTTCACCCGAGCAATCTGCCCTGCACGATCGCCTGTTGGCCAGCATCGATCTTTGCGCGCAGACTTTGGAAGACACCCGACAACTTTCACGATTATTGCGACCACAGATTCTCGATGACCTCGGTCTTGCTGCTGCCTTGCAATGGCTTTGTCGAAGTGTTGAAAACCATAAGGGGCCACGTATCGAACTGGATCTGCAGTCATTGCCAAAACTCGATACTGATTTGCAAACCCTGCTGTTTCGCATTTCGCAGGAAGCGTTGGCGAATGTGGTGCGGCATGCGCAGGCCTCGGAAGTACTATTGCGAGTGGAACAGCGCACCAATCGCGTGTTACTGACGATCTGGGACAATGGTGTAGGTTTCGACACCGGCATTGCCGCGAACAATGCCAGCGAAGGCCGCAGCGCCGGCCTGGTCGGAATGCGCGAACGCGCACAACTTTATGGCGGGCTGTTGCAGATAGAATCAGGCACCGATACCGGTACCTGGCTGCGCGCCAGCTTTCCATTCACCAACACCGGGGACAGCAGCACCACATGAGCAATATTCGCGTCCTGATTGCCGACGACCACACCCTGGTCCGCGAAAGCCTGGTCAATTTGCTCAATGCCAGTGGCGTCTGCCAAGTGGTAGCCGAGGCCGCCGATGGTATAGCTGCCGTGGAGAAAGCACTGCTGCTCAAACCCGACGTTGCGATCATCGATATCTCGATGCCCCATCTGAACGGCGTCGAAGTCGTACGCAGACTACACACCGAATTACCTGCTACACGCACGCTGGTTTTGACCATGCACGAAGAAGACGAATACGTTCTTCATGTGGTGCGTGCCGGCGCTTCGGGTTATCTGCTGAAAGACAGTGCTTCGAGTGAACTGATCCAGGCTGTGCGCGATCTGCATGCCGGTCGTGGGCATTTCGGTGCCAATGCCGCACGCGTTCTTGCCGAACAAGTGCATCAACCCAGTCCCGACCTTGAAGACCCGTACGGCCGCCTGACCACACGCGAACGCGAAGTGTTCCATCTGATTGTTGAAGGACAGACCAGCAAGGAAATAGCCCGCAAACTCGACATCAGCGTGAAGACCGCCGAAAACCACCGTGCGCACGTACTGGAAAAACTGAAAGCCCGCAACACCGCCGATGTAGTTCGTTATGCCGTGCGCAAGGGCTTGTTGAGTTAGTGATTTGAAACGCTAATTTCTTTCCAGCAACTTCCGCAAAAACGGCACTGTGATTTTTCGTTGTGCCGCCAGGCTTTCGCGATCGAGTTTGTCGAGCAATGTCGTCAGCGTCAGCAAATCGCGGCCAACGCGTTTGAACATATAGTCGAGCACGACATCGTCGAGCTCCAGGCCGCGTTGCAAAGCACGGTGCAATAAAACTTCGCGTCGGCCATCGTCATCCAGATTTTCCAGATTCAGGCGAGTGCATTGTCCAAGACGTGACTGCAAATCCGGCAACGACAATGACAAACCATGCGGTGCATTGCGCGCGGCGTAAATGACGGTTGCACCGGCAGCCCTGGCACGATTGTGGAAATGGAATAACGCGACTTCGTCTTCCTGATGACCGGCACAATGTTCCAGGCCGTCGAGACAAACGACATCGGCATTTTCCTGGTCCGGCAATACATCCTGCAAACGACCTGCAAATACCGTCAATGGAAAATACAAAGCCCGACGCTCTTGCTTCTGCGCAGCGGCACAGGTCGCCAATAACAAATGGCTTTTACCGCTACCAGCTGGACCGGATAGATACAGCCATTCTGCTGATTCGCCGCTGGCAATCGCCTGCAACGCAGCGACGCTGTCCGGACTGCCGACAAAACCGTCGAAACCCTGATCATTCGAAAACTTCAAGCTAAGCGGAATCTGCGGACTCACACATCAATCCCGGCGTTTGGATTTTCCGGATTCGGATTAACTGCCAGAGCTTCATTCCCTGACGTCACGATCACCGGTTTTTCCTCACCATACAAATTACTGGCCCTGTATTGTTCATGTGCGTAACGCAACAACACCATCACGACGGCGGCTACCGGTAGCGCAAGCAACACTCCCAAAAAGCCGAACAACTGTCCGCCGGCCATAATCGAAAATATCACGGCAACCGGATGCAAACCGATACTGTCGCCGACCAACCATGGCGTCAGGATAAAACTTTCCAGCGTCTGGCCAATCATGAATACCGCAACGACCAAACCGAGATGCATCGGGTCCATGCCCTGCACCAGCGCGGCAATCAAGGCTGCAGAAATACCGACAAACGCACCGAGATACGGCACGAAGCTGACCAGGCCGGCAATAAAACCGATCAGGAAACCAAACTCTACCCCGACAACCCACAAACCAAGAGCATAGATGCTACCAAGCGCCAGCATCACGCTGATTTGGCCACGCATGAAACTGCCCAGCACGGTATCTGACTCGCGTGCCAGTCTCATGAAAGTCGGTTCAATCGGCCGAGGTATCAGCGATTGCAAACGCGCCAGCATGTTTTGCCAATCGCGCAAAAAATAATAGGTGACGACCGGAATCAAACTGATCGTTGCGATCCAGCCGAGAATCGCCAGACCGGATTTGGAAATGCCGCCCAATACGGTAGCGGCAACACCGCCGGCTTGCTTCCAGTGGCCTTTGATTAAATTCACGATCGCCATCGGGTCAACATATTGTTGCAACGAAATGTTGAAACGTGTTTCAAGCCATGGAATCACCGTTCCGGTTGTCCACTCGGCCAAACGCGGCAACCATAAAATCAATTCGCGGATTTGTCCTTCCAGCAAGGGAATCAGCAGCACCAGGATCAGCGCGAGTATCAAACTCATCAATACGAAAACGATAATCACGGAGGTGTTGCGTGAACGTCCGGCTTTTTCAAGACGCACCACCAACGGATTTCCGAGCCAGGCCAACAAGGCCGACAGCACGAATGGCGTGAGAATCGGCGAAAGCAGCCAAATCAAACCACCGGCCAGCACCAGCAATGCCAACCAGCGCCAACGGCGTTGATCACGTAACCACGTGTTATCTGTCATTGTTTTCTCCAGGCACGCAAGGCACGGCTGCCGTAACGAATAAAATAATCCAAACCGCTGGCGATCGTGAAACCTACCACCAGCCATAGTAACAAGCTCAACAAGAGATCCGGCACAAAGCCAAATGCCAGGTTCGCGAGAAGCAACCCGACATAGACAATCTGAAAAAATGTCGTGAGCTTGCTGATCCAACTTGGCATCGGCTTGAATGGCCCGATGGTTTTCCACCACACCCAGGCGCCGGTAACGATTACCGCATCCCTGCCCAATACCAAAACACAGAGCCAGAGCGGTATCGAATGCTGCCAGGCCAAACCGACAAAACAAACGCAGAGCATTAATTTATCGGCGATGGGATCCAGCAAGCCGCCCAGCGCGGTGCGCCAATCAAATTTTTTCGCCAGATAACCGTCGAGTGAATCACTAAAACCCGCGAATATCGCAATCCAGAAAGCGACTTTCGAATTCCCTTCGACGAGGTAATACAACAGTGGCAATGCCGCCACCATTCGCGCGATGGTGATGGCATTGGGTATCTGCTTTGGATTCATCAGCCTGTGTTATTGCAGGACAAAACGCGGCACTGATATTGTTTCAACTACCGGTTCGGCATCGTCGCTGGCATCGGCGGACGGGATTTCAGCTTCAGCACTACGCAGAGTGCTGCCCGATCCGATCATCGTGCGGAATCCCCTGATGCCGGCATTCATGTCGAGCTCGAGTCGCAATAATTCCGGTGTTGCCTGAATCACCTGCACACGCCTGACGATTGCCAGTTGCTGCAGATAACCCATCAGGCGGATGAAATCCTGACTGTCGTTCACGCCAACAACATCGATGCGGTATTTGCCCGCCACGCCGGTATTCAGATATACCGAATCACGCTTGGCGATAGCATCGGCGGCGCCATCGGCACCCGATGCAATCACCTGGCGCGGATCGGCCTTGGTATCGACCCAACGTGCAACTTCGACGCCGTCTTGCGTCATCACCCACTGTGCCGACCAGCCGCTGACGGAGCGGTACACCTTGCCGATCACTTGCGTATTGTTTTGATAACGCGCGGTCAGCGGCTGCACTGCCGCAGCATTCAAATTCCAGATGGAATTTACCGCCGCTTGTTCGACGCTGTTTCCGTTTGGCAGCAGAAAGCGCATACCGCGATCAAGACCGCGCATAGCCAAAGGTTTAACTACCGACAATTGCTGCGACGTCACCAAGCGCGGGCCACGGCCATCGTCAATCACCAGCCATAAAATCGGACGTGGCCGGGCACCGGTCCAGTATTTCAAACCGGCTGCGCCAATCAATGCATCGACCGCTTCTGGATCGAAGCTCACCACCAATACGTTCTTGAACACCGGCATGCCACTGGCCGAATCACCGTCTTGCCGGGTGCTGGTATCCGCAACCAGGCTGCTGGCGGTCGGCATTGCGCGCCTGATGACGACATTACCGACAGCAGCTGGATTGCCGGTCAGCTTGACGATCACCTGACCAAGCGCCTGCGCGGTCGCAACGCGTTTCGCATTGTCGCCCAGCGTATCCATCACGGCCTCGCCCCGGTACAAGGCCTGGTCGCGTACCGGTTTCGGCTTGGCTGCCGGCTTGGTCGGGTCGGTCGCATTGAGCGCATCGGATACCACGCCCTTGCCGGCGGTCGAAGCGACAGGCTTGGGTTTGGTCGGGCTGCTTGCGGTTTGTGCGATGGCTGATGCGCCGAAAACTGCCGCGAATATCAGGGAAATGAAGGCTATTTGGGCTTTGGGGGTCTTTTTCATGGCTACATGTTGCCGCAAGCAGGCAGGGCACGTCCAACGGTGCGCTGTTAGAATAGGCACTTTCCCAGCGAATTTATTCCCGTGACTGCCCAAACTCCCCTTACTTATCGTGACGCCGGCGTTGATATCGATGCCGGAAATGAAGTGGTTGAACGCATCAAACCTTTGGTGAAACGCACCTTCCGGCCTGAAGTGATGGGCGGTCTTGGTGGTTTTGGCGCGCTATTCAACCTGTCGGGCAAATATCGCGAGCCGGTGTTGGTATCGGGCACCGATGGCGTGGGCACCAAACTGAAGCTGGCACAACAACTAAACCGCCACGACACTATCGGTATCGATTTGGTCGGCATGTGCGTGAACGACGTACTGGTCCAGGGCGCAGAACCTTTGTTCTTCCTGGATTATTTCGCGACCGGCAAATTGCATGTCGATACCACGGTATCGGTGGTCGGCGGCATTGCAAAAGGCTGCGAATTGGCTGGCTGTGCGTTGATTGGCGGCGAAACCGCGGAAATGCCTGACATGTATCCGCCAGGCGAATACGATCTCGCCGGCTTCACCGTTGGTGCGGTTGAAAAATCCGAACTTCTCGATGGCAATGCCGTACGCGAAGGCGATGTGCTGATTGGTATCGCCAGCAGCGGCCCGCATTCGAATGGTTACTCGCTGATCCGGAAAATTTACGATCGCGCCGGTCGCCCCGCCGACCTGGATATCGGTGGTGAAAAATTGATCGACGCATTGATGGCGCCTACCCGCATTTACGTCAAACCGATTTTGGCAATGTTGAAAGACAACGCGATTCACGCGATGGCGCATATCACCGGCGGCGGCTTGTCGGAAAACATCATCCGCGTAATTCCCGACGGCCTCGGACTGGAAATCAAGGCCAGCAGCTGGCCATTACCACCGGTATTCCAGTGGCTGCAGAAAGAAGGCCAGGTTCCGAACAACGAAATGTGGCGCACCTTCAACTGCGGCATTGGCTTCGTGCTGGTGATCGATGCAAAAGATGTCGACACTGTCGGCTCTGGATTGAAAGCGCATGGTCTGGATCACTGGACGATTGGCTCGGTCGTGAAAGCCAGCGGCGGCGAACGTACGCACATCTCGGAATAAGGCGTGACACTCAATCCAATCAAAAAACTGTCACTGCTGTTTGTAGTGGCGGTTTTTTTCATTAGCTGGATTGATCCACGCTGGCCTACCGACCAGGCACTGCATAGCTCGTTGACGGTCGTCGGACTCATTTGGCTGGTATGGCATACGAAAAAATATTCGATGAAGAATCTGGATTTTTTCGCGATTTGTTTTCTGATTGCCGTTCATTGCGTTGCTGCACGCTGGTTGTATTCCAACGTACCCTACGACGCCTGGTTCAAGTCGGCATTCAATTGGTCGCCACAGCAGGCGCTTGGATTCGAACGCAATCATTTCGATCGATTGATCCATTTTCTTTATGGCGTCTGTTTCATGCCGGCGGTCGCGAATTTCTTTCGCATACAAAAGAACATCAGCATGCGGGCGGCATTGGCGATCGGCTTGTTGCTGATCATCGCAAGCAGCGTGGCTTATGAATGGGCCGAATGGGCAATCGCGCTGTTCATGTCACCGGAACAGGCGGAAGCCTATAACGGCCAGCAAGGCGATGTCTGGGATGCGCATATGGATATGCTTTTGGCGACACTTGGTGCCGCACTGACGATTCCGTTTTTCAAGAAATAAATGACTTCGACAAACCAAAAATCATTCCGAATTGCCGTGCTTGCATCGGGTCGCGGCAGTAATTTGCGGGCCATCCATACAGCTTGCCTGAATGGCCATTTGAAATCGCGCATAGTCGGCGTGTTTTCCGACAAACCGATGTCCGGCGCCATCGCTTTTGCCAGGGAACAAGGCATTTATTTCGATGCAATCAAACCCGCCGAATTCAGCTCGCGCGAAGCTTTCGATGAACATTTATTCAGCCTGATCGAAGCCGTTCAGCCTGATCTCATCGTTTGTGCCGGATATTTGCGTCTCATTTCCGCCAACTCGGTGCAAAAAGTCCAAAACCGCATGATCAATATCCACCCTTCACTCCTGCCAAAATTTCCAGGGCTGCGCACCCACGCACGCGCGCTGGAAGCCGGTGAAACCGCGCACGGCGCCAGTGTGCATAGCGTCATTCCGGAGCTGGATGCCGGCCCAGTTTTGGCCCGGGTACAAGTTGATGTGCTGCCAGATGACACCGACGAAGTTCTTGAGCAACGCGTGCTGGCCCGCGAGCATGCTCTGCTGGTGCAGACGATTGTCGCGCTCGAGCAACAACGGATAAATTTACAATCGCCGCCCGAGAAAGCTTTACAGTTGAACGATCAGGACATCCTGCAGGAAGCCACATGAAAAACTTGTTGTTGATGTTTGCATTTTTATTGCCGGGCGTTTCGCTGGCCGTGGTCTCGTTGCCGCAAACCAATACTCCTGCGGTTTTCAAACCAAAAGCCTACACGGCGACTTACGTGGTTTCCCGCAATGGCAGTGCGCTGGGCAATGCGACTGTCAGTCTTTCGATGATCGGCAACGGTCGCTGGGTACTGACGTCGAACACCACCGGCACTGGCATCGCCGCGATCGCCGGTGTTGAAATCGACGAACGTTCGGTATTGCGCTGGAACGAAGGCAGGCCGGAAACGATTGACTATAGTTTCAACCAGAAAGCCGGCTGGAAAAACAAACAGCGCAGTGTCAAGGTAAATCCGCAAGCCAAACTGATCGACAGCCAGGACAAGGATAAAATCTACGTCCTGAAATACGAGGCCGGCGTGCTCGACCGCCATGCGGTAACCGTCGCGGTGATGCAGGATTTATCCGAAGGCAAACGCGGTGACTTGCTTTATTCGGTCGCCGATCGCGATGAATTGCAAACCCATCTTTACCGGGTGATCGGCAACGAAAAAATGCAGACCGCACTTGGTTCGCTGAACAGCGTGAAAGTGCAACGCATCCGCGAGACTTCCAATGGCCGCGTCACGACGCTATGGCTCGGCACAGACAAGCAATTTGTACCATTGCGCATCGAACAAAAAGAAGCCGATGGCGATGTGATTCAAATGCAGATTACCTCGCTTAGATAAAATTTTTCGAACATAAAAAAGGCAGCGAAGGCTGCCTTTTTTATTGCACCAAATACTTCCACTCAACCCGGCACGCGACGAATCTTGGCGCCCAGGCCGCCAAGTTTTTCCTCGATGTTTTCATAGCCACGATCAATGTGATAAATCCGGTCGATCACGGTTTCGCCTTTCGCGACCAAACCAGCGAGCACCAATGAAGCCGAGGCACGCAGGTCGGTTGCCATGATCGGTGCGCCGGTCAGGGTTTCGACACCGCGGATAATCGCGGTGTGACCATCGATCTGGATATCGGCACCGAGACGCATCAATTCATTCATGTGCATGAAACGGTTTTCGAAAATGGTTTCCTTGATCACACCCACGCCTTCAGCCATGCAATTCATCGCCGCGAATTGCGCCTGCATGTCGGTCGGGAACGCCGGATATGGCGCGGTGGTCAGGCTAACGGCTTTCGGACGCTTGCCACGCATATTCAATTCGATGAAATCGGCCCCGGTGGTGATTTCGGCACCGGCATCTTCCAGTTTCTGCAAAACGACATCGAGAATGCCTGCGCGGGTTTTTTTGCATATCACGCGGCCACCGGTCATCGCACCGGCAATCAGGAAAGTACCGGTTTCGATACGGTCCGGCATCACGTCGTAATGGCAACCACGCAGACTATCGACGCCTTCGATAATCATTTTGGTGGTGCCGACGCCTTCAATCTTTGCACCCATCGCAATCAGGCAATTCGCCAAATCGACGACCTCGGGTTCTTCGGCACAGTTTTCCAGCACAGTGGTGCCTTTCGCCAATACGGCCGCGCTTAATACGTTTTCCGTGCCGGTCACCGTGACCATATCGAATACATAACGACCGCCTTTCAAACGATCGCATTTTGCTTTCACGAAACCGTTTTCAACCACGACATCAGCACCTAGCGCGATCAAGCCGCGAATATGTTGTTCGACCGGACGCGAACCAATCGCGCAACCGCCCGGCAGCGATACTTCGGCATGGCCGTATTTCGCCAGCAACGGACCGAGCACCAGAATCGAAGCGCGCATGGTTTTCACCAATTCGTAGGGCGCCACGGTATTGATCGGATGGGTCGGATCAACGGTGATCGTGAGTTTCTCGTCGATGCTCAATTGAGCACCCAAAGCGCCCAGCAAACCGACCGTGGTGGTCACGTCATGCAGATGCGGCACATTGCCGATCGAGATCGGTCTATCGGCTAACAGCGTTGCACACAAAATCGGCAGCACGGCGTTCTTGGCGCCGGAAATTTGCACTTCGCCATTCAATACTTCGCCGCCGGTAACAATAATTTTTGCCATGTGATTTTTTCTTCTTCGGTAATATTTTTTTGGAAGCTTGCGCTTCCCGGAATTAAGCAGAAGCCTGGGCTTCTTGCGGGGTGAGTGTGCGAAGCGCCAATGCGTGGATTTCTCCACCCATCAAGGTTCCCAACGTGGCGTAGACCATGCGGTGCCTGGCCAGCGGCAATTTGCCCTGGAAAGCCTCCGAAATGACGACGGCCTCGAAATGGACGCCATCTTCGCCCAATACCTGAGCTTGCGCGCCGGGCATACCGGCATGGATTAAGTCTTGAATATGTTGGGCGTTCATAGGCTGCTTATGAAAAAACGGGGCTTTAACGGGTGCTTGGCTTACAATAGACGCACATGATACCGCCAACCCTGCTTTGATGAACGCTAATCTGAAGAACGAAGCGCTGACCGATGCCTCGCTGATCCAAAGTGGTCATCGCGTGCTCTCGGTTGAAATTCAGGCATTGCAGGCTGTTCAGGCCCGGATCGGCGCCGAATTCGCCCAGGCTTGCCGCTTGTTGCTCGCATGCAAGGGTCGCGTCATCTGCACCGGCATGGGCAAGTCCGGCCATATCGCAACCAAGATCGCCGCCACACTCGCATCGACCGGCACTCCGGCGTTTTTCGTACACCCCGGTGAAGCCAGCCATGGCGATTTGGGCATGATTACCGATGCCGATGTGGTACTGGCATTGTCGAATTCCGGTGAGACCGAAGAATTGCTGACCATCGTTCCGGTCTTGAAACGCCAGGGTAACGTGCTGATCAGCCTGACCGGCAGACCGGGCTCGAGCCTGGCGAATGAAGCCGATGTACATCTAGATGTCAGCGTGCCGGAAGAAGCCTGTCCACTTGGCCTTGCGCCGACCTCAAGTACGACCGCAGCCTTGGTGATGGGCGATGCCCTCGCCGTCAGCCTGCTGGAAGCCCGTGGTTTTACCGCCGATGATTTTGCCCGCTCGCATCCGGCCGGCGCCTTGGGTCGCCGTTTGCTGCTGCATATCAGCGACATCATGCATGCTGGCAGCGAAGTGCCACGCGTTGGCATCCATGCGACGGCCAGCGAAGCACTGGTCGAAATGAGCCGCAAGCGTTTGGGCATGACCGCGATCGTCGATGCCGAAGATCGTTTGTTGGGCGTTTTCACCGACGGCGATTTACGCCGTGCACTGGATGATGCGCAAGTGGATTTGCGCAACACGCCGGTGGCTCAATTGATGGCGCACTCACCAAAAACCATCGCCCCGGATGCACTCGCAGTTGAAGCGGCACACCTGATGGAGCAACACAAAATCAGTGCACTTGTCGTCGTCGATGCGGAAAAGCATGTCGTCGGCGCCCTGAACATCCACGATTTGCTTCGTGCACGCGTGGTGTAAGTGATGGCCCTGGATATCACGGAATTACAGTCCCGCGCCAAAAAGATTCGGCTGGTCTGCTTCGATGTCGACGGTACGTTGACCGATGGCCGTTTGTATTTCGACGGCGATGGCCGCGAAAGTAAAGCATTCAACGTGCATGACGGCCAGGGTTTGCGCCTGCTCGAAGACAACGGCATCGCGGTCGCTTTCATTACCGCACGTGCCAGCGAATCGGCAAAAGCACGCGCGCGCGACTTGCGACTCTCGCATGTTTTCATTGGCGTGAAAGATAAAGCGGCCTGCTTGCAAGACCTGTGCAAGCAATTGGGCATCACGACCGAGCAAGTGGCGTTCATGGGCGATGACGTCCCGGACCTGGCGGCGATGAAACTTTGTGCGTTGGCCTGCATACCGGCGAATGCACACGCCTGGATGTTCGATCATGCCGACTGGATTGCACCGAAAAATTCAGGCGAAGGTGCGGCACGCGCACTCTGCGATTTGATCCTTGAATCGCAGGACCTGATGCCGGCCATCCTCAAAAGATGGGGCGTGATCGCATGACGCGCCAACTCTGGACCATCCTGATTTTTGCGTTGGCGGTAATTACCAGCATTCTCGTCTGGAATTTGCGCTCGAAGCCGAACATCAAAGCCGAAGGCCCGGCCCGCTCCGATTATGTTTTGCATAACTTCGAAATGACCACGCTGGACGAAAAAGGCAAGGAAGCGTTCACGCTGAAATCGCCTTATCTGGAACGCGACCCAAAAGGCAAGACGCTTTCCATCCTGACCCCGAAATTCAGTTTCCCGGACAATAATGGCGGCTTGTGGCGCGCCGAATCAGGCAACGCCTGGGTCGGGCCGAAAGCGGAAGAAGTCCGCTTGCTCGACAAGGTCGAAATGGTCGGGCCAAAAACCGCCAAAGGCCAGCAAACACGCTTCAGTACTGACCAACTGACCATTTTTCCGAAGAAAAATACCGCCCATAGCAACGATGTCGTGACCATTACCCGCGCCGACTCTATACTTCAGGGGCACGGCTTGCAGGTGGATATGCAAGCCAAACGTTTTCAACTTTTAGCCGATGTCAAAGGACGATATGCGCCTGCTCGCCGTTAGCCTCACCCTACTCGCTGCCTCGTTGTCGCTGTCTCCGATTGCGTCTGGCAAATCAACTGATCGCAACCAGCCGATGGACGTCCAGGCCGACAACACCGACGCCGTCATGGAAGACAATAGCGATTCGACCTTGAACGGCAATGTGATCATCACGCAGGGCACACTGCAGATCAAAGCCGATCGCGCAATCATCCACCGTCGCGATGGCGATATCGACAAAGTGACATTGACCGGAAACCCGGTAGTGATGAAACAAGTCAATGACAACGGCGAACCGATGAACGCCCAGGCCGCCACGATCGTCTATACCCTGAGCTCGGATTTGATTCTGCTCAACGGCAACGTGATCATTGACCAACCTCGCGGCTCGATGCGCGGCGAAAACGTCAAATACGACCTCAAAACCGGCCGTCTGAACGGCGGCGGCGATGGCAATCGCGTTTCCATGCGCATCATGCCCAAGAATAAAGCTCCAGTAGAAGCCAAGCCCTAATGCTGCACGCAAAGGGTCTGCGCAAGCGCTACAAATCGCGCGAAGTCGTACATGATTTCGGACTGGATTTACATCCGGGCGAAGTCGTGGGACTGCTCGGTCCAAATGGTGCCGGGAAAACGACGTGTTTCTACATGATCGTGGGCCTGGTGCCCGCCGATGCCGGCGAGATTTATTTCAACGATCGCAATATCACCGCCATGCCCATGCACGAACGTGCTCGCCTGGGTATCGGTTACCTGCCGCAGGAAGCCTCGGTTTTTCGCAAGATGACGGTGGCCGAAAACATCATGGCGGTTCTGGAGCTTCGCAAAGAGCTAAGCACTGCCGACAGGAAAAAAGAGCAGGAAAGCCTGCTGGATGAATTGCATGTCACGCATGTTGCAAAACAGCTCGGCGCCAGCTTGTCGGGCGGTGAACGCCGACGCGTAGAAATTGCCCGTTCGCTGGCCGCAAATCCGCGCATGATTTTATTGGACGAACCCTTCGCCGGCGTGGACCCCATTTCGGTAGCCGAGATTCAAAAAATCGTCATGCATCTGAAACAGCGCGGTATCGGTGTATTGATCACCGACCACAACGTCCGTGAAACACTCGGCATTTGCGACCGCGCCTACATCCTGAATGCCGGCAGCGTGCTCACACAAGGCTCGCCAGAGGCTATCCTGGAAAATCCGGACGTCCGCCGCGTGTATTTGGGTGATACGTTCAGGCTGTAATATGTTGGCGGATGCCTCCCGCAAAGACACAGCTTATGTTTAACTGTGCATGATGAAACCGAGTCTGCAAATTCGACAAACCCAGTCGCTCACCTTGACGCCGCAGCTGCGCCAGGCGATCCGTTTATTGCAGCTTTCAAGCGTCGAACTGGAAACCGAAATTTCCGAAGCTATCGAAAGCAATCCCTTGCTCGAAGCGATCGACGACATCGCCATCGATGGCGAAGAAATAACGACCGAAATCGTGATGGAAAAGCCGGCCGAAATCGGCGAGACGGTCGAGACCCATGAGAACAGCGATAACGCCGCAGAAATCGACGTTATCGAAAACACCGAGAATTTCGACTGGTCGGATGACGAGCCGCGTGTATCGAACGGCAAGAATGACGACTATGAAAATGAATTCGGTATCGCGGTACCGATGGATCTGTGCCAACACCTGCTTTGGCAATTGCGGCTAAGCCATTTGTCGGCGCGCGACATCGCGATCGGCGAAGTCATCATCGAAGCGATAAACAGCGATGGTTATTTACTTGAATCCGCCGAAGCCATACAGGAAACCTTGCTGCCTGAAGTGCATGCCGATCTGCAGGAAATCAACACTGTTTTGCATTTGATTCACCACTTCGACCCGGTAGGCGTAGGAGCCAGAAACCTGTCGAATTGCCTGTCGATCCAGCTGCAGGTACTCAGCCAGGACACTCCCGGCTTATGCCTGGCGAAAAAAATCGCCTGCGAACATTTGGAAGCATTGGCCAAACTCGGGTCGGAAAAGCTGGCCGTGCAGTTGAAAATCTCGGCCACGGAAATGCAGGAAGCCGTAACCCTGCTGAAAAGTCTGGATCCGAAGCCGGGCCTGCAGATTAGCTCCGAGGCACCCGATTACATCGCTCCGGACTGCATAGCCACCAAGCACAACGGGGTATGGCAAGTCAGCCATGCCCGGGGCAGCCAGCCCCGGATCGGGATCAATAAGCATTACGAAAACCTGATCGGCAAGGCCAGCCGCGAGGACGACTCCTATCTGCGCGGGCAATTGCAGGAAGCTCGCTGGCTGATCAAGAGCCTGGATTCCCGTGCGGACACCCTATTGCGGGTTGCCCGTTCGATTATCCGACAACAAAGCGGCTTTCTGGAGCACGGCCCGCAAGCCATGCGCCCGCTCACGCTGCGTGAAGTCGCCGAAGAGCTTGGCTTGCATGAATCCACCATTTCCCGTGCCACTACCCGCAAATTTCTGCGTACGCCGCGCGGAACCTTCGAGTTTCGTTATTTTTTCAGCTCCGGAATCAGCAATAGCGACGGCGGCGGAACTTCAGCCACTGCGATACAGTCCATGATTCGCAAGCTCGTTGAAGCTGAAAACCCGCGTTCCCCGCTCAGTGATGCCAGACTCGCTGAATTGTTGAAGGCTGAGGGTATTCCAGTCGCCAGAAGGACTGTTGCCAAGTACCGAGAAGCCATTCATATAGGGCCTTCCAGCGAGCGCCAGCGCCTTGGATAAACGCTGTCAGTTAAAACTTCGTGAATTGATTGTAAATCCGAAAAATTGACAAGTTCTCACAAATTCTTCTCCACAAACCCGCTTTTCTGGCGTAGTGTAATCCTTGCAAGCTAAGTTGCTTGTTACTCGACAGGAGGAAGGAATGAAATTAGATATTAATGGCCACCAAGTTGAAGTCACCACCGCCCTACGCGAATACGCACAAGAGAAAATAGGACGCCTGTCGAAACACTTTGAACACCATCTAGATGCACGCATGATCCTCTCGGTAGAAAAACTCGATCACAAAGCCGAAGCCACTCTTCACACCACCGGAAAAACCCTTTTTGCAGACGCCATCGCGCCAGACATGTATGCCGCGATCGATTTGCTGGCCGATAAACTCGACCGCATCGTGCTGAAGCAAAAAGAAAAAATGACCAACCATCATCGCGGTGATTCCCAGGCACGTGCCGAAACTTTCGGCTAAGCCATCATGCAGACTCAACACAAACCCCGACATGTTCGGGGTTTGTTTTTTTATATGCGCACTCAAATGTATCTCGGGAACGGGAAAAGCATTGCCAGTCAGCGGTAGCAATGCCAAGCTAAGCATCAAACCAAAGCAGCGCCTCTTATGCTAAACCGCATTACAACCCGCGAAGTATTCGAACAACTGCAGGAACGGCTGAGCCTTCGATGGCTCGCCGCGCCCGGTGGCGGCGAACGCGTACTGGAACGTAACGAAACGCTATCGCGCCGGCCTTCGCTCGCCGGTTATTTGAACGTCATCCATCCGAACAAAATCCAGATTATCGGTGCCTCGGAATTGCAATGGCTCGATGGACTCGATGCACGCCAGCGTTGGGAAACCCTGGAAAAAATCACCGGCTTCAATCCGATGGCACTGGTCATCACGCAGAACCAGAGTTGCCCGACCGATTTGCGCAATGCCTGCGAAGAATCCGGCACGCCATTGTGGGTGTCGGCTAAACGCGGGCATGAATTGCACAATCACCTGCAATACCATCTCGCACGTTCGCTCGCACCGCGCGTGAGTTTGCACGGTGTTTTCATTGAAATTTATTCGATCGGTGTTTTAATCACTGGCGAAGCCGGCGCCGGCAAAAGCGAATTGGCGCTGGAATTGATTTCGCGTGGCCATCGCCTGGTTGCCGATGACGCTCCGGAATTCACCCTGATCGCGCCCGATGTTCTTGACGGCACTTGTCCGGAAATGTTGCAGGACATGTTGGAAGTGCGTGGCCTCGGACTCATGAATATCCGGCAAATGTTCGGCGATACCGCCGTCAAGCGAAATAAATATTTGCGTTTGATCGTGCATTTGCTGAAAGTCAGCGACAGCAGCGCTGACCATATGGCGCGACTCACCGGCGAGACCGATGCACGTCAGGTACTGGATTTGAGAGTTCCGGTATTCAACCTGCCGGTGGCTCCCGGCCGCAACCTGGCAGTTCTCACCGAAGCCGCAGTTCGCTTACACTTGTTGCGCAGCAAAGGTGAAGATCCGGCTGCTGCATTTCTCGCAAGACATACCGCTTTTCTCGAAGCCGGTGGACACTAATGAATACAAGCAAACCTGTATTGACGGTAGTCAGCGGCATGTCCGGTTCCGGAAAAAGCATTGCGCTGCGCACACTGGAAGATCTCGATTATTACTGCGTGGATAATTTGCCGGCCGAATTGCTGCCGGAGTTCGTCAAGAACCTCACTCGCGACGACAAGCAGCACCTGCGACTCGCGGTCAGCATCGATGTACGAAATCACAGTTCCGATTTAAGCCGTATCGGTGAATGGCTGGCCGCCGTCGGTGCGCTGGGTTTCGATTACCGGCTTGTGTATTTCGACACCGCCGACGAAGCATTGATCAAACGCTATTCCGACACCCGTCGCCGCCACCCGCTGTCGCATGAAGGTTTGGCCTTGTCGGATGCGATCGCGCAGGAACGCGAACGTCTGCGCCCGTTACGCGCGCTGGCCGATATCATCATCGATACCAGCCATATGAATGTGCATCAGTTGCGCAAGGCCGTGCTGAGTGAACTCGAATCGGATACGAAGCGGCATGTCTCGCTGTTGTTCGAATCGTTTGCCTATAAGCGAGGCATCCCCGGCGATGCCGATTTCGTTTTCGATGCACGCTGCCTGCCTAACCCGCATTGGGAGGCGGCACTGCGTCCGCTTTCGGGCCGCGATGCCACGGTTCGCGATTTTCTCGAACAACAAACCACGGTTCTCGAATTCGTCGACCAGATTTCGGTTTTCCTCGATACCTGGTTACCGCGTTTCGAATCGGAAACCCGCAGCTATGTCACGGTCGCTTTCGGTTGCACCGGCGGCAAACATCGCTCGGTGTATCTGGCGGAAAAACTGGCCCAGCATTTTCGCCAGAACGGCCGCGAGAATGTGCTGACCTATCATCGAGAGCTTGAATAATGGCGGTCGGCGTTTTACTTATCGCCCACCCGGGTTTCGGCAACGCCGTTTTACAAGCCGCACAACATATCAACGGCATCAACGCACTGACCGTCGTCACGCACGACATCCAACATGGGCTCGATGGCAATGCCCAATTAGTCTCGGCCAGTGCCGCCTTTCGCAAGGTCGATAATTCTGCCGGCGTGCTGATTCTTGTCGACAGCCCCGGGGGCATTGCCGACAAGACTGCGGCCCAATTGGCCCAGTTTGGTACCCCGACAAGGCGTGTCAGCGGCCTATCTTTGCCAATGTTGCTTCGAGTAATGCATTATGCGGAACAGGACCTGGATGAACTTGCCCGCACAGCCGCTGCGGGTGGACGCAACGGAGTGGTGATCGATCATGCTTGAACACGAAGTCACAATCACAAACCCCACTGGCCTGCATGCACATGCATCGGCGAAATTGGTGCAGATACTCGGCGCGTTCAAAAGCCAGGTGACACTGATCGGTAAAGGTCGTGAAGTGAATGCGAAAAGCATCATGGGCGTGATGTTGCTCGCGGCAGGCCCGGGCACTGTACTCAAGGTCAGAGTGAATGGCGAAGACGAACACGATACGTGGAAAGTCGTACAACAGTTTTTTGCCGAGATGTGATTTAGATTCAAGCTTTCTGCTGGAGCTGGTTCGCGTCTGATGGGATATTGAAATAAAGTCGCAACATTGAAATTCAATCGCCACTCAAGTGGCTCCCACACTAAAACGACAAAACAAAAGACTGGGCATATCGGCCTTATCAGCCGATAATACGCGGGCCAACCAGGGAGCCGCCCATGGCCGAAGCCATTCGCCACGATAAAACTGCACGTCAGCTGCGTCTGTTATCAGACGCGCTCGATACTGGCCGCTTGGGCCCCGTGCGTCGTCTGGTGAATTCGTTGTCGCCTGCTGAAATCGGCAATCTTCTCGAATCACTGCCAGCCACCAAACGCGGTGTGGTCTGGGGCCTGGTCGATCCCGAAGACGATGGTGAAGTGCTGGTGCATGTAGGTGAAGACGTACGTGAATCTCTGCTCGCCGACATGGATCCGGATGAAATCGTGGCCGCGGCCGAAACACTCGATCTCGACGATTTGGCGGAACTTATCGAAGACCTGCCCGATACCGTTATCGATGAAGTTCTGAAATCAATGGATCGCGAAAATCGCGAACGCCTCGAACAGGCTCTGTCGTATCCGTACGACTCTGCCGGCCGTTTGATGAATCCCGATGTCATCACCGTGCGTACCGATGTCACGGTAGATGTGGTGCTGCGTTATCTGCGGTTGCGTGGCGAAATACCCGAACACACCGATTACCTGTTCGTGGTGTCGCGTCGCCATCAATATCTTGGCCGCGTGGCGGTGTCGGCTTTGCTGACCCACGATCCGTTGACACCAATCAATGAATTGATCGACGACGAACAGCCCGCGATTCCGGTCAACACCGATGCCAATGAAGTGGCTTCGCAGTTCTCCGATTACGACTGGATTACCGCGCCTGTCGTGGACGAAAACAATATTTTGCTCGGACGTATCACCATCGATGACGTCGTCGACATCATTCGCGAACAAGCCGAACACCAGGCATTGAGTGCCGCGGGTCTGGACGAAGACGAAGACCTGTTCTCGCCGGTAAAACGTGCATTTCGACGCCGCTTGATCTGGCTGTCGGTCAATCTATGCACTGCGTTTGTCGCTTCAAGCGTGGTCGGACGTTTTGCCGGCACGATTGAACAGATCGTGGCGCTCGCCGTTTTGATGCCGATCGTCGCAGGCATGGGTGGCAATGCCGGTACACAGGTATTGGCCTTGATGATCCGCGGTCTCGCACTCGGCCAAATCGGTGCAGCCAACGTTGGCGTGCTGATCCGCAAAGAGCTGACGGTGGCATTGATCAACGGGCTTTGCCTCGGTGTTGGACTCGGTCTGATCGTGCTTGTCTGGTTTGGCGACCCGATGCTGTCACTGGTGATTGGTACAGCATTGACGCTGAACCTGCTCACCGCCGCCGCTGGCGGCGTGTTGGTACCTTTGGCAATCAAGCGTGCCGGCTTCGACCCTGCGCTCGCGGGCGGCGTTATCCTCACGACACTGACCGATGTAATGGGTTTCCTGGCATTCCTTGGCCTGGCGACGGTCATCTTGTTGAAGTGAACCTGAAAGTGGCGCTGCTTTCGGAATAACCCGCAAACCACCCTATCTTCACTTCAACTCTGCGAACCTTTTGTCTATCCCCGTGCCTCTAATGGGCATACCACAGGAGATAAACATGACTCGTCGAAATATCTTGAAAAGCCTGGCTGCCGTATCGGCGCTTGCATGGCTGCGCCCTGGCTCGGGCTTGGCCGCCAGCACGCCGGTCAAAACGATCATCACGCCGCTGAAGAAGCCCAAAGCCGAGTGGAAAAAACTATTGCCTGCCGCCGCCTATGCCGTGCTGTTTGAAGAAGACACCGAACGCACCAATTCAAGCGAGTTGAACAAAGAGCACCGGGAAGGCACGTATATTTGTGCTGCCTGCTACCTGCCCTTGTTCAGCAGCAAGGCGAAATTCGACAGCGGTACCGGTTGGCCGAGTTTCACTTATCCGATTACCGACCACATCGACACCAAAAACGATTACAAACTGATCTGGCCTCGCACCGAATATCATTGTGCGCGCTGCGGCGGACACCAGGGACATGTATTCGACGATGGTCCGCGTCCGACCGGGCAACGCTGGTGTAATAACGGCGTGGCACTGAAATTCATCTTGAAGGGCAATCAATTGCCTGCGCTGAGGACTTAACGTGAAAAGTATTTTTACCAAGACAGTTATTCTGGTTGCCGCAAGCTTTGTATCGAGTGTCGCCATCGCTTCGGTATTGGTCAGCCTCGACGGCCCGACAAAATCGACTGCGAACGTTGAAACCGCGATCTTTGCCGGAGGTTGTTTCTGGTGCACCGAATCGGATTTCGACAAGGTGCCAGGTGTTATTTCAACGACGTCCGGCTTCACCGGCGGCTCATTGAAAAATCCTACTTACGAAGAAGTCTCGGCCGGCGGCACCGGGCATGCCGAAGCGGTAGAAGTGAAATTCAATCCGAAGAAAGTAAGTTACGCGCAACTGTTGAAAGTCTATTGGCTGAGCATTGATCCTCTTACCCCGAACCGCCAGTTCTGCGACAGTGGTAGCCAGTACCGCAGCGCGATTTTTTACACGAGCGAAAGCCAGAAGAAACAGGCACTAGCATCGAAGAAATCACTCGAGGACAGCAAATTCTTCAAGCAACCGATCGTGACGGAAATAACGGCAGCCAGCACATTTTATCCGGCGGAAGAGTATCACCAGGATTATCACAACAAGAATCCGATTCGCTATCGTTACTACCGCAATGGCTGCGGCCGCGATGATCGCCTTGAACAGGTTTGGGGCAAGAAGAAAAGTTAAAAATTGAAGATGCAGGAGCGGCGGAAGTCGCGACTTCCGTCGCTCCTACGATTTGCCCTGCTCTTTCAAGGTTAATGCGACTTTATTGCGCAGATAGGCAGGTTCGAGAATATCCGGTGCAATCGCTTTTCCGAGTTTGAAATCATGCGCCCCAAGTCGTGCGATATCGGCAGCGTGCGGCAATGCCTCTGCGCGGCAAGCGATCAATTGCGATGCCAAATTGGCTTGTAATGCATTGTTGCTCGCGGAAAACCCGGTGCCGACACCCACGATCTGTTGACTAGATTCAAATCGATAAGCTTCTGGAGCGATCACGATTTCTTCGCTGATTGCTTCGACGAGTCCTGCGGAATTCAAACGGAACTCCGCGCAGTAAATTTCGCCCATGCGGGCATCGATCGCAGCAAGGATCCGATCATGATTCATGTCGGCTCCTTGCATCGCCAAAGCCGCCAAAGTCGAAACAGGCAGCACCGGTTTGTCCAATGCCAACGCAATGCCTTGCACCAATGCAACGGCGAGTCTTACCCCGGTAAACGCTCCCGGACCAATACCGACTGCAATGGCATCCAGTTCGGATTTTTTGAGCCCAGCCTGTGCGAGCAATAGTTCTGCCCAAGGCAGAGCCAAAGCGGTGTGTTGTTTCGGAACGACATCGAAACGTTCGTACACTTCGCCATCGATATACAAAGCCACTGAACACGCTTCGGTAGCGGTTTCGAACGCCAGTAATTTCATGGCCACATTTCCTGCGATTCAACCGCCTCATGTTCGGCGGCTTCATGTGCATGCGCGAAGAATGCCTGCACATCGCCGAGTACGCGCGTACGCGGCAGCGGGGGCAAGCTGTCGAGGAAAATCCTGCCATAAGATTTCCCGATCAAGCGTTGGTCGCATAGCACCAGCACGCCGCGATCTTCGTGACTGCGAATCAGGCGGCCTGCACCTTGCTTCAATGCAATCACCGCTTGCGGAATTTGTTCTTCGCGGAATGGATTGCCACCGCTACGACGTATCACGTCGAGTCGTGCTTCCAATACCGGATCATCAGGTGCGGCAAACGGCAGACGATCGATGACCACGACGCTCAGTGCTTCGCCGATCACGTCAACGCCTTCCCAGAAACTGGCGGCGCCCAACAAGACACCATTGCCAGACGCACGGAATTGTTCGAGCAAAACCGTGCGCGGCGCTGTGCCCTGGACGAATAATGGCCAGGGCGAATTTTTCAGGGCTTCACTCGCTTCACGCAGGGCACGATGCGAGGTGAATAATAAAAAGGCGCGACCCTGCGATGCTTCCAGCACCGGCCAGACCGCGTCTACCACTGCCTTGCCATAATCGCGGGTGTTTGGTTCCGGAAGATTTTTCGGCAGATAGCAGAGCGCCTGCTCGCCCCATTCGAATGGACTGTGCTCGAGAATCGTACGCGGCTCGATTAATCCCAGTCGATGCGCGAGATGCTGGAAATCTCCTTCCACGGCAAGCGTCGCGGACGTGAAAATCCACGCGGCGCGGCTTTGTTCACGGTACTGCCGCAATGGAGCCGAAATATCCAGGGGTGTGCGCTGCAAACTGAAACCGCGTTGCGTGAGTTCGTACCAACGCACATCTTCGTCATCACCGGGATTCAACCAGCGTTGAATGCGGACATAGGCATTGTCGGCGCGTGCACTGCAGGCACCAAAGCCCGGGCTGGTTTCGACCAAAGGCTCCAGCGCTTCGCAAAGGCTTTCAATGCTGGCACGCAGTTGTTCGAGCGCCAGCCTTGCAGGTTCGTCATGCAGCACGCGAGCCTGATTTCCGCGTTGCGCAAAATTGTTCAAGGCCAGGCGCAATTCGCGAACCTGATGCTCGATGGTTCGCACCGGTTGCTGGATGGTGGCCAATGCCGCCGGCACTTCCTTGCATTCGGCCAATGTGTCGCGAGCCAAATCGACCAGTTGCCGGGCACTTATGTTTTCACCAAAAAATTGCGACGCCAATTCCGGAAGCTGATGCGCTTCATCAAGGATGAAGGTCGCGGCGCCCGGCAAGATTTCACCGAAACCTTCCTGCTTGATTGCCAGATCGGCCAGCAGCAAATGGTGATTCACCACGACGACATCGGCCGATTGCGCTTCCTGCCGTGCTTTTACGACAAAACATTCCGACCAGAACGGGCATTCACTGCCAAGACAATTTTCCGCATTCGATGTAATCAAAGGCCAGAGCGGCGAGTCTTCCGGCAAATCGGAAAGTTCTGCCAAATCACCGCGCTGTGTTCTGCCACTCCAAGCGGTAACGCGATGGAATTGCGCGACCACATCGCGACTCGCGAATTTCGATTCTCCACGTGCCTGCTCCATGCGATAACGGCACAAATAATTGGCACGGCCTTTCAGCAAGGCCGTCTTCAGATTGGCGCCAAGCGCTTCGCGTACGCGAGGCAGATCGCGGTGATACAACTGATCCTGCAATGCTTTTGTGCCGGTCGAAATAATCACACGCTCGCCGGACAACAAGGCAGGCACAAGATAACCATAGGTTTTCCCGGTTCCGGTACCGGCTTCGGCAATCAGGGTTTCCTTGTCGTCGATTGCATCGGCGATTGCCTGCGCATAACGTTGCTGCGCGGGGCGCGCGACGTATGACGTCAGTTTATTGGCAAGCGGACCGTCATCTGCCAAAGCCCGCTGCGTGCGTTTTGCTAAATCCGACACTGTGATCCCGAAATAATTTTGTTGGCAATGTTAATAGCGCGGCTGGGGAGCAACGGTGCATTTGGCAATTTGCTGTTCTGCTGCAACTGCACCTGCTGCGTCTCTTTTTGCATTGCGTGCGAACGACAGCGTTTTCCAATTGCGGCGACACAAGGCACCGAGTTTCGGACCCCGGTCATACGAAAGCTTCGCGAAACTTTCCGCCGACGCCCAATTCTTTTTCAACAGGAATAATTCCGCCTGCCATTGCAACAAATCCGGATCCATCACGGAGATTTTCAGGGCGAGATCAATCGCCGCTTGTGCCGAAACAATGTCTTTACGAGCTTCGGCCTGGGTTGCCGTTGCGCGCAAATCTTCAACCTGCGGATCACGCAAGGGGGCTACGGTTAAATCGGTTCCCTGCAGTCCTACCGAACGCACTTGCGCGACCATCGCTTCCGGCGTCAGCACCGGTGTGCCGCGGGTTTTCGCTGGTCCGGCTGGGCCGCAAGCCGTCAGTAAAAAGAAAATGGCGACGACGACAAAACGCATGATTTATTGCTCCTGAACTTCGGGTGGCGGCTGTTGCACTTCCGGAGAATCTTCGCCGAGTTTGAACCAGTCCAGCCATGAACTTTCAACGCAGGTTTTATGTTCTTTCGGCAGATAGCCCGAAACAAATGCCGCCCTGCGCGCATTCGGGCAATTGTCTTCGGTGGTGGCGTAATCGCTGCCATCCAACCACGCCCATTCGATGCCTTCACCACTCACCGTCAGCGGCTGAGTCGGCAGTTTTGAAAATAGCGAAGACCACACGCGCATCGCGCCGGTGGCACCATAAAGACCGGTGGTTTTATTTTCATCGTTACCAACCCATACCACGGCCAGATGATCGCCGGTATAACCGGCAAACCAGCTATCGCGGCCATCGTTGCTGGTACCGGTTTTTCCGGCTGCCTGCAAAGGACCCAGGCCATCGCTCAACAACGCGCTGCCGGTACCATTGGTAACCACTTGCTGCAAACCCAGGGTGACCAATCGCGATGCAATCGCATCACCTTCCTGTGCCGCTTCGGAATTGAAATCGTAGCGATTGACGGCTTTGCCTTTCGGATCGAGTACGCCCCGCACGGCACGCAATGGTTGGATACGGCCGCCGGATGCCAGGAATTGATACATCTGCGTCATCGAAAAAACACTGAGATCGATCGAACCCAGAATCAGCGAAGGCCGGGGTTCCGATTGCAGGCCACCGAGCACTTTCAACAATTCGCTCAGACGATCGGGACCAACTTCCATGCCGACGCGAACCGTTGCCTGATTGTAGGAATGTGCGAGTGCCGACGACATCGTGACGGTACCGTGGCTCTTGCCATCGGAATTGCCGGGGCGCCAGGTCTTGCCATTCGGTTGCGTGACTTCGACCGGGCTGTCGTCCACGAAGCTCGCAAGCGAATATTGGTCCGGCTGTGCAAATGCCAACAAATATACGAATGGCTTGAGCAAAGAGCCGACCGGACGCTGGGCTTCGAGTGCACGATTAAAACCGGGTTGATCGACATTCTTGTTACCGACCATCGCCAGCACTTCACCGTTTTGGCTATCGGTAACCACCATGCCGGCCTGCAATGTCGGACCCTGTTTACGCTGGATTTTGCTCAGCGTGTCGATCACGGCTTTTTCCGACAACATTTGAACCGACGGTGCGAGCGATGTATGCACGGTCATGCCGGCACCTTTCAAGGCATCGGCTGGGTAGTCCCTCGCCAATTGGCGACGCACCAGATCCATGAAGGCCGGATTACGGTTTTTTGCGACACCGGGTTTTGCACTCACGCCAAGCGGCGTGGCTTTTGCGCGGTCGGCTTCGGCTTTGGTGATCAAACCCAACTCCTGCCAAACATTCAGTACCGTGGCGCGGCGGACGACAGCACGTTCGGGATGTTTGCGTGGATCCCAATAACCCGGCCCCTGGATGATGCCGATCAGCAAGGCCATGTCTTCAGTACGAAGAGAATTCAAATCACGGCCAAACCAGAATTCGGCACCGGCGGCGACACCGTGCACTGTTTGATCGCCTTGCTGACCAAGAAAAGCCTGGTTCAAATACGCTTCAAGAATGCGTTTCTTGTCAAAGCGCGCTTCGATGATCAATGCATACAAAGCTTCTTTCACCTTGCGTGAAATGGTTTTGGTATTGCTTAAAAACAGACTGCGCACCATCTGCTGCGTCAGCGTACTGGCGCCTTGCTCAAACTCGCCTTCGCGCAAATTCACCCAGATCGCCCGCATCAAGCCTTTCGGATCGATACCGTGGTGGTTTTTGAAATTGCGGTCTTCCACCGCCTGCAAACCGGCGACGACCAGCGGTGGCACTTCTTCCAGGCGAACCAGGCGCCGCTCTTCTTCGGTATTGCCATACAAGGTGGCAATACGGGCTGGATCGAGTCTTGCACTGTCCAGACGTTTCTTCGTTGCAGCATCGACTACCGAGACAACGCGACCTGCGCTGATCACGACCTGCAATTGCCGCTCGCGGACGGGGCCGTCCATGTCGGTGAAAGAACGCGTACCCAGAGAGAACTTGCCGCCATCGCGTTTGTAGGTGCCCGGTAGCTGGCCGACGCCGTCATTTCGATACGAGGCAGCCGAAAGCTCAAGCTCCATCGCTTCGGGACTCAAGCGCACGCCTTCAGCCAAAAACAACGGTCTGGCAAAAATGCGGGTGGGCACTTGCCACTGCAATTGTGCAAATTCTTCGCGGACCTGTTTGTCCAGATGCCATAGATAGGGGCCGCCTATGCCGATCATGAGACCGAGAACGAGCAGGCTGATGCGCCAGAACCAGGTCCAGAGTCGGGAACGGAGGCTTGGGGTGTCTGGGGTGTCTTCGGAAGGAGCGTTTAGGGTCACGGACATGGATAATGTTGGTTTCCGGAAGTTTATCAGGCTCGAGAGTGAGTCTGAATTTTTCTTGGCCTATTTGGACAATAAATTCCCGAACTAATTCACATTAAATGAATAATCGATTTATTTACCACTACCGCCGGACCCGAAGCCTGCTGCAACGCGGCTTGCGGAGCCTGCGTGTGCGCGGTTTGAGGGCCAGTCTGGCGATGCTTTCGCCCCGTTTGAAACAAGCACGCGCTGGCAGCGACCTGCGTTTCCCTAGCCCAGCGGAAATCGAAGACCTGGCCACCGCCGATTTCAGTTGCGAACAACCCGAAATCAGCCTGGTTATTCCGGTTCACAACCATCTCGATCTAACCAAAGCCTGCTTGACCAGCCTGTTACTGCATCGCGATGAACACGCCTGCGAAGTCATCGTCGTCGATGACGCGTCCAGCGATAACAGTTACGAATTTCTGTCCGGCATAAAGGGGCTGCGGGTGTTCCGCATGCCGCAACAAAGCGGCTATGTTTTTGCCAGCAATAAAGGCGCTTCCGAAGCGCGCGGAAAAATGCTGGTATTTCTGAATAACGACACCATCGTTCAAGCTGGCTGGCTGAAAGCGCTGCTAGATACATTCGATTATTTTCACGACACCGGAATCGCCGGTGCGAAACTGCTGTATCCGAATGGTCGATTGCAGGAAGCCGGCGGCTCGGTTTTCAATGACGGAAGCGTCTGGAATAACGGACGTTTCGAACTGGCCGACAATGCCCGCTTCAATTTCGTGCATGAAGTCGATTATGTATCGGGTGCCGTACTGGCGATTCCAAAACCGTTGTTCGATCAACTAAACGGATTCGATCCGCATTTCGCGCCCGGATATTTTGAAGATACCGACTTGTCGATGCGCGTACGTGCGACCGGCTTGAAAATCCGCTACCAGCCTTTCTCGCACGTCGTGCATCTCGAAGGCGCCACTTCCGGCACCAGCCTGGAAAGCGGAATGAAGGCATATCAAACGCCGCATCAATTGAAGTTCGCCGAACGCTGGCGAAACGTACTGGACAAGTATCCTTCCCGCCCCGCGAATGAACGAGAAAACCGTGGTTTGATTTTTCAATCCCCAAACAAAAAAATATTGGTATTGGATGAGCACACACCGAAGACTGATTCGGACTCGGGCTCCCTGCGCTTGTACCACCTGATGCAATGCCTGCAGAAAGAAAACTGCGACGTGCATTTTCTTCCCGCAGATTTGACTCACGATGGCTCACACACGACCCGCCTGCAACAAAGCGGCATCGCCTGCCATTACCGCCCATGGGCGAAGAGCGCATACGACTGGCTGCAGGAGAATGGCAGGCACTTCGATTCGATTATCGTTTGCCGCGTTAGCCTGATGGACAGTCTTTACGATTCACTGCGCAAGGCCGCACCGAAGACAAGGCTTATTTTCGATACCGTCGATTTGCACCATATTCGCGAAATGCAGGAAGCAGAACTTTCGAATTCGGAATCGTTGAAAAAACAGGCGCTGCTTACCAAGGCAAAGGAATATGCATTGATCGCCAAATGCGATGAAACCTGGGTCGTCAGCGACACGGAATATTCAGCCCTGCATGATGCCTTTCCCGAAAAGACGGTACGCCGCATCTCCAACATCCATGAGCTGCGTACAGCAACTCCGAGTTTCGTTGAACGCCGGGATATTTTGTTCGTCGGCAACTTCCGCCACCCACCTAACCAGGATGGTCTGCAATGGTTTCTCGAAACCATCTGGCCGGCAGTCCACAGCAAATGTCCGGATATCCGACTCAATATTGTCGGGGCAGCAGCGCCCGAAAATCTGGTAAGAATATCCGAAGGCATGAATGTAGTTTTTCATGGCCGTGTGGAAGATATCGAAAGTGCCATTGATGCCGCACGAATAAATATCGCACCACTGTGTTATGGCGCTGGCGTCAAGGGGAAAATCAGCCAGGCATTGGCTTCTGGCCTGCCGACTATCGCAACGACCGTGGCTGCCGATGGCATGGGCTTGATCAACGAGGAGTCTATCTGGGTTGCGGACAAGCCGGAAGATTTCGTCTCGGCAATCCTGGCGCTATATGAAGATGAAAAAAAATGGAATTTTCTTTCGAAAAACGCTTACGAAGTTGCCGAACAACTTTTTTCCGAACGGACAGTAGCGCGCGAAATCTCCGGACTGTTTAGAACCTGATTCGTTAAACTTATTTCGGCCGAAGCGCCAGATAAATCTGATATGGGTCGCTCAAGGGACGATCGAGCAACATCACCTCCCATTCGGGAAAATTGGCCTCAATCCATTCCAGGCTCATCGAACTATCGCCGTAGGTGATATCACCCTCGATTTTTTCGCGGTTGTGAGGACAAAACGCAAACCCCGATTGCCGATGCGAAGCTTCCAACTGCACCTTCTTATCCACCGCCACATTCGGATCGTAAGCCCAGTATTCGACAGGGCGAATCGTGATAACCAGTATTCCGCGAGGTGAAATATATTTCCTCAAGGTCTGCAGAGATTGTCGCGTGGCCCGTTCACTCAGGTGTGTAAATACCGAGAATGCATAAATCAGATCAAAGTCCGATTCGACCATGGGCAGGTCTTTAGGCAAATAATCCGATTGGAAAATGTTCGAGCTTATGCCGTGCATCCCGCACAGTTCAACCGATTCTCCCCAGGGGTCGACACCTGCGATATTTTCCGGATTGACGTAGTAATAAAGCGAGCGAATTACCCTGCCATAGCCACAGCCGAAATCCAGAACCCTTGCTTGTCTCATATCTGTTTTCGCATGGGCCATGTAGGTCGTAGCTAAAAACCTGATGAAAGTATTGGTTTGCATAAGCAAGGCAACACCACTGTTGCCCGTCCAATTCTTTTGCACCTGCTCGCTAGCCATACTCGGCAGCAAGCGTGACAGCTTCGGATAACGCGCATCGGGCAATCCAATCAAGATTAATCCGAAATCATCCAGCCCCACCTTCCTGAGATGGTCGACCACCTGATTGCGTGTATTGAAAACATCGGATTTTTCAGCCTCGGCCAGTACGGCATGAACCGTTTCAATCTGTACGGCGCGAACTGCTGCAGTCTGTATTGAAATTTCCGCGTTTTGGCGATCCGCAGGCGGCAAGTTCCGTTGCGCGGATGAAATGAAGGATGACACGCGACCAAGTAATCTCGAAGTCCTGAATTTCACGGATTTTATTATTCGCAACAACAATTTTCGCATCAGTCAACCTAACCTTCTCGCTTCCTGGATTCCGGGCACCGCATTCAGGCGCCCAAGCAAATCGCTAAGTTGTTCGAAGTCATTTACTTTCAGCAGAAAATTAATTTCAGCCATGCCATGGCTGCTGTCTATTTTTGAATCGACGCCCTGAATCTGCACTTCGTTCTGGCCAATGATGTTGGTGATGTCTTTCAATAGCCATTTTCGATCGAAGGCACGCACGACAACATTGACCAGATAGCGGGATTTATCCGACTCTCCCCAATTCACCGGCAGACAGCGGTCTTCGTGCAGGCTTTGCAGGCGCTGCAGCGAAGCGCAGGAAGCACGATGAATGCTGACGCCGCGTCCACGTGTCAGATAACCGATGATTTCATCACCCGGAACCGGCTGACAGCAACGCGCCAGCTGCGTCAATAAATTGCCGACGCCTTCGACGGTAAACTGACCGGCGTTTTTCTTGATCGCGTATTTTTTCGGCGTTGGTTTCACCGCTTCCGGCAATTTGCTGGTTTGCTGGTGTTCGTGCAAAGCGCGACTGATTTGATTCGGACCGACGTCACCAAGCGCCAATGCCAAATACAACTCATCAGTATTGGGTAAACGGAATTTCACCAGAATCGGCGCGAGGTCGGCATGCAACAAAGCGACTCGGCGTAATTCCTTTTCCAGAATATCGCGCCCGGCCTGCAGGTTCCTGGCGCGATCGATTTTGTGAAACCAGGCGCGTACTTTATCGCGGGCACGGCCACTGACCAGAAAGCCGTTCGAGACCATCAACCAATCGCGGCGCGGTTCGGACACTTTACTGGTAATGATTTCGATGCGATCACCGCTGCTAGGCTTGAAATCTAGCGTGACGATCCGGCCATTCACTTTTGCCCCACGGCAGCGATGCCCGACTTCGGTATGCACGTGATAGGCGAAATCCAACACGGTAGAGCCATGCGTCAAATCAAATACTTCACCTTTCGGTGTGAGCAGGTATACGCGGTCTTCCATCAACTCTGTACTGAAGCCCGCCAATAGATCATGCGATTCGTCGTGATCGCGCTGTTCCAGCAATTGCCGCATCCAGGCGACTTTGCGTTCGAAGCTGGCATCGCTGGACCCGCCTTCCTTGTAACGCCAATGCGCCGCGACACCAAGCTCGGCATGTTCGTGCATTTGCGGAGTGCGAATTTGTATTTCCAGCGTGCGGTTGTCCGGCCCAAGCACGGCGGTGTGCAGCGACCGGTAATCGTTGCCTTTCGGATGGGCGATGTAATCGTCGTATTCGGAAGGAATCGATGGCCACAGCTGATGCACCACGCCAAGTACGGTATAGCAACTTGGAATGTCTTTCACGAGCACGCGAATCGCGCGGATGTCATACAGCTCGCTGAACGGAACGTTCTTGCGCTGCATTTTCTTCCAGATGCTGTAGATATGTTTCGGCCTGCCGGCGATATCGGCTTCGATGCCTGCTTCCAGCAAAGCCTCGCGCATTTTCTGTTTGACCTGCTCGATGAATTTTTCGCGGCCAGTGCGCTTTTCATCCAGCAGTTTGGCGATTTTCTGATAGGTCTCCGGCTGCAGATAACGGAAAGCCAGGTCTTCGAGCTCCCATTTCAATTGCCAGATACCCAGACGATTGGCCAGCGGCGAATGAATATCGGCAGTCAATTGCGCCAGCGTGCGGCGCTCCTGTTCCGAATATTGGCCGGCCTGGCGCAAACGCTGCAATTGCATCGCCAATAAAATCGGCACGACGCGAAGATCGCGCACCAGCGCCAATAACAATCTGCGAAGTCCTTCCGAATTGCCCGGATTTTCCCGCTGGGCATGCAGGCTCCACACCTGTTCGGCCGCTTTGATGCCATCCAGCAATGGCTGCAATCGAGACAGGCCTTCCTGCTTCGGATTGATTGCCGCTTGCAAGCCCGGCCAGCTCGCCAGCGCCGCGGCAAGCAAAACATCCGGGCTCACTTTCAAGGCCAGCAGGCTGTCCAATAAAGCGATCGTTTCACGCTCGGAGGCATCGTTTGGCAAAGACTGTGCCAAAGCCTGAACGGCCTGCCACAACGCGTCCCCACGTTCGGAAGGCCCCTTGGCCTGCTCCAGCCAATCGCTCAGCCTCGGTAACTTGGTGGACGACAAATTCAAGCGGAACCCTGCATAGATTGTGTAAACTTAGGCCCTCGATAGTACAAACATAAACACCTGGGAGCCACCATGCCACGCATTTTTATTGCATTCGTCTGTGCATTTTCATTAATAGCCACTACGGCAATAGCAAAAGAATTCTCCAGCATCGAAGAACAAATGTCTTCGCGTGAATTCAAGGCGTCAGGTTTGGAAAAACTGAGTCCAGAAGAATTGGCAGCCTTGAATGCCTGGATTCGCACCCACCAACCTACCTCTGGCTCGGTTGCCTATGATCGCCATGCAGATGATCTCAAGCGTATCGGCTTCGACGACTCCGATGCTCGCGAGGAAATCACCAGCAACATCATCGGCGTGTTCAAGGGTTTCGGTAGCGGCACGATTCTGAGACTTGAAAACGGCCAGAATTGGCAAGTTTCCGATGGCGAACTTCGCGGTATCAAAGCGATGACCAATCCGAAAGTTACCATCCGTCCCGGTTTGATCGGCGGCTGGCGTTTGCAGGTCGAGGGTTACAACGCCGTCGCGAAAGTCAGGCGCATCGAGTAAGCACTTCGAGTTGCTTGGCAAGGCGCTTGGCTGAGACCGGGCGCTGTGTGCCAAGCTCCTGTGCAAATACCTGCACACGAAGTTCTTCGCAATCCCAACGAAATTCTTGCCAGGCCGGATTTTTCATCCGGCCTTTTTCATGCGCGTCATTCAAGGCATCGGTGAAGCTTTTCAATTCCAGCATGCGTGCCTGGTCTTTGACTGGATCGGCCAGTGCACGTTCGGCACGCAATGCAATCGCCTTCAGGTAACGTGGAAATTCCTTCAAACCGAGCGCTTCGGTTTCGCGCAGAAAACCCGGATGCACCAGGCTGCGAAGATGCATCTGCAAATCGTCCAGATTCCCGCGTGCCCAGCCCATCAGATTGGATTCGAGTTTTGGCTTTATTTGCGCGTAACTTGAAAGAATCGTTTCGGCCAGGGTGAGATTTTTCACGGCTTCGGGAAATAAATCCCTGCTAACCGACTGCACTTGCGCTTCGAATTGCGCCTTGTCGCGTATATGCCCCATATCATTTTGCAACAGGGCTTTCAGTGCGGCGCTGACGATGTCTTCGCGCAAGCGTTCCGAGCTTTCGATCGCGGCATACAACAAGCCGAGTTTCGGCGAGACCGGAAGTTGTTTGCGTGCCTGTTTTATTTTGTCTACCAGCGCGAATTCAATACAGCGACGCACGCCTTGCTGATGCTCGTTCTGCGCCTGCTCCTTGTCGGCAAATACCCGCAAGGCGATAAATTCACCATCGTCGACCAGCGCGGGATACGCCATCACACCGGCGGCGCCGGGCACTTGTACTGGAACCAGCGAATCTGGGAATGTCTTCAAGCCTTCCTGCAACAAGCGCTCGCCCGCGTGCTGCGCAAACGCTTTCTCGGCCTTGGCGCCGAAGCGTTGCTTTAACTCGGCCAAGTCACGCGACTGCGCAAGAATTACCGGATTAGACCCGGCTTTTTTGTCTGCCACCCGAAGGTTCATTTGCAGATGCTTGTCGATACTGCCTGCATCGAAATCCAGCGCCTGCACTGGCGCCCCCGTGGTGCGCGTGAGAAACCTTGCCAACTCGCCGGTAATCGCATCGGCCGTCGGTGCCGGATAGGCCTGGAAAAAAGCGCGCGCGAAATCCGGGGCCGGCACATAATTCCTGCGGATACTTTTCGGCAGGCCGCGAATCAGTGCCGTGGCTTTTTCTTCAATCAATCCCGGCACCAGCCAACCAATTCTTGCCGCATCGAGTGCCATCAACAAATGCAGCGGAACATCCAGCGTGACACCATCGTCTTCGCTGCCCGGCTCGAAACGATAATGCAAAGCCAGCCGCGTATCGCCGAGTGCGAAATATTTCGGAAAGCGGTCGCTTTCCTTGTCGCCATTCGGCAACAAATCCGACAGGCTCCATTCGAGCGTTTTTTTCTTTTCAGGCGCGAGCTTGTGATACCAGGCATCGAAACCCTGTGCGCTGTTTATTTCCGGCGGTAATCGATCAAGATACCAACGCGCTTGCCAGTCCTCGTCGGCCACCAAGCCGGCTCGCCTTTGTTTTGCTTCTTCCTCGACGGCTTTCGCGAACGTATTCAAGTTTCGCTGGATCAGTGGCGAACGCGTGTTGATCTCGCCGGTCAACAAGGCCTGCCTGACGAATATTTCACGTGCTTCGAGCGGATACATGCCGCCGTAATGCATCGGTTTTTTTACAGCCAGCAATAACCCGAATAAACTGATTTGCTCATAACCAATGACTCGACCCTGCGAGCGCGACCAGTGTGGATCGAAATGTTTTCGCGCGAGCAGATGATTCAGTTCGGCGATTACCCATTCGGGTTCGATTTTGCCAAGCGTCAAACCCCAGATTTTCTGGGTGTCGAGAATATTCGCCGCCAACACCCAGGCGGGAGGCGTTTTCGATAATGACGAGCCCGGGAACAGGCTGAATTTACGCTGGCGCGGCGCATCATAAAGTCCTTTTTCCGACTTGTGGCCGATATTGCCGGGCAAGCCGGCAATCAGCGAACGATGCAGCATCGGATATTCGGCAGCCTCGGAATTCTGTTCCCAGCCGAGTTGTTCGGCACTCAACAAAAGTTGACGATGCAATTCGCGCCATTCGCGCATGCGCAGGAAGCCGAGGAATTTCTTTTCGCACCAGGTACGCAATTTTGACTGGGTCAAATCTTCATGCGCGGTTTTGTAGGCATCCCACAGTTTCAGGATGCCGACGAATTCCGATTGCGGATCGACGAACTCGGCATGCGCGCGGTCGGCCGCTTCGCGTGCATCGGCCGGACGCTCGCGTGGTTCCTGGATGCTCAAATACGAGGCGATCACCATCATCTCGCGCAGGCAGCCGTGCTGTTTCGCGGCAATCAGCATCCGCGCCAATTTCACGTCGATTGGCCACTTCGCCATTTGCCGGCCGATATCGGTCAGCTGCCTTTGCTTGTCGACAGCGCCCAATTCGGTGAGTTGTTGCCAACCATCGGCGATCGATTTGGCATCGGGGGCGTCGATGAATGGAAAGTCTTCGAGACGTCCCAAGCCAAGACTCAGCATTCTCAGAATGACGCCGGATAAAGATGCACGCAAAATTTCCGGATCGGTATAGAAAGAACGCGATTGGAAATCGGCTTCCGAATACAGTCGATAACAGATGCCGGAAGCAACACGGCCGCAGCGACCCTGGCGCTGGTTTGCGCTGGCCTGCGATATGGCCTCGATATGCAGTCGGTCGAGTTTCTGTCGTGGGCTGTAGCGTTTAATCCGGGCGAAACCCGGATCGATCACGTAGCGAATACGCGGCACCGTCAACGAGGTTTCCGCCACATTGGTTGTCAGCACGATTCGGCGCTGCGGACCCGGATTAAATACGCGATCCTGGTCCTTTACCGATAGCCGCGCGTACAGAGGCAGAATTTCGGTGTTGCGATATTTTTTTCGTTCCAGCAGTAAATGGGCATCGCGAATTTCTCGCTCGCCCGGCAGGAACACCAATACGTCGCCGAGCGGATCTTCGCGGGTTATTTCATCGGCGGCGCGGATGATCGCATCGCTGACCGAAATATCTTCCTTGGCCTGCAATGCATCTTCATTTTCATCCGATAAAACCTGCTGTTCGCCGATTGGTCGGTAACGCGTTTCCACCGGATAACTGCGACCTTCGACATTGACGATCGGGGCATCGTGAAAATGCTTCGAGAAACGTTCGGTATCGATGGTTGCCGAAGTAATGATGATTTTCAGGTCACTGCGCTTTTTGGCGAGGTTACGCAGATAGCCCAGCAGGAAATCGATATTCAAACTGCGCTCATGCGCTTCATCGATAATCAGCGTGTCATAGCATGACAGCCATTTATCCGAATGGATTTCTGCCAGCAAAATGCCGTCGGTCATGAACTTAATATAGGTGTTATCACCGACTTGTTCGGTAAAGCGGACCTGGTAACCGACGGCCGCCCCCATCGGGACTTTCAGTTCTTCCGCGACCCTCCTGGCAACCGCACGTGCCGCGATACGCCGCGGCTGCGTGCAACCGATCATTCCGGCCTGGCCACGTCCGGCCGCCAGGCACAGCTTTGGCAACTGGGTGGTTTTGCCGGAACCGGTTTCACCGGCGAGCACGACGACCTGATGTTTTTGAATCAGTTCGATTATTTTTTCCGCTTCACGCGCGACCGGCAAATCTGCGTCGAATGTCGGCGTTGGTGCCAGCAGTGCGCGTTGCGCTTTTTCTTCACACGATTTTTTGTAGGCGGCGTCAAACGATTCCAGCAAAGCCGTGTCCTGCTTTTTTGCGACCAAGCGCGACCACAAACCATGCAGCCGTGATTGGTCTCGGCTCATGATTTTCGTGAAATCGGGTTTAATCGGTTTTTTGGTTTCGTCGGAAATCATGGTCATGAAGAGGAGGAGTCTGCTTACTCACTGGTGGATGGATTCCACGGCGAATAAATCAATCTCGCTATTGTCACATTCCGCGAGGTGATCGTCATGAAAATTAACGGCAGCATGCCTGCATGACCGACTGAATGTCGGGTACGCGTTTATTGCGTTGCCTGATCTGGGAAAAGTGGTGGGTCGTGAAGGATTCGAACCTTCGACCGAAAGGTTTAGCGTTCTTTGGATACTGCTGAACTTGAAAGTGGTGGGTCGTGAAGGATTCGAACCTTCGACCAAAAGATTAAAAGTCTTCTGCTCTACCGACTGAGCTAACGACCCACTTAAATCGAACTGTGCCGGGGCACTAAATCTGTATTTGCCGAATGCGCCGTAGGCGGTGCAAACAAGAGCGCGAATTTTAGGCAAAACCCGGGCTCAGGGCAAGTAATAATTACTCTAAAGCCTGACAACCTTATACATAGCGCGTCGGATCGATGATTCCGGCGTCATGAAAGCCCGCTGCGCGCAAACGGCAGGCATCGCAACGACCGCAGGCGCGGCCCTGATCGTCGGCTTGATAACAGGAAACCGTGCGTGAAAAATCGACACCGAGGCGTATCCCTTCGCGTGCGATATCTGCCTTGCTCATCGAAATCAATGGCGCGTGCAGACGCAAACCGGCGCCTTCCACGCCAGCCTTGGTGGCAAGATTCGCCAGATTCTGAAATGCCGCAAGAAACTCAGGGCGACAATCGGGATAGCCGGAATAATCGACGGCGTTGATGCCGCAAAAAATATCATTGGCGCCCAGTACTTCGGCCCATCCGAGCGCGATCGACAGCATGATGGTATTGCGTGCCGGCACATAGGTCACCGGAATCCCCTCGCTGGCAGATTCAGGCACGGCGATATCGGAAGTCAGCGCGGAACCGCCAATACTTCGTAAATCCACCACAACTGTTTTATGGGCGGCCGCCCCCTGGGATTTGGCGAGTTCGTTGGCGGCATCAAGCTCGGCACCATGGCGCTGGCCGTAGCTCACGCTCAGTGCGTGGCAAACAAAGCCCTGCTCTTTCGCAATCGCCATCGTGACGGCCGAATCCATGCCGCCAGAAACCAATATCACTGCTTTTTTTATGTTCATCACGGCATTTTACCGTGATTTCAGCGACCAGTCTCTTCGCCCCAAAGCTGTTTGTGCAATTGCATTTGAAAGCGTACCGGCAACTTGTCGGCCAATAACCATTCGGCCAGGTCTCGCGGTTTTATCTCGGTATAGCTTGGAGAAAACAGGACTTCACATCGTTCCGCCAACTGATGTTCGACGAGCATCGATTTGGCCCATTCGTAATCAACCGTGCTGCAGATCACGAATTTCACCTGATCGTGCTGAGTTAATAGTGGAATGTTTTCCATGCGATTGCGGTGCTGCTCTTTGGAATCCGGCGTTTTCAGGTCGACGACGCGACTGACGCGTTGGTCGACTTCGCTGATATCGATTGCGCCGGAAGTTTCAAGCGACACGTTGTATCCGGCATCGCAGAGTTTCTTCAGCAGGATGATGCAGCGCTTTTGCGAAAGCGGTTCGCCGCCGGTGACACAGACATGACGGGCGCCGTGTTTGGCCACTTCGGTCATGATGTCGTCGATATTCCACCATTCGCCGCCATGAAAGGCATAGGCGGTATCGCAGTACTGGCACCGCAATGGGCAACCGGTCAAACGAACGAACACCGTCGGCCATCCGACGCTGCGCGCCTCGCCTTGCACCGATAAGAAAATCTCCGTCAGTTTAAGACGGTCTTGAGTACCTGCTTCCACAATACTTATTGTCCGAGGTTCATGGCGCGCAATTGGCTTTGTGCAAAGCGCGCGGCGTCGCTCATTGGATACAATCGCAGGACTTCGTTGAAGGTGTCACGGGCACGGTCTTTCTGGCCGAGTTGTGACTGGCAATAGCCGAGCTTCAACATGCCATCGGGTACTTTGCTGGAATCAGGGTACTGCGATAACAAACCCTGAAAGCTCTGCAGCGCGATTTCGTAATTCTGGGTCACGTAATAACTTTCACCGAGCCAGTACCAGGCATTCGGCGCCAGCTGCGCCTGCGGATAATTATCGATAAAGCTTTTGAACAAGCGAGCCGATTCTACGTAGTCTTTTTGTTTCAATGCCTCGAAGGCAACACCATAAGCCGCCTCTTCGCCGGCGGGGTCGGCAGAATAACTGGAAGCGGCGGGAACGGCAGGTTTGCTCACCGGTTTGGTCGCGGCAGGTTTCAACGGTGATGCTGCTGGTACCGTACTGCCAGATTCGAACTTATTGATCCGCGAATCCAAGTCGATGTATTGAACCCGATTGCGTTCCTTAAGCTGGGCATTCTCGTTCTGCAAGGTTTCGACCTGCTCACGCAGAGCTTTCATCTCGGCTTGTAATTGCGTCAACCGATTCAATAACTCGACATTCGCCTGGCCGACGCCCTGATTCTGGGCAGCGGCTTTCTGTTCGAGTGTGGTGACACGCTCGGCCAGACTTTGTTTTTGTGCCCAGGCACTACTGGTGGCAAGAAATGCCACCAGTAGCAAGCAGACGCGATGTGCCGAAATATGTTTCATGCTTATTTGCTTGTGTAGCTGATTTCGACGCGGCGATTTTTAGCCCAGCAGTCTTCGTTCGAGTCGAGACAGGTAGGACGTTCTTCACCGAGACTGGTTACGGTAATTTGCGAACCCGAACCACCGCTGCCTTGAACTGCGGCCGATACGGCATTGCCGCGGCGCTCGCCCAAACCAAGGTTATATTCACGGGTGCCACGCTCATCGGCATGACCTTCGAGCGTCATGCGTGCGCTTGGACGGTCACGCAGGTATTTTGCATGGCAGGAAATGGCGGCCTGGAATTCAGACTTCAGATTGTCCTGATCGAAATCGAAATACACCACGCGCTGACGCAGGCAGGCATCGGTATCCAGATCTTCCGGACCATACATACCGTCGTCCGCCATAGGATTGGTTTGAGCCCCGGTGTCGCTACCCGAAGTATTACCGCTGGTATTTTCAGTTTTTACTTTCTTGGTACAGGCAATCAACGCCAAACATACAGCCAATGCAACTAAAACGCGGGCGGTGGTTTTCATGCTAAATCCCCTTTTTGTGGAGGTTGGTGTTGCGTTATTGAATGATATTCAGATTCGGGTTAAGTGTAATAGGGTTTTTGTCACTTTTGCCTGAATGGACCCCAAGCAGGCTCGCGGACATCGCCATCGGCCAGCACAATCCGCTGACGGACCCGGCCATCTGCAGACACTGCATACAGCACGCCCCGGCGACCTTCCTTGTTGGCATACAACAGCATGCTGGCATTCGGAGCGAAGCTTGGGGATTCGTCCAGATTGCCGGGCGAAAGCGACTGCCAACTGCCCGATTGCACGTCGAGAATGCTCACGCGATAAACACTGCCTTTACCCTGTGCCGAAGCGATCCGTTTGCCATCGAAAGAAACGCTGGCCTTCGCATTTGAATCACCTGAAAAACTGACTCGACGAGGTTCACCGCCATTGGCCGACACTTGATAAAGCTGCGGACGACCACCGCGATCGGAGGTAAATACCAGCGACTGACCATCGGCAGTCCAGACAGCTTCGGTATCGATTGAATAGTGATTGGTTACCTGGGTCAGATTGCGGCTGGCCAAATCCATCACGTAGATTTCCGGATTGCCCGATTTCGACAGCGTCATCGCCATGCGACGGCCGTCAGGCGAAAATGCCGGCGCGCCGTTGATCCCCTTGTAGCTGGCAATCACGTCGCGGGCACCGGTATTTAATTCCTGCACGTAGATAGTCGAATTGCCGCGCTCGAAACTGACGTATGCGAGTTTGCGTCCGTCCGGGCTCCAGGATGGCGACAGCAACGGCTCGGAATACGTCACGACGGTTTGCGGATTCATGCCGTCGGAATCGGCCACCATCAACGAGTATTTTATGTTTTTGCCGACGCCATTTGCCGTGACATAGGCAATGCGAGTCCAGAATGCACCGCGTACGCCGAGAATTTTCTCGTAGATTTGATCGGCAATCTGGTGCGAAACGTCACGCAGGCCTTTTGCCCTGCTGGTCAATGACAGTCCCAGCATGCGCTCCTGTTTGGCCACGTCATACAGCTCGTATTCGATGCGATAACTGCCATTCGCATCATCCAGCACACGGCCTACGACGAGGAAATCCTGCTTGGCCAGACGCCAATCATTAAAGCGCACTTCGCTGCCGCGCGTTGGTCGAGCAACCAATGCTTGTTCTGCCATCGAACGGAATTGTCCCGAACGATTCAGGTCGGCACGAATTACATCGGAAACCTGAACTTCGGGGACCGTCATTTTGCCCTGATAAGCCATCGGCACCACCGCAATCGGCAATGAGCCTTCGTTACCGGAAATCACGCCAAGGTCCAGGACCTGCGCGGACAAGGGAGCAGATAGAAAAATGCAGAAACACATTAACTGCTTGAAAATATTTTTCATGGGTTTATTTCTCGCATTGCTCGATGGGATAGCAAAGTGTAAAGCTTTGACGGCGTTCAAACACCGGTTCAAAACCGTAATAAGGAAGCGGCGTCAGCCGCACTGCACGTTCGGCACTTTCACGTCCCTCCGGAGAAAAGGGACAACTGACAAAGGTGACATCGATGACTTCGCCACCCGGTGCCTGGGTGAATTCAACCTGGCAACGTTGCAATGGTTCGGCGCCGTTATGCCGCCAGTTCTGATGAATCGTGGCTTTGATGGCCGCCATGTAACGCGCTTTCAAATCGTTATTGGCACTCGGGTTGCCGCTGGTGCGTACAGGAGGCCCGGCCGGTGCACGCACGGGCTCGTTCTGCTGCAAGTCCTGCAGCTGCTGCAGGCGCTGGTCTTCCATGCGGGTGCGGGTTGCCGCGGCTTTTTGCGCAAGTCGAATCGCTTCCAACTGGGCCAGTTGCTGCTCACGCAAACGCTGCTTGTTTTCTGCCTGTTCCTGTTTTTTTATTTCTTCGGTCAAATCGATTTGGGCCTGGCGACGACGTGCTTCTTGTTCGGCAACGATTTTTTCGTCGCTCTGCTGGACCGCCAGTTTGTTGATGCGCTGCTGATCCTGGGTATCCGGGTTGATGACCGGCGCCTGTGCCTGCATTTGCTGCGGCGTTTCGGCCGTTTGCGGACGTGGTTCAGGCGTCGGCTGCACGGCTTGCGATGGCTTCGGCGGTGGCGCAGCCTCGGACTCGCGAATGGATTTCTCGGCACGCTTGATGTCGGCCGCGCTAATCATCACGCTGGCTTGTACCGGCTCGCCTTTCGCTTCCGGCAACACGGCCGTGCTGGAGATCAAGCCGCTCAGGAAAAAAATCAGCAGTAATGCGGCATGCATGCCGATTGCAATAATGAAACCGATCAGGTTGTCATTACTTTGTTGCATCAGTTGCCATTCTCCGGTTTGCTCATCATGCCGACACGCGCAACTTTGGCTTGCTGCAACAGCACCATTGCGCCATACACGGCGCTATAACTGGCATCGTTGTCTCCCGCCACGAACACGGTAAGGTCTTTGTTGGTTTGCGTCAGTTGTTCTACCCGTGCGGCAAGTGTTGCAGCGTTCACCGCTTCGCTTGGACTATCGCCAATCTTGATTTTGTACTCGCCGTTGACATCGACCGAGACGATGATCGGCTTTTTATCTGTGTTGATGGCTTTTGCATTGGAATCGGGCAAATCAACATCAACACCCAAATTCAACAGAGGTGCGGTGGCCATAAAAATGATCAACAACACCAGCATCACGTCGATATAAGGCACGACATTGATTTCGGCCTTCAATTTGTGACGTTTGCGGTGGCGGGTGGAAAATGCGGTACTCATAACGAATTCCTTAACGTCCCTGACACGAGATAAGGGTCAAACATTTCCTTAGTCATCAACATGCGTCTGTCTTTGCAGAATCGACGAAAACTCTTCGGCAAAACTTTCATAACGAACACTCAAGCGTTCAACACGCGTTGCGTAACGGTTGTACGCCCAGACGGCTGGGATGGCGACGAACAAACCGATCGCCGTCGCCAACAAGGCTTCCGAAATACCCGGTGCAACCGCATCGATGGTGTTTTGTTTATTCACGACGATGCCGTGAAAAGTCACCATGATGCCGAACACGGTACCGACCAGGCCGACATAGGGTGCGGTCGAACCGACGTTCGCCAACATTTCGAGATTGTGTTCGAGTGCATCGACTTCGCGTGCGAGCGTGGCACGCATCGCGCGTTGTGCGCCTTCGAGTTGCACGCGGGCATCGACGCTTTTTTTCTGGCGCAAGCGCGAAAATTCACGGAAACCCGATTCGAAGATGGCCTCTAGCCCGGAAGCATCATGATTGCGGTCGGTCGCTTCGCGATATAGCTGCGTTAATTCCGCACCCGACCAGAAGCGACCTTCGAAATCGTCCGCGGCCCGATTGGCGCGGGCATACACGCGCATCTTCGAGAAAATAATTACCCAGCTGAAAATCGAAGCAATTACCAGCAGGAAGATAATGATTTGTACCGGCAAACTGGCATTCGCGATCAGCTCCCAGTAATTCAACCCGGGACCCGGCACGGCTGCGGCTGCGTCCGCAACCTTTTGCAGCGGCTCAGCTGGCAATGCCTGCACCGGAGCTGCCGCCATCTGCAAAATTACGTTCATGACACTCATACACTCTCCTGCCTATCTATTTTTATCTTCTATTTTTCACGCGCTCGCCAGCGCCTGATTTATTTCGTCGGGTAAGCCACAAGGCTTGAAACTACTGGAACGCAGACAGGCCACTTTCACCTCGGCCTTGCTCAGACACTCGGAACCCCGCCACAGTTCCTGGGATGTCTTGAAGCTCGCGCGTCCGATCTCGACAACTTTGACCGTCGCAATGAGGGCATCGTCGATTCGGGCTGGTCGCAAAATATCCAGATACACGTCCTTGACTACCAAGATCACATCCTGTTCCTGCCGCAACTGGAGTTGCGATACACCGGCGCTGCGTAGCCATTCGGAACGCGCACGCTCGAAAAAATGCAGGTAGCGCGCGTGATACACCACACCGCCGGCATCGGTATCTTCCCAGTACACTCTTATAGGCCAGCTGAACGTCATCTCACCATGTCCCGTGCTGCTGAAAACTTTCCATCAGGAAATTGGGCGCGACTGTCATTCCGCCTCGGGCTCGATGGCGAATAAATCCGAGGCAGGACGGCGCGGCGCCTTCAATCCCAGATGGATATAAGCTTTGTGCGTCGCCATGCGGCCACGCGCCGTGCGAATAATGAAACCTTGCTGGATCAGGAACGGTTCGATCACGTCTTCCAATGTTCCGCGCTCTTCCGACAATGCCGCTGCAAGCGATTCGATACCTACCGGGCCGCCGTCGAAGTTATCGATCATCAGGCGCAGCATGCGCCGATCGATCTCGTCGAAACCTTCGGGATCGACTTTCAGCATTTGCATTGCCGCCTGGGCTGTCGCCGTGTCGATATGGCCGTTGCCTTTGACTTGCGCGTAATCGCGTACGCGGCGCAATAACCGGTTGGCGATACGAGGAGTGCCGCGCGAGCGGCAGGCGATTTCGGCAGCGCCTTCGGCGTCGCAATCGATATTCAAAATAGTCGCGGAACGCCGGACAATCCTGGTCAACTCTTCATTGGTATAAAAAGCCAAGCGCTGCACGATGCCGAAACGATCGCGCAAGGGCCCGGTCAACAAACCGGCTCGCGTGGTGGCACCGATCAGGGTGAATGGCGGTAAATCCAGTTTGATCGAACGCGCGGCCGGACCTTCGCCGATCATGATGTCGATCTGGAAATCTTCCATCGCCGGATACAGTACTTCTTCCACGACTGGCGACAAGCGATGAATCTCGTCGATAAACAGAACATCGTGCGGTTGCAGATTGGTCAGCAAAGCCGCCAAATCGCCGGCGCGTTCAATCACCGGTCCCGAAGTCGAACGAATATTGACGCCCATTTCATTAGCAATCACATGACTCAGGGTCGTTTTACCCAAACCGGGCGGCCCGAAAATCAATACATGGTCGAGTGAATCGCCGCGACGTTTGGAAGCCTCGATGAATATCTTCATCTGCTCGCGTACCGCTTCCTGGCCCAGGTATTCATCCAGTTTTTTCGGACGAATACTGGCTTCGGCGATATCGTCTTCGCGCGTTGCCGAGGAAGAAATGACCCTGTCGTTCATCTAAATCACTACCTTTGTGCCCAGCTCGACCAGGCGGTCACCGGGGATACCGAAGAATTCGGTAGCCGAGGTCGCATTGCGGGACATTATCAGGAATAGCTTGTCGCGCCACAAAGCCATGCCTTGATCGGCATTTGCCGTCAGTGCTTCGCGGCTTGCGAAGAAAGTCGTATCCATCGGATCAAATGGCGGACCTGGAATCGACCAGCGTTTAAGTGCCTTCGGTACGTCCGGATCTTCCATGTAACCGTAACGCAAGGTCAGTCGTGCAAAACCATGTCCAAGGTCGCTGTGGGCGACGCGCTCGCTGTCGTCGGCACGCGGGACATTCAGGGTTTCAACGGACAGAAAGACGTTGCGTTCGTGCAGGACTTTATTGTGCTTCAGGTTATGCAGCAGCGCCGGCGGCATATAGTCGTTCGATGGCGTCATGAAAATGGCGGTGCCGCTCACGCGTACCGGCGGGTCCACCATCACGCTCTGCACGAAATGTTCGATACGCAAACTGTCCCGATTAATTTGTTCACGCACCAAATCGCGTCCGCGTCGCCAGGTACGCATCACGGTAAAGACAATAATCGTGATGGCGAACGGCACCCAGGCGCCGTGGAAAAACTTGATTGCATTGGCACTGAACAAGGCGGTATCGATGACAATGTAGGCACCGCCGACCAAAAAAATGGCCCAGCCCGACCAGCGCCAGCGCGTTGACGCCAGAATGATCAACAGGAAGGTATCGATCAGCATGGCGCCGGTAACCGACACGCCATAGGCAGACGCCAGATTGGTGGAACTGCCGAAACTCACGACCAGAATCATCACGACTATCAGCAAAATACGATTGATCCACGGCACGAAAATTTGCCCGATCGTTTCGTGAGAAGTATGGATAAGTTGCAGCCGAGGCAGATAACCCAACTGGATAGCCTGGCGTGCCAGCGAGAATGCACCAGAGATTACCGCCTGCGATGCAATCACCGTCGCCAGCATCGCCAAACCGATGGCGGGATACAAAAGCATATCCGGCACCATGTGGTAGAACGGATTGGCGACTGCTTCAGGCGATGACAACACCAGCGCGCCCTGTCCGAGATAATTAAGCAGCAGACAAGGCATGACGAAAAACATCCAGGCGTAACGAATCGGAATGCGACCGAAATGGCCCATGTCGGCATACAAGGCTTCACCACCGGTGACTGCCAGGACAACTGCGCCCAACGCCAACCATGACAACTTTCCGTGCAAGATGAAAAATTGTACTGCGTAATGCGGGCTTAAAGCCTGCAATACGGAAGGATGCTTGAGGATTTGCACTACGCCCAGAATTGCCAACACCGCAAACCACAGAATCATCACAGGTCCGAACATCTTGCCGACTTTGTCGGTACCTTTGCGCTGCACGGCAAACAATATCAACAACACGACAAGCGAAACCGGCACCACGTACGGTTTCAATGCAGGTGTTGCGACTTCAAGACCTTCCACTGCCGACAAGACCGACATGGCGGGCGTGATCACCGCATCACCGAAAAACAAGGCCGTGCCCAAAACACTCAATATGCCGACCGTGTAAGTGAGCGGCGATGCAATCGGCAAAGTGCGCTTTACCACCGTCATCAATGCAAGAATCCCGCCTTCACCACGGTTATCGGCGCGCATCACGACAGAAACATATTTGATCGTGACGATCAGCAGCATCGCCCAGAACACCAGACTCAAAATGCCGTACACATTGGCTTGATTGAGCTCCAAACCGTATGCATGGCCAAACGCTTCTTTCAGGGTATAGAGCGGACTGGTACCGATATCACCGAATACTACTCCGATGGCCCCCATGATAAGAGGTGCCAGTTTTTTCGAGCCATGCCCATCTTCCGTGTGCGACATTGAGTTTTTATCCAGACAAACTAGCTGCGAAGAGCGGATTTTAACGCTTTTCGGATGATATCTTCAGCCGAATCGCCGGTTTCGGCGATTTTGACCATTTTGCTGATCTCGGCCGGTTTGTAGCCCAACTGCTGCAGGGCAATGCTCGCCTCGGACACCGGGTCTGCCGGAATGTCTTTGCTGCCAGTAATCAGCACCGAGCCGGTGATCAAATCGGCGGCACGATCCCGCAATTCGACCACGATACGTTCGGCGGTTTTCTTCCCGATCCCGGGGATGCGGCACAAGGCCGTGATGTCGCCGCTTTGTACCAAACGTGCAAATTCGTCGACGCTGGAGCCGGACAAAATCGCAAGCGCAATTTTTGCGCCAATACCGGAGACTTTTTGTACTTCGCGAAACATGCGACGTTCGTGCTCACGCATGAAACCGTACAAAGCAACCGAATCTTCTTTCACAGCGTAATGGGTGAATAAAGAAACTTCGCGACCCAGTTCCGGCAAGTCATAAATCGTGGACATCGGTGCTTCGAGTTCATAACCAACACCCTGCACATCGATCACCAGCCAGGGCGGCTGCTTGTGAATCAGGATGCCTTTCAAGCGACCAATCATTTGCGTCTCCAAAGTTGCTGCGCGGTAACACCTACACGTTTTACAGCTGCACGAAGATGCGCATGGGTCAGTGCGACGCCCAAGGCATCGGCAGCATCGGCCTGCAGTTTGCCCTGCAAGTTCAACATCACTCCGACCATATGCTGTACCTGCACTTTGTCCGCACTGCCCTTGCCAACCACTGCCAGTTTAATTTCTTTTGCCGCGTATTCATGGACCGGCAAATCTCGCATGACTGCAGCGCACATCGCTGCGCCACGGGCCTGGCCGAGCTTCAATGCGGAATCGGGATTTTTCGCCATGAATACTTTTTCGATAGCGACTTCCTGCGGCTGGTATTTCTCGATAATCGCGCCGAGCTCGTCCAGCAATATTTTCAAGCGTTTCGGGAAATCATCGGCACCCAGCAACACAATCGGGGCATGGAACACATGCACGCAGCGACCGCTGGCATCGGAATCGATAATGCCGACGCCGGTGCGTTGCGAACCCGGATCGATGCCGAGGATGCGGGTCATGAAACGAGACTCGGCTTACGAATAAGCATCTTCACCCAATTCGGCATTCGAATAAACGTTCTGCACGTCTTCGAGATCTTCCAACATGCCGAGCATCTTCACGACTTGTTTGGCGGTATCGCCTTCAACGGCAATGTCGTTGTCGGCCCGCATGGTGACTTCGGCTTCGACGTATTGGAGTGATGCCGCATCCATCGCAGCTTTTACCGCTTCGAAATTTTCCGGCGCGGTGATCACGTCGATATAGCCGTCGTCCGGATACACGACGATATCGTCGGCACCGGCATCAATGGCAACTTCGGTGATATGGTCTTCGTCGCTGCCGGGCACGAAAGTGATGACGCCGAGTTTCTTGAACATGAAAGCGACCGAGCCTTCGGTACCCATATTGCCGCCGCATTTGCTGAAAGCGTGACGCACTTCGGCGACGGTTCGCAATTTGTTTTCAGTCAGGCAATCCACCAGCACGGCGATACCGCCGGGGGCATAACCTTCATAACGGATTTCTTCGTAATTGATCCCGTCAAGTTCGCCGGTGGCTTTCTTGATCGCACGCTCGATCACGTCCTTGCTCATGTTCATCGACAGCGATTTATCGACCGCCATGCGCAGGCGCGAATTGGTCTTCGGATCACCACCGCCATTGCGTGCCGCGGCACCGATTTCGCGAATCAACTTGGTGAAAATCTGGCCGCGTTTGGCGTCTTGTACGCCCTTGCGACCTGCGATGGATGGCCCTCTGCCCATACTGAATATCCGTCTCTGGTTATGTGTTGGTGACAATACGCGATTATAGCCCGCGGCCTTCTCTAGCGCTCAAAACGACCGCTTTCCAGAAAATTGGCGGTGTGCTCGGCAACGTCTTTCGAAAACACCAGGCCGGTGTGCGAAACAGGGACTACCAAATGTTCGGTCAGCCCGGGAATCCGCGTTTCCCAAACCGCGACGGTGCCATCATGCAGGCCATCGAATTTACGGATCATTTGCCCAAGACCGCGCCCTTTGGCACCGGCAATCATGCCGACTTCCCGGCCATCGGGTACCTGCATCAGTCCGCCGCGCAACAAAGGGCCGCTTTTGCCAGTCATGAAACTCAAATGTTTTTGATACAGCAGCCGTGCCGTGCCGCTACCCGCCAGTGGCGAACCCAAACACACAACGCGGCCGGGTGGCAGTTTTTGATATTGATTAAGTGTTTCGACCGCCATCAAGCCGCCGAGACTATGACCGACCAGATGCACAGGACCGTTACCGAAGCCATAAAGCTTCATCGCCAGTTTTTCCATGGATCTGGATGGATTGCGAAACAGGCTGGCGTAGTCGAAACGAATGGGCGCAAAGCCGCGCGCCTTCAGTCGGCTCGATAGCATCAGCAAGGCAGGACTGCGCATCCATACGCCATGAAGCAATACCACCGGTTCCGCCATGCGAAGCATTCCCCTTGCTGAAATGGTGGCAGGAGCGACGGAAGTCGCGATCTTTACAAACCCTGTCCCGACTTCCGTCGGTCCTACGGCTTCCGTCGGTCCTACACTCAATCTTATTTTGGTTCGCGTACTTTAACGTGCAACTCTGCCAATTGCTTGTCCGGAATCTGCGACGGTGCACTGGTCAGCAGACATTGTGCCGAAGCGGTTTTCGGGAATGCAATCACGTCGCGGATCGATTCGGTGCCGGCCATCAACGCGGAAATGCGATCGATACCAAAAGCGATGCCGCCATGCGGAGGTGCGCCGTATTTCAGGGCTTCAAGCAGGAAGCCGAATTTGGTCTGCGCTTCTTCCTTCGAAATACCGAGCAAATCAAACACCGTACTTTGCATGTCGGAGCGATGGATACGCACCGAGCCGCCGCCGATTTCATTACCGTTCAAGACCATGTCGTAACCGCGGCTCACGGCGGTTTTCGCATTGGCGATCAAATCATTCACGTCATCGACTTTCGGCGCGGTGAAAGGATGATGCAAGGCGGCGTAGCGTTTTTCGTCTTCGTCCCATTCGAACATCGGAAAATCGGTCACCCACATCGGGGCCCAAATATCTTTCACCTGTTTCAAATCTTTCGCGACCTTCAAACGCAAGGCGCCCATGAAATCGCAAACGACTTTCCAGGAACCGGCACCGAAGAAAATAATGTCGCCCGATTGCGCCTGGGTGTTCGAAAGAATGCCTTGCAGCGTCGCGTCATCGAGGAATTTCGAGATCGGCGAATTGACGCCTTCGCGGCCTTTGCCCAAGTCCTCGACTTTCATGTAAGCAAGACCCTTGGCGCCGTATTTCGCGCAATACGCACCGAGGTCGTCGATCTGTTTGCGTGACAACGCACCGCCGGCAGGCACGCGCAAGGCAGCGACGCGACCTTCTTCGTGATTGGCCCAATCGGTAAATACCTTGAATTCGCAGCTCTTGACCAATTCGGCAATGTCGACCAATTCCAGGTCGATACGCAGATCCGGTTTGTCGGAACCGTAGCGACGCATGGTTTCGGCATAGGTCATGCGCGGAAATGGGCTGGCCAATTCAACGTCCTGTACTTCCTTGAATACCTGGCGAATCATGTCTTCGACGAAATCCTGGATATCGCGTTCGCTAATGAAGGCGAATTCCATGTCGAGCTGGGTAAATTCCGGCTGGCGATCCGCGCGTAAATCTTCGTCACGGAAGCAGCGTGCGATTTGATAGTAGCGATCCATGCCGGCCATCATCAGCAATTGCTTGAACAATTGCGGCGATTGCGGAAGCGCGAAAAATTCGCCCGCATGCACGCGCGAAGGCACCAGGTAGTCGCGCGCACCTTCCGGCGTTGCCTTGGTCAGGATCGGTGTTTCAATATCCTGGAAACCGCGGGCATCGAGAAAACGGCGTAGCGACTGCACAAGCGCAATCCGCTTGCGCATCATTTTTTGCATTTCCGGGCGACGCAAATCGAGATAGCGATAGCGCAGGCGAATATCTTCGCCGGGGTTTTCGTGGTTATAGAACGGCAGTGGATCGGACTTGTTCAATATCTCGATTTTCTCGGCAAGAATTTCCACTTGGCCGGTTTTGATTTTGTCATTGACCGAATGCCGCGCACGCACGGTACCGGTCACTTTCAGGCAATATTCGTAACCGACTTCTGCAGCCGTTGCGAAAGCAGGATTATCTGGTTCGGCCACCACTTGCACGATGCCTTCGTGATCACGCAAGTCGATAAAACAGACTCCGCCAAGATTCCGGGCGACGTCGGCCCAACCGCATAAGGTCACCGATTGACCGAGCATGGCCTCTGTTACAAGACCGCAAAAATGGCTACGCATGAACACTCCAGATATAACCCGGCTGCTGACCGGAAAGCCTTGTATTTTAAGGATTTGCGGCCCCGCGGGCAAACTAAATATTCATTAAACACCGATTCCAGGCCCTTCCGAATCCAGTTGTTTTGCCGGTATCAGGCATTAAGCTAACCGGGCTATCCACAAAGGGGAACTCGCAATGTCCAGATTAGTGTTGATTTTGTGCTTCATCGCTGCTGCATTCGCAATGCCAAGCTCCGTACAGGCTCAATCCGGTTACAAGGCATATGCCCCGGAAAACATGAGCCGCCTGAGTTATCCGGAACGGGTGCGGGTAATCGAAAAAGAATATTACGAGCAATCCGACGGACGCCAAATACCGGATGACCAGCTCGAGTTTTATCTGGACTCGATCGAGTCGGGCTGGACCTTCAGTCAGATCAGGTCGGATATTTCCAACTCCCTTGGCACCAACCGTCGTGGGGTCTGGAATCCGGGCGGCGGCTGGTCGGCACGCAGCCTCGTCTGTTCCAGCAACGACAACCGATACAACGAGTGCCGCACGCCATTCCGTGGCCGCGCGGTATTGACCCAGCAAATTTCCAAAACACGTTGCTATGAAGGCCGCAATTGGGGCCAGCGCCAAAATACGATATGGGTCAACGATGGTTGCCGCGCCCGTTTTTCGGAAGTGGCTGGTGGTGGCGGCTGGGATGACGGCCAATGGGGCAACGGCCGGCGTGTGACCTGCGAAAGCAATAACAACCAGTACCGCGAATGCCGCACCGGTTTCCGCGGCCCGGCCCGGCTATACCGCAAAATTTCCAATAACAGCTGCGATATGGGTCGCGACTGGGGCTCGCGTTCGGGTTACGTCTGGGTACGTAATGGCTGTCGCGCAGAGTTCTATGATAGTTATGGCAACAACGGTGGTGGCTGGGGTGATAACAATTATTCGGTCACCTGTTCCAGTGACAACGGCAATTACCGGACCTGCGCATGGGATCACCGTTACGGCACGCCACGCTTGATCCAGCAACTCTCGAGACAATCATGCATCTCGGGAAGAACCTGGGGCTATGACAGTCGTGGATTGTGGGTGAGCGATGGTTGCCGGGCACGTTTCGGATCTCGATAAAGCCAGATTTCTTTTCATCAAAGCCCCGAAAATTCGGGGCTTTTTTTGCGTAACTGCATGTCGCATGAATGTTTTCGACACATGGTGCGATTTCGTACAGAAACGCTGAATGCACTTTGAGAACCTGACGTCACATCGCTGGCTTCAGGAGAATAAAAATGTCGAAATTTCTATTTGCCTTGCTACTGACCATCAGTAGCTTGATCACCATCAATACGGCATCGGCGCAGGTCAATACCCGCAGCCAGATACAAATGATCGAAGAGGAATACGCACGCCAGAACAATGGCCGCATGATCCCCGATAATCAGCTTGAGTATTATCTGGATCAAAGCAATGCCGGTTGGTCGATGAGCCAAATCAGCCAGGACATGGCGGACTCCCGTCGCACGTATGCCACTACCGCATGGCGGCCCCGCGAAGGCTGGATCGCCCGTGAAGTAATTTGCAGCAGCATTAACAGTCAGTACGCCGAATGTGCAGCGCCGTTCCGCGGCACGGCCATTATCACGCAGCAGATTTCAGCGTCGGCCTGCATTGAAGGTCAAAGCTGGGGTCAACGTCCCGGATATATTTGGGTAAACCGCGGCTGTCGTGCACGTTTCGGCATTGTCCGGACGTCGTCCGACAACTATCCCGACAACAATCGCATCGTCGTCTGTCAAAGCAACAGAAACCGTTACCGTGAATGTGCTACCAACATCCGTGGCCGTGTAGAACTTGTGCGCAGACTCAATAATAGTCGTGCATGCATTTCTGGTCGCAGCTGGGGACAACGCCAAGGCATGGTCTGGGTGAGTCGCGGTTGTCGCGCACAATTCGCGGCGGTGAATCGTTCCGGAAACCGTGATGGTCGCGATTGGTATCGTGACAGCAATTATTCGGTCACATGTTCCAGCGTGAACAATTTAATGACACGCTGCGACTGGGATTCGCGCTACGGCAATCCGCGCCTGGTAGAACAACTATCTACCCAGCCCTGCATTAATGGTCGCAACTGGGGTTACGATGGTCGTGGCATCTGGGTTGACCAGGGTTGCCGCGCTCGTTTCTCGGCTCAATAAATTGACCAAAGCTTGAATGGAAAAAGCTCCGGTTCGCCGGGGCTTTTTTTATGTGCTGCTGGTGCCGGATGCCAGAGCTGCAGGCTTCGATTCCACTTTTGTTTCCGGCTTCGACTCGGTTTTCGTTTCGGGTTTGGATTCCGTGCCCGATGACGTTTTTGCATCACCGCTATCGGCAAGATTGCGCTTCTTGTCACCGTCTTTCTTGAAATCGGTCTCGTACCAGCCACCACCGGAAAGTCGGAATTGCGGCGCAGTCAATTGACGGCGCAGCGTTTCTTTTTCGCAGGCCGGGCAATGCGTTGGGTCGGTATCCGACAACTTTTGCAGGCGATCGAATTGATGACCGCAACTTTCACATTCAAATCCGTAAATCGGCATATTAAATCCTCAGTACAACAAACTCATTAAGCTCCCCTCTCCAGCGGGAGAGGGAGAACTCTAAACCGCTTCCAACTGTTCGTATATTTCCAGCCACTCGGCTTCCAGCGAATCGATATTTTTAATCACGCTGTCCTGCCTGGATGACAAGGCCGCCAATTCCTTGATGTGTATTTTGCAAAACTCTTCATCGGCGAACTGGTTTTCAATCTGGTGTTTTTCGGCCTTGTATTTTTCCAGCTCGGTTTCGACGGTTTGAAAACGTTTGCGAAGTCCGCGCATTTCGTTATCGGTGCGTAACGGACTTGATTTTTCCGTCTTGTCCGGTTTCACTGTCTTTGTGTCGCTGGCCTTGTTGCCACGTGCCCGCAGCCAGGCTGCGTATTCGTCGAGATCGCCTTCGAACGATTCCACCTTGCCGTCGGCGACGCGCCAGAAGGTATCGCAAACCAGGCCGATCAAATGGCGATCATGCGAGACCATCACGATCGCGCCCTCGAATTCCGACAAGGCTTCGGCGAGCGCTTCGCGCATTTCCAGATCAAGATGGTTCGTTGGTTCGTCGAGCAACATCACGTTCGGTTTGTTGTAGGCGATGATCGCCAGCGCAAGACGTGCGCGCTCGCCACCGGAAAAACCATCGACCGATTCGAATGCACGGTCGCCGGCAAAATTCCAGGTGCCAAGATAATTACGCAATACCTGGTCACCGGCATCCGGCGCGACTTCTTTCAAATGCCAAAGCGGACTTTGACCTTCTTGCAAACTCTCGACGGTATGTTGCGCGAAGTAGCCGATTTTCAAATCCGGATGTGCGATACGTTCGCCGGCAAGCAATGGCAATTCGCCAACCAGGGTTTTAACCAGCGTCGATTTACCGGCGCCATTCGGACCGAGCAAGGCGACGCGATCACCGGCTTCCAGACCGAAACCGACGTTCTCGAGAATCCGGATACTGCCGTAACCGGCATCAACGTGATTCAGGCGCAACAAGGAATGCGGCAACTTCACCGGCTCGGGGAAATTGATCTTGAAGTTGCGCTCTGCGCGGACAGCTTCGGTGCCGGACATTTTTTCCAGGCGCTTCACGCGCGATTGCGCCTGCTTGGCCTTGCTGGCCTGCGCCTTGAAGCGATCGATAAAGCTTTGCAGATGCGCGCGTTCCGCTTGTTCTTTTTCAAACGTGATTTGTTGCAGACGCAGATGTTCGGAACGCTGGCGTTCGAACGCGGTATAGCCACCGACATAAAGTTTTGCCCGGCCATCATGCAAATGCAGGGTGTGCGTGCAGACTTCATCGAGGAACTCGCGGTCATGCGAAATGACCAGCATGGTGCCCTGGTATTTCAGCAACCACTGCTCCATCCACAACACGGCGTCCAAATCCAGATGGTTGGTCGGTTCGTCGAGCAGCAATAAATCCGAGGGACACATCAGTGCACGCGCCACATTCAAGCGGACACGCCAACCGCCGGAGAAATCCGACACCGCCTGTTCGTGTGCTTCGCCAGGAAAACCAAGGCCATGCAATAAACGGCCGGCCCGCGCTGTCGCATCGTAACCGTTGATTTCCGAAAGTTTCTGATGAGCGGCGGCTACCGCATCCCAATCTTCGCGCTGCATCGCATCGGCTTCTGCCTTGATGACCGAAGCCACTTCGGTATCGCCACTCAATACAAACTCGATCGCGGCATCGGGCAAGGATGGTGTTTCCTGCGCCACGCTAGCGAGACGTATTTTGCCGGAGAAATCCAGGTCGCCGGAATCGGCTTCCACTTCCCGGGTGAATGCCGCGAACAAACTGGATTTGCCACAGCCATTACGACCGACAACGCCCACGCGCCATCCGGCTTGCAGGGTGAGGTCCATTTGGGACAAAAGAAGGCGTTCGCCCCGTCGCAGAGCGAAATTACGGAAAGAAATCATGGGCTTATTTTATTCTTTCTGGCGGCAGTAAAACATCTAAATCTTTCGCCATTATCGAAATCCACGTCTCGAAACTGCAAATCACGTACCCGGACGAGCCTGATTAATGCGCTAAGTGCTTGATTCCCCGGGCGCTGCAAACTTAGTGATTTAGATACAGATAGCCTAAAGTACAGACTAGCCTGCCTAGTGGAATGACGACCAATGACTGAACCCAACGCCTTGTTGAGCGCGATTGAAGCCCGGATTCTCGGCTGCCTGATCGAAAAGGAAGCCACTACGCCCGAGCAATATCCGCTCACGCTCAATGCGATCCATCTGGCCTGCAACCAGAAAACAAATCGCGAACCGGTGATGGATTTATCGCTAGGTGAAGTTGGACATAGCATGCGGCAACTTGATCCGCGCGGACTGGTGCGCAGCCAACATGGTGCGCGCGCCGAACGCTACGAACATCGCGTGAACACGGTTTTCAGCTTGACCAAGCAACAGCAGGCATTGATTTGCGTACTGATGCTGCGTGGCCCGCAAACTTTGGGCGAGTTGATGACGCGTACCGAACGGCTGGCAAGCTTCAGCGACCTTGACGATGTGAAGCACACGCTTGAACGCCTAAACCAACGCGAAAATCCATTGATCGAACGGATACCGCGCGCCAGTGGTCAACGCGAAGATCGATACATGCATCTGCTTTGCGGTCCGGTAGATTATTCGCAACTGCCAGCTGCAAAAACCGGTTCATCACCGGCATCGAATGCATTGGAAGAACGCGTCGCGCAATTGGAAGAAAGGCTTATTGCAGTCGAACAGGAATTGAAAATTCTGAAATCGAACTGACATCGATTGTGATGTCGTGATTCCAGGTAATAACATTTGCTTACGGACATATTTGCCATAATCAACACATACTAGATCAAGGAAGCCTATGCCCCATGCGACTCCGTTGATTGCGCTGATCTCCCTCGGGGTTGTTCTGGCTTTCATGGCCGGATACGCCGCACAGCGCTTACGGCTTTCGCCATTGGTGGGGTATCTATTAGCCGGCGTCATCATTGGCCCATTCACCCCGGGTTTTATTGCCGACCAGGGCTTGGCCAATCAATTGGCCGAAATCGGCGTGATTCTCTTGATGTTCGGCGTTGGGCTGCATTTTTCCCTGGAAGATTTGCTTGAAGTCCGCAAGACCGCGATCCCCGGAGCGTTGGCAGGCATTGCCGCTGCAACGGCTTTGGGCTGGCTGCTGGCCTGGAACCTGGGTTGGCCACCGGTACAGTGTTTTGTTTTTGGCCTGGCGCTGTCGGTAGCCAGTACCGTGGTGCTTTTGCGAAGCTTGGAAGAACATCGCCTGCTCAGTACCGGACGCGGAAAATTGGCGATTGGCTGGGTCATCGTTGAAGACCTGGTGATGGTGCTGGCGCTGGTATTCCTGCCGGTACTCGCACACTCGATGGTCGGTGGCGGCAACTCCATCGATATCAAAATATTATTGATTTCACTCGGCACCACCATTGGCAAACTCGCGATCTTCGTGGCGCTGATGTTGCTTGTTGGCCGACGCGCGATTCCCTGGTTGCTGGAACGCGTTGCCGGTTCGGGGTCGCGGGAATTATTCACGCTATCGATTTTGGCGATTGCACTCGGCGTCGCGTTCGGATCGGCAAATTTATTCGGCGTTTCATTCGCACTCGGTGCATTTTTTGCCGGCATGTTGCTCAACGAATCCGAACTCAGCCATAAAGCCGCAGCCGACACGCTGCCGATGCGTGATGCATTCGCGGTGTTGTTTTTTGTGTCGGTCGGCATGCTGTTCAACCCAAGCGTCATTATCGAGAAACCATTTCTCGTGCTTGCGACTTTCATGATCATCACAATCGGAAAACCCTTTGTCGCAATGCTGGTCGTGCATCAGTTCAAACATAAAAAAGCCACCACCCTGACGATCGGTGCCAGCCTGTCGCAGATCGGCGAGTTCAGCTTCATCCTCGCGAGCCTGGGCGTCGGCATGAAACTTCTACCGGAACAAGGCCGTGATTTGATTCTGGCCGGCGCCCTGCTTTCGATCGTGATCAATCCAATGCTATTTGCCGCATTGGGCCGTTGGCGTTCGCGCAGCATCGATCCAGCCGTGCAGATTACTGCTTCGCTTGAGCCGCCTCCCGGACCTGCCTTCCCCCGGCAAAACCACACCATCTTGATTGGTTACGGCCGCGTCGGCAGCCATCTGGCAGCACTTCTGCAAGAGCGCGGCGTTGCCCTGATGGTCGTTGACGACAGCGGCGACTTGGTCGAAAAAGCGCACGCCAGGGGCATTGCGGCGATTCGAGGCAACGCGGCAAATGTAAAATTGCTGAAGGATCTATCAATCGAAACCGCCACCCACGCATTGGTAGCGATTCCAAATGCTTTCGAGGCCGGCGAAATCATCGCCCGCCTTCGCGCGGCAAACCCGAAACTCAGTATTCTGGCGCGTGCGCATAGCGAATCTGCCGCACAACATTTTTTCGACCACGGCGCCGATGGCACGGTGGTAGCGGAACGCGAATTGGCACACAGCATGGCGGAGATGGTATTGAACGACCCGTCGCTGATTACCTCGCGTAAAGCTGCGGAATAAACTACCAATGACGACTGCAGCGGTTACACTGCGCGCGTTGCCGGTCGATTTATGGACTACTTAGCGATAAGCCTATGTCACGTTTGATCTGGATAATTTTGGCTTTATTGTTGCTGCTGGTCGGCTGGCAAAGCTTGGGCTCAAGCAGTACACCGCAATATTTAGCTGCCAGTAGTAATGGAAACGCCGGTTGCCCGCTGCCGGAGAAATTTACCAACCCCGACAAACCGCTGCAGTCGGATGTCAATAACCGTATCCAGGCGATGCAGCTCGGCAATACCAGGATTGTCCCGCTCGCCGGTATCAGTCTGCAGGCAAGAGTTCTCTCGCGGGAAGATTATCGCCTGGGAACCGAGGCCGAGTTTTCACCTACGGACCTGGCTTTAGGCTGGGGGCCGATGGCAAAACTCGGCATGGCGGACAAGCTGAATATCAACCAATCCGGCCGTTTCTACCGTTACAGCTGGGGCAATGAAGGGCCGCCGATTCCCCCAAATGAAATCATCAGCAATAGCGCCAATATGCATCTGGTGCCGTCCAGCACTTCGGTTGCCGAGATGCTGGGTCGTGTGTCGAGCGACGATATTGTCGAACTGCAGGGTTGGCTGATTCGCATCGAAAAAAGCGATGGCTGGCGCTGGCAAAGCTCGCTTAGCCGCGATGACACCGGCAGCGGCGCCTGTGAGCTGGTTTATGTCTGTGCAATCGAAGTGAAACCCTAGCCGACGTAGATACGGAAAAAATCAGGGTTCGCCATTGGATGGCTTTGGCGGCTCATGTTTTGCCTCCGCTAGCCAGGCCTGCATCGCAGGAATTCGATAGATCGTGTCCACGTAACCGCGGGTATTGTCATCCATCGTCACGCCGTATGCCTTGAAGCGAACGCAGACCGGCGCAAACATCGCATCGACGATCCCGAATTCACCGCAGAGATAGCCGTTGGCACCGCCGAAGCGGGTTCGCAAATCCAGCCATATCGCCTTGATGCGTTCGATATCCCGGTCGGCATCCTCTTTCCAGCGATAGCCATCGGGTTTGCGGTGACAATTCAACGGCACCTGAGTTCGCAAGGCGGAAAAACCGGAATGCATTTCGGCGACCGCACAGCGTGCAGCTGCACGCACCTTTATATCCGCGGGCCAGCCCTTTCCGCCCAGATAACGCTCGTTGACGACTTCACAAATCGCCAGTGAATCCCAGATGGTTTCATCGCCATCCCGCAACACCGGCACTTTCGGCACCGGAGAATAATCGGCAATGCGTCGAAAAAACTCCGGCGTATCCAATGGCAATTTCACTTCGGTGAATTTCAGGTCGAAATAACTCATCAGCAACCACGGCCGCAGAGACCAGGACGAGTAATTCTTGTTGCCAATAACCAGCTCGAGCGCCATCAATTACTGACCGCCTGAATTTGGTTGCCGCCGTATTCCTGGGCTTTCGCCACTGCTGCCGCAGCGCGGTCGAACATCATTTTGCTTGAACGCTCTCCAGGTTGGAGCTGGCTGACGCCAACGCTCACGGTAAATTTCATCGATGGCTCGGAAGCAGCCGCGATGCTACTGGCGACATTGCAGATACGCTGCGCGAGCTCGCGCGCCTGTCCGAGATTTTTGTCCGGCATCATCACCACAATGGTTTCGGAATCGAAGCGCGCCATCGTGACGCCATAGTCCACTTCGTCGTTCAAGGAACTCACCAGCGACTGCAGCACTTCTTTCCTGACTTGCGGTTTGCCAGCGGTGACATCCTCGAAATTATCGACATTGATTCGCAGCAGTGCCATTTGCTTACCCTGCAAGACTGCCGCATCGATGGCTTGCTTGACGACCGCATCGAATTTTTCACGGTTGAACAACCCGGTATCGGCATCCATTTCCTTGTGGTGACGCGTCGACATGGCTTCCGCCGCTTCGTCTCCTGCCGTGGTGGCAAGTGCGGCGAACTCGGCACCGAAATCCATTTCCTGCTCGGTATAGGTCCTTTCGGAATCTCTCTCCACAATCAAAGCGCCCCAGCCTGGTTTGTCTATCGGCAACGGAATCACTGCCAAACTCACGGCTTCCAGAGGGCCATCGGGGCCGTCGAAATCAATCCGGATCTGTTGCGGCGCCGTCATGCGGCTCAGGTTTTTCAGCATGTTGCTGCGTTGGCTTATCAGTGCGGCATATCGTTCGGTCGCAGACTTGGGTTCAACCAGCAACAAATCTTCGTTGTGGTAGTTTTTCGCGACCACTGCCGAAGCAATCTGCGGCAATATCGGCTTCAATCCTTCCAGCAGACGCCGGTAGGCAATCCATTCGACATCGTTTTCGTTGGCATTGACCAGTGCCGATTGCAGGCTGGCCATCAATTGCTCGCGTGCGATCGCAATTTTTTCGTCGGTCGTTAATTCAGGTGGCGGTACCACGCGGCGTTTGCGGCCACGTTCCTGCAATACCTGACGCAACCAGGGCAGCAGCAAATAAACCGCCATCAGGACGATGAAAAATATCTGGAATCCATACAGATTCATGCGCGTCGAGGGCAAAGCCTGCTGGAACACGAATGATGGAGCCCAAATGGCAGCCAGCAATCCGATGGCAACGATAATTGCGGCCCAACGGCTGGTACGGACATCAAAAAGATAAATGGAAATCGCAATTCCGAGACATAGCGTCCACACACTTGCAGTCATCAATTGCAATGCGGCGACACTTAAAAAATCGGTCGTGGCCACGAAAATGGCCAAGCCCATCAGCGCGATCGAAAAGCGGATGATCCAGGTAGCCCCACCGACCCAGCGCGCATTGAATCCCGAGAAAAAATTACTGGCCGCAAGAAATGGCGCCGTTATCAGGATGATTAACGCATAAGCGATGGATGGCTTGTTGATGAAATCAGTCTTCAGGAACAAGGGCAAATGGGTGTTGTAGGCAAAGAATCCAAACAAGCCGACAATCAGGCCCAGGCCGATCAGGATGGCTTGTGATTCCGCTGCCCGTAGTTGCCGGTAGATCGCCAGGCAAATGAGGATCAACATGCTCAGATAAAGATAGATGAAGAAATCATCGTCCGCAGCCGTTGATTCAGCTTGCTGTTCGGCGTTCAAAAGCCGCGGGCGAAGGTGCACGAAACCCATTGGTTCGATTTCGGCATAGAGAACCGAACCATTCTGGACCGCCGGCGGCAATACGAAGACGATTCTGGTGGGCCAGCTGCCCCGGGTATTTTCCTGATGCGGCATCTGGCTGGACTGAAACGGAATGACCGAAACTTTCTTGTCGTTGGTTTCTATCTGGTAGAGCTTGATGGACTGGACATTCTGCCGTTCAAAGCTCAGCAACATTTCACCTGCTTCTGCGGGCAGACTTACTTTCATTCGCAGCCAATATTTCCCGCCTGCTCTGGAGGTAATCGATATCTCGTTGCCGATGACAGGACTAAGGTTGACGCTTTCACGCGCAGTCAACATGTCTTCAAGTGTGACGCTGTAGTTGCTCTGCGCCAGACTAAGATCCAATTCCGCCGCTGGTGCCGGAGTTGCCTCTGTCGCAGCAGCTTGGCCATGTGCCTTTCCGCACACCAACAAACCAGCCAACAATAATGTGCCAATTAAAGTCCAAGCTTTCTGCACAAGTAAGTCTCCCTAGAGGCGCAAGTGTGCCGTAAAACCGGCCAAAATTAAAAGTCATTCGCTCAAACCTGGCCATTTGCAGATAAAACACCCGCCAAGCCCGCTGCAAAGGCTAAAATAGGGCGATATTGAATGTCATTGAATACGAGCCCCATGAATCACAACGTCAGTACCCCGACCGACACCACGCCGGAAAAAACCGATTTTATTCGCCAAATCGTCCGTGAGGATCTGGCCTCGGGCAAACACCGGCAAATTCGCACCCGCTTCCCGCCGGAACCCAATGGCTATCTTCATATCGGTCATGCCAAGAGTATTTGCCTGAATTTCGGTGTCGGCGCCGAATTCAATGGCCTGGTCAATTTGCGTTTCGACGATACCAATCCGAGCAAGGAAGACATCGAATACGTCGAGTCCATCCAGGCAGACGTAAAATGGCTGGGATTTGATTGGGCCGAATTGCGCCATGCCTCCGATTATTTCGAAACCTTCTACTTGTGTGCCGAAAAACTGATCGAAGACGGCAAGGCATTCGTCTGCGATTTGAATGCCGAACAAGTGCGCGAATACCGCGGCAATCTGAACGAGCCGGGGAAAAATTCGCCTTACCGCGATCGCGGTGTCGAGGAAAATCTCTATTTGTTCCGCCGCATGCGTGCCGGTGAATTTGAAGACGGCGCACGCACCCTGCGCGCAAAAATCGACATGAGCAGCGGCAATATCAATTTGCGCGATCCGGCGATTTACCGCATACGCCATGTTTCGCATCAAAACACCGGCGATGCCTGGTGCATTTACCCTATGTACGACTATGCACATTGCATTTCCGATGCACTCGAAGGCATTACGCATTCGCTGTGCACACTGGAATTTGAAGACCACCGTCCACTGTATGACTGGTGCATCGACAATATCGACCTGGCAAAACACGCATCGCTCTGGCAAAACCTGGTCGACCGCGGTTTCAACACGCCGGTCAGCAAACCACGCCAAATCGAATTTTCGCGCCTGAATATCAACTTCACCGTGATGAGCAAGCGCAAGCTGATGGCACTGGTCACCGATCAACTGGTCAACGGCTGGGACGATCCCCGCATGCCGACCTTGTGCGGACTCCGTCGTCGCGGTTACACGCCTGCGTCGATGCGCCTGTTTGCCGACCGCATCGGCATCAGCAAACAAAATTCCCTGATTGATTTTTCGGTGTTGGAAGGCTGTGTTCGCGAAGATCTGGATGCCAAGGGTCAACGCCGCCTGGCCGTGATTGATCCGATCAAACTGGTGATCGGGAATTTGCCGGAAGATTTTTCCGACACCCTGCAATTCTCCAATCATCCGAAAGACGAAAGTGCGGGCAAACGCGACGTACCACTATCACGCGAAGTCTGGATCGAACGCGACGATTTCATGGAAGTGCCGCCAAAAGGTTTCCACCGCCTGGTACCTGGTGGCGAAGTACGACTGCGCGGCGTTGGCATCGTGAAATGCGTGGACGTGATCAAAAACGGGGACGACGTCGTCGAATTGCATGGCGAGCTGGATCTGGATTCGCGTCCGGGCCTGCCAGGTTCGGAACGCAAGGTGAAAGGAACGATTCACTGGGTCAGCGCGAAACATGGCGTCGAAGCCGAAGTGCGTCTGTACGATCGCCTGTTCACCGTCGCCAATCCGGACGACGACAGTGATGGCAAGACCTATCGCGATTATTTGAATCCCGATTCGGTGCGCATCGTAAAAGCCTATGTGGAACCGGCTGCGGCAGCGCTACCTGCCGAAAGCAATATTCAATTCGAGCGCTTGGGTTATTTCGTTACCGATCGCATCGATCACAGCAGCAAAAAGCCCGTGTTCAATCGCACGGTTACCTTGCGGGATGTTTGGGCCAAAGGAGTTTGATATGCGAATTTTACTGTTGCTGTCGTTGATGTTGCTTGCTGCATGCGCAGCGCCACAAAATAACAGCGGCATGAAAGCTGCCGAACCGCCGCCTGCGATGGCCGTCGAACAAAAACCCGACGTCGAGCAAAAAGAGGCCGTTGCCGCGCCTCCACATAACGTTGCCGTTGAAGAAAAAACCACAGATGGCAAACCAGGCGAAGTCAATTTCAGCTGCAACAAAGACAGTGATTGCAAAATCAAGGATGTCGGCAGTTGCTGCGGCTATCGCCCTGCCTGCGTCAACAAAGACAGCAAAACATTTCCTGCCGAAGTTAAAGCCGAATGCGCCAAGAAAGGCATGGCCGGTATTTGCGGCTTCCCAAGCATCAGCAGCTGCACCTGTACCAACAACAAATGCGAAGGCGTAACAGGCGGCGCTGGCGGAATGGCCGAGGAAAAAATCCAGTAATGCTGTACGCACAACTCCATTTGACACTACCGCCCTGGGTACATGATCAGGTCGATGGCAATGCCGTGTACGATTCCGCGGAAAGCCGCATCGCTCTTGCAGTGCGCTTGTCGCAACTCAACGTCAGCCGCCAGAGTGGCGGTCCGTTCGGCGCAGCAGTGTTCAACCACGCCGGCAGATTGCTGGGGGTCGGTGTGAACCGTGTGGTTCCGCATAATTGTTCGGCCGCGCATGCCGAAGTGATGGCATTGACCACAACGCAACAACGCTTGCAGAAATTTCGTTTGAACGAGGGTGGCGAGCGAATTACGTTGGCCACTTCCGCACAGCCATGCTCCATGTGCTATGGCGCCTTGATCTGGGCCGGCATCGATGAACTCCTGATCGCCGCGCGTGCCGATGACGTGCAAACGCTTGCCGGTTTTGATGAAGGCCCGTTACCGGCCGACTGGAAAGGCGAGCTGGAAAAACGCGGCATTGAAGTGCATACCGATATTTTGCGTGACGAAGCCTGCGCCGTGCTCAAAGAATACGGCGAAAGCGGACTTGTTTATTAAGACAGGCTCGGCTATCGGGCAACTTATTTTCGGGAATGAATTCCCTCCTACAAGAATTAAAAAATGAATGGTTTGCTGTGCTATTGCCGACAAGGCTTTGAACCGGATCTCGCCGCTGAACTTTCCGAACGTGCGGCCAATGCCGGTTTTCATGGCTATGCAAAAACCGAACGCAACAGCGGCTACGTCACCTATATCTGCGAGGACGCCGCAGCGTTATCAAGAAGCGTGCGTTATCACGACATCGTGTTTGCACGCCAGAAATTGCAATTATTCGCCGAACTGAAAGATTTAAGTCCGACTGACCGTCTTACCCCGATGCTCGAACATATTGCCGGCCGTGGCCGCTTCGGTGACGTATTGGTCGAACATCCGGATTCCGATGAAGGCAAGCCACTTTCCGGCTTGTCACGTTCTTTTACCAATGCACTGCGACCCGCACTACGCAAACGCGGCTTGTTGAGCGACAAGGAAGATGCACGCCTGCCCCGGCTGCATGTTTTCTTTTTGGCCGGCACACATGCACTGCTCGCCAGTTCCGACCCGAATGACAGTTCACCATTTCCGCTCGGTGTACCGCGTTTACGCGCACAGGCCAATGCGCCAAGCCGCTCGGCATTGAAACTCGACGAAGCCCTGATGATTTTCATGAGCGACGAGGAACGCGCAAAGATCATGAAACCCGGCATGCACGCAGCCGATCTCGGGGCGGCGCCCGGCGGCTGGAGCTGGATTCTTACCAAACACGGACTGCATGTGTCATCGATCGATAACGGCCCGATGTCGGAAACCGCGATGGCGACCGGATTGATCAACCATATCCGTGCCGACGGCTTTCAATGGCAGCCGCCAAGAAAACTCGACTGGATGGTTTGCGACATGGTGGAATCGCCTCGCAAAGTGGCGCACCGCATGAGCGAATGGTTTGCCAATGGCTGGTGCAAACACGCCATCTTCAATTTGAAACTGCCGATGAAAAAACGCTGGGAAGAAACCCGGCTGTGCCTGGACGAATTCGAGGAAAAATCCGGCAAGGCTTTGCATATGCATGCCAAGCAGCTTTATCACGACCGCGAAGAAATTACCGTATTTGCGACAGTGATTTGATACTTGTGCAGTAGCCCGCGCCAAGAGCTGGCTCCCACGCGCTTACTGCCCTTGCGCCTGCTTCAACAAAAAATTCCGTATTGGCGGCAATACATTGGCGATACCGAACATGTGGCCGCGCAGCAAGGTCGGCAAGACTTCATCATTCGAGAACACCCGATTGATTGCCTCGAACGAATAGGCGGCGACGGCATTTTCACTGGTGCGTTGACGGGCCCAGCGTTCGAGTTTGTGTTGCGAAATTTGCACGCTGTGTTTTTGCTTTGGATTTTCAGCCGAAGTTTTTGCTTCGCCGAGCAAATCCAGCAAAGCGGAAACATCACGTAAACCGAGATTCACGCCCTGCCCGGCCAACGGGTGCACGGTATGTGCGGCATCGCCGATCAAGGCAACCCGGCCGACCAACATTTCTTTCGACAATTGTCTTTGCAAGGGGAATGCCGCACGTTGCGACACTTCCGTCACATCGCCAAGTCTTGCATCGAATGCCCGGGTAAGTTCACGACAGAAAATTGCGTCATCGACATTTAGCAAACGCTCGGCCTCATCATTTGGCAAGGTCCAGACGATCGAACAACGGCCATCGCCAAACGGCAGGAACGCCAACGGCCCGGTCGGCAGAAAACGTTGCCATGCGGTGTTCTGGTGCGAATGTTCGGTTTTCACGTACGCAACGACGCCGCGTTGGCCATAATCTTTTTTATCGGTTTTCAAACCAAGTGTGTCGCGCACTTTGGAACTAGCGCCATCGGCACCCAGAACCAGGTTGGCCTTGATCACGGCACCGCTCTTCAAGTGAATCGTAACGGTAGTTTCCTGCTCGATGCTTTCCATTTTGTCGGGGCAGAAACAATGGATCCGATGTTCATTTTTTATCGCCTGCCATAAAGCATCGGCAAGATTATTGTTTTCGACAATCGCGCCCAGTGACTCCTGCGCTTGCTGGCTGGCAGACATATGCAGTTCATTTCCCGCCGCCGCATCCCATACCCGCATATCGGTATACGGCTGGGTACGACGTTCGGCGATTTTTTTCCAGACGCCGCAGTTATCCAGTAACTTCTGGTTATCGGAAGCCAAGGCAACCACGCGCAGATCCGGTGTTTCCGCGGACCATGGTTTCGGCTCATGCGCTTCCACGAGCGCCACGCGATAACCTGCACGTGCAAGCGACAAGGCTGCACAACTGCCGACGATACCGGCACCGATCACCGCAATATCAAAGTTTTTCATTGCGATCTCCGCGCAAGGCTTGGCGTGTTGCCGCGATATCCCATCGCACCGTTGACGATTGGTGCCTGCAAATCGGGATTCAAACCCAAACCAAGCAATCCAACCGAACGCATGGCTTTCGCCAAGGCATTTTCCTGTGAAGTAAAACGCGCCAGGCCATCACTGAACGCTATCGTTTGTTCTCGATCTTCCCGGCGACTGTCGCGATAGCCCGATAATAATTCGGCGCTTTGCAAATCATGTTTCTGCAGACATTCGGCAAACCCCAGCGCATCGCGCAAACCAAGATTGAATCCTTGTGCACCGATCGGATGCAGGGTTTGCGCAGCATTGCCCATCAATACGCATCCAGGTCCTGCAATGTCTTTCGCAATGACTTTCTTCAGCGGGTAATGCGTGCGGGTACCGACTTTTTTGATGCGCCCGGCGCGCCAGCCAAAACGTTGCTGGAAATATTCGGTGTAGTCGTCATCGCTGAGCGAGGCGACGTGGTTCACCTGCTCGTTTGCAACGCCGCAAATCGCACCGTATTGGCCACCTGGCATCGGCAACAAGGCGACCGGGCCCTGCGATGAAAAACGTTCGTATGCGGTACCGTCGGACACCTGGTCGGTTTGCAGGCTGCAGACGAACAAATGTTGCTGGTAATCGAAATCTTCGGTCGCGATATTCAATGCGGCACGCACCATCGATTGGGTTCCGTCGGCACCGATGATCATGTGTGCGGAAATGCTTTGCTGTTTTCCGTCATGCTCGATCAAGACAGTCGGTGATTTTGCATCCGGCGTGATTCGCAAAACCTTTGCCGGGCGATACAAGGTCAGGTTTGCCAATTCAGCCACGCGCGTTTCCAGCGCGATTCCCAAATCCCTTGCCAGCACAACACCGCCGAAGTATTCGCGTTGATAGGCTTTCGCCCGGATATCGACGCTGCCGAAATCGCCGACGCGGCTGATATGAATGCGCCGAATCGGGCTGAATCCGTGTGCGAAATGTTGGGTCACCGACAGGTGTTCCAGCGCAATCAGGCTGGCTGCCGACAAGGCCAGTTTGCGCTCGTTGAATCCGGGCGCGCCGGTGCTGGCAACACTTGCTTCGACCAGGCCCACCCGCAAGCCGCTATTTTCCAAGGCGCAAGCAAGGCTATTACCGACCAGCCCGCCTCCCAGAATCAAAATATCATGCATGTTGTCTTATCAACTTTAGCCAGAGCTCGGCCGCTTGGGGTATCCTATTCTTCTTGATGCCAGCCCGCTACGGATTTTCACATGTCTATGAACCAGAGCTCTTCCTTCGCACCAGGTCCACTGGTACTCATGTTGCTGATTACCGCAGCGGCCTTGTGTCGCCTACTGCCTCATCCGCCGATTCCATTCAATTTTTCGCCGATTGAATCGATGGCATTGTTTGGCAGTGCGTATTTCGCAAATCGCTGGTTGAGTATCGCGATGCCTTTGTTGGCGATGTTACTTGCGGATTATTTCCTGGGTTTCCATAGCGGCATGCCGGTGATCTACGGCACGATCGTTCTGATCTCGCTGATCGGTTTCGGTTTACGCGGCAAAGTAACGGCTTTGCGTGTTGCCAGCTTCGGCCTCGTCAGCGCGACTTTGTTTTTCGTGATTACCAACTTCTCGGTCTGGGCCGGTTCCGGCATGTACCCGATGACTGCCGACGGCCTGCTGGCCTGCTACATCGCCGGCATTCCGTTCTTCCATTGGCAACTCGCCGGTGTGGCGACTTATAGCCTGATTATGTTCGGCGGCTTCGCTCTGTTGCGTTCACGCTTGCCGGCGCTGAAACAACAAACGGTGTAAACACATATGGGCAATCGTCTTTCGAAAATCTATACGAAGACCGGCGACGATGGTTCTACCGGCCTGGGTGACGGTAGTCGCGTTTCGAAAGACTCCGCCCGCGTTACCGCCTACGGCACGGTCGATGAGGCCAATAGCGCAATCGGCCTGATTCTGGCCTGCGATATCCAGGATGACGTACGCGAAATCCTGGTGTCGGTGCAACACCACTTATTCGATCTGGGCGGCGAACTTTGCATTCCCGGTCATTCGGCGATTTTCGATGAAGACATCACCCATCTGGAATACACGCTGGATAAATTCAATGCCGATTTGCCGGCACTGAAAGATTTCATTCTGCCCGGCGGCGGCGTGGCGGCAGCGCATTGCCATATGGCACGCACCATCACCCGTCGCGCCGAACGCGAAACCGTCACCTTGTCGCATCATGATGCGGTACGTCCCGAAGCCATCCGCTACTTGAATCGCCTGTCGGATTTGCTGTTCGTACTCGCACGCGTACTTGCACGCGCCAGCGGTCATGGCGAACTGCTCTGGAATCATCAGCGCCGCAAAGGTTGAACGTGCGTATTTATACGCACCCCGATTGCCTCGATCATGACCCCGGCACCGGCCACCCGGAATGTCCGGCTCGTCTGCATGCCGTAATCCAGGCGATTCACGCCGCGCTACCTATGCTGGAATGGCAGCACTCGCCACAAGCCGAACACGATCAGCTGGCACGTGCGCACAGCAATGATTTGATCGAAAAAATCCTGGGCGCCGACTTGAGCGAAAATTTCCATATCGATGCCGATACCGTGATGTCGCCAAAATCGAAATCGGCCGCCCTGCATGCCGCCGGCGCCGGGATTGCCGCAGCGAATGCGGTGATTCGCGGAGATATCAAGCAGGCTTTCTGCGCCGTTCGCCCGCCAGGACATCACGCCACGCGCAACACCGCGATGGGTTTTTGCCTGTTCAACAATATCGCCATCTGCGCAGCGCATTTATTGGCCGAGCATGGACTGCAACGTATCGCGATTGTTGATTTTGACGTGCACCACGGCAATGGTACCGAAGATATTTTCAGTGATGAAGACCGGGTTTTTTATTTGAGCTCGCATGAAGCCGGCATCTACCCCAACACCGGTTTTTCCGAGGAAAATCGCGAGCATCGTTTGAGTAATGTCCTGCTGATGCCGGGAAGTGGCAGCGAAGATTTTCGTGCCGTCTGGTCGCAAAAATTACTGCCCGAGCTGGCTGCCTACAAACCGGAACTCATCCTGATTTCGGCAGGTTTCGATGCACACCGGCTTGACCCCCTCGCCGATTTGAACCTTCACGCCGACGATTATCTATGGCTAAGCCGTGAGCTGGCCAATATCGCCGGAGAGTTCTCCGGCGGGCGCATTATCTCGATGCTTGAAGGCGGATACAGCCTGACAGCCCTGCGTGAATGCACGGTCGCGCATTTGTGTGGCTTGATGGCCTCCTGATTAATTATCAACTTTCCGGCTCGAAATCCAGCGAAGCTGAATTGATGCAATAGCGAAAGCCGGTCGGTGCAGGACCATCCGGAAACAAGTGCCCCAGATGCGAATCACAATGGGCGCACTTCACTTCGATTCGCTGCATGCCGAAACTCGAATCCATGCTTTCGGCTATCGCCGCTTTTTCGACCGGTTTGAAATAGCTCGGCCAACCGCTTCCCGAGTCGTATTTATGCTCGGAACTGAATAATTTCGCCTTGCAGGCGACGCAGACATACATGCCGTTTTCGTGATGATCCCAGTACTTGCCTGTGAAAGCCCGCTCGGTTTCAGAACAGCGGCAAATGGCGTATTGCTCCGGGCTCAGCTCGGCTTTCCATTCGGCATCGGTTTTCTCGATCTTTTGACTCATGGCCACCTCCTATGGGGTTTGGGCAATAACGGCTAGAATACACCCCATCTTGTTATTCAGGATTTGCCTGTGTCCCGTCCAGCCCTGCGTTTATTACCGCTGTGTTTTGCCATTTCCCAAGCCGTTGTGGCCCAGGAAGTCGAACAAAACTGGAATTACTGCGTTAGTCCCGAAACCTTGCCGGTATTCAATACCAATCCGGTATCCGATGAAAATCGCGAACTCAGTGCGACCGACATTGAAGCGGACAACCTGAATCTCGAAAAAGAAAAGGTTACGGTATTCGAAGGCAACGTGATTCTGCAGCGCTCGGACCAGTGGATGAAAACCGATAAGCTGACCTATACCCACGACAACGAACAATTTGTTACCGAGGGTCCGGTTAACTATCAGGACCGCGGAGTTCGCCTGACTGCCAAACAGGCCAGCGGCGATCAGAAAAAAGACACGATGAGCTTGAAAGGCGTGCAATACCAGTTCAACAACAATCTGGGTAATGGCACAGCGCAAGAAGCCAGCATGCACGGCGAAACCGGCGAGCTCGACGGCGCGACCTATTCAACCTGCCCTCCTGGCCAGCGCCAATGGGAATTTTCCGCCAGCCACATCAAGGTCGACCAGAAAACTGCGCGCGGCACTGCCACCAACGCCACCTTGCGCCTAGGCGGCGTGCCAATACTTTGGCTGCCCTTCATCAGCTTCCCGACCGACGACCGCCGTCGTAGCGGCATCCTGTCGCCGACCATTGGTAACGACCAGCGAAACGGTACGGATATTGCCGTACCGATCTACTGGAATATCGCACCTAATTACGACGCGACGTTCACCCCGCGCTGGTTATCCGAGCGCGGCTTGATGCTGGGCACCGAATTTCGTTATCTGACCCGGCGTTCACGTGGTGCTTTTGAAACCACCTGGTTGCCTAACGATGATCTGACCGGCCGTGACCGCGGTTTGATCCAATTCGATCACTTCACTGCTATCAACTCTCATTGGTATACCTCTGCCAACCTGAACCATGTAAGTGATCGCCAATATTTTTCCGATTTCGGCCAGTCGCTCGATTCCACTTCGCGTTCCTTGTTACAAAGCGAGGCAGGTATTTACGGTCGCGGACGCCATTGGTCAGCGAGCTTCGGTTTTGAATATTGGCAAATTGCCAACCCCTTGTTGCCCGATGGCAGCGCACCGTTCCGCCGTTTGCCAAGATTGCAGGCCAGCTGGATGAAGCCGCAGAACGAGTGGCTTGAATTCGGCATCGATGCGGAAGCCGTGCGCTATACCCGCGATGACATTAACAGCAGCGCCGATGGCGGTTCGCGAGTTGACCTGCAGACATTCCTGCGCATGCCATTCAGCGGGACATCCTGGTATGTCACGCCCGAAATCGCGTGGCGCTTTACGCAGTACGGCAGTCTTCACGATTCGGACTTCGACAGCAGCTTGCTTGCGCCGGGTGGCGATACTTCTCCACAGCGAAGCTTGCCGATCGTCAGTCTCGATGCCGGCATGGTATTTGAGCGCGATATGCAATGGGGCGGCGATAACTACCTGCAGACTTTCGAGCCACGTTTCTACTACCTGTACGTGCCATACCGCAATCAAGACGATTTGCCACTTTTTGACAGCCGAAATCTCACATTCGATTGGCCTGCCTTGTTCCGCACCAATAGTTTCGGCGGCGCCGATCGCCAAAGTGATGCCAACCAGGCAACACTCGCCTTCACGACTCGTTTTTATGAACAAGCCACCGGCCGTGAGCGCCTGAGCGCCAGTCTCGGCCGTATCACCTACTTCGACTCACCACGGGTCAACTTGACCGGCGCTCCCCCGGTAGAGCTCAGTGGTTCAGCCTGGGCCGCGCAAGTCGACTGGACGTTGTCGGACAACTGGAATATCGGATTAACCCAGCAATGGGATCCGGACACTGAACGAACCATGTTAAGCGGGCTCAGGTCCCAAGTCCGCTGGAAAAACGGTGGCTTGTTTAATGCAGCCTACCGCTACCGCAAGGATTCGCTGGAGCAGACCGACGTCAGCTTCCGTATCCCGGTTAAATCGGACTGGAACCTTTTGGGACGCTGGAATTATTCCATTCAGGATGGCAAAAGCCTTGAAAGCATGCTCGGAATTGAATGGAAAAGCTGCTGCGTAGCCCTCCGAGTGCTTGGCCGCGACTATATTCGGACTTTCGATGGAAAATCGAACTTTGGCCTCTATGTCGAACTCGAACTGAATGGCTTGGGTAGCTTCGGTCGAGACACGGAAGCCGTGCTGGATAATGCTATTCTAGGTTATTCCCAATAAAATCAATCTTGAATTAATTGTTTGTACCCGGCTTTTACCGCGGATGCGACGCTGACGGAGTTTGAAACACATGAAACACAAGTTTTCCGGTTTGTTATTGGCCCTCTCCCTGGGCCTAACGAGCAATATCCTGCTGGCTCAAGATCAAGGCGTCGCCAGCGTCGATGGCATTGCTGCCATCGTCGACGAGGACGTTATCTTGAACAGCGAAGTACAGCGCGCCGTTGATAACATCAAAGCCCAGTACGCCAAGCAGCCAGAACAATTGCCACCCGACGATGTACTTCGCCGGCAAGTGCTCGAACGCCTGATCCTGCTGCGCTTGCAAATCGAGCGCGCCAACAGCAGCGGCATTCGCGTCTCCGACAACGAAGTGAACCAGGCAATCCAGAACATCGCCAACCAGAACAAAATCACGATGGAGCAACTTCGCGCCCAGATCGGCAACGAAGGCTTGAGCTACGAAGATTTCCGCAACAACCTGAAAGACGAAATTACCGTCCAGCGCATGCGCCAAAGCTACGTGCAAAGTCGCGTACAAGTTTCCGAGACTGAAATCGACCAGCTGCTGTCGGTCCGTGAAATCGGTGGTCCTGAAGTACGCCTCGCCAACATCCTGGTGGCATTGCCCGATGGCGCCACACCGGAACAACTGGCGAAAGCACAGGAAAAAATTACCCGCATCAAGGCTTTGCTCGACAAGGGCGAAATCGATTTCAGTTCCGCCGCGATTCGCTTCTCGGATTCGCAAAATGCATTGGAAGGCGGCGAAATTGGCTGGCGCGGTGTGGATTCGATTCCACCGGCATTCGTGAACATGATCCGCGAAATGAAACCCGGCGATGTCACCAATCCGGTTCGCGGCCCGAGCGGCTACCAGTTGATCAAACTGATCGAAACCCGCGAACAACAAAAACAAGTGGTGACGCAATACCACGCGCTCGGCATGATGATCCCGATCAAGGCCGACGAAAACGGTGAAGCGGCCCGTCAAAAAGCCGAAGATCTGCGTGCCCGCATCGCTGGCGGCGAAGATTTCGCCAAACTCGCACGCGAAAATTCGGCCGAAGCAATGAACGCCAGCAAAGGTGGCGACATGGGCTGGTTCGAATTGAACCAATGGGGACAGGGTATTGCCGATAAATTATCGGCCTTGTCGGACGGCGAAGTTTCCGACGTGTTCAAAAGCGATGTCGGCTGGCATTTCGTGAAGCGTCTTGGTACACGAAACCAGGATATGACCGATGAAAACCGTCGTAACCAGGCACGTCAATTGATTGCCCAGCGTAAATCGGAAGAAGAATACGAACGCTTCGTCCGTCAATTACGCAACGATGCCTACGTCGAGTCACGTCTCGGCGGCATCTGATAGCCATGGATACCCGCCTGGCGCTTATTGCAGGCGAACCGGCTGGACTTGGTCCTGAATGCTGTGTCCGTATTGCACAGACCCAGCATTCCGCAAATTTAATCGCCATCGCCGACCCAGATACGCTACACCAAGCAGCGGAAGCCTTAAAACTTCCGCTGCGTTTGGTTTCGGCCGAGCAAAAAGCCACTGCCGGCGAGCTGGCAATTTTGCCGATGCGACAAAAAGCCGCCACCGTTTTCGGCAGGGCAGATCCTGAAAATGCCGAGTTCGTGATCGCAACTTTATTAAGGGCCGCACAGGGCTGTATCGATGGCGAGTTTCAGGGCATGGTCACCGGCCCGGTGAACAAGGCCAGCATCAATGCCGGCGGAATTGCTTACACCGGCACTACCGAATTACTGGCAGAGCACGCCGGCTGCGATGTCGTGATGATGCTGGCAAACCCGCAAATGCGAGTTGCCCTTGCCACTACACATCTGGCTTTACGTGATGTCCCCGACGCCATCACCCAGCACTGTCTGAAAAAAGTTTTATCCATTTTGCACGCTAGCCTGCAAGGCCAATTCGGCATCGCGAATCCGCGCATTGCCGTGCTTGGCTTGAATCCACACGCTGGTGAAGGCGGAGTTTTGGGCCGCGAAGAAATCGAAATCATTGAACCCTGCCTGCGGCATTTACGTGAGCAAGGTATGCAACTGTTTGGGCCCTTGCCGGCCGATACGGCATTTCTTCCGCAAAAATTGCCGCAGTTCGATGCCGTGCTTGCGATGTATCACGATCAGGGGCTGCCCGTTTTGAAACACGCGGGTTTCGAGCATGCCGTCAATATCACGCTTGGCCTGCCCTATCCACGTGTCGCGGTTGACCACGGCACCGCACTCGAGATCGCGGGCAAAGGCATTGCCGATCACTCCAGCATGATGGCCGCCGTGACACAATGCACACAGCTAGCCAATTCTCGGAGCGTCAAATGAAATTGTTCAAGGACCCGCCGAAGAAAAATCTTGGCCAGCATTTTCTGACCGACCAATCGATCATCGACAAAATCGTCTTGGCGGTGAAACCGGCGCCGGAAGATTTCTTGGTGGAAATTGGCCCCGGCCAAGGCGCGATTACATTTCCATTATTGAAAAAGCACGGATCGCTGACCGTTATCGAATTCGACCGCGATCTAATCACGCCGTTGATGGAATCGGCCGAAGGCGTTGGCGACCTCACCATCATTCACAAAGACGTGCTGAAAGTGGATTTCACGAAACTTGCTGCCGATCGTCCGCCGCTGCGTCTGGTCGGCAATTTGCCGTACAACATTTCGACACCGATCCTGTTTCACGTACTCGAGCACGCGCCGGCCGTCCGCGACATGCATTTCATGCTGCAAAAAGAAGTGATCGATCGCATGGCAGCGGAGCCCGGCAGCAAGGTATATGGCCGACTGACCGTGATGCTGCAAGCGCGCTGCGAAGTCACGCCCTTGTTCATGGTGCCGCCGCATGCCTTTCGCCCGCCGCCGAAGGTGGATTCGGCCGTCGTAAGACTCGTGCCGCTACCTAGCGATAAAATCCAGATTACCGATACGGTCCTGTTCGAAAACCTGGTGCGTGACGCTTTCGGCCAACGCCGTAAAACGATTCGCAATGCCATGCAGGCTTTATGTACCGCCGAGGATATCGAAGCTGTCGGGCTGCGTCCGGATGCCCGCGCCGAGCAGTTGCCGGTCTCGGATTTCATCAAATTAGCCAATTTTCTGGCTTCAAAAACAGCGCCGACAACGTAAACTATCGTCATGTCAGCCAAACACCAAATTGCCGTCACCGTAAAAACCCGCTTTCTGGATGAGCAATCCGAACCGGATCGTGCGCGCTATGTTTTTTCCTACACCATCCGCATCGAAAACCAGGGTGAAGTACCGGCACAATTGATCAGCCGGCATTGGGTGATTACCGATGAACTCGGCAAAGTGCAGGAAGTACATGGCGAAGGTGTAGTCGGCGAACAGCCGCATCTGCAACCAGGCGAGTCTTTCGAATACACCTCGGGTGCCGTGCTGGAAACTGCACTCGGCACTATGCGCGGCAGCTACCAGATGCAGGCCGACGACGGTTTGCAATTCGAGGCCGATATCGCACCGTTCACGCTTTGCGTTCCGAGGACTCTGCATTAATGGCCACTTACGCGATCGGCGATGTCCAGGGTTGCTATGACGCGCTGTCTCGCTTGCTCGAGCGGATCAAATTCGATCCCGCCAAGGACCGGCTCTGGTTCTGTGGCGACCTGGTAAATCGCGGTGGTCAATCGCTCGAAACTTTGCGGCTGATTCATTCGCTGCAAATTCACAGCACGATTGTGCTCGGTAACCATGACTTGTCCCTGCTTGCGATCGCGCAACGCCGTGAAGAAGATCAGCGCAAAGTGAATGCCGACCTGCAACGCATACTGTTCGCCAGTGACAGCGAGACCTTGATCAACTGGCTGCGCATGCAAAAACTTCTGCACGTCGATCGCAGCCTGGGTTTCGCGATGGTGCACGCCGGCATCGCGCCGAAATGGACGCTGAAAATTGCCGAAGCACGCGCCCAGGAAGTCGAATCGCGTTTGCATAGCGACGGCTACCGTAAAATCTTCAAGAATATTTACGGCGACAAACCGGTCTGGTCGCCGAAATTGACCGGCCCCGACCGCGATCGCGCGATCATCAACGTGTTCACGCGTCTGCGCTATTGCACGCCCTCGGGCAGGATCGTATTCGAAGACAAGGGACGCCCGGGCACGCAAAAACCCGGAAGCTATCCATGGTTTGAAGTTCCGGGACACGCTGCACGCGAGTTACCGCTGATTTTCGGACACTGGTCCACGCTTGGCCTGTTCATGGGACTTGGCGTTTACGGTATCGATACCGGCGCAGTCTGGGGTGGCAATTTAACGGCGCTGGAATTGGGTCCCGAATTGCGATTGCATCAGGTCACCGGCCGCGTGCAGGAAGTGCAGGCCGCACGCGCCTGATTATTTATTCCGGCTTGCGCTGGTAATCGACAAACTCGAAAGCGAATGCGTGTTTTTCATCGACGGGATGTCGCTCGCCTAGTGTGACCAGCCATTTCTTGAAATCGACCTGCGGAAAAAACGCATCGGCATCTTCAACTACGGTATCGACATGGGTCAGATGAAGATGCGTCGCATACGGCAACGCCAATCGGTAAATTTCGCCGCCGCCTATAACGCAGACTTCCGCTTCGTCGCGGCATAAGGCGAACACGTCTTCCAGCGATGTTGCCGATTCCATATCGGCAAAAGGCACGTAACCGGAACGCGACAAAACGATGTTCCTGCGCTTCGGCAATGCGCGCCCGAGTGATTCGGCAGTCTTGCGGCCCATCACGATCGGCTTGTTCAGGGTAAGCGATTTGAAGCGCTGCAGATCCGCCGGCAGATGCCAGGGCAACGCATTACCACGGCCAATCGCGAATTCTGTATCAAGAGCGGCGATGAGCGAAATCTTCTGCATGGCAATCAGACCGCGACAGGTGCTTTGATGGCGGGCAGTGGGTCGTAATTGTCGATGCGGATATCGTCATAGGTGAATGCGAACAAATCCTTGATCGCAGGATTCAGATGAAGACTCGGCAATGCACGCGGCGTGCGTGAAAGCTGTTCATTGACCTGGTCGAAATGATTGGAATAAATATGCGCATCGCCCAGCGTGTGGACAAAATCGCCGACACCGAGATCGCAAACCTGCGCAATCATGTGGGTCAGCAACGCATAACTTGCGATATTGAACGGCACACCCAAGAACAAATCGGCCGAGCGCTGATACAACTGGCAACTCAGTTTTCCGTTGGCGACGTAGAACTGGAATATCGCATGGCAAGGCATCAAGGCCATCTTCGGCAAGTCCGCTACATTCCAGGCGTTCACGATCAGCCGGCGCGAATCCGGATTGCGCTTTATTTCATCGACCAACCATTGGATTTGATCGATCGTGCTGCCGTCCGGACATTGCCAGGAGCGCCATTGCTTGCCGTACACCGGGCCCAATTCGCCATTGGCATCGGCCCATTCGTCCCAGATGCTGACCTTGTTTTCTTTCAGGTAGGCGATATTGGTTTCGCCTTTCAAAAACCACAGCAGCTCATGGATGATCGAACGCAGGTGAAGTTTTTTCGTGGTCACCAGCGGAAAGCCGGCATTCAGGTCAAAACGCATCTGTGCGCCAAACACCGAGCGCGTGCCCGTGCCGGTGCGGTCGGATTTTTCCGCACCGTTTTTCATCACATGCGCGAGTACATCCAGATACGCCAGCATTATTTTTTAGCCTCCGAACTCACGACCGGAACAGGCTGCAAGGTTGGCGATGTTCTCGACATAAATAGAAATACCAAACCAAGTGCAATCAGCGGAATGCTCAATATCTGGCCCATCGTGAGCCAGTCACCGGCGAAGTAACCGAGTTGCTGGTCCGGTTCGCGAACGAACTCCACCAGGAAGCGGAAAATGCCGTACAAAAGCGCAAACCAACCCGAGACGGCATAACGCGCGCGCGGCTTGCTGCTAAACCAGAACAAGAAGGTGAACAGCAGTACGCCTTCCAGGAACATTTGATAAAGCTGGGTCGGATGTCGCGCATAGGCCTCTAGCGCACCGCTTGCATGAAGATCACGCAATTGTGCAGCCGTCGCTCCAGCGTAGGTCTCCGGCAAACTTTCCGGAAAGACCACGCCCCAATTCGAATTGGTCAGCTTTCCCCATAATTCGCCATTGATGAAATTGCCGAAACGGCCGAATGCCAGTCCGGGCGGCACCAGGGGTGCGACAAAATCAATGGTATCGAATACATGCAGTTTATTTTTCCAGGACCACCACGCAACGGCGGCCATGACGCCCAACAAACCACCGTGGAAACTCATGCCACCTTCGTTGATGCGAAACAACATGATCGGATCGGCAAGGAATTCGGCAAAGTTGTAAAACAGGATGTAACCCACGCGTCCGCCGAGGACAACACCGACCATCCCGTAAAACAGCAAATCGCTCAAGCCTTCTTCATTCACGCCCGGCAATCGCCCGGCACGTACCCGGTGCATGCCCAGCAAGTAGGCGGCGGCGAATCCCATCAAGTACATGATGCCGTACCAATGAATGCCATGTGGCCAGAACGGCAGGTGGACTGCGATTGGATCCATGCTATGTAGAAACATCAGGCGTTTTACTCACTTTATCGTGTGCGTATTCTGCCCGATTTAGCCTTCCAGCCCAAGCGTCAAACCTTGATTTGCGGGGCCGCCGAAAGGTAGTGCGTTTCAAAACTGGCCAATGGCAGCGGTTTGCTGAAAAAGAAGCCCTGGACTTCGTCACAGCCGGACTGCCGCAATAAATCATATTGCGCCTGGGTTTCCACCCCCTCCGCTATGACGCGCAGATTGAGCGACTGTGCGAGCGCCACAAGGTGCTGCACGATATTGGCCATGCGCGGATCATCGCAAGCGTTCGATACATAACTGCGATCAAGCTTGACCAGTTGCAGGGGAAGTTGCGCGAGATGCGTCACCGACGCATAACCGGTGCCGAAATCATCCAATGCAAGCGCGAGCCCGCTCTCGGAAAATTTCGTCAGTATCGGCAACAGATTATCCTTGTCGTGCAGCAAGGTGTTTTCGGTTATTTCGCCTTGCAGTGAATCGAAATCAAGACCGGCTTCATCGAGCATGATTTGCAGATCGTAGGCAAAACCAGGGTAAGTCAATTGCTCGGGCGAAAAATTAAAACTGAGCCGGAATTTTTCGTGGCCGGGTATCTGCCGCCAGGCAGCGAGCGATTCAAACGATTGGCGAATCAATTTGGGCTGTATCGCCAGCAAGGCGCCACATTCCTCTGCGACTTCGATAAATGCAGCCGGAGCGAGCAAGCCCTTTTCGGGATGTTGCCAACGCAACAAAGCTTCCGCACCGAGCAAGGACTGGCTATTGGCGTCGAGAATCGGCTGAAAGTGGAACAGGAATTCGTTTTGCTGCATGCCGCGACGAATATCCTGTTCGATCGACATGCGCTGTTTTGCCTTTTCATCCATGCCTGCCGCGAACACTTCCTGCCCGCCGCGCCCGGATTGAATCGCGGCACTCACCGCTATCGTTGCGTCACGAAGGCAATCGGTCGCTTCCTTGTAGTTGCGCGTATCGGAAACAATGCCGACGCTCGCCGTCAACACGATTTCCCGTCCTCCGATGAAGATTGGTTGCGCTATCGCGGACTGGATTTTCGAAGTGATCTTCAGTGCATCCATCAGTGGAGTGTCCGACGCCACCACGACCGCAAATTCATCATTGCCCAGCCGTCCCAGCTGATCCATTCGGACAAGCGAAGCCAGACGATCGACTATCGTCACCAATACCGTATCGGCATCCTCGTCGCCGATCGCTTGCAGCACACTGCCGAAACGATCCAGATCAATGACAAGCAAGGCGGCGCTTTCACCGGCCCGCATTATTTGATTCAAGCGATCGAGCATCAAGCCGCGGTTTGCAATGCCGGTGAGATGATCGAAAAACAGCGCACGATTTCGCTCGCTTTCCATTTTGTTCAAACGGCTGTGTTCCAGTGACTGCGAAGCCAATGCGGAAATGCCGCAGCAGAAAATCCTTTCTTCGTCAGTCCAGTGCCTGACATCGCCAACGTGCTCGTGACAAAGCACGCCCACCATCTTCCCGCAGACGCTGATCGGCACATCCAGCATCGCACCGATATTATTTTCCGCCAGATAGTTATCCCTGAATTCGTGGGTACGCGGATCATTGGCGGCATCATGCGCCGCCAGTGTCAGCAAATCATTCAGGGCGTCGAAATATTTCGGTGTCTTGTCGCGATGCAGCACGACCGGCAAATCAAGTTGCATTTTCCCATCCTGGAACAATGCAGCACAGCGCAATTGGGAATTATCGGCTTCGAACATCCACAAGCCGATACGCGGACAAGACAAGGCCTGGGCGCTGGCGCTTAAAATTCGCTCTAGACTGGTTTCATCATTGACGAATGGGTGCCTGGAAATATTCAGCAGGGCATCGCGCAGACGCAGCCAGCTCTCGCCGGAAAGAAAAGCGTCCCCTTCGGGATGGGCAGATGTCTCAGTCGTCATAACAGGCCCTGTTTGCGTGGCATCAATTTAACATGATATCCACGCCGTCGGCGTTTTAGGGCTCGCCGACATCTGCTGTTTTTATCAGAGGACCGTTAAATATCGCACCAGTATTACCGGTCCAAGCTTGGTGCGCCGGAGACGCACCGTGTCGCAAACGAGACTATCGCGTTAGTGATTTCTTCGCGACTTTTTCCTCGACCAGATATTCAATGCTTCCACGCCGGCCGAGAATGCCATTGCGAAGTAAAGCAGTTTTCTGTCGATATGAATTTCGAAACCTTCGGCGATCAACGCCACACCGACCAGGATGATGAATGCCAATGCGAGCATTTTCACGGTTGGGTGACGATCGATGAAATCACCGATCGGATTGGCCGCAAAAATCATCACGCCGACCGCAATCATGATCGCCGCGACCATGATCCAGCGGTTATCCACCATGCCGACCGCAGTGATTACCGAGTCGAGCGAGAACACGATATCGATGATCGCGATTTGTGCGATCACATAACCGAATACTGCTGATGGCTTGGTATCGATATCTTCATCTTCGCCACGGCCTTCCACGGAATCATGGATCTCCATGGTCCCTTTCACCAGCAGGAACAGGCCACCGGCAATCAACACCAAATCGCGAATCGAAAAATTCTGTCCGAACAGGCTGAACAGGTTGCTCTTCATGCTCGCCAGGAACGCCAGCGAAAGCAGCAAGGCAATTCGTGTCAGACAAGCCAGTGCAAGGCCAAGTTTTCTGGCCCGCGGCCTTTGTTCGGGCGGCAACTTGCTGACGGCAATGGAAATGAAAACGAGGTTATCCACGCCCAGTACAATTTCCAACATTGCCAAGGTGAACAAGGCCACCCACATTTCGGTACTAAATAAAAAATCCATCTCAGCTATTTACCCACGCCATAAAACGCGGGCCAAGAATGCAGGCCCAGCAGAGCAACACGATGATATCGGCCAGAAAAACCGATGCCGACCCGAGGTCTTTTGCGCGGCCCGAAAGCACATGATGTTCGCCGCCGAATCGATCCACCACGGCCTCGATGGCAGAGTTGATCACTTCGACGATCAGCACAAGAATCAAGCTGGAAACCAGCAAGGCTTTTTCAACACCCGTCGCACCCAGCCAGAAGCCGAGCGGCGCCATAATCACGAATAGATAGACTTCCAGACGAAACGAGGATTCATAATCCCAGGCTGCCTTCAGTCCTTTCATTGACCATTTGAATGCATTGATGATTTGAAAGACATTACGCGGCGCGCTTTGACTCTCGGTGCTATCAGCCATCTTGTTATCCCGTCGAGGGCAGAATGAGTCGCGTATTTTGCCACAGTCGGCCGCTACATGACCTTGAGCATGGGTAAATTAAGCCCCATTGTGTGACATTGCCCCCCTGACCTGACCGGAGACCACGATGTTTAATGCGGAAAATTTGCTCGGACAATTAATGGGCGATGCCCTTTCAGGATCTTTTGGGGGCAAAAAACGCAAGCACAGACGCCAGGCTTCCGGGCTCTCGGGTCTATTGGGCGGGGTTTCAACCGGGACCAAGGCCAAAATCGGGATTGGTTTACTCGGCCTGGCCTATGCCGCCTACGAACACTATAAACAGCCATCCGGTTCAGCTTCGGCCGCCGCCGGCAATGGTCCGCCGCCGCCCCCACCGCCGTCGGGCAGTTCGGCAAACGTTATGCCGCCGCCACCGCCGGGAGCGGCAAGCGCCGTCAGCCACGAAAATGCGCTGCATTTGATTCGCGCAATGATTACCGCCGCCGACGCCGACGGACTGATCGATGCCGAGGAACGTGAAAGCATTCTCGACCGGGCACGCAAGGCAGGCCTGGATGAAGAGAGCCTGCGCACACTCGATGTTGAAATCAGCGCACCGTTGAATTTGAAACAATTGGTAGCTCGTACGCCGGAAAGTCTGCGCGATGACACCTATGCAGCGGCATTGATTGCGATCACTTCCGACACCCAGGAAGAACGCGATTTTCTGGATCAGCTCGCAGCCGCGTTGAAACTCGATGCCAATGCACGTCAGGAAATCCACCAGCAACTCGGCATGTAATTGAATAAACATTAATTCGGGAGAACGAAATGCACCAATGGTTTTTTAGTTATAACGGCCAGCAAATGGGTCCGCTTGATCACGCGGCGGCGGTAGCACAAGCGGCAAAAAACCCGAACGGCCATTGCTGGCGCCAAGGCTTTGCCGAATGGCAAGCCATCGCCAGCTGCATGGAGCTGCGTAGCGAAACCGCCGCCAGCAATATTGCGATCCCGGCGCCGCCTAGCCCTAATCAGCAGCGCAGCGACGTGATCGATTACAAAATTTTCGGCGAAGACATGCAGTTCGTTGAAATCGAACTCGACCCGGGCGAAAGCACCGTCGCCGAAGCTGGGTCATTGATGTACAAGGATTCGGCGATCTCGATGGAAACCATTTTTGGCGATGGTTCGGCATCGTCGAGTGGCGGCGGCTTCATGGACAAATTGGTCGGCGCGGGCAAGCGCCTGATCACCGGTGAAAGCCTGTTTACCACGATGTTCTCGCATACCGGCCAGGGCAAGGCCAAAGTCGCTTTCGCGGCGCCGTATCCCGGCACGATCGTGCCGATGACGCTCAGCAATTACGGCGGCAAAATCATCTGCCAGAAAGATTCATTCCTGTGCGCGGCACGTGGCGTTTCGATCGGCATTTTTTTCCAGAAAAAAGTGATGACCGCATTGTTCGGTGGCGAAGGTTTCATCATGCAGAAACTCGAAGGCGATGGCATGGTGTTCATCCACGCAGGCGGCACGATCGTCGAACGCGAATTGAAAGCCGGTGAACGTCTGGATGTGGATACCGGTTGCGTCGTGGCGATGACCAGCACGGTCAATTTCGATATCAAATCGGTCGGCAGTGTGAAGTCGGCCTTGTTCGGTGGCGAAGGCGTATTTATGGCGACCCTGACAGGCCCCGGAAAAATCTGGATTCAATCGCTGCCGTTCTCGCGCCTGGCTGGCCGCATGTTCAGTGCCGCGTACCAGAAAGGCGGCGGTCGCGATGAAGGTTCGATACTTGGCGGTCTGGGCGGAATTATTTCCGGCGATCGCGGGTTCTGATATCGCTCCCCTCTCCCTGCGGGAGAGGGGTCGGGGGAGAGGGTGAAATCACGCGTGATGCTTGTTTAAATCCAGCGTGTTCGAACCCTCACCCGCCCCTTCGGGGCACCCTCTCCCGATGGGAGAGGGATACACGAATGATTCATTCGTCTTTGAAAATGGCGGTACCACGCGTACCGTCCGGATTGATCCAGCCGCGCGACATGCCTGCGGTATTGAATGGCATGGCGATATTGCCGTCTTTGTCGAGTGCAATCGCACCACCATCGCCGCCGAGTGCGGGAATGATTTTATTGATCACGTCGTCGGCTGCCAGCGCAATCGAATCACCGCGATATTCGACTCGTGAACAAATATCGTGCGCGGCTACCGCACGAATATAAAACTCGCCCCAACCGGTTCCGGAAACACCGCAATTTTCAGTCGCAAAAGTACCGGCGCCGATAATCGGCGAATCACCAACGCGACTCCATTTCTTATTCGTCATGCCGCCTGTAGAAGTACCGGCGGCGATATGACCTTGTTGATCAAGTGCAACCGCACCGACCGTACCGAAATAAGTGCCAGGCACGGTATGGGTGGCATGCGCGGCTTCCTTGGCTTTCGCATCCTGTAATTGTTTCCAGCGTTTGTCGGTATCGAAATATTTTGGATCGACGCGTTCGATGTCTTTCTGCGTATCGGCGAATTTTTCAGCGCCTTCGCCAGCCAACATCACGTGCTCGGATTTTTCCATTACGCTGCGAGCCAGCAAGATCGGATTTTTTACGGTGGTGACACCGGCGACTGCACCAGCACGTCGCGTATGGCCTTCCATCACGGAAGCATCGAGTTCATGCCCGCCTTCGGCGTTGAAAACGGAACCTTTGCCGGCATTAAACCAGGGCGAATCTTCGAGCACGATAATGGCCGCGGTAACCGCATCCAATGCATCGCCGCCTTTGCTAAGCACCGCATAACCGGCATCGAGTGCTTTGTCGAGATCGGCCTGCATCAATTTCGCGTCTGCATCCGGAATCGAATCGCGACTCACGACGCCCGCACCGCCATGGATGACGAGAGCAAATTTTTTATTGTTATTGGTTTGCATGGTGCTTTCTTGTTTGCTTTCGGCTGCGCCGGAAATGTTGGTCATCGCGAAACTCAGGATAAAAATGATACAAAACAATAATCGCTGCATGGCAGGCTCCGTTTAGATGGCAAGCATAACGATTCGGGGCAGCCCAGTCCAAGTAATTACCGGAGGATTGCCTTCGGAAACTCGATACTGGCACAGGTTCCCTGCCCCAGACTGCTGTCGAGTTTAACCGGCCAGTGATAGCGATCGGATAAACGCCGAACGATCGACAAACCGACACCCTGGCCGTCCTTGCCGTGGTTATTGCCACGGAAGAAGGTGTCATACACCTTGTCCAGGTCTTCTTTCGCCATGCCGATTCCGGTATCGATCACGCTAATGCGCCCCAGCTCGATCGATACGCGAATCAAACCTTGATCGGTATAGTTGCAGGCGTTGCGTAACAAATTTCCAAGCATCACGCTCAACACGCGGGATGGCGCAAACAAATCGAAATCCTGTACGACCTCGACTTTCAATTCGACCGGCTTGTCCAGCAACAGTACCTGCGCCTTGTCGACTTCATCGGCCACCACTTCGGCCACCGAAAATTCCTCGTCCGGCAAACCGGTGTCGCCTTCGCGCGCAAGAATCAGGAAACTTTCAATCAAAGCTTCCATATCTCGACCCGCCTGCTTGATCCGGGTCAGGGATTTCTTCGACGAAGCCGACATGCCCTCATCTCCGCACATTATGTCGCCGGCAACGCGAATGACGGTCAACGGCGTACGTAATTCATGCGATGCGTCGCGGGTGAAATTGCGTTCGCGTTCGACGAAATTATTGATTCGCGAAGCATAGTCATGCAGCGAAGACGCCAGCGTAAAAGTTTCGCCTTCGACATCGCTCGGCAGATTTTCCGGTTTGATCGAATTGGCATCCGGATTTTTCGGGTCCCAGAGTTTTACCTGGTTCGCCAGCCAGATCACCGGCGAGACTGCACGCTTGGAAGCACGATAAGTGCTGAATGCAATCAGGTATACGACAGCCAACACCAGCGCCAGCGGCACCATGCCGAACCAGAACGCCAACGCATCCACTTGCTCTTGTTTGAATTGCAGAAACAAATGGCGATCGCCTTTTTGTTCCACCAGAATCAGTGAACCACCCTGTGCCTGCGGCAGGCTATGAAAGCCCAGCGAAAGCCCGCGCATGCTTTCCGGCAATACTGCTTCCGAATCACCTTCGAACAGCAGATAACCTTTCATGTTGTAGGTATCGGGTGCGGATGCGTTTTTATTGGCTTGCAGGATGTCCCAATAATGTGCGGCTTCTTTTTCCAGTGCCTGGCGAATCAACACATGTTTGAGAATTATCGAAGCACCGTAGACGCCGAGCACGGCGGCAAAGCTGATCACCGCAGCTTGCAGGATGAATGCCGTCCAGATTTTTCGACGCAAGCCAGCGTTAGACGATAATTTGGTCATGGGTTGGCGCTGCGTTCCCGAAAAATATTTTTATGCGGTCGTTGCGGTCTCGAGGTCGGCGATCCGGTAACCGGCTGTTTGCACAGTATGCAGCAACTGTTTGTCAAACGGACGGTCGACGCATTTACGCAAATTGTAGAGATGGCTGCGAAGTGTGTCGGAATCCGGCAAGCCATCGCCCCAGATTTCGCGTTCGATATCGCGACGGGTTACCACCCGCGGCGATTCCCGCATCAAGATGGTGAGCAGGCGCAAACCGATCGGCGACAGGAATATTTCCTGATTGCCGCGAGTCACGCGCAAGCTGGCGGTATCGAGAACAAGGTCGGCAATTTTCAAAACTTCGGCACTGACCTGGCGGCGATCACGGCGAATCAGGGCACGAACGCGCGCTTCCAATTCCTGGATCGCAAATGGTTTGACCAGGTAATCATCGGCGCCGGCTTCCAGACCAGTCACTTTGTCGTTCAAGGTATCGCGCGCGGTCAGCATCAGCACAGGGGTCGATTTCTTGGCCTCATTGCGAAGCTTGCGACACAGATCGATGCCATCCAGACGCGGCAGCATCAAGTCCAGCACGATCACGTCATAACTGTTATCGACAGCCAGCCGGTAACCATCGAGGCCATCGCTGGCGTAATCGACGCCAAAGCCTTTGGATTCCAGATACTCGCCTACCATTTCAGACAAATTACGGTTGTCTTCGACCAATAAAATCAGTCCCGATGGTTCATCACGGCGCATGACACTCTCCTAGCTTTCGATGGCTGCATTAGACGGGAAGGCAGGTTTAACCGACGTGAAGACGAAACTGAACGGATTTATCGAATAGGATAGCCGCTTCGATTTGAGGAATTACCGATGCCTATCCAATGGAACGCTTATTTGACGCCCGTATTGCTGCTGATCGGGTCCAATATTTTCATGACATTTGCCTGGTACGGGCATTTGAAATTCAAGGCAAGCCCGTTATGGATCGTGATTGCGGCCAGCTGGGGCATTGCATTCTTCGAATACTGCCTGCAAGTCCCGGCCAATCGCATGGGGCACGCCGTTTACACTGCGCCGCAACTGAAAGGCATGCAGGAAATCATTACGCTGATCGTGTTCGGCGGTTTTTCGATCTGGTATCTCGGCGAACAGATCAAATGGAATCACATTGCCGGTTTTGCATTGATCGTCGCCGCCGCAATCCTGATCTTCTGGGAATAAGCGAATCGCAAAACCGGAAAGGACAAACCCTTATTTTCTTCCCGGAGGACGACAGCCCTTCGCGCTTACGCAAACACTATCGTTGATCGGATACGGTTTGATTCCGGTCATGAAACCCATGTCGCTGGTATTGAAGCGGGCAATATTTGGAATCACGATCGGCATATCGGTTTGCGACACGCCGAACCAGCTCGCCAAAGTCGCCGCGTATTCGTCGACCGAAGAACTCGGCAATAGATGTCCCTGATTGTCGAGAGTATCCGGTCCGTTGATCACCATCTGCGGAAAACGACCATAGACGTTGCCGCCCCGCACCGAACCACCGACCACGAAATGGTGCGCGCCCCAACCATGATCGGAGCCGGTGCCATTACTCTTCAGCGGACGCCCGAAATCCGACGCTGTAAACGTCACGACGTTCTGGTCGATTCCCAGTATGGCGGTTGCCTGATAAAAAGCCGCCATCCCGTCAGCCACTATTTTCAAGCGGTCGGGATGGTCGGTGAGAGAATCGTGATTGTCGAAGCCGCCGAGCCCGACGAAAAAGATTTGCCGCTTGTGACCCAGCACATCGCGCGCGGCGATTAATCTGGCCACCATCTGGAATTGCTGCATGACATCGTTGTATTCGCCGTTCAAGGCTGGATTGAAACCGACCGGATTTTTCGGAAAGAAATTTTCCAGTGTCATCGAGAAATTCAATGCTTCGTCCATATCGACTTGCGCATTGATCGAACGGTTATAAACCCGGGCAGCCTGTCTTTCGAGCAGGTTGGTGCGCGTCTGCAGATTCATCGCGTTCATTGCATTTACGCGGTTGGTATTCCAGCTGCCCCAAAACTGCGGCGCACCGTATTCGGAACTGATCGGATACGGCAACACGCTGCTGCCAACTTGCCAGGTATTGTTGCCGGCTACCGAAATGCACATCGAGACATTGCTGTTATTGGCCGCTGCCAGCAAATCGCCCATGCGTCCCGCCCATCCGGTACGGGTGGTGTAATTTGGCACGCCCAATTGCCAGAAACGCTGATGGTCGGAATGCGAAAATAATTGCGGCGGCAATTCCACGGTTTCATTCTGGTACTGCGTTTTCGTGGTTGGATATGACAACACGCCGACATTGGAAATAACCGCTGCCCGGCCAGCGTCATAAATCTTCTTAAGTGAATTCATTTCCTTCGGAAATGCCAGCGTGCGCCCATCGTTCACCGATGCCGCGGAAACCGGCAACAAGTCGCTGCGTAATCTGGTAATGCCGAGCGGTCGCGACAATGAACCTTCGCGGGCAACGACGTACTGGTTATAGGTTGCTTGATCATAGGGAATGATCGTGTTGACCGTGTCATTGCCGCCGTGCAGGAAGAAGCACACCATCGCGCGATAGTCGTTTGGAATCGGCGTTGTAGCCTTGACGCCAAAATTCGCCGCCGCTGCAATACCGCTCAAGCCAAAACCAAAACCACCCAATGCCGCGCTTGCGCCACCGGCCGCACCGAGCAGAAAACGCCGGCGTGATTTCAGCGAGCTGTCTTCCATGACCAATTGTTCAAATTCGGATTTCATGGCGACCTCATTTCTGGACCAGATAATCGGGTGAAATTTCAAACAGCATCAAGGCCAGAATGAAACGGTCTTTCGGTTTGCTTGCCGACACATTGGTCACGGCGGTGATGATGCTGGTGCGTGCTTCGGGCGATAAAGTGTTGGAAGTCAGAATCAGGTTCAACCTGTCGACCAGGGCTGCGGGATCATTCGCAAGAGCGATGTAGGCGCTGTAATTGTGTTTGAAAGTATCGTTGCCGGTGGGCTCGTTGGTGACCCAGTATTCGATGAAGTTGTGGCTGTCGACCAAACTGGCTTCGTGGTAAATCTGGAATTCCGGACCGACTGCATTGTTGGTGGACATCTCGCCGGCCGGTGAATATTCGGGGCGGTAATAATTGAACACACTCGCCGAACTCAACGGACGTTGCAGAAATACGTCGTTCATCCACCAAGGCTCCAGATCCCAGCGCGGTACCGTTGGCGGCGTCGTGAATGCCCGCAGGAAATGCGAAAGCCGCAAAACCGGTTCGCGCAATTTTCCGGCCGTGGGTGTGGTTGCCTGGGCAATATCGCGCGCTTCCGGATCGAGCAGGATCGCTTTGATAACCGCTTTCAGATCACCACGCACGCCCTGCCCGTTGTTGGCGAACACTGCAGAAACTCTTCCGACATAGGCTGGCGATGGATTGCTCTTCACCAGACGCTGAATTAATTGGCGACCGATGAAAGGCCCGACATTCGGATGGTTGAACAAGGTATCCAAACCGTCTTTCAAATCCTGCGCCGCAGTTCTTCCGGCCGGCAGGGTAATGCCACCGACGATTTTCTTTTCGCTGGTAGAGTGATACGCGGCAATCGCCGTCATCGGCAAAGTCACATCGTTGTAATTGCGGTAATAACCGCTGCGTGCACTATCGATGCAGTACCAAGGCTCTTGCGTGTAATTGCAGTTGGCGTAACTCCAGCCTGTCAAGACTTTCGCCATGCCGCGAATATCTTCCTGGTTATAGGTCGGAATCGGCTGATTGTTGACGTCCAGTTTCCTGCTGCCGTCCGCGTTCAACTGCCACAAGCCGATACTGAAAAGCTGCATCACTTCGCGCGCGTAGTTTTCATCCGGCAAACGGCCGCTGGCGAGATCTTCCTTTTGATTGCCGATGTGCGAGAGCCATTGTCCCATCGCCGGGCTGAGCGTCACTTTTTCAAGCAGTGTTCGATAATTGCCGAAAGCATTTTCGGCTAGCACATCGTGATAAGCGGCATTGCGGACATTGTCCTGGTCACCGACGACGAAAATCTGGCTCAGCGCCCAGGTCGTTCTTTGACGCAATTGATCCTGGCCGGTGATCGCCTGTTTCCAGAAAGATTCAATCGCATAAACATTCGTGAAATTATCGATGTCCACGCCCTGTGATTGCAGCCAGAGCACATGCGAATAATGCGATTCGCGCGGCATCGCGAATTGATTGTTCAACCAGGTGTCGTAGTTGCTATTGGTCAGCGCGGTAATTTCCGATTCTTTCGGACCGAACGTGGCCTGGGTCAGGAAACGCGCCGCTTCGGATTGGGTAGGCGAACCCGCCGCTTTCTCCTGCATCTCCGCCAGGATGGCGAGGTCGTCTTCCTCGGCGCCTTGCTTGCTGACACTGGTATCTGTCTGCGAACCGCAGGCCTGCAATAAAGCCAGCAATACCAACAAACCACATTGACGGAGCAGCAGTCCGAACCGAGAGTTAGGGGCGTGAGCCATAAGCCACCAGATGTTACAAGTTGTTACAGAATCATAGGCTCAACGAATGCCTGCGTCTCGCTAAAAGCGTAATTTATGGCGGCGCAATTGTGATTTGGCTCACGTTTCAGACAATCCAATGGATTGTTACGCGGATGGATTGGTCCGCACGGGCTTCAAGCGAAGCCGCAATATCGTCCAGACGAAATGCAGCCACAAACCGACCCAGATGAACGGTTCGATCCAGTCTGGCGTTTGTGCGGCTTCGTATTTATGAAAATAGCGCCACAGGCTGCGATGTTTCTGCCACTCGACCCATACCGGTTTGGTGATGCCCGATGCGCCGCGAACGTGGACGACTTGCACCGTGTTATCCACGAGCACTTCGTAACCTGCGAGGCGAACACGACGGCATAGATCCATATCTTCGACATGCAGACGGAAACCGTCATCGAAGCCGCCGAGATGGTGAAACACGGTCGCAGGCAACATCATCAATGCGCCGGAACAGGCTTCGACTTCCTGTACTTTCTTGTCCGGAACCCGTCCCATGTAAATCAGGTTGAGATCGCCATTGTTTTTCAACAGCGAAATCAGCGACAGATCGAAACGCCTTGCGGCGCGATCCGAATTACCTTTTTCATCGACCAGATCGACACCGATCAGTCCCGCACCGGCATGCTCGATCGCACTGTCGCGCAATCTGGCAAGGCTGTCCGGTTCGATATAGGCATCCGGATTCAGAAATACCAGCCAGGGTTGCGACAAGGCACTCGCGCCTTGATTACAGGCGGCGGCGAAACCCAGGTTTTCCTTGTTGCGCACCAGGCTCAATCGCGAATCGTCCGGCAATATTTTTTCGACAAGTGCACAGGTTGCATCGGTCGAAGCATTGTCGACCACAACGATACGTCGCAAGCCAATCGCGCGCCGCAATTTCTTCAGGCAAAGTCCAATGGTGGCCGCACTTTCGTGCGTGACCACCACTACCGCGATATTGCTGACGACGGCATTACTCATCGGATGCGGCTTTATCGATTAACTGCTGCTCGAGTTCGGCGATGCGACGTGTTGCCCAGATGCCGTAGCGGACCTCATGGTTGTAATGCGCATACACGCTTTCTTCTGCGTCGCCGTAGATGGAAAGCCCCGGAAATCCCGCCAGTGACCCGGCGGAATTTGCACACACTGCGACATAGTACATCGGCGGGTAAGCCATGCCTTGCACGATACCTTCGCTGGTATGCACCAGCGTTTCGGGCGAACCCTCCCCGTCAAGCGCCGACAAACTCGATTGGAACAACAGTTTCTGTGTATAGATTTTCTTCAACGGAAAATGTCGATCAAGCAATGCGGCAAATTCGTCGAAATACAATTCGCGTACGTGGTGTGGATTCACCACGCCGGTCGCGTCGCTGTAGTTTTTTTTATCCGGCGTTGAAATCAGCAAAAGTCCGTCGGGTTTCAGCAATCGCTTGAAACCAGCCAGCATGCGATCGTGATCCATCACGTGTTCGAGTGTTTCAAAACTCACGATCACGTCGAAACTACCGTCCGGCAATTCATCCAGTTGCGTGACGTCAGCTTGCCTGAAACCCAGGTTTTCTTTTCTACCATAACGTGCATTTGCATGTTCGATACTGGCTGCATCGATATCGACCGCCAGCACGCTACCGGCTTTATCCGACAATAACGAAGCTCCGAAACCTTCGCCACAGGCGGCATCGAGCACTTTTTTTCCAGCCACATGCGACAGGACAAACGCGTAACGATGCCAATGCTCGTAGGCGATTTCGCGCACGCATTCGGGCGTGAAGCGTTCGCCGGTGAACGGCAGGATGGCTAGCGGATTTGCCTGACTCATGAATTAATTGCACCAAACAAGTCGCCCTGCGGGCCCTGATTTTGAATGTCGAGTATATTCGCAGAAAACCGCTCGCGCAGCGCGCGCAGGGGATCGTGCATGATGAAACGGGCCACTTGTTCGTGGTAATCAGGCCAGCGGACCAGCAATCGCTGGAGATTGTCGCCACCGGGTCCCTGCCCCAGCGGACCGAATGATGCCGAACCGCTGTGTGCGACATAGGCATTGACGCACATCACATTGCGCCAGCCCATCGCGGCAACCCGGCGGCAAAAATCGTTTTCTTCACCATAACCACGACCAAAGGTATCGGCGTCAAAATTACCGCATTGCTTCAAGGCGGCGCGGCTGATCCACATGCAAAAGCCCATCGCGGTCGGCAACTCGGGCAGTAAATCATCCGGAATCAGGGCGGCAGCCTCCGCCATCAATTCAAGATTGTCCGGCAGCGGGTTGTTCTCGCAGAATTTCGGGTACGAACAAATTTCGGCATTGTTCGACCACGGCGTGATTGTTGCGATGTTTTTATCGCGACTTGCACATAACGCAATTTTCTCCAGGCAACCCTGCGTGAAAATGGTATCGGAGTTCAACAAAAGGACATCGCTGTTGCCTGTCTCGCGAAATGCCGCATTGCAGTTGGCCGGGAATCCCAGATTATTTTCGCGCCGGACGACGTCTACTTGAAACTTCGCACGCTGTTTAAACTGGGCGAGCAGTTCCGGAATGCGCGGATCGGTCGATGCATCGTCGGCCAGCAAGACTTTCGCGTGTGCAGGCAATGTCTTGAGCAAGGAGCCAAGACAAACATCCAGGGCTTCAAATGCATTGAATACCGGCACGATCACGACGGGCAATGGCGAAGGCGACATCCGAATCTATTCCCAATGGTGCGGCATCAGCATGAGGCCGTAGGCACGCGACTGGCCGGCGACGATGATGGTGCGGTAGACGGATTGGAAAAGTCGCAAGCCGGCGGTGTCCATCGAATGGACTTTCATGTAGTACTTGCCGGGCAACAAACTCAGCTGCGGAAATGTAAGCGTGTAGCGATAACGACCCGGACCGATTTTTTCCGGCAGCACCTTGTCCATTTCGGAACTAATTCCGTACACCGGCGTTTCATCCGCTCGCGCCCAGCCGCACAACAGTACCGGAATGCTGTCGTCTTTCGATGTCATCACGACTTCGATTTTGAAATCCTCGCCGCTTTGGCAAACCAGTTCTTCAGTCGAGTTCGAACCATTGCTGGTAACCGACTCGAATCCGTACTCGTAGTCCGAATGGATCACTGGTTCGTGGCTGTCGGCTTTTTTCTGCTTGCTTTCATGCCAGGCGAGATAATGCTGGGTAACCGAAAAAACTTCGCCCTGCATTTCTATTTTTCCGTTATGCAGCCAAATCGCTTCGCGGCATAGTTTCTGCACGTGATACATGCTGTGGGAAACCAGCAGCAAGGTGCCGCCCGAAGCGACGTACTCATCGATCCAGCGCGAACATTTTTTCTGGAAACTTTCATCACCGACGCCGAGCACTTCATCGGTGATCAACAACGGTGGACGAACTGCGGCAATGATCGCGAAACCGAGACGGACGATCATGCCGGAAGAATAATGCTTGGTTGGCTCATCCATGTAATGGCCAATGTCGGCAAATTCCTCGATTTCGGTCATTTTGGTTTTCAGCTCGGCATCGCTGATGCCGTACAACGCAGCTGACAAACGCACGTTTTCGCGACCGGAATATTCCGGATGGAAACCCGCACCCAATTCCAGCAAGGCACCGATCGCACCGCGCGTCACCACATCACCTTCGCTGGGTGTCAGCACGCGGGTAATCAGTTTCAACAAGGTGGATTTTCCGGCGCCGTTTTCACCGATGACCGCGATCGAGCAGCCCGGCATCACCTTGAAATTGATATCGCTCAATACCGTGGTATGCCGCGTCGGCGTGCGTCCGCGCAACATGTCCCACAACGCGCTTAGGCGATCGCTGCTATTGGCCAACACCGGATAGCGTTTGCATAGCCCGGTGACTTGCACCAGCGGTAGCATCGCCTGGCTCACAGGTAATCTTCCAGATGGCGTCGTGCACGGCGCAACAGTGCATAACCCAAATAAGCGACGATCACGCCGATTAGCGCCGATGTCCCCAGATGAAACCAATCTATCGGCATGCCGACGAATGCATGGCGAATGGCATTGATCGGTGCGGCGAACGGATTCAAATTCATCAGTTGTTGCAGAGGTTCCGGCAATTGCGCCAGATCGTAAATAATCGGCGTCACGAAAAACATCAGGCTGAGTATCTGCGAAATGGCCGCGCCTACGTCGCGCATGAATACATTCAACACCGCGACGATATTGGCGAAACCGACCGCGAAAATATAAAGCACCAACAAACTGAACAGCACAACCGGCAGGCCCGAAAGCTTCAGCGGTGTGCCTAGCAGTGCAAGTACCACGACGACCACCACGAAACCGGCGAGATCCAGCATCACGCTTGCGGTCACTTTCGCATCGACCAGCAGATGATGTGGCAATGCCACTTTGCCGATCAGTGCCGCGTTACTTGTAAGTGCAATGACGCTATTGCTGACCGCATTCGAAAACAGGCTCCATGGCCACAGACCCAGGGCCAGGAAAGCGGCGTAACTTAGATGTTCGAATTGTGTCCGTGCCTGCAATAAATGCGAGAACACCCAGGTCAACACCAGTAACTGCGATAACGGCAGCAACAGATGCCAGACCAGTCCGAGAAAACTGCCGCGATAGCGTTCGCCTAATTCACGGCGCAACAGCTCACGAAAAACCGAACGATACGCGGGTTTCATTATTTCTTGGCGGCTTTCTCGCGCTCTTTACGCAGCGGGTCCAATGCGCGGAAACGTTCGCCGTACTCGTCGGTAAGCTTGCGGGCTTCGTATGGATCGCGGATCACGGTCGGCGTGATCAATATCAATACTTCCTGCCTGCCTTCGCTACGCGTTTGCTGGCCGAACAAGGAACCGATGATTGGAATCCGGCTCAGGAATGGAACCCCGGCAGAGCCTTTGGTTTTCGTGGTTTTAATCAAACCGGCCAATACGACCGTTTCACCGCTTTGCACGGCGGCTTCGGTCTTCAGCTTTTGGTTGTCGACGCTGATGTTGCCGCCGATTTCCGGACCGTCGAGCGAAGGCGTGCTGATGTCCTGGGTGATCTCCATGAACACCATGCCATTACTTGATACGCGCGGTTTCACTTTCAGGCTTACGCCGGTTTGGCGAAACTGGACTTGGCTATAGGTATTGTCGGTATTGCTATTGGTGCCCGGATTCAAAATTGTGCTGGCGACCGGAATTTGCTGGCCGGAATCGAAGTTGGCTTCAACATTGTTTCTGACCAGCAACGACGGGGCCGACAAGACTCTCAAGTCGGATACACCATCCAGCAGGTTCACCACCGCTTTTGCATTCGGACCGATGAAAGTCCAGTTCATGCCGGCAACTGGGGTAATGCTGGATGCAAATGTGCGTACCTGGTTTGTGGTTTGCGATAAATCATATTCGGTGGTGTCTCCACCAGCCGCCGGTTTGATGGCGTTTCCGAAGAACCAGCTAACGCCATATTTCAAATCACCGCTGAGTTTGACTTCGATGACTTGAGCTTCAACGTGAACTTGCAAAGGCATTGAATCCAATCGTTCGATCGCGCGGCGGATTGATTCCCATTGGCCCGGGCTGGCACGAACGAGTACCGAATTACTTTCTTCGACCGCACTGATGCTGACTTCGCCGCTGCCGATGGATAGCTCGGAATTTCTCGCTTCGGCTGCAGCACCCGGCTTAGCTGCATTGGCAGGTGGTGGATTATTGACGGTGCGAACTTCCACAGGTTCCAGGCCAGGCTGCAAGTAATCGGACTTATTGCCGCTGCTGGCGTTGTTGCCGCTGGAACCATTGCCAAACACACTACTGAGCTGGTCTGCCAGATCGACCGCCTTGATGTTCTTTACTTCATAGACGTACAAACGGACACCTTCGCCACCGGCATCCATGCGTTCGATCCAGGTTTCCACATCGCGCAAATATTTCGGTTGCGATGTAATCACCATCACCGAGTTTTGTCCTTCAAGCGGCATGAAACGGAACATGCCGGCGAGCGGTGTTTTTCCGTTTTCACCGAATACTTTTTCAAGCTCTGTGACTATCTTGCTGGCTTCGGCCGATTGCAGGGGAAATATACCGACTGACATACCGGCGAGCCAATCGACGTCGAAAATTTCTATGGTGCGAATATAGTTCTGCAGCTCTGCGCGGGTACCGCCGATGACGATCATGTTCCGAGTGTTATCGACTTGAACGATAGCCTTGTCCCTTGCATAGGGTTTTAGCAATTTTTCCATCTCGGTTGCCGAAATGAATTTCAGCGGGATCGCACGAACTTCGTAACCGCGTGCATTCGCTGGCGAACCGGTACGCGGAGCCAGATTACCCGCAACGGCCTGATCACTCGGTACCACGTTGTAGCGGCCGTCGCTCCAGATCAAACGTGCGTTGTTCCAGCCCAACACCATTTCCAACAGGGACACCGCTTGCGCAGGACTGACCGGACGCGGCGTCGCCAGCGTGACGGTACCGGTAACGTTCGGTGCGATCACGTAATTCTGCTGAAGCAAATCGCCAAGAATTACTTTCACGACGGTTTGTACGGATTCACCTTCAAAATTGAAGGTAGCATCGCCAGCCGATCCGAGATTTGGCGGCGGCGATGAAGCCGCACGCTGGTTGATCAACTGTCCGGTGCCAGGACGAATGGTTGCCGGGGAAGTTTTCCTGGCCGGCTCATCCGCAGGTGCTGATTTATCGGTCGCGTTTTCATCGGCCGGCGGCTGGCTACCCACTAAAACGGGCGCGCGCTTCATCTGTATTTCCGTCTTGTCGGGCGTGGCAGCGAAGGCTGTCGACACCGTCAAGGCGGTCATCAGGAGAATCAGTGGCAGTCGTAATTTCAGCATGTTTTCTACTCTCGTTATTTTTTCGCATCCGAAGCCGCTTTCGCGGCATCGGCTTGCATTTGTGCACGACGCGCGGCGATACGTTTCCGGATCGCTTCGATTTGCTGCTCTTGCGTCAGGTTCTGATTTGCAGGTGCCGCATTCGCCGCCACATTCGTTGTATTGGGTGCTGGCTGAGCCGGTGGAGCCGTCGCCGTCATCGGTTGAGTATCGGCATTTTCGGGAGTTGCAGCATTGGCAGCCGTCAGTGCCGTCGGTGGCTCGCCACCCTTGCCGTTGTATACGAGCAGATCCAGGGAACGTTGTCCGGTTGGGCCTTCAAGCACGGCTCGGCGCGGGTCCAGTTGTACCAAACGCCAACCGGTTCCTTCGATGGTGTCGCCCAAACGAACGCGGCGAACTGCACCGCCCTGGTTTTCGCGAAAAATCGCCATCTTCAAATTCGGGGTAAGCAGTACGCTTCCGAGCACGACGTCAAGCTCTGCACCGGAATTATCACCGGGTGCCGCCTGCACGATGCCCGGGCGACGATCGAACATCAATAATGGCCGCGTACCGACTTCGGCATAATTTTCGATCGGCTCGAGAATGGCTTTGCCCTGATCGATTTTTACCGTTGGAATGGCTTTCGCCAAACTCATATCGACCGGCAATGGATTGAAACGTGCGCCCAATCCGAAAAACGATACCAGCAACACCAGTCCCGCCCAAAGCAAGAAACCGGCCAATAACATGGTGTATGTATTGTTCAACCTAGCCATTGGATTTCCCCTGTGTTTCGGGAGGAAACTGGATATAGCCAAACAAATCGAATACCACTTCAACCGCACCGCCAGTCGGGCCGACGTTGTTGTAACTGGCGCGCGACAACAGCTCCAGGTTATCGATGAACAATTGCGGGCTGCCGCCTTCAAGCGAATGCATGATGGTCGTCATTTCGGTCATGCCGCAACGCAGGCGCACTTGCACCGTCACGCGCTGGAATTCTTCCTTCAAGGCGTTGTCGGTTGGAGTACGCGCGGTAATCTGGCAGGCATTCGGATTGGGGCTGGCTGCACTGACTACTTGCTCCAGACGCTGCACCAGGGCAGCACTCGCCAACTCCTTGTTGGCCTCCGGTAAAAAATGCGGTGTCGCCGACTGCAGCTGCCTGACTTCAGCCAGCTTTCTTTCAAGTTCCGGACGCTGGCTGGCTTCCATCCGATATTGCAATTCCTGACTACGCAGATCGTCGATCTGATCGCCCATGCCCATCATCGGCGCGGTAAACCACCAATGCACGAGGATGAAGTAAGCAATTGCAAACACCAATGCGACGCCGAGGAAAATTTTCCAGCGTTCGACATTCACTTTCTGCGGAGTCTTATCGAGGCTTGCCATTGCCAGCCTCCTTTGTGCCAATCACGGTTGCCGTCAAGGTAAAACGATCGCGGTTGGTACGCGCATCCGGCTGCACTGCACCGGCCAATGCCGGTGAACTGATATACGGCGAGCCTTGCAATTGCCCGACCAGCGCTGCCGCCTGTTTGCTTTGTCCGACCAGAACCAATCGACCTTCGTTTACCGATAATTTATCCAGTGCGGTGTCGTCGGGAATACGCTTGGTCAGGTCATTGATCAGGGTCAGCATGGCAGGCTGGTTTTTCCGGAATTTCTTCAGGAAAACTTCCGCTTCGCCTGCCCTTTTCAGCTGTTCGCGGAAAACATTGGCTTCCTTTGCCTGCGCTTTCGCGACAAGGACTTTCTGCTCCCACTCAAGCTGCATCGCTTCGCGATTTTTCAGCACCTGATTCATCGCAAACACCAATAAGCCAATCCCGGCCAAGGCAAGACCGAGATTGATCCAGATGTTTTGATTCGAATGGGCGGCACGCAAGTTCGCGGGCAATAAATTGACGCCCAATGTCTGCATGTCGTCATCGAATACGTCGGCACCGCTGAGATCGCCGGCAAGAATACCCAAAGGTTTCAGGTTTTTTTCCAGTGCCTGCTTCGGAAGCACGATCAACTCAACCTGGCATTGCTTGCTTTCCAGATTGCGGCTGAGCACCCGTGCCTCGAAATAAACTTGATCCTGCGTAAACGGTGTTTGCCGGTCAATTTCAAAACTGACGACTTCACGCAGCTTGGCTTCCGCCGAAAGCGGCAAACTCAAAACCCGCCGCAATACCTGCTTGCCATCCAGCAACAAAAAACGCGGTACGTTTTTTTGTTGCTGCAAGCGACCAAGACACTTCCGCAAAAGTTCTTCATCGTCAACAGGCAGGTCACCCAAATCCGACAATCGGCCATTATTGGCTGCATAAAAATGCAAGTGATGCTCGAATGGGCGAATGCATACGCGACGATCGGTAGCACCCAATAATTCCTGCCAGGCATCCGGCAGCAATGCCAGAAACTCCAAACGCGCCAAATTCCACCAAGCCGACAGCGAACTGCCCTGATAGGCCAAGCGTATGGGTTCCAGCAAATTGGAAGTTGAGTTCGTCATTCTTTTATTTAGTCGATATCTCCCACTCGCCAAGCGAGGGGGGTGTAAAGCAGACCGAAATTACCGTTAGTTCCTACTCGCAATGTCGCGGTAACTTCAGCTCGGCTGCCATCAGGCTCAAGGGCAACGCTGGAAATACTATACGTTCCCGTGCCGCTGGTCGCGAGTGGGTTGCCGTCAGGCAGCGTAAAAACAGGCATTCCCGGCTTCCAGGCATTGCGTTCAGCCAATAATTGCGCGATTTGCTGGGCTCCCAGCCCCAGCGCCGCCAGCACTTCCGGGGGGGCAAAACTTGGATTGGGCCTTGAAAGGCCACTATAAATCGTGATCAGCGGCTTCAGTTTTGCGTACAGCTCGGGCGTCATTCCCAGCACCTGCTGCAATTCCGATATCGTCTGGAATGCAGCATCCTTCGAGCCATACGGAAGATTCGCCGATGCATATTGCGGATCTTCCGCACCACCAGGCTGACTCAGCAAATCGTCCTGATCACGCCAATCGACAATTGCCGAACTGATCTTCTGTGCCTCGATCAAATCTATGCCAACGGCGACCAAAAGTGGACTGAGCACTTCGGGACCGGCCACATTGATATCGACCTTGCCGGATTCGTCGACGATGCGGATTTCAATTTGCGATTCTTCGACACTGTATTTGTAGACGCGGTCATCGGGCACCCATTGCAACAAGGGGTCGGGATTCGCCAAACGCAAAACCGCAACATCGACTCCACCTTCCGCCGCATAACGTGCCTGCACTCCGCGAGCCAGTAACTTGCCTTGCCGGCTCTCGGTACTGGCGATCAATGCAAATACGCCGATGATGCCGATCAAGACGATCAGCATCCACAGTACCAGCAACAACGCGATGCCTCTTTCGGATTTTCCGCGATTGAATAATTTCATCGGTCGCCCCCCAATTCCGGATCGGGAGTGAATGTTCTCGGCTGCAAACCGGGATTTCCCGAGCCTGACGTTGCCGATGACAATTTCGATGCGGCGACCAATGACGGCCAATGCATTTTTTTATCGGCGAACTCGATGTTCAAACGCGTTTGCATGGGAATTTGCGTCGGTACTTCCCAATCGTGTTTCCAATCGCCCGGTTGGGATTGCTCGTCCAGGGTGCGATAGGAAAATTCGCCGCTCTTGATTCCATCCAGCAAAATTTCCGGCTTGCGCTCGGCATCCAGCAAGCCTTCACTGGTGATTTGTTGAAACTGGAATTCGAGCTGGTAATTTTCGCCGCTGCGTTTCAACTCGAAGGTTTGCAGGTAGGCGCCGCCATAGGACAAATAGCCCGGCATATTCGCCACCAGTTGCAATTTATTGCGTTCGCCGGCGAAGTATGTCGCTTCGCCGTTGCTGGCATCGAATTCATAGGCAATCGGCAATGCGCCGGTAATTTGCCGTCGCATGAAACTTTGCACGCTGCGTAAATTTTCGTTGCGTTCCGCGCTCGCTTCGGATTTGGTTGCCGATGCTGCAGTGCTGCGCATCAGATTCAGGCCAAGCAATACAATCAGCGCCATCAATCCGGTCACGACCAACATTTCCAGCAAGGTGAATCCGCTACAACGCTTCATATCTGTGGCTCGATATGTTCAATCTCCGGCTGGCGAGCCTTGTAATTGACGAAGCGCAACCGCTCCTGCGGTTTATTGCTACCCCAATTCACCTGGAGATTTATTTGATACAAAACCGGTGGATTAACCGCTTCGATCTGGCTGGTCTGCGCATCGCTTTCGATGCTGGGATCGAGTACTTCCTTTATCTCGAGTTGATAACGGAATTTGCCGTCCTCCCAATCGCCCTGCCTGGTTCCCGGTTCGATAACTTCCATCGTGCCAATAGTGTCGAGCAAGGATTGCGCGTGCATGCTGGCTTCACTGGCCTGACTAGACCAGCGTATTTGCCGCAAGCCGCCCGACATGGTCGAAATGACCAGCGTACTAATCAAGGCAAGCAAACCCACTGCCATCAATACTTCGAGCAGGGTGAAACCACGAGCGTGTTTCATGGCAAAGAACCCGGCTTGGTAACTTTCACTTCGCCGGTCAACCACTTTACGTCGACTTGCCATTTCGCCTTGTCATGCTGCAAAACAATCCGCCCACCTGTTGCCGCACCGTCGGGGAAAAATTTAATCGCTGCGATGCCGTCATCCGGTTGTTCACGTTTCGCCGTTGTTGCGATTATCTCCAGCGATTTCGGCAACACGCCGGAATGATTTTTAGGACCCGTCCATTCACGCGTGTTGGCGTTGATTTGAAAGACCTGCGCCTGACCGGTCATCATCGCCTGGCTCTTGGTAAAACGCAGTTCGGCCGCCAGTTCTTTTGCCGATGAACGCAATTGCTGGCCAGGCCGTTGCTTATTGAGTGCGTAGGCAGCAAAAGTCACCAGTACCGAGATCAGTCCAACCACCACGACTATTTCCAGCAGACTGAAACCCCTGGCACTGCGCATCGATGTTCGAGTGCGGCGAAAATCATGATGCTCGCTGCGGCCGACGCACATGGATGTGCGAGTTCCGCTGAAGACAGGATGTCGGGAGCGGCCGTTCATACATCAAGGTTTGATGACGATGTCTTTATCAAATCCGTCGCCGCCGGCTTTTTTGTCGGCGCCCAGGCAAACCAATTCAAATTCGGCATCGGTGCCAGGCACGCGGTATTCGATCATGCCGCCGAACGGATCTTTCAACTGCTTCACATCGACGTACGGACCAAGCCAGCCTTCGGCATTGCTCGGTTCCTTGACTAGCGCATCCAGACTGTCAGGCAAACTGCCGACATCGGATTCGTATTCACTGACTTTCTGGGCAAGTAAATTCAGCTGGGTGACTGCCAATCTGGCGTTCGCCTGTTTACGATTATTGGTAATGCTGCTTACGGCAACCGCCATGATGGTACCGATCAAGACAATCACGACCGCCAGCTCAATCAAGGTGAAACCACTTTGCTTTGGCAAGGCACGATATTGGTGTTTCATCAGAGAACAGCTCCTGTAATGTCAAAAATTGGCAGCAATACCGCCATGATAATAATGAATACCATAAAGGTCATGATCAGGGTCAGCGCCGGCAATAACACTGCCATCAAACGGCTAATGGAATGATTGGCTTCGGTATCGAAGGTGTCGGCCACTTTCAACAACATGGTGTCCAACTCACCCGATTCTTCACCGACCTGAACCATCTGAACTGCAAGCCTCGGGAAACTTTTCTGCTTCGCCAAAGCGTAAGCCAAACTGGACCCGGTCTTCACTTCGTTGGCCGCCACTTCCACCGACTGCCCCAACACTTGGTTAAACAAAACCGGACGCGATAAGTTCAATGCGTTCAGCAAGGGAACGCCGCTTTGTACAAGCGTACCCAGGGTGCGTGCGAATCTCGCAGTGTCGATCCTGGCCACCAGCTGACCGAATAATTTCGAATTCAGGATGCGCTGGTCGACGGCAAGACGCCAGGCCGGGTTTTGCCACTGTTTCTGCAACCAGTAGGCTGCAATCGCAAGCAATGGAATCGGTACCCACCACCAAGCCCGCACCATCTTGCTGATCCACATCAGCAAGACCGTATACCAGGGAATTTCCGCGCCGAAACTTTCGAACATCTCTTCGAACTGCGGCAACACCATGGTGAACAAAAGAAAAAATGCCGCCACGACCATCGTTATCAGGATGCACGGATAGATCAATGCATTGATCAACTTCATCCGGAATTCGCGGCTGCGCTCGAGATACTCGGCAACTCTCGTCAAACTGACTTGCAGGCCGCCACCGGCTTCGCCAGCACGCACCATATTCACCATCAAGCGCGAGAACAAGCCATGTTGCTGCTCAAGCGCGTTCGACAGTGTGCCGCCGCCGCGAACCGATTCTCGAATGCGTTCGAGTATTTTTTTTGCACTGGCCGATTCCGGTAATTCGAGCAATACGCCAAGGGCTTTGTCGAGCGGCTGTCCTGCACCGAGCAAGGTGGCCAGTTGCTGCGTGAACTGCAGCACCTGGGCATCGCTCATTTCACTTTTTTTCAGGAAGGAAAAAAGGCTGCCTTGTTCCGACAGATTATCGGAACGATTTGCTTCGATCGGCAAATAACCCTGTTCCTGCAAACGCGCGATCACCTCGTCTGACGAGGCCGCTTCCATTTGTCCGACCAGATTTTCGCCTGCCGATGACAGGGCTTTGTAGCGAAACAAGGGCATAGAAGAAAACTGCATTTGACTAAAGTCTGATGATAACGCGATTTAAAGGGGCATTAGCAGATTTACAAGAACAAAACTGCTCCTGCCATCACATAAATAGCTTGACAGCTTGGGGGGGGGGGTAAGATAAAGTCCCGGCGCCATGAAGTAACTACTCTTCGTAATTTAAGAAATGCGATTCAGGTACAAGCTAAATAGCGCTGAATTTTTTCAGCAACCCCTCTGGAGTTAAATTATGAAACGCTGGTTACTGCCAACTCTCGGCCTATTTATTGTACTTGCAGCTTATTTTTATTACGAAAATTCGAAAATCACTGCTGCCGATACTGATAGCGCGTCAAAAATTGTTGATGTCACCGCTGAAAAAAACGCCCTGACACTTAAGTCTAACGCCCAAAAAAATACCAATAATGTTCGTGGAGAGCAGTTCACACTGTACGGCTCAAATGACTATGCGGCCCTGAAAGCCTATTACGAACCGCTGGCTGAGAAAGGCGACCCGTATGCGAGAAGAGTAATTGCCCAAATATATGAATACTGTGTTGGTTATAGCCGTTCGCCAAAAATGTACACAGATACAATCAATGATTTGATCCGTTTAAAACCTGAGAATAAAGTTCGATTGTTATCAATCAAGTCAAAGACCGAGCAGAGATGCGCGTTACTTGATAACGGATTGCCCATTACGAAAGAGCTAATCGATTTCTCATGGGCGCAAGCATCTGAAGCAAAAGATTCACTAGCAACTCTAAAGATTGCAACGCAACTTCTAGTAATGAACCCCGATAAAGCACCTCAAGGAAAAGCCTTAAATCTATTTATCGACAAAGCCATCAATGAAGCTGATCCGGAAACCTTGTTTGCTACAGGCGAATTGCTGAGTCTGAACAATAGCTCTTCCGCATATCACGATTTATCAGGCCCTATCAACGGCTACGCTTGGCAAATTGCAGCTTGTCGCAGGGGTGGCACTTCAATGTGCGGACCAAGCTCTAACCTGATGTCTTCAGTATGCACAGGCCTTGGAGATTGCACATCAGCTAACTTTGAGGCTGCTATCAGGTACAGCACGCCGCCAAGCCAGGCAAGCCAATTAAATGATGCGCTTGTACACATCGAAAATTTTTTACATAAAAAGGGGCTTAAAAAATGAAGTTTTTGATGTCGTTGATCGTACTACTAGTATTAGGCTTGAATGTTAGTTCAGCAAGCGCACAATCAATAAGTATCAATGTTTCAAATTCGCAATATGATGGCATTCCTGCTTTGGAAGGAATTAGTGTTTATTCTGACTTTCAAGATAGAACCGCTGCTGTGTCTGCTGTCGCATCGAGATATCGTTCAATCACTGGTGGCCTAGCGTCGAACTTGAAGCCTGGGGTCGTATTCAAGATCATCTATAAAAATGGCACGTCAGAAAATGCAATTGCTGCCTCACCTCTTTCTGTATTTCAAGCCGCCCCGGTTCCAGGGTCGCAAAAGGATGCGAATGGCAATCCAATCGGGGGAAGTGGTGGGTCTAGCGGTGGCGGTGATTCAGGCGGCGGTGGATACAACATTGGCATTATCGGCTACAACCCAATTTATGGACAATATACGTATACAGACGCAAATGGTGTGTTGCAGGTAGTATCAGTCATAATAGGTTATGAACCCGTATACGGGTACACACAAAACCGAACATTTTGATTGATTTCAAAAAAAAGCCCCTTGGTATCAAAGCAAAGGGGCTTTAGAAAGAAAATTAGTAAAAAATACGAGAAATCGTGATTGATTTTGTCATTCAAGCCGTGCCACTCAGGCCTCTTCCGTCACACGCAGAACTTCTTCGATAGTCGTCTGGCCTTGCAGGGCTTTCAGCAACCCATCTTCATACATCGAACGCATGCCACCCACTCTTGCCGAATATTCGATCGCACCGGTGCCTGCATGTTGCATGACCAATTTACGCAGGCCATCGTTCATCACTAGGAACTCCATGATCGTCGTGCGACCCAGGTAACCGGTCAACGATAAAGGCGAAGGTTTCGGATGATAGAGATAAATCGTGCCGTGCGGCTGGAATTTGCGCAGATTGAATTTTTCGATTTGCTCTTCCGATGCTTCGTATTTTTCGGCGTGGGTTGGCTCGAGTTTGCGTACCAGACGCTGCGCGAGAATTCCGTTCACGGTCGACGTCAGCAAATAATCTTCGACGCCCATGTCCAGCAAACGCGTGATACCGCCCGCTGCATTATTGGTGTGCAGGGTCGATAGCACCATGTGGCCGGTCAATGCCGATTGGATCGCAATCTTGCTGGTTTCCAGATCGCGCATTTCACCGATCATGATGATGTCCGGATCTTGTCGCATGATGCTTCTGAGCGCATTCGAAAAGTCCAACCCGATTTGCGGCTTGGCCTGGATCTGGTTGATGCCCTCGATTTGATATTCGACCGGATCTTCGACCGTGATGATTTTTACATCCGGCGTATTCAATTGGTTCAGGGCTGCATATAGCGTGGTGGTTTTGCCCGAACCGGTTGGGCCGGTAACCAGCAAAATGCCATGCGGCTGCTCAAGCACCTTGACGAAATCATCGAGAAACTCATCGGTAAAACCAAGTGCCTTGAAATCCAGCACGACTGATTCGCGATCCAGCAAACGCATGACCACCGATTCACCGTGCGCAGTCGGGACACTGCTCACACGTAAATCCAGCTCCTTGCCCTGCACCCTGACCATGATGCGGCCGTCTTGCGGCAAGCGGCGTTCGGCGATATTCAACTTCGCCATGATCTTGATTCGCGAAATAATCGCCGCCGTCAAATTTGCCGGCGGTGATTCTGCATCGATCAAAACACCATCGACGCGATTGCGTACTTTCAAACGGTTTTCATAGGGTTCGATATGGATATCGGAAGCGCGCAGTTCGACCGCACGCTGGATGATCAGGTTCACCAGCCGGATCACCGGTGCTTCGGAAGCGAGGTCACGCAAATGTTCGACATCGTCTTCGTCGCCACTGGTGGAATCGTCACCGATGTTTTCGACGATGGCGCCCATCGCACTGCGACCCTGTCCGTAATAGCGTTCGATTAAATCGGAAATTTCCGAACGCAGGCCAACCAGCACTTTGACTTCCTTGCCGGTTGCCAGACTCACCGCCTGTGCAGCGTAATCATCCTGGGCATCGGCCACCAGCAGTTCGATCACGTCGTCTTTTTCAACAATCGGGCAGACCGCTTGCTGTTTCATGAAGCGGACTGTCAACGATAAATTTTCCGGAGGTGATTCCGGGCAATCCTTTGAAAACACCAACGGCAATCCGAATACTTCGCTACTGGCCTCGGCCATATCGCGCTCGGACACCATGCCCAGACGCACCAGCAAACTCGAAAGCGTGCCGCCGGATTCAGTTTGCAAGCGCAAAGCCCGGCCGTGGTCGGCTTCCTTCAAGCGTCCACGCGCGAGTAGCACCGTGGCAATACGTTGTTCAGCTGAAGCATCCGGGTTGTCGTTCAAGGCGGCGTTCACAAATATCTCCGAATTGGAGGCCAAACTTTAGCAGAATTGCTCCAGCTTGGGCTTTCCAGGCCAGCCCTGAAGCCCTATTCCGGCAATAAGGGGGACTCCAGGCGGCCATTCTGCTGGTTCCGATCAGGGAAGAGTCCGGGACTCGCCTGAAAATGGCAAAAATGCGGGCACAAAAAAAGCCCGGCATTGCCGGGCTTTTTCGTGAAGCGCTGGAAATCAGAAGCTGTAACGCGCACCGATAAATGCGCTATTGGATTCACCGAAACCAACTTTGTATTCCGCTTGCAGGCTCCAGTTATCGTTAAAGTGGAAACCACCATTCAGACGGACATAGCCTTGGTCATCATCAATGACGCCGCCACCAACATCCGCATCCCAAGTTTCATAACCGAGCGCTGCACCACCACTCCATTTTGCACCGCGTCCTGCAACGCCGACTTCAGCGCCCCAGACCTGGGTATCGATATCAGTACCTGTGAATTGTTCATTCACATCGCTGTAGCTAGCTGCAACGACCAGATCGACTTTGTCGGAAACCGGGTGATGAAAACCCAATCCCAAAGTCCACTTGCTGTCCAAATCTACGGCGCTATTGCCAGAACTACCCTCGGTATAACCGAGATTGAGATTCCATTTTTCGCTGAATGCCCACTGGCCCTTGATTGCAGCACCGCGATAATCATGGATCGCAAAGCTGTACAAATCAGTTAACGGTGTGCCGGTTTGGGCATATCCAAATTCGATAAAACTCTTGTTGTCAGCTGCTTGTGCAGACAAAGGCGCCGCGACGGCAAGCATCAGAGCAAAAAGTTGTACTTTCATGTAACTCTCCAAAAATTATTAGACACCTACACGGTGATGAGCTTTTTGCTCACGAGTTAAACAAACGCCAATTTAAAATAAAACAGGACAAACCGAACGATTGGTTCATTCGGTTTGCTGTTATTTATTTTTGGATTGGAGCCGGGCAATCGCCCGGCCGATTCCGCAATTAACCTACCCAGACCCTTGCGTTGCGGAACATCCGCATCCATGGCGATGCGTCTTGCCAATCATCCGGATGCCAACTCATTTGCGCAGTCCGGTGCACGCGCTCCGGATGTGGCATCAACAATGTGCTGCGGCCATCGGTACTTGTCAAACCGGTAATACCTTCCGGAGAACCATTCGGATTCAACGGATAATTATTTGCCATTTCACCATTGCCGTCGATGAAGCGCAGCGCTACCTGCGCTTGCATGATGTGCTCGGGCGCTTCGAAAACGGCGCGGCCTTCGCCATGCGAAACAACGATCGGAATTCTTGATCCCTGCATGCCGGCGAAGAACAACGAAGGCGATGCCTGCACTTCAACCAGTGACAGACGCGCCTCGAATTGCTCCGAACGATTGCGCAGGAAACGCGGCCAATGTTCGGCACCGGGAATCATGGATTTTAATTGCGCGAGCATTTGGCAACCATTGCACACGCCGAGACTGAAGCTGTCATTGCGCGCGAAGAATTCTGCGAATTGCTGGCGAATTGCCGGACGTTCCAGGATGGAAGTTGCCCAACCGCGGCCCGCACCCAATACGTCGCCGTAGCTGAAACCACCGCAGGCAGCGAAGCCTTTGAATTCCTGCAAATTCACTCGTCCGGAAATCAAATCGGACATATGCACATCGACGGCGGTAAAGCCCGCCTTGTCGAATGCCGCCGCCATTTCCATCTGCGAATTGACGCCCTGCTCTCTCAAAATTGCAACGCGCGGACGCACGCCGCGATTGATGAATGGCGCTGCGATGTCTTCGTTCGCATCGAAATAAAGTTGTGATTGCAAACCCGGTGCTTCGAAATCGCGAGCGATTTCTTTTTCGCTATCGGCAGATTCCGGGTTATCACGCAATTTTTGCATCGCGTGCGTTACCTGCCACCAGGCATCGAATGCTTCCTGCCAGGACCATTCGACTACGGCTTCGCGTTCTTCGCTGACACGAAACATCGGCTGCGAAACCGGCTTGCCGATAATTTGTGCGCAATGGGTGAGCTCGAAACGGTTGATCAAATCGGCAAACGCCGCGCGATCTTCGCTCGCTACTTGCACGAGTGCGCCGAGTTCTTCATTGAACAGGACTTTGAACGCGTCTTCGCCCCAGGCATCCAGATGCAAATCGAGACCCAGATGGCTGGCAAATGCCATTTCGCAAAGTGCCGCAAACGCACCGCCATCGGAACGATCGTGGTACGCGAGCAGTAATTGATCGGCACGCGCGGCCTGGATCAAATCGAAAAACGCAGTCAATAAATGCGCTTCGTCGAGATCGGGACAAGCGCCGCCAAATGTTTCGTAACATTGTGCCAACACACTGCCGCCGAGACGCGATTTTCCTGCGCCCAAACCGATCAGCCACAAATCCGAATCGATATTTTTTTGCAGTTGCGGCGTGAGTTGTGTGCGCACATCGTTCACGCGAGCAAACGCCGTGATGATTAGCGATACCGGCGATACCGATTTTTGTTCGATGCCATCGGCCTGCCATTGTGCCTGCATCGACAGGGAATCCTTGCCGACCGGGATGCTGATATCCAGTTCGGGGCATAGTTCCATGCCGACGGTTTTTACCGCGTCGAATAACAAGGCGTCTTCGCCCGGGAACGATGCCGCAGCCATCCAGTTCGCCGAGAGTTTCACTTCCGACAAACTTGCGACCGGCGCTGCGGCCAGATTGGTGATCGCTTCACCGACCGCCATGCGCGCTGCAGCTGCGGAATTGATCAAGGCCAAAGGCGTGCGTTCACCAATCGACATTGCTTCGCCGGCGTGATCAAAAAAATCACTCAATGTAATCGCGCAATCGGCGACCGGCATTTGCCAGGGGCCAACCATCTGGTCGCGCGCGGTCATGCCGCCAACGCTGCGATCGCCAATGGTGATCAAAAAGTTTTTTGCCGCGACCGTCGGGTGTGACAACACACGCAAACCGGCTTCATGCAAAGACACTTCCGATGTGTCGAGTTTCGGCCAGCGAATCGGCGCAGGCTGATGGGTGTCACGCAACATTTTCGGCGCATTTCCGAATAGCACTGCCATCGGCATATCGACGGCTTTTTCGCCATTGCTCGATTGCAGTGTCAAATGTTCCTGTTCGGTCGCGATACCTACGACCGCATATGGGCAGCGCTCACGCTGGCAAATCGCTTCGAACTCGGGCAAGTCTTTTGCAGACACGCCAAGCACGTAACGCTCTTGCGATTCATTGCTCCACAATTGCATCGGTGAAAGCGATGGGTCGTCACTCGGCAATTTATCGAGTTCGATGATGCCACCGACGTTTGAATCGTGCAGCAATTCGGGAATCGCGTTCGACAAACCACCGGCGCCGACGTCATGCACGCAAAGAATCGGATTGTGCTCGCCCAACGCGACGCAGCGATCGATCACTTCCTGGCAGCGACGTTCCATTTCCGGGTTGTCGCGTTGTACCGAGGCAAAATCAAGCGCTTCGGAAGATTGTCCCGAGGCTACCGACGAAGCCGCACCGCCGCCGAGACCAATCAACATCGCGGGACCGCCGAGTACGATCACGTGATCGTTCGGACGCAATAATAATTTCTTGACCAGGCTCGGCTCGACTGCACCCAAACCACCGGCCAACATGATTGGTTTGTCGTAGGCGCGAACCAAACCCGGCGTTGAAGTCGGCAATTCGAAACTGCGGAAATAACCGGTTAAATTTGGACGGCCAAATTCATTATTGAAAGCTGCACCACCGAGCGGGCCATCGAGCATGATTTCAAATGCCGATGCCATGCGTGGATTCAGCGAACGCGGTTTTTCCCAAGGCTGTGGCGTACCTGGAATGCGTAAATGCGAAACGGAAAATCCGGTCAGGCCGGCTTTTGGTTTACCGCCGCGACCGGTAGCACCTTCATCGCGGATTTCACCACCGGCACCGGTACTTGCACCAGGAAATGGCGAAATGGCGGTCGGATGATTATGGGTTTCCACCTTGATGCAGAACGCGCTGTCATAAGCGGCGCTACGTTTATATTCGCCGTCGTGTGAATCCGGGCGAAAACGCGTTGCCGAAAAGCCCTGTACCACCGCGGCATTGTCCTTGTATGCACTCAAGGTTAGTTGCGGCGATTGTGCATGGGTGTTTTTGATCATCTTGAAAAGCGAGAGCGGCTGCTCTTCACCATCAATGATGTAATTCGCGTTGAAAATCTTGTGACGGCAATGTTCCGAGTTCGCCTGCGCGAACATCATCAATTCTGCATCGGTCGCATCGCGGCCCATGTCCTTGTAGCAGGCTTGCAGATACTCGATTTCATCGGGTGACAAGGCAAGGCCCAGACGCAGATTGGCTTCCGGCAAATGCGCCATCTCGATGTGTTGCAATTTACCGGTTGGCAAATGCGTGAATAATTGTTCGGCTTGTTCGCGCGATTGCAGCAGCGATTGCGTCATCGGATCAAACAGGGCGCGCTGTACTTTATCGAAGCTGGCATCGGAAGCTTCCGGCATGCCGCTGATATCGATACGCAAACCACGTTCAACACGGACTATGCGATGTCCGGCACCGCGAAGAATTTCGGTTGCCTTGCTCGCCCATGGCGAGAGAGTTCCCAGACGCGGCGTTACGAAAACGCTTTTTGCATTATTTTGCAGAGGCTCCGTGTCCGGGCAACCTTCCAGAATCCGGCCGATCGCAGCGCTATCGATCGCTCGACCGGATTCAGGTTCAAGAAAATAAATATGCCAGGCAGCTTGAATGCGAATGCTGGGACTTAGCTGGCGTAAACGTGTTTCAAGACGGTCGCGACGAAATGGCGACAGAGCGGCGAGGCCCTCAAGGACGATCATGTCCAAAAAATCCGTTAATTCGGGGCTGCCATTCTAACAGGCCGGCGATTATTGGCCCAGCGCCTGTTCTCCGGATCAAGCTGTCGATTCGTGCCGAATCAACAGCTTGCCGGGTCAAAATCTTATTTTTTCGAGGGTTTCGCCAATTTATCCAGCATTGCCAGCATTTCGGCCGGGGCCAGATAGCCGCCGATTTGCGAGCCATCGGCCGCGTAAATAGCGGGAGTGCCGTCAAAGCCCATTTTTTGACCCAGGGCAAAATCGGCAGCAATTGGATTGGTGCAGGTTTTGTTGATGACCGGGCGGTCGTTTTTCGCATCGGTCAGAGCTTTGCGGCGATCGGCCGAACACCAGACATTGATCGCTTTATTGGCAGCATCCGAGCCCATGCCGGCGCGCGGGAAAAAGATGTATTCCACACTTATGCCCAGGTTGTTGTACTGGGCAATTTGCTGGTGCATTTTGCGGCAGTAGCCACAATCAATATCGGTAAAAACGGTGATGTGGTGTTTGGCGGGCTTGGTAGGCGCAAAAATAATACGGCGATCCGGACCGACCTTGGCCAGAATGCCGCGGCGCAGAACGCTCTGGCTGTTTTCGGTCAGGCTGGTGCGGGAATTCAGGTCAAACAAACTGCCTTGAAACAGATAACGCCCGTCGGTCGAGACGTAGATTACGCGTCCGCCGATCGCGACCTCGCGGAAACCTGGAATCACCGATGGCCTGATGCTGTCGATCACCGTGCTCGGCATCGCCTTGGCCATCGCAGCGCGAATTGGCGCATCGGCGTTACCTAGCGTCGGTGCAGTTGCAGGCTTGGCAAGACGTGGTTGTGCGATCGCCACGCAGGCGGTAAGTGCAAAAAACAGAATCATCGAAATTCGAAGCACACGCATTATTTCAGACCTTATCTAGAGACATCGTTCAAGGACCTGTATCGAGACAGGTAGTTCAATTATTTTGACATGAAACCCCGCAAGCATGGCTGTACTTAGCTGACGAGCGGTTCAAGCGCGTGGATGATGGGCTTGATGAAGACGCTTCAGACCTTCCTTGGCGACCAAGGTATAGATTTGCGTGGTGGACAGCGAACTATGGCCGAGCAGCATCTGCAGGGCCCGCAAATCCGCGCCATGGTTCAGCAGATGGGTGGCAAAACTGTGGCGCAAACCGTGCGGGCTGACTTTGGCTGAATCAATGCCGGCCTGGACTGCCATTTTTTTGATCAGATTCCAGAATTGCTGCCGGGTCATCGGTCCGGCGCGCGCGCTCAGGAATAAATGGGCGAGATTTTTCTTCTGGGCCAATACCGGTCTCGCCTGCTGCAGATAGCGTTCCAGCCAATGCTGGGCTTCTTCACCCAAAGGCACCAAACGCTCCTTGCTGCCCTTGCCCATCACTCGCAACACGCCCTGGCGAAGATTAATCGCGGTACTCGGCAAATTTACCAATTCGCTTACACGCAAACCGGTCGCATACATCAACTCGACCATCGCGCGGTCGCGCAGGCCTGCATCGGTGTTCACATCGGGCCCGTTCAACAAAGCCTCGATTTCGGATTCCGACAGGGCTTTCGGCAACCCTTTTCGAAGTTTCGGCAATTCAAGCAAGGCGGTCGGGTCTTCCTTGATCATGCCGAAACGCAGTTGCTGCGAATAAAAAGACCGCAACGCAGACAATAATCTGGCATTACTTCGAGCGGCGTAATTTTGGCCGCTGCGTTCCGACAAATAATCGAACAGATCCTGTCGCTTCACCAACAGCAGATGTCCGGAGCGCGCTTGCAGCCAGCGCGACAAACCTTCCAGATCATGACGGTAACTTTCCTGGGTTGGCCGTGCCAAACCGTTTTCTGCCCAACTACGTTCCAGGAATTGCCGAATCAATACAGCTTCCGATTCCGTAACGGACGGCATGGCTTGAGCCTGCATTCGACGGTCGGCGATGGAAGTGGATTTCGTTTTCACGCTTCATCATAAACATTTCGAACTGACGAGAACAACAAAGCTCGTTATGCTATGTCGATGACAACAAACATGACTGCAGCCGAACGCGCTTCGGCATATCCCGCGCATCTTGGCTGGCGATTACTGGCCATCACCTACGATGCCTTGCCGCTAATCGCGATATTTTTTTTCACAAGCATCGTGTTGTTGGTGTTACATGGCGGCAATGCCGCAAAACCAGGCACCGCCTGGTCATACCTGAACACGCTGGTTTACTGGAGCATCGTCGGTTGCTATGCCGTTGCCTCGTGGCGGCGCGGCGGACAAACCATGGGCATGCGGCCCTGGCGTTTATTGGTGGTTAACCGCGACGGTCAGAATGCAAGCGTCAAAGCATTATGCCTTCGCTATGCGATCGTCTCCTTGAGCGGCGGACTGGCTTTGCTCTGGTGTTTGTTCGATTCACACAAACGCGGCCTGCACGACCTCGCCGCCGGCACACTGATCGTCCGCAAGCAAGCTAGCGCAAGCGTCGGAACAGGAAAAAGCTCACGCCCATCAGCGTAAGTGGTGGCAATGCGAGCGCGATGCGGACATCGAACCGGTAGACATTCGCCAGATCGACGAACAAGCGTTGCAGCAAAAGAAAACTGATACCGATCACGATCCCGTAGAACAGGCGTTTTCCGAAGCCACCGGATCGCAATGAGGAAAAAGCAAACGGTAGCGTTGCCAGACACAGGGCGAGCACATTGATCGGATAGAACCAACGTTCCCAATAGGTGCTGATGAATTTGTCCGCATCGAGTTTATTGCGTTGCAGATAATTGATATTGGTCAGCAATTCCTTGCTGCTCAAATATCGTCCGCGCACCAATGCCGATTCCAGCGCGCGCTTGTCCAACTCGCTCGGCCAAAACCATTGCGGCTGTTGAGTCACGACCACTTCGCCGTCTTTAAATTCGGTCCGTTCGACCGTCGACAACTGCCAACCCTTGTCCTGCCTCATCGCCGTCTTGGCGGTAATCAAGCTGGTCAACTTGCCGTCATCGTTGATTTCAAACAGGCGTACGTCCTGCAATTCAATGGTGAGCTTGTCACCAAGCTTTTTTTCGCCGCCGCTGCGGGCGTTCATGAACATCTTGCCGTCGCGTGCCCACATGCCCGAGTAGCGCGCCATGATGACTTTGTTCGACTTGCCTTCGTTGGCAATACTTTGGCTGTGCTGCTCGCTGGCCGGCGCGATGCTTTCCATGTTGATTATCATCAATATCGTCAACATGCCGAGTGCTAGCAAGGCACCCAGGCCAATGCGCAGGCGCGAAACACCCGAAGCGCGCATTGCCGTCAATTCCGAACGAGCCGCCAAACCGCCCAGACCGAGCAGGCTGCCGATCACCGCAACGTAGGGAAATATCGTGTACAGGCGGCGTGGAATGGTGAAGAAAATATACAGCGCCGCATGACTCAGGCTGTAATTGCCTTTACCGACATTTTCCAGTTCGTTGGCGAAGGCTGCAATCACGTCGAAGCCCACCAATACGGCCCAAACCGCCAACGTCGAAATCAAAACATGTCTTGCCAGATAACGGTCGATCAAGCCGAAAGCAATCATGCTGCCGACCTTTTTTCAGGTGCGGACAACTTGCCGTCACGCAGGAACAGCCATAAGGCCAAAGCCAGCATTGGCAAATGCAGCCACCACAGACCCAACCAGTTCGGAATGAGGCCCGTGCCGATTTTATCGGCCCCAAGCAACAATAAATTCATTCCAACCAGATAACTCAGAAACGCCAGGATAAGCCGTCCGTAACGCGCTTGGCGTGGCTCGCTACGCGCCAAAGGCAAGGCCATGATCGCGAGGATCAGCGCGAAAATCGGCATCGCAATTCGCCAATGCAGTTCCGATCTCGCCAACGCACGTTTATCTTTCAATAAGGACCAGGTACTGCGAATTTTGACCGAGCTGTCGATTTCCTGTTCACGATCCGGGACGCGAATTTCGTTCTGCTCGAAATGCATCATCCGGTAATCACGCGCGCCATTTCCACCTTCGACACGATAGCCATCCTGCAGACGCAGTATGCGTTGCGACTCGCCTTCGAGAACCAAATCGCCGGACTTGGCAGTAATCACATCGAAACGACCGTCGCGTTCGCTCAAGCCGAACATTTTTCCGAACTTGGTGCCGTCGGTCGCCAGCTCGCCCACATACAAAATACCCGCACGTCCAGGTAATTCGACAAAACGTCCCGCTTCCAGGCCGGCTATCAAAAAGGACCGGTTGGCGGTGTCGATCATTTCCTTGGCCTTATTCGATGCCCAAGGCCCCCACCAGAGCGAACAGCAGGCAATGAAAATCAGCACCGGCCAAAGCAGCCGGGATATGGGTCGCCATAATTTCCTTGGACCGATGCCGACCGAGAACAACACCGCCATTTCGCTATCGGCATAAAGGCGGCCAATCGACAACAGCAATCCGATGAACAGCGCCAAAGGCAATACCAGCGGCAGCCAGCGCAGCGTCCGCAAGCCTAATTGCGACAGCAGCAAGGCGGCAGGTACGCGCCCGCGTGCGATTTCGCCGACCAGATCGGTAAACAAGGCCCCCATGCTGACCAGTAGCAGAATGAAAGCCACGGCTGCAAAGGTCGAAGCAAATTCACGCCAGAGGTATCGTTCGATTAGGGACATTGGTTTTAGTTTAAACTTGTGGGCTTGCAAGCGGACCCGAAAGGGCCCAACTACACAATTACCCTCTATTGTACGGAAAAACCCCCATGGCCCTCGAATTTCACATAAATACCCAATCCCCCCTGCAAACCGAAACCGATTGTCTGGTTGTTGGTGTTTATGCCGATAAGAGTCTGAGCCCCAGTGCAAAAGCCCTTGATGACGCCAGCAATGGCCGCTTGAGCGCGATGCTCGAACGCGGTGATGTCTCCGGCAAAACCGGACGCACCAGTTTTCTGCACGATGTAGCCGGCGTCAAAGCACCTCGCGTGCTGGTCGTTGGTTTGGGTGAAACCGCAAAATTCGCTGTACCGCAATACATCAAGGCTGTCGCCGATGTCGTACGTGCCTTGCGTGTAGGCCCGGTGAAAAACACCTTGATTACCCTGACCGAACTCACCGTGAAGGGTCGCGATGCCGACTGGAACCTGCGTCAAGCCGTCATTGCTGCCGATCACGCAGCTTACGAATACACCGCAACCCGCAGCAAGAAAGCCGAAGTCACCTTGCAGCAAGTCAGCGTGCAGGTGGATGCCGCACAAGCCAAAGCACTTGCCAATGGCATCGCGATTGCCACCGGTGTGCAATTGACGCGCGAACTCGGCAACTTGCCACCGAATATCTGCAATCCGGAATATCTGGCGCAGCAAGCCCGCAAAATTGCCTCCGAACAAGACGGCGTTACTTGCGAAGTGCTCGAACGCGCCGATATGGAAGCGCTCGGCATGGGCTCGCTGCTCGCCGTTGCACGCGGTTCGCATAACGCACCAAAACTTATCGTGTTGAAATGGAATGGCGGCGGCGATGCCAAACCTTATGCACTGGTCGGCAAAGGCATCACCTTCGATACCGGTGGTATCAACCTGAAAACCCAGGGCGGCATCGAAGAAATGAAATACGACATGCTCGGTGCCGGTACGGTCATTGGCACCTTCTTGAGCGCTGCGTTGATGAAATTGCCGTTAAACTTGGTGATGGTCGTTGCCGCAGTTGAAAACATGCCGGATGCCAACGCTTATCGTCCAAGCGATGTGTTGACTTCAATGAGCGGAAAAACCATCGAAGTCGGCAACACAGATGCCGAAGGCCGTCTGGTTCTCTGCGATGCACTGACCTACGTTCAGCGTTTCGAACCACAAGCGACCGTCGATGTTGCAACACTCACCGGCGCCTGCGTGATTGCACTCGGCAAATACGCCAGCGGCTTGATGAGCAAGCACGACGACCTGGCCGATGAACTGTATCAAGCCGGTGAACATGTATTCGATCGCGCCTGGCGTCTGCCTTTGTGGGACGAATACCAAACGTTGATTGATTCGGCCTTCGCCGATATCTACAACATCGGCGGAAAGGGTGCCGGCGCGATTACCGCCGGTTGCTTCCTCGCCCGCTTCACCGAAGGCCAGCGTTGGGCCCATCTCGATATCGCCGGAACCTCCTGGGATGAAGGCCGCAAAGGCATGGCCAATGGTCGTCCAGTCGGTTTGCTGACGCAATGGTTGCTGGATCAGGCAGCCAAGTAAGCAGAATGATTGAGCGGAAGATGGATCATTGATTCCACTTCCGCTCAACGTTTGCGAATCACGACTTTAATATGCCTCGCGCCGATTTCTATCTAATCGCGAAACCGCGTTTCATCGAGAAACCGCTGCTGCTGGTTTGCGAGCTCGCACGCAAGGCAAACGATAGCGGCCAGACTTTACTCATCCTGGTCAACTCGATGACACAAGCGGAAGTACTGGATGATCTGCTCTGGGAATTCGATCCCGATGCGTACATACCGCACCAAATCGCCGGACAAGACGAAGACGACGACATCACGCCGGTATTGATCGTTGCGCCGGAAACCGATGTACCGATGCGGCCGCTGGTTTTGAACCTACGCAACGCACCGGTAATCGGACAATTCGATCGCGTGCTGGAAGTGGTTCCCGCCGATGCATCGGCGCGCGAACCGTTACGCGCACGCTGGAAGCATTATCAATCGCTCGGTTTCGAGCTCAATAAAATCGACATGTAATGTGTCAATGCGTTTTCCGTTTTTGCGCTTCGCCGGCGATATCTTCCATCAGTAAATAAATTCTTTCCCTGAATTCGGTGTCGTTGCTCAGGAAAAATTTCCTGGCGGCAAAGCCCAATGCATCGGTCTGCAGCGGCGTCATGCTCAGGGCTTTCTCGATGGTCGCCTGAAGCTGCACTTCATCCACGTGGTAGCAGGTAGCCAGGTTCTGCGTACTGGTGCGGTCATAGCCGACCAGCAAGCCGCGATCTTCAGTGACAAGCTCATTCATTGGCGGCGCGTCGGTGGCGATGACAACGGCCTGCATACTCATCGCTTCCATCAAATAATGGCCGAAACCTTCGGTATCGGAAACGCAAAGATGGAATAAATGCTGGTTCTGCATCAACTTCAGTTCCGCATCATCGAGATAGCGCAGCACATGTCGGATGTTATGTGTGCTCGCATCTACCTCGGCCTTGTTCGGGTGTTGCACGATCGTCAGCAATGGCCAGTTCGGATGCTTTTGCCACAACGAAATCAGCTCCTCGGTGCCCTTGTTCAAACTTTTTCCGGCCAGGTGGAAAAATCCGGTTTGCTTGGTCACTTCGGGAAGCCAGCGATCTTCACTACTGAATCCGGTGAAGCGCGTCTTGCAGCCCAGTTCCGAAAAAATGGTTTCGGCATGGCGTGTTTTCACCAGCACAAAATCGAGGTCAGGCAAATGTCGAATCCATTTCGGCAAGGTCCATTCCGGATTCGGCATCAGTACATTCAACTTGGCACTGCCAAAAAGCGTCGGATGCAATCTTTCCAGAAAGATATTGATCGACGGTTTATTGGAAATTCCCGCGATGGCAAGTCGCTGCAGCCATTTGCTGAATGTGTTGGTCTTGAAAAAGTTTTGCTCGATCCTGAAATTACCGGACATCAATGCGGCCGTGAGCAGTTCTGCATCCTTGACGAGTCCTACACCATTGTCTTGAGTGATGATGCGGATGTCGGTCAAATTTCTGTTGTGCATGTATGAATTACCCTAATTGCGTTCACGGGGGATGACGCTTACTGGAATCTTGGGCACGATTGACTAGAAGGCACAGAAGAGGACGCCAATCTAGCAGACCAGTCCTTAACAAACCGTTGTAGCAGGACGTGCCCATATCAGAGCCGCGATACAAGCTAAAGTTCAATCAGAACATGAATGGATATTCAGTAAAAATTGTGCGCGTCGTCGCGGAATCAGATTGATTCCTGATGGAATTTTATTCCCGCGAGCAAACGAAAAGGATTTTTCGCAACTTCTCCGGGTTGATGCAACAGACAACTTAACGTTCGGCGAGAATCGCTTCGACCGCATCGATGGTTTTCGGCACTTTGTGACTTAAGACTTCAGGACCTTTGCTGGTTATCAACACATCGTCCTCGATGCGGATACCGATGCCCCGGTATTTCTCAGGAACACCTTTGGTACCAGGTGCGATATACAGGCCCGGCTCGATCGTAAATACCATGCCTGCTTCCAATTCGCGAAAATCGCCAGCGATTTTGTATTCGCCGACATCGTGTACATCCAGGCCCAACCAGTGTCCGGTTTTATGCATATAGAATTTCTTGTAATCGCCGGAAGCAACATTTTGTTTCAAACTGCCTTTCAACAAGCCCAGCGACAGCAGCCCTTCCGTCAAGACTTCGACCGCCGCTTCATGTCCGGCAATCCATGCCTGCCCTACCCGGGCTTTCGACAAGGCCGCCGTTTGCGCATCGAGCACTATTTGATACAGGGCACGCTGCTCTTTTGAATAGCTGCCATTCACTGGCCAGGTACGCGTGATGTCGGATGCGTAATAGTCGTATTCGGCACCTGCATCGCACAGCAGCAAATCACCGTCACTCAGGCGCGCGTTATTGGCGCGGTAATGCAATACACAGCCATTGGCACCGGTACCGACAATCGGTTCGTACGATGCAACTGCATTGTTTTTCTTGTAACAATATTGCAACGCCGCTTCGATCTCATATTCAAACAGGCCGGGGCGCGTGGCACGCATCGCGGCGATCTGCGCTTCCGCGGCAATATCGGCCGAGCGCTGCATCAATTTAATTTCATCCTTGCTTTTGAACAAGCGGCATTCGTGCAGGAGATGGCCGAGTTCGAGAAATTCGTGCGGCGGTTCGGCACCCATGCGCATATGCGCGCGCACGCGATTCAACCAGCCGATCAATTTCAAATCGAATTCTTTATCGCGGCCAAAGTGGTAATAAACACGCCGACGGCCTTCCAGCAAGCCCGGCAGGATGTCGTCAAGATCATCGATCGAATACGCATCGTCCATGCCAAGCGTTTCGACCGAACCTTCCGGTCCAATTCGCGGGCCATCCCAGGCTTCACGTTCCGGATTGCGTTCGCGACAGAACAATAAATGCTCGCCGTGCTTTCGACCCGGCACCAACACCAGCACCGCTTCAGGTTCGGCAAAGCCGGTCAGATACCAGAAATCGGAATCCTGTCGATACGGATAATGAGTGTCGTTGCTACGGATGCGTTCAGGCGATGACGGCAAAATAATAATCGCGTCATCCGAGGCCATCCGCATCAGTTGTTTGCGGCGCTTTATGAATTCTTTCTGGGAGATCATGAGATTAATTTAATTTTCGACGATGACGCGGGCCAAGTACGCAATCGCTGTGAACCAGCATCGCGGCAACACGCACAAATTCGGATACTTCTTCGAAAGCCTCTTCATCGCTATCGGCATCTTCGTAGCTGAGTTCACTCGAAGCGATGCGACCAAGATCGGTCAGCGCATCCTGGGTTTCTTCCGACATTTTTTTCAGATCTGCGCCGGACAATCCCACACCGCCCAAAAAGCCGCGGCACCAGGCAAGCAAGGCATCGCCACGTTCGGAAACCGGTGCGTCGCTATCGGGCAGCAACAAATCGAATTCGAATTCTTCCGACGCCAAACCCGCACAAGTGGCCTCGTACATCTGGGCCAGATCGGTGCCGGGCTCCACCTCGTGAATCGCATCGTCGCTTAACACCAGACTGAGCCAGTTTTCCGCGTTTGCCTGCCCGCCACCGCAAAGAAAACCACACAGACTGCCGTGCAGTTCAGGTGCTTCAACACCAAGCGAATACATCAACGGCGAACTTGCGAGCTTCGCATATAAGGGAAGTACCGGCTGAGTCATAAGAAACCCCTGAAAGGCAGGCCTATATTCTAGCAAGCAGGCGAAACGTCTTGTGACATTGTGCCTTCGCCCACTACACTGAGAACCGGGGAAACATTCGATAGGGGCCTATTCAGTGCCATTGCGCTACATACCAGCTGCTCGCCTCACCCGCTTTTATAGTTCGGCGGCGATGCTTGGTATCTATTTAGCGCCCGATTTCGCCCACGCCAACCATCAATCCGACGAATCGACCGCCGCCAGCATTGCCCCGCAATTGGCCTTGATCGTTACTGCAGTGTTTCTAGGCCTGTTACTTTGGCGAATCTGGCGCCGACGCGCAGCGCAGGAAGCTGAATTACTCGAAGAAATACGCGAACGCGAAGCAAGACTGAATTTGGCGCTCTGGGGTTCCGGCGATGAATTCTGGGACTGGAATATTCCCGAGAACAGTCTCTACCGTTTAGGTGCAAACCAATTATTGGGCCAGGGCGCCACCGAGTCGATGAGCACCGATGACTGGCGCTCGCATTCCCTGCACCCGGATGATTTGCCGCGTGTACAGAAATTGCTCCAGGAACATTTGATCGGCCAAAGCGAAGTTTTCGAATCCGAACACCGTATTCGCAATAGCAGTGGCGAATGGATCTGGGTTCGCTCGCGTGGCAAGTTGGTCGAACGCGATGCCGATGGCAAGCCGCTGCGCATGGCGGGCACCGCGAGAGATATCACACTGATTCGTCGTGCCGAGCGCGAACGCCGGGTAGCACTCGAAGTTTTACGCAGCATGAGCGAAGCCGTTGCCGTGATCGATCTGGAGTTCCGTTTTATTTCGGTGAATCCGGCCTTCTCGCGCATCACCGGCTACAACGACGAAGAAGTGATCGGACAAAACAGCCGTATTCTCGATTCGACCCAACATGGCGCGGATTTTTACCGACGCGTACGCGACATCCTCGAACGCACTGGGCACTGGGCCGGCGAAATGTGGCAAAAACGCAAAGACGGCGACGAATTTCTTGGCTGGATCGAAATGTCGGAAGTTCGCGATGCCCACGGTACACGCAGCCATTTCGTCGCCGTGGTCAATGACATCACCGACAAGAAACGTGCCGAACAGGAACTTCGTTATCTTGCCAATTACGACACCCTGACCGGCTTGCCGAATCGCGCACTGCTTTCCGAACGCCTAGGTCGCGCCATCGTGCGTGCCCGTCGGCAAGAAACTCGCGTCGCCGTATTGTTTCTTGACCTGGATCGCTTCAAGGACATCAACGACTCGCTCGGACATGCGGCCGGCGACCGCTTACTGAAAGCGGCGGCAACCCGTATCCAGGCAACCGTTGGCGCCTCCGACACTGTCGCAAGACTCGGTGGCGACGAATTCACCGTCATTCTGGAAGACGTCGAAAGTCTCGCAGCTGTCGAACGCATGGCGCGCGAAATTCTTACCGCATTCTCGATGCCACTGGAAGTCGACGAGCGTCACGATGTCAGCATCACGCCATCACTCGGTATCAGTCTGTATCCTGATCACGCCTTGGTACCAACCGATTTGTTGAAGTTCGCCGATACCGCCATGTATCAAGCGAAGGCCGAAGGCCGCAATACCTTCCAGATTTACAACGAAACGATGGATGCCGAAGCTCGTCGGCGCGCACAAATTCTTGCCTGTCTGCGCAAGGCGCTGGATAAAGGCGAATTCCGACTGGTCTATCAACCACGGATGTCGCTGGCGGATGGTCGCATTACCGGTGTCGAAGCGCTGCTGCGCTGGCATAGCGCCGAACTGGGGGATATCAGTCCGGTTACCTTTATCCCGCTTGCCGAAGAAAGCGGCTTGATACTTCCAATCGGCGAATGGGTTCTGCAGGAAGCCTGCCAGACCCTCAAGCGCTGGCGCAAGCATGACCTGACCGAGTTATCGATGGCAGTCAATGTATCGGTCATGCAATTACTGCGGGGCAATTTGGGTCAAACACTGAAGCGCATTCTGGAAGAAACCGAAATCCCGCCGAATCGCCTGGAATTGGAATTGACCGAAAGCATGGTGATGGAAAACGCCGAACAGGCGACCACCGTGTTGAACGAATTGCGCCTGCTCGGCTTGACGCTCGCGATCGATGACTTCGGTACCGGTTATTCATCGCTGGTGTATTTGAAACGCCTGCCGATCGACACCCTGAAAATCGACAAGGCCTTTATCGGCGATCTCGACCACGATCCGGATGACGAGGCCATTACCGCAACCATCATCACCATGAGCCATTCGCTCGGCTTGAACGTGATCGCGGAAGGCGTGGAAACCGAGCAACAACTGCGCTATCTGCGCGAGCAAGGCTGCGATGAAATCCAGGGCTACTGGCTGTCGCCGCCCATCGACGGACACCGCTGCCTGGCCTTTATCCGCAGCTGGCAACCGAGCACGGTTGCCGCCATCCCGGCACCTTATTGAGCGGCGTCTTCATTCGGCGCCAAATTAGCTTGACCCCCTCCTGAACTGACACTATCGTTAAGCCATGAGCATTCCTGACGTACACCAGCAAATCAAAGCCTTGGCTGAGCGGGTCGACCGGCTAATCGAGGTTTCGCGCCGTCTGCAGGACGAAAACCGCAGTTTGCGATTGAGTCAGGAACAATTGACCAATGAACGTTCGCAGTTGATGAGCAAGAACGAGCTTGCACGCTCTCGGGTGGAAGCGATGATCAATCGCCTCAAATCCCTGGAGCAAAACGCGTGAGCACACCGTTCAATGTAAAAATACTCGACCGCGAATTTACCGTTGGTGTCGAAACGGGCGAACAGGAAAGTCTGTTGGCTTCTGCCCGGTTTCTGGACGCAAGGATGCGTGAAATACGCGGCAACAATCGCATGGTTTCCATAGATCAGCTTGCCGTACTGGCGGCGCTGAATCTGGCGCATGAGTTTTTGCAACTCAAAAAAGCCGCCGATGAACGCGATGGCGTGCTCCACCAAACACTTGGTGACATGAATCGGAAACTGGATGGTTTGTTCGATTCGATGCCGCGCTAGTTCGTCGAAATTCGCCAATAAAAATTACACTTAAAATTTGACTTAAATTCACATTTTTTTTCGAATTAAGTTCTATACTATGTTCGTGTCCTCTGCTGTGTTTGACAGCTTGCGCAAACATTTCGCCTTGACCCATAAATACGGCCCGGGAATTTGTTGACGACGACGGTGTGCATGTCCGCCCAGTTGCGGGAAGCCTGAAGTTTTCGCCCAGATGCCCACTTGATCCTCCTGGATCAAGGTCGTTTCGCAAGCATCGGCATGGTGGAGGATGCAATCTTGAATTCCGGTTCGACGATAAATTCGGATAAACAAATCGGCGCAGAAAAAAAACTTCTGCGACAGGATTTCAAAGCAAAACGCCTGGCAATATCTGCCGCACAGCGCATGCAAACTGCCGAAGCCATCGCGCGACAATTGCTTCAATTACCCGAATGGCAAACCGCAAACTATGTTGCCGGTTATTGGGCAATGCAGGGCGAAGTGCCATTGCACGTCGTGCAAATGCGCATGCAAGCGCCCAAAGTCTGGTGCCTGCCGATTATCCAGTCCGACAAAACTTTGAAGTTTGCGCCCTGGCGCTCGGGTGATGATTTGGTCAGTAACCAATACGGCATTCCAGAGCCCGATATTTCACCGACTTCGGCACTGGATGCCGGTGATTTGAGTATCGTATTGATCCCCCTGCTCGCCTATACACGCAAAGGTTCGCGCCTCGGCATGGGCGCCGGCTTTTATGATCGCAGTTTCGCTTTTCGGAATGGCCAATCGGCACCGCCATTATTGATCGGCATAGCCTATTCGGATCAGGAAGCGGAAACATTACCCTCGCAGGAATGGGACGTAAAACTGGATATGCTTATTAACGAGCGGGAAGTATTACGTTTCGAAAACCCATAGCGAACACCATACGAGACAATATTGTCATGAACTACTGGCTGATGAAGACAGAACCCGAAGAGTTTTCGATAGACGATCTCAAGCGCGTCAAGCGCGAGCCCTGGAGCGGCGTGCGTAATTATCAAGCCCGCAATTACATGATGAAAGATATGAAGGTAGGTGATGGCATATTTTTCTACCACTCGAACACGGCCGTGCCGGGCATTGCAGGTCTGGCAGAAGTCGCCTGCGACAGCTACCCCGACCTAACCCAGTTCAACAAGAAATCCGACTATTACGATGCCGCCAGCACGCAGGAAAACCCGCGTTGGTGGCTGGTGGATGTCAGCTTCAAGCGTAAATTGAAGCGCGTTATCTCGCTGGATGAATTAAAATTACAGGCTGAGCATATGGAAGATTTCGCCCTGCTGAAGCGCGGCAATCGCCTGTCGGTATTACCGGTGACGGCTCAACAGTGGAAATTCATCTTATCTTTGGAGTAAGTCATGTCGCAGAACGAAGGCAAACGCCTGTCCGGTGAAGCTGCCGCCAAATTCATCGAGGAAGGCACGGTTGTCGGGGTAGGCACCGGTTCTACGGTCGCTTTTTTCATCGAGGCGCTTGCCCGCATGAAACACCAGATTGAAGGTGCAGTTTCCAGTTCCGAGCAAAGCACAGCCTTGCTGAGGCAACATGGCATTCCGGTTCTGGATTTAAATTCGACCGGCGAGCTTTCGCTTTATGTCGACGGCGCCGATGAGTGCGATCCACATAACCGGTTAATCAAGGGTGGCGGCGGCGCGTTGACACGGGAAAAAATCATTGCGGCAGCCAGCAAGAAATTTGTCTGCATTATCGATGCCAGCAAGGAAGTGAATCTGCTCGGCAAATTTCCATTGCCAATCGAAGTCATCCCGATGGCACGTAGCTATGTCGCCCGCGAAATCGCGGCACGTGGCGGACAGCCGATCTGGCGCGAAGGGAAAGTCACCGATAACGGCAATTGGATTCTCGACGTTTATAACTGGCAGATCGTCGACCCGGTCGGCATGGAAGCCGAACTCAATCAAATCACCGGCGTAGTCTGCGTTGGTTTATTTGCCAAACGTGCCGCCGATATCGTGATCGTCGACGGTATCCAGCGCCAATAGTCGAATATGAATTGGTCGGTCGAAAAATGCTCCTGCATTTTCGACACTCCCATCATCCATGGCGGTCGGGGAACCCGACCAAAATTTCATGCTTGCTGTTGCAATGCAGCCTGTTCAGCTGCAGCCTGACTGGCCGCCAACATTCTTTGCATCGCACCCAATCCACCATGCAACGCATGAACGGTGTAACCCAAACCATTCAAGATAAAAGCCGCTGCAGCAGAGCGTTCACCGGTATTGCAGTACACCACCAAGTGGCTTCCGGTTGGCAAGGCCAAGCCTGCATCTTCGCGTAAACGATACAGCGGTATGTTGACCGCATCATCGATGCCGCGTTGCGCGTATTCTTCCGGCATCCGTACATCGAGAATAATCGCACCGTCTTTCACCAGGCGTGCTGCATCGGCCGGCAATACCCAATGCACCATCGGTGGTTTCAGCACCGCTTCAAAATCTTCTTTTTTCAGGCGCATCAGACGGCCGCCTTGCATGGTACGAACGGTAGCATTGCGCGGCACATTCGCCAGCAATGCATCTTCTCCAAAAATATCGCCTTCGCGCAGATAGGCAACAACTTGTGGTGCGCCATCAAGATATTTCGAAACCGAAGCGGTGCCTTCGCGGATCACGTAGAAATAATCCGGCGCATCACCTTCACGCATGATGATTTCGCCTGGCAGTGCTTTAATTTCTTCAAAGCGCTGGAACATCTTTTCGATATTGCCGGTCGGCAATTTCAGGAATGCATGGCTATTCAATAATCGGAATACCCAGGAGTTCGCACCGGGCGTCGAATCGAAATGCTTGTAGCTTTCGGAGCGACTGACTTGATCCCAGGTAATGATTTTTTCGAGAAACCGGCGATCGAGCTTTAATATCTTGGCTTTGCTGGAAGTGACTTTCGCGGCAAATCGACGGGGGATTGCATCGTTTAACGGATAGCGGCCATGTTGAGCAGTAGCTACATGGGCCACCTTGCGGCCATCGGGATATTCACATTGCAGCTCGCCTTCGAGCAGATAGACCGTGTCGTCATCGACGCTGCCGGCTTCAAACACATATTCGTGGCGGGAGTACTGGCTAACGACGGCATCGCGTCCCAACTGTTCGCGAGTCTCGTTACGCAACGATTCCAGGGGGAACAGTTTGGCAAGATCTGAAGCTGACATCGGCATGTGAATCTCCTTGCAATAACTCAGTCTAGCCTGAAAGGTCTTAAAAGCCGAGGGCTTCAAGTATTTCCCATTCTTTTTTTAGGGGCAAGCCTGTGCCTGCAAAAATTTGCAAACTCCGGACAAACAAAAACCCCGCTGTTGAGCGGGGCTTTTGGTGGATCCAGCGAAGCCCGGAGACTTCGGGAAGCATTAACGCTTCGAGAACTGGGTCGCGCGGCGAGCTTTGTGCAAGCCAACTTTTTTACGTTCCACTTCACGGGCATCGCGGGTCATGAAACCGGCTTTGCGCAGCTCAGGCTTCAGGGTGTCGTTGTATTCGACCAATGCGCGGGCGATACCCAAACGGATCGCACCGGCTTGACCGGTGATACCGCCGCCTTCAACAGTGACGCTAACGTCGAACTTGTCCGTCATTTTGGTCAGTTCGAGTGGCTGGCGCACGATCATGCGGGAGGTTTCGCGACCGAAGAAATCTTCAATCGAACGACCATTGATAACGATAGCGCCCTTGCCCGAACGCAGGAAAACGCGTGCGGTGGAGGATTTGCGACGGCCGGTGCCGTAATTTTGCGAAGTTGCCATGAGTAATCCTAAGCCTTAAAAGTCCAGCACTTGAGGCTGCTGGGCGGTATGCGGATGGTTTGGACCTGCATAAACCTTGAGCTTGCTGTACATGGCACGACCCAGCGGATTCTTAGGCAGCATGCCTTTGACGCCGGTTTCGATGACACGCTCAGGATGCGCATTCATGGCTTGACCCAGGGTTTCGGACTTCATGTTGCCGATGTAACCGGTGAAACGGTAATACATCTTGTCTTGAAGCTTTTTGCCGGTCACGGTGATTTTGTCGGCATTGATTACAACGAGGTAATCACCCGTATCAACGTGCGGGGTGTAAACGGGTTTGTGCTTGCCGCGTAAGCGACGAGCAAGTTCTGTGCACAAGCGACCGAGGGTTTTACCGCTGGCATCAACAACATACCAGTCTTGCTTAACAGTCTCAGCCTTGGCGCT